>JAVEZP010000019.1:0-2716 GCA_034002925.1 Patescibacteria group bacterium | reverse complement strand
GCTTATATTTTTCGAAATGTTGGCTAATTATTTTATCTAGATGTCTATTCATATATAACTTTTTATACATTGGATGTCATAAAAGATATATCTAATTATACATCATATATTATAATTGTCAATACTTAGTTCCCTCCCAAGATAATCGCTGTTTCTCCTCTGCCTTGATCATAGAGGGATTTAACTTCAGTAGCTGATAATACACGATTATATATTTTCAAATGAGAAAGAGAGCCAATAAAATAATCGGACATAGTTGTTCTACCGATATAGACTTGGTCATCATTAATAACAACTGGATACTTATCAGGATTACCCAATTCGCCATTTACATAAAAAGTACCTGATGAATTAACTACGTGCACCCAGCCATTACTCTCAACATCATTGTACCAAAAAGAAACACTCACTTTCTCTTCTGGTACTGTCACTACTATATCGTTCCCATAACTATCATGACCATTTAAAAGTTCTTGAATGGATGGTTCAGTACCATCAACCACATCCATTCTGGGATATATCGTATAATGCACAACTCCAGGATCATCACCTTGATAAACACTTAGGGTACGGCTTCTAGCGGTTACTGTTTCTGGCGCCCATTTATAGTCAGCTGAAGTGTGGCCGATAAATCCATCAACAGTATAACGTCCTGAATCAGGATGTCGATCAGTTCCAGTATGTGTATAAGGAAAAACATGTCCCACCACTAAAAACCATTGACCTTCGGTAAGGTTACTGTGATTTGTATTCCAAAAATAAGGATTAGTATTGTAAGTACCATTAAGATTCCGCACACCATTAACAGAGCCGTAACCATTCAAACCAGCATAGTACTTAGCATAGGTGGCAGCGGCATTGGTCACTCTTTTTTCCCACCAAGACATTCTATATAATTTTGTATTATCAATTGTTTGTGCATTATGATATATACCAGCGTTAGGCACACTTTTCCAAACCACAACTTTTCTACCCCAAGGATCTTCCTCTATTATTCGACTATTGCCAACAGAATAAGTGCTAAAACTACCAACAGGTCCAGATTGTCCATCTTTCCAAACTCTATAATCCATTAATAGTGGTTCCAAATCAGATCCAAAAGTTACATCATTTTCATTTAAAATTGCTCCGTAATTCTGCCCATTATGACCATAAGGACTAATATCTACTAAGATTTCTGAACCAGTCGCTCCTCCTTTAGTATATTGAGAAGTAAGGGGCATGTCCAACACTAAACCCTTCTTTAAAGAAGATGAGGATATTTTGGGTGCATCTTTTTCATATAGACTTTTTATTTCTTCATCACTTAAAGCGCGGTTATAGATACGGGCTTCTGCTAAACTCCCGAGAAAATATTTCGCTGTACCGCCTAATTCAAAATTAGATCCTAACCAATAATCTGCAGATGAGCTAAAATCAGCAAAACCTATATTTGAAACGGCATTAGCAAGATTGCCATTAATATACAATCTCATACCATTTGTTTTTTCACTTTCATAAACAAATACCAGGTGATTCCAACTACTAAAATCATTTAAAGGATTAGCGCCAAATGATTGTTGCCCATTGATAGAATTTCTTATACCAGCTCTAACTTGATTTCCAGGAAAATAATAATCTATTCCAAATCTATTAGAGCCAGAAATTGTCCCAAACAATCCCATCACATTACCATCAACAGGATTGGTGGTTTTCTTGGCCCAAATACTCATTGTAAAATTACTATTATTGTTAAAGTAAATTTGATTTTTATTTGGTATTGTTATGCGATCTAAACTATCAAATAAAACAGCCCCCTCACTTCTCCCAAACCTATCCTCAGTTAAAATAGCGCCATAATTAGTTCCATGATTGCTATAAGCTGATTTGTCGGTTACCCTATTGGTATTAGCATTATAATTTTCTCCATCTAAGGGCCAATATCCGACCAAACCTTTGTCTAAAGACGATGCTTGTAGTTTAGGTTTGTAATTATTATACAAACTTTCTACTTCTTCTGTTTCAAAATAACGATTAAATATTTGCACATTAGTTATCTCGCCATTAAAAAAAGAAGCATCTCCCACATGACTACCCACTCTACACCTACCAACAATGGTATCTAAATTTATTACTTCTATTTCCCTTAAAACACCATCTACATAAAACATCACTTGATTACTATTACTCTCATAGACCACAAAATAATAATGCCAATTATAGATATCATCTACGGTATAGGATGTATTGACAATCGGCGAACTGTAAGCTGACAAAAATAAGTTACCAGTATTTCTAATACCAAAGCCAGCCTGATGTCCAGAAGAAGGATAACCAAAACTGACAAGATAATTGTAGGAAGTAGATAGTTGATTAACTTTTGCCCACGCACCCATTGCAAAACTATTCTCACCCAAAGCTAAATCAGTAATATTATTTCCACAATTTACATAATCACTACTCCCATTAAAACTCATCGCCCCTGCACTCTTGCCATCCTTGTCAACACTAAAGGTAGCATTATTAAAAGACACGCCATTATTGTTATTGCCACTTTGATCACCAAAAGTCTTAGTAGCAGCATTATAATTTTCTTCACTTAAAGTTAAATCTAAAACTAAACCATCACTATTATTATTCTGACCATAACCTAAAACCCAACTAGCAGCGTAGGCACTACTAATTAAGACCAAGAGAAAAATAATAACTTTGACACTTTTACTTAAGTGTTTAATCT
>JAVEZP010000018.1:0-3500 GCA_034002925.1 Patescibacteria group bacterium | reverse complement strand
GAGTCCATGAAAAACCCTTATTTTGCGGCCATAGTCTTATTACTTGCAATCAGTTTATTTTTTACAGAAGAAAAATTTAAACAGATTGTCACAGATTCTGATTGTGACGAATAATTTTTCAAACCTACTTCCTTATCTCTCTGAGTGAGGAAGTTTTTTTATATAAAAAAGACCCCATTTTTGTTCAAAATGGGGTTATATATGGGAGCGCTTTAAGCGCGGAGTTTTTTGCGGCCCTTGGCCTTTTCTTTCAGTTTCTTTCTTTTTGCAAATATTGCTTCAATTGTTTGTCTTTGTTCTTCTTTCATCATTACTTGGTGTAATGGGATTTTGGCTGGTAGTGTTTTATCATTGAAATCATCCGAATTTCTCGGGTGGTTAATAAAGATCACTCCTTTTTCCTGAAATAAATCTTCTTTTAAAAAGCTTACTTCAGTTGTCCTGTAAATACCTACAAAAATACACATGTCTTTTATTTTTTTAAATGAAACATTAGTGAACTATGATTAATTATATCTTTTTATTGCTAATTTGTCAATACTACTCCAAACTACTCCAAATGAGCTTCATTCTCTTGCCCAGTCATCATTTTAGCTTGAAGGAGAGGGTATAATCTTAAATCAGGACTCTGATTAATAATTTTTTCGGCTTCTTCTTTAGCTTTTTTAATAAGTTCATAGTCAAATAAGGAAGCAATTTTAAGCTCCGGAAAGCCGCTTTGGGCTAAGCCATATAAGTCACCCGCTCCTCTTAATTTTAAATCTATTTGGGCGATGGAGAGACCGTCGTGATATTTAGTTAAAGCTTGTAGTCTTTGAGCGGCGTCAGCACTTTTCTCGTCTTGGCTAGTGAGTAAGAGGCAATAGGCTTGAGCTTGACCACGACCAATGCGTCCCCGAAATTGATGTAATTGTGACAAGCCAAAACGTTCTGCCCCTTCAATAAGCATTAGATTGGCATTAGGCACGTCTACACCAACCTCTACCACAGCGGTAGCAATGAGAATTTGAGTTTTGCCTTCAGCAAATTCTTGCATCGCTTTTTCTTTTTCTTGACTTTTGAGACGACCGTGAATTAAGCCAATGTGTAAATCTGGAAAAACTTCATTTTTTAGGCGTTTAAATTCAGCTGTGGCAGAGCGAACACCTAACTTATCAGATTCATCTATTAAGGGACAAATAACAAAAGCTTGTCCACCTTTTTGAATTTCTTGTCGTAGGAATTGATAGGCTTCGGCTCTTTTTTCCTCACTAATAATTTTGCTAATCACGGCTTTGCGACCAGCTGGCATTTCTTTGATAAGAGAGAGGTCTAAATCGCCGTAGATAGATAAAGCTAGAGAGCGAGGAATTGGGGTGGCAGTCATGGATAAGAAGTGGGGGGTTAATTCACCACCGCTTTGTTGAAGTTTCTGTCTTTGTTTGACGCCAAAGCGATGTTGCTCATCAACAATGCTAAGGGCTAAATCTTTGATTTGATAATTTTGAATTAAAGCATGAGTACCAATAATAATTTCTGCTTGGGTTAAGATTTCTTCTTTCGCTTTTTGTTTATTTTTATTTAAAGAAAAATTAGCTTCTATCTTGTTAGCGCTTAAGAGTCCAATTTTAAGATTAAATTTTTCTAAGAGCTTGATGATGTTTTGATAGTGTTGCCATGCTAAAATCTCCGTTGGTGCCATTAAAGTAGCTTGTTTTTTATTGGCAGCTACGTTTAATAAAGCCATGGCCGCTACTACCGTTTTACCAGATCCGACGTCACCTTCTAATAATCTTGACATCGGCTTGTTCTTGCCGATATCTTGAATTATTTCCCAAGCGGCTTGCTTTTGTCCTTTAGTTAATTGAAAGGGCAGGGATTTAACAAAGCTTTTTGTTAATAGTTCTTGAAATTCAATGATATGAGCGGTGCGGCTTTTTAACTGAAACTTAATTAGTTGAGATCTCAGCTGACGAACAAATAGTTCGCTGAAGCCTAAACGAAGACGTGCCTTTTGAATATTATCCCAACTACTAGGAAAATGAAGCTCTTTAATTGCCTGTTGTAGTTCCATTAAATTTAAATTTTTAATGATAGCAGCAGGTAGCCATTCTGTGAGCTGTTCTCTTGCATCTAAGACTTGAGCGATGAGGAAGCGTAATTGTTTTTGACTCAGGCCAGAGTTGAGATGATATACAGGCACTAAACCTTGAGTATTAATATTATCTAAGTGACTTATTTTTTCATATTGGGGAGAGATTAAACTGAGTTGTCCGTAGCTTTCGGCCACCTTACCGGCTAAAGAAATTTCATCACCAACTTTTAGATTTTGAGTGATAAAAGATTGATTAAACCAAATAGCTTTAATTAATCCAGTATTATCGCTAATAATTGCTTCAGTGAGGCGCTTCTTTTGCTTTAAGCTACGTTTGTTTTGAATCATTTCAATTACTCCTTTAAGACTGATATTGTCCCCAGCTTGAATATCTTTAATTAATTTTCTTTGGCTATAATCTTCATAACGAAAAGGGAAATAGAAAAGCAAGTCTTCGACCTTTTCTAGTCCTAACTTTTTTAAGGCTTGTTCAGTTTGTTTGCCGACACGATTAAGCATCGACAAAGGTAGGCTCAGGAGCATTTATGAAAAAAGGCACCATCGAGGCGCCTTACAATAATTATTTGAATGTGCCCTCGCTAGGAATCGAACCTAGATTACAAGATCCGCAATCTTGTGTTTTATCCATTAAACTACAAGGGCAAGATAGGCGAATTATACTATAGCTTTAATAATTTCGTCAAGCTTTCAGATAGAGGAGGAGCGACGCGATCCAAGTCTTCTTCTAAATATTTGACTAAATAATTACGAATAGCTAAAGGATCCTGACTGCGTAGTGGAACAGAGAGTCTAGGTAGCATTTTGTTGCTAAATTCTAAATATAAAGTTTTGATGCTCTGTTTGGGTTTATAGAGAACGCAAAAACGCTTAAGATCATCATAATCATAAAAACGTCGACCAATATTAATGCCTTCTGGGCCAATTTTAATAGTAATAAGACGAGGTTCTTGGCTATCATGAATAATCATAATAGCGGTTGACATAAGGATAATGAGAGCAAAGAGAAAATTTGACTCTGAACCTAAAAATACTATTTGCCAGTTTTGAATAGTAAAGAAAGATAAGAATAAGGCAAAGATAATGAATAAAAAGGCTAATATATACCAATTGCGATTGCGCTTGTGTTTTTGATATTCAGGCACTTGCCATTGAATATACGAGCTTTTTTGATTGTTATTTTCCATATCGTTGACAATAGATGATAGATTTTATATAGTTATTATAACACAAAACTAAGAAGACAAAAATAGGGAACAAGGCGGTAGTTAGTTCTGCCTAAAAGCTTTGTTTTTTTGGTTGAATATAATATTAGGAGAGGTGGCTGAGTGGTTGAAAGCGGCAGGTTGCTAACCTGTTATAGGAGTTTACGCTTCTATCCGGGGTTCGAATCCCCGCCTCTCCGCAG
>JAVEZP010000017.1:0-4059 GCA_034002925.1 Patescibacteria group bacterium | reverse complement strand
TCTAAAACTAAACCATCACTATTATTATTCTGACCATAACCTAAAACCCAACTAGCAGCGTAGGCACTACTAATTAAGACCAAGAGAAAAATAATAACTTTGACACTTTTACTTAAGTGTTTAATCTTTTTTATCATATCTCTATTATAGCAAAATAATGCTCCTAAGAAAACAAAAAAGATAAGCCATGGCTCATCTTTTTTCTCTATAATTATCTAATTCTTTTCACTATTTCTCTGTCTGCCCTTCTGCTAAAAATCTCTCAATTTCAATCTCAGCTGCGACTCCCGCTCCAGCTGCTACCGCTGCTTGACGATAGACGTGATCAGCACAATCACCAGCAGCAAAAATACCTGGAACATTAGTTTGATATTTATATTCTCGATTAAATTTGTTTTGAAAATCATTATCTTCTTGTTCTACAAAAGCTCGGAGAGTGGTATAGATATAGCCTTGTTCATCTAAAAGCACACCACTACCCTCTAAAAACGAACTACCAGGACGACGACCAATCGCCACAAAAGCACCGCCAATCGCAATTTCTTTTTCTTCGCCACTAACTGTATCTTTTAATTTAATTCCTTCTAACTTTTCTTCTCCTAAAAACTCTAAAGTTTCTTTATTCCATTCCACTTTAATCTTCTCATGCGCTAACACTCGGTCAGCCATTATTTTGGAGGCCTTAAAACTGTCTTTACGATGAACAATAATTACTTGAGAAGCATATTTGGTTAAAAATAAAGCCTCTTCCATGGCAGTGTCACCACCACCAATCACTGCCACCACTTTATCCTTAAAGAAAAAACCATCACAGGTAGCGCAACCAGAAATACCTTTATTCTTTAACTTAGTCTCTGAAGGCAAACCTAACCATTTAGCTTCGGCTCCAGTCGCTACTAATACTGACTGAGACATAATTTTGTCACCACTACTTAAAGTAATCTCAATACCCTCTGTCTTTTTCTCTACTTTCTCTACCGATCCCGACTGAAAACGAGTATTAAATCGAGCTGCTTGTTCACGCATTTGCATCATGAGCTCTACTCCTAAAATCGCTTTAGGAAAACCAGGATAGTTTTCCACCTCAGAAGTAGTAGTTAGCTGACCCCCTGGTGACATTCCTTCAATTACTAAAGGATTAACCATAGCGCGACCAGCATAGATAGCGGCCGCTAAACCAGCGGCACCACCACCAATAATAGTGAGTTTTTCCATATAAATATACTTAATTTTTATTAATCAAATTAATTATCTTCTTTGCTACCAAACCCACCTCAGCTGATTTTAAACGATATAATTTCTCTCTCCCTCTCTTTTCACAAGCAACTAATTCTAAATCACGGAGATAGGCTAAATGCTGAGAAGTAGCGGATTGAGACAAACCACAGTTATTAATAATATCATTAACATTCTTTTGCCCTGACAAGAGACAAGACATTAGTTTCAGTCTATTAGCATTAGCAAAGGCTTTTTCTAAACCATTTTTTTTCATAATAATATATTAGCAAGTGCTAATATATTAGTCAAGCCAAATAAAAAAGGAAGTCCAAAGAAAGACTTCCTAAATATACATACAAGGTTACGCAGCTTTTAACACGGCAATATTTGCCAACATGCCATCTATATGGCTACTGACAAAACTACCACACTGATAATCATTGATGATGTACCAGTTTGAGACAGGTTTTATTGGGTTTTTAGACACATCCGGCCTGAGTTCTTTTTTTAACTCATCCATACGATTGAGCCAAAAATCCGCTGGGTGCGTAAATAAGCCAAAGACATCACCCAACCAAACATTACCCGCATTCACCTCTTCTCCTGTTTGAGTCCGGTTAATGCCATAAGGCGATCTACCTGCATTACGAATATGTAATTGCAGATTTTGAAGAGCGGTAAATTCTTTTTCCCTAGACGATGCTTGTAACTTGCTCAGCTCTTCAGCAAAGCCACCCTGGTCATGCAAAGGAGAAACAACCTGAAACAATCTCACAATTGCTTCAATCTTATTTTCCATAGCGCCGATCTTTTCTAATTCTTTTTCCAATGCCAACAATTGCGGTTGGATCCTCTTGATAGTTCTTTTGGAACCGTTCAACAAACTAAAACTGATTTTTTTCATTTTTCTGCTTTTTAAATTAGTGATTAGATTAATAACTAAAAACACCATTTCGGACGATTTTAGTTATTAATCTAATCATTTTTTGTTAAAGATCTATTTTAATATGTGTATATTATATAATAAAAACAATATTTTGTCAATAGAGGAAATACTGGGGTATTATTTCTATTTTAAAAGGCCAAAAAATAAAAGTTATTCTAAGAAAAATAGGTGATAATGGATTGGCTCATTTTTGGAGCATTATATCAGCTTGGACAATAAATAAATATAGAGATAGCAAATTTTATACAACAATGAAAGGTGACCAGGAAGAAGACTCGTGAAACAAAAAAGGCTTCATTTCTAAAGTCTTGTTTATAAGAATTAAAAAAATAAGCTATTACTAGTTTATTTTTTTAGCGTGGAAAGAGTGGGACTTAATTGGAATTTTTTTAACAAACAAGATTTGACAAGTCAATATCAATAGTGTACACTTAAAGTACACTTAATTATACAATAATAAATATATGACTACAAAACTTATAGGGATTAAGGAGTTTCGTCAAAACGTTACTAACCTATACAAAAAAGCCCAAACAAAAAACTTACAATATATTGTTTTAAACCGCAATCAACCTATTTTTAAAGTAATCCCTCTATCAAAGAAAGATACTATTATAGAAAAATTAGCCCTAGATGTTGAAGAAGCAAGAAATGATATAAAGAATGGCGAAGTTTTTGATTTCGAGACTGTTTGTAATGAGTTAGGATTATGAAATATAAATTATTTATCACAAAAAAAGGAAGAGCTGATTTGTCTTCAATAGAAAAAGATGATCAAAAAAGAATTGCTCATAAATTAAGATACTATCTTTCAGGTGATAATCCATTAATTCATGCGAAGAAACTAAAAGATAGCAGGCTTGGTACATATAGATTTAAAATTGGAGATTATAGAGCTATCTTTGATATTGATAAAAAAGGAAATATAAGCATTCTGCTTATACTCAGAATTAAGCACAGAAAAGACGCCTATTTATAATACATACAATAAGCTCCATATTAAAAATAGCCCATGTTTAGGGCTATTTTTAATCTGAGGGGTGTTAGAGACGATATCCGAACTTTTCTAATAAATTTTGATTAATATTAGGTAAATATGTAATTTAATTTTTAGTAAATGAGCCGAATGAATGAATAAATATTTGTAATACTTGAAACTAATAAAGCATTTTAATCCTTTAATCTTAAACTTTTAGAATTATTGGAACTTATAACTGACCTCCCAGTTTGTGACTCAATATTTTTTCTAGCATCACCAGCTATTTTTCCTCCACGCCTAGCAACGTCTTTGTTGCTATCTAAACTTCGCGGATTTATTGTTTTACTCAATTCAGTTGTGGATGTTTCAGCTAAAATATTAAGTGCCAATTCTAAGCTAGTCATGTTATCACGCAAGTTTTCTTTCTTTAAACCCTTAATCTTTTTATATTCCTTAATAGTTTTACCTGCCCATTCTTCGGTCATAACATTTGTTAAAATGGCAAACTCTATACCCTCTTTCACGCCAGAGCGCTTCCATTCATCAGTTAACTCTTTGCGAAATTGAATTGACTGTAGACGAGCATTAATCCATTCCTCGCTATAACCAAGATTTCGGTAATATATCATTGCTCTATCTATAGCTAATTCTGGGTCCTGTGATTCATTAATACGGTCACTGCCGACTCTTGCCAACCATAATTTAAATGGCTCAGCTTTTGGCGAAGGTATAGATTGAATTAGACGTAATAAATTTTCTGTAGAAAAACAGTCTGTAGCATAATATTTGCCATCTCTGGATTTAAATTTCAGTTGTACGATTTTATCGTACACCTCGCTCCCTTCATTCTTTAATTTACTTTTTAAATCAGCCCAGTATCTTTTTGGAATAGTAGACTCTGATAATATTGCAACCA
>JAVEZP010000016.1:0-4753 GCA_034002925.1 Patescibacteria group bacterium | reverse complement strand
CTACTCTTTACAAGCAAAAAACTTTTTGCTACTATTTTCCTGTACCGCAATTTGCGGTTTCTTCTTAATCCCTGGACCGGTAGCTCAGTCTGGTTAGAGCGCTGCCCTGTCACGGCAGAGGTCGCGGGTTCGAGCCCCGTCCGGTCCGCTCTTAAAAAGCGTCTTTTTAAGACGCTTTTTAACTAAAAGAATAAAATACAACAAATTAGGAGAGGTGCCAGAGTGGTCTAATGGAACGGTCTTGAAAACCGTCGTCGGTGAGAGCCGACCGTGGGTTCGAATCCCACCCTCTCCGCCAAGACAATTTAGTATCGGATAGACCCGATTACTTAAAAAAATAGCGACTTTGCAGTCGCTATTTTTTTATCTTTTCTTATACCTTGTCGCTCGCCCAACGCCAATTCTCTCAATCCATTTAAGTTGCAATAGTTTATTCAATACCTGATTAATAGTTGGCCTAGGAATGCCGGTTGCTTGAGAAATTTCCAATGGCGTTGCTACCTTGTTTTGCTTATCAATGTATGTCCAAGCTATATCTTGTTGAGGTGATAATAATTTAGACACTTCTTCGTGAGAAATAATATTAATCGCTCTTTCTGATTGTTCCAAAATAATTTTCAAGAAAAAAGTCAGCCAAGCACCGATGTCTTCTTTGTCTGTTCTTAAAGTTTTTTGGCTCGCTTTTAAAGTAATATAGTATTCTGGCTGATTATCTTCAATTAATTTTTCTTGTGAAACATAAGGTATATATTCATAGCTATGTTGTAACATTAAAAGATTACTTAATATTCTTGATAATCTACCGTTGCCATCAGTAAACGGATGGATGTGTAAAAACTCCACTAAAAAATTTCCGACAATAATTAATGGGTGAGCCGATTTTTCTAAAAAGGCATTTTGAGTCCATTCAACTAACTCCTGCATTTCTTTAGGTGTTAGCCAGGGAGCGGTTGTATCAAACAATATTTCTATTGGCTCGCCAGTGGGAGACACCATCGCTACTTTATTTTCATCTTTTTTATATTCACCACGATGCAGTTCATCTTTTTCGGAATATTTTAATAGTTCACGGTGAAAAAATTTAATCGTGCTCTCAGCGAAGGGGATTGATTTATATGATTCAAAAACATTAGTTAGTAAATCAAAATAACCGCGCGCTTCTTGCTTGTCGCGGTCTTTAAACTTTTGCATGGATAGTCCTCGCATTAATCGTTCAACATCTTCATCTGACAGATCTGACCCTTCAATTCGGGTTGAGGCACCAGTTGAAGTAATTAAAATAGATTTCTTTAAATTACCCAGGGTTTGTTGATCTAGTTTGGCGCCATTTACCCATTTACTCTTTAACAAATCTATCTTATCAATTAACTCCATGATATTTTGAGGCAGCCTGCTTATTCTCTTGTCGAATTTATTATACATAATCTTATATAGTTTATATATGAGATTATATAAGATTATATATGAAATTGCAAGAGCAGGTTAAAATATAACCCAGTTTTCGATAATTAAATTCAATTTTATTAGCTAATATGAAGCAAAATAAAGTATCGGAGCGACCCACTTAGTTCGAATCGCTTGCCCTCCGCCAAGACAATTTAGTGTCGGATAGACCCAAGAGCCTCGTATTTGCGAGGCTTTTTGGTAAGTTCTAAAAACCCACTTACCTGTGGGTAAATGGGATATCGAACTGACGTTTTACGATTATTTTGTGTAATTGTAATAAAATTGAGCAGATGTTAGTATTTTATTATGTTTTTAGATAAATATATGAATGAATTCATAAAGTATAAAACAATAGTAATTGAGCTAAAGAAACTAAGAAAAAACATATTCGCAGATAGTTTTTGGGCCTTCAACGATTACTTGTTTACGGTTGATAAAGTAGCTATTTATGATCAGGCCTATATGGAACGTATTTTGAGCAGCTTTAATTTTGATGCTAATAAAATTAGTGAGTGCGCTAAAAATCCGGAAACAATTAAAATCGTTGCCCAGCAAGTTAGAGAGCTGCAGGAAACCGGACTTTATGGCACGCCAACCGTCTTTATTGATGGCCGAGCCTTTGTTGGTCCTAAGCCGTATCGGGTTTACCGGAATGAGCTTAAACGGTTTATTCTATTTTAAAAATTATTATTCTAACAATTTTTTAGTCATCTATTTTCTCAATAAGAAAAAAACCCGATTTGATTCGGGTTTTTTGTAAGCTTTTATTTAATAGCCTTTTTCATTGCTTGGTAAGCCTGACTGAAGGCTAGACCTAGTTCTTGTCCGTAGGACAAAGAGAAGGCCAGCGCAGCCTGACTCACAACCATTGGCAGGCCATCCATTGTTGGTAGGCCGAGTCGTTTTGCTTGAGTAATAAGCGGTGTATCTTTGTTTCCTAAAATTACATCCGCTATAACACAGCTAGCTGGTAGCCTGGCAAGCAACTCTTGGCTAGTTTGCAGATTGTATTCTAGACCAAGATCGGTACCAGCTAAAGAAGAATAGTCTTCCCACTCTCCAGTTGCTCCCTTGATGCTGGCATTAACTACTAAATCCATGTCTTGCAGACAGGATTCAAGTTGTTTCTCGCTGCAACCGCGGGCTTGCTTGTCTGTGGGCAGCTGATAGAACTCATTAATTTTTTCAGCGAGAGCAATCGCTTTTGTTTCTGTGCGGTTAGCGATTATTAGTTTGGTGCCCGCTTTTACTAAAGCAAAGGCAATCGCGTTGGCCGTTCCGCCAGAACCGAGCAAGAGCGCTTTTTTTCCACTTAATTGCTTAAGAGCAGGAAAGTTTTCTTGTAGCCCTTGAACGAAGCCGGTGCCATCGGTATTATAACCGACTAGGCGCCCATTTTCATCTTTACGGACGAAGTTAGCCGCTCCGACGTTAGCCGCGCTGTCATCTAAGACGTCAAGCCATTCCAGGGATTCATCCTTAAAGCCAACTCCTAGTCCGCCCGCGATAAAGCGATTATCATCACGAAAAACCTCCAGGGTCCATTTTAAATCTTCCTTGTCCACTTCATTGCTTCCCGGAACTAAAACTAGGCTTTGGGCTGCAATGTTGAAGGTGTGAAATGCGCTATTCCAGAGCAGTGGCGTTCTGGCAGGGTAATCATGGTTGATTAAAGTAACCATCATTTTTTCTGTATCGAAGCCATTGGCATTAGCGGGCGGAAGCTTTGCAGTTTGCCATAAGCCATTTTGCGTTAAATTTTCTAATTGTTTTTTAGGAGTCGTCATGGGTTCATGATTATAATAATTTAGACGGATAATCGTGACATGTGAATCATCCGTTAATTCATCTAGACTAAGATTATAAATCAAGCCGAGATGGAATTTAAGCGCTGTGGCGTTTTGCACGTCAGGGCTTGAGCCTTGAAAATCTTCCTTGTTTAATTCGCCGATTTTTTTGCTGTAGATGTGTTCAATTGAGGCAAAAACTTTTTCTACTTCAGAAAATTGTGGAGCAATGCCTAATTGGTCAGATCCAAGCTGTTCGATGCGTCTTAAAGTAATGACCTGTCTTTCACAGTAGCCGCGATAAGCAGAGCAGAGGCGAACACCTGGCCTAAAGAAGGTATTGATTTGTCCTTGGACAAGTAATGGCCAGTAGACTTTACGTATAGCCATTTCGTTTGGATTTAGAATTAGTTGTTTCATGATCTATTGTTTATTTTTGAATGAACATTATTATTTTCAGCTCCTCTTTGAGCCGTTTTTACTATACACCCCATAGGGGTGTATGTCAAGTTGGCTAATTTGGGTTTTTTTGACAAATGTTGTTTTGACAAATGTATTAAAATATGATATAATATAAGCAGTAAAATTTGTCCTTTTAAAATTTAATAAATAAAGAACTATCATGAAAAATGTTAAATTTTTAGTTATTATCGTGCTGCTTTCTTTAGGGGCTGTACTTTATCAAAACTACACCAAATCAGACCTTTCCCGGTTTATTGTCAGGAAAAGCCTGCCCTTTACTTTTGATTCTACGAGTCTTTCTCAAGATTATGGAGTTGATCCGCGGGGAGTATTTTTTGTTCATGAAAGAATGTTTGGCGGCCTCACCGCCACCGAGGGTATTGTTCTAGTTGTTTTGCCTGAAAAAACTGAGTATTCTGATTCTCGAGTTAAAGAAACTGGTGAAAAGTATTATTATCGCATGGTAAAAGTCGGCGATTATTATGTTGCCAGAACTAAGAAAACTTTTTCGCCATCATTTTTTTATTTCAAATCGGGTGCTATCTGCTTCCCAACGTTTAATCAGGAGAAATTTTCTTCTGCAGATTTGTTGCAAAATTATCATGGCGGCTACGTTCTTAGGAGTAATTAAGGTGCTTTCTTGAAGGGAGGTTTGTTAAAACAAACTTCCTTTTTTCTTTGTTAAATTGGCATTTTTTATGTTATAATTAATTTATAATCAATAAATATATGAAAATGAAGGATTGTCAAAGTAGTGATTGTAAAAAATTTGACGCGCTTTTTAACAGTATGGCCGAGGGAGTGTCTTTGCATAGCTATGTCTATGATAAAAATGGAGCAGTCATTAATTATAAAATTGAAGATGTTAATGATGCTTTTGAAAAAATTCTTGGCATTAAGAGAAAGGCTGTCTTAGGAAAACTGGCAACTGAGGCTTATGGGGTTGATGAGCCGCCTTATTTAGAAAAATATGTGAATTTAAAGGCAAGGGAGAGTAGGAATTTTGATGTCTTTTTTGCGCCGCTAAAAAAGTATTTTTTCATCTCTGTTTCTCCTTG
>JAVEZP010000015.1:0-4887 GCA_034002925.1 Patescibacteria group bacterium | reverse complement strand
TCACTTCAAGCCGATTCAGTTTTTTTATCATATTATACAAAAAATGAATTGTTATATTTATAAGTATATCTTTAAAAATAAGTTTTGTAAAGACTGAATATAGTAATTTATTATGAATTATTTAACATGACAAAGGTTGAATTTAATGATATAATTAGATGGTAAAAAGCTAGTTTAATCACTTTATGACAGCAGAAGATGCGAAAAAAAGAATTGAAAAATTAAAAGAAATCATTAACGAGCATCGCTATAATTATCATGTTTTAGATAAGGAAAGTATTTCAGCAGCAGCGCTTGATAGTTTAAAAATGGAGTTATATCGTTTAGAGAATGAATTTCCGCAATATATTAGTTCCGACTCCCCCACTCAGAGAGTAGAGGGGAAGGCTTTGTCTAGATTTGAAAAAGTAATGCATCGCCAAGCAATGATTTCGCTCTATGATGCTTTTTCGGAAACAGACATGCGTGATTGGGAAAAACGTAATCGTAATTATCTCGTCTCTTTGCCAGTTCAACCAGAATATTATTGTGAGTTGAAGTTAGATGGTTTAGCAGCTAGTTTGCGTTATGAAAATGGCGTTTTAAAATTAGGAGCGACTAGAGGTGACGGCAAGACAGGGGAAGATGTTACTGCTAATTTAAAAACCATTGAGAGTATCCCTTTGAGTTTGCGTGTGCCTACTAAGCAAGAAATTGAAGTTTTAGGTTTTAGCATCCAACAAGCTGAGAAGATTAAAGAAATAATTTTACATGGTAGTTTAGAAGTGAGAGGAGAAGCGATTATGACTAAAGATGTTTTTAAGATGATTAATACTAAATACCAAGCTGAAGGGAAGGCGCTACTGGCTAATACTAGAAATGCGGCCGCTGGTTCTCTGCGTCAGTTAGATCCCCAAATTGTGGCTGAGAGAAAATTAGTTTTCTATCCCTATGATTTAATTTTTTCCGATTATCGTCGTAGTGAATTATTAGCGACCAGACAACAAGCAGATGCTTTAGCGGCTTTGTTGGGTTTTAAAAAGTTAGAGCATAATCGTTTATGTGTCACTTTAGATGAAGTATTTGCTTTAAAAAATAATTGGGAAAAAAATAAAGAAAAACTGCCATTTTTTATTGATGGTCTAGTGGTTAAATTTAATGATTTGAAATTGTGGGAACAGTTAGGGATTGTAGGGAAGGCGCCTCGTTATATGATGGCTTATAAATTTTCTGCTGAACAGGCAACTACTAAAGTTTTAGATGTAGTTTGGCAAATTGGTCGTACTGGCGCTTTAACTCCAACTGCTATCTTAGAGCCGGTAGCCTTGGGTGGCGTGACAGTCGCTCGTTCTACTTTACATAACTTTGATGAAATTAAACGTTTGGATTTACGTTTAGGGGACACGGTGATTATGGAAAGAGCAGGGGATGTGATTCCAAAAGTGGTATCAGTCTTAAAGGAATTACGCACGGGCGAAGAAAAATTAATTAAGGCTCCGCGGCATTGTCCTCGCTGTCAACAGCCGATTGAGAAAGATAAAGATGAAGTTGCTTTTCGTTGTGTTAATAAGAATTGCTATGCAGTGGCTCTGCGTCGTCTTATTCATTTTGCTTCTAAACCAGCCGCTGATATAGAGGGGTTAGGCGAAAAGATTGTAGAACAACTAGTTTCCGCTTCTTTATTAGAAGATGCAGCTGATATCTATGCTCTCCGCAAAGAAGATTTATTATTATTGGATAGATTTGCTGAAAAGAAAGCAGATAATTTGATTCAAGCGATTGCGCAACGAAAAAATTTAGAATTAGCTCGTTTTCTCTTTGCTTTAGGTATTCTTCATATTGGCGTTGAGAGTGCTCAAACCATTGCACAAGAATTAAAAAGATCATTCACCCAAACTGAAATATCTCCTTTACAACTTCATCAAGCAGCTGTCCTAATTAGCTTAGATCAGTGGCAGAGTTTAGATGATATTGGCCCCATTGTCGCTCAGAGTCTTTATAATTTTTGGCAAGATGAAGATACGCTTTTATTGATGGAAAAATTTAATCGCCATCAACTTGTGTTTATGTTACCTGCCACTCTTAAAAATAATAGTTTAGCAGGGAAAAGTTTTGTTCTCACTGGTAGCTTGAGTCGTTTGACAAGGCAGGAGGCAAAAGATAGAATAAAAGCCAGAGGCGGACAAACGCGCGATAGTGTAAGTCGGCAATTAGATTATCTGATTGTGGGTGAAAATCCAGGATCAAAATTAAAAGAAGCGGAGAAGTTAGGGATAAAAATAATTTCTGAAGATGAATTTTTAAAACTACTCTCTCAAGAATAATCAATCTTTATTATTATGAAATTTAAAGAGGAAGACATTTTAAATATAGCTGAATTAGCAAAGCTGGATTTAAGCCAAGCGGAGTTGGCGTCTTATGGCGAGCAATTATCTAGTATTACTGGTTATATTGAAAGTTTACAAAGTGTACCTGAAACTAAGACTACTTCAACTAAGCAAGGCTTAGCTAATGTTTTTCGAGAAGATAAGGCGGAGCCTTGGGAGATAGATGAAAGCGAGGCGGCTCTTAGTCAAGCAGACAGAGAAGTTGGCTTGGTAAAGGTAAGAAGGGTTTTATAATATGATAAATAATATTTATACAATTAGTCAGGCCAGAAAAGCTTTAGATGAGGGAAGTGTTAGCTCTTTAGAATTGACTCAATTTTTCCTAAGGCGCATTAAAGAAAAAGATCCTATTATTAAGTCTTGCCTTTTAGTAGATGAAGTGGGGGCTTTAGCTGCTGCAAAATTGGCAGACAAGCGTTTAAAGTCAGGTGAGCGCGGACCTTTGTTAGGTATCCCTTATTTGGCCAAAGATATTTTAATGACTAAAGGTCTAAAAACGACGGCCGCTTCTTTAATTTTAGAAAATTATATCGCTCCCTATGACGCTACTGTTATTCAAAAGTTAAAAGAGGCTGGAGCAGTGCTATTGGGTAAAACTAATTTAGATGAATTTGCTCATGGCTCATCTACTGAAACTTCAGCTTATCAAATTACTCATAATCCTTGGGATTTAGAACGTGTGCCAGGTGGTTCTTCTGGGGGTAGCGCTGCTGCTGTTGCTGCTGGTCTCGCTTTGTTTGCTTTAGGTACGGATACTGGTGGTTCAATTAGACAACCAGCTAGTTTTTGTAATTTAAGTGGTTTTAAGCCTAGTTATGGACGCGTCTCTCGTTTTGGTCTATTATCAATGACCTCATCAACTGATACCATTGGTCCTTTAACAAGAACGGTAGAAGATGCGGCTCTAGTTATGTCAGTGATTGCTGGTTCAGATCTAAAAGATGCCACTAGTTTAAAAGATAATCCTTTTGCATCTAGTTTAAAGTTAGATAATAAAGAGTTGAAATTAAAGATTGCTATTGTGCCAGAATTTTTAGAAGGGGCGCTAGATTTAAGAATTAAGGAGGCTTTTTTAGAAACAGTGAAGGAGCTTAAAGCTTTGGGTCATGAGATTATCGAGCTTGATTTAAAGGCAAGTAAATATAGTGTTCCTGCCTATTATGTTATTACCCCTAGTGAAATTAGTTCTAATTTAGCTCGTTTTGATGGGATTGCTTGGGGAAGACGGGCGAATGAAGCGCTGGATTTACAATCTTTCTATAAAGAGCATCGTGGCCGTGGTTTTGGCTCTGAAGTTAAACGTAGAATTATGTTGGGCACCTTTGCCTTAAGTGCTGGTTATGCTGATGCTTATTACAAAAAAGCACAGATGGCAAGAGAGTTGATTAAAGAAGATTTTGCTCAGGCTTTTAGTCAGATTGATTTAATTCTCACCCCCACCTCTCCTCATCCGGCTTTTAAAATTGGGGCGCAAATCAATGACCCTCTGGCTATGTATTTGGAAGACATTTATTTAGCTGGAGCTTCTTTGGCCGGGCTACCAGCTATGTCAATTCCTGGTGGTTTTGTAACAGAAGAGGGTAAAAATTTGCCTTTTGGTTGGCAATTAATTGGTGCTTTTCAAGCCGACACTTTAGTGCTACAAGGCGCTAGTATTTTAGAAAAAATTAATAACTATCATGAGCGTCAGGCTGAAACTGAGCTCTAAATATTATATGGAAAGCAAAAAAACTATTAAAATTATTTTTTCTTTAGCGCTTGGTGCTATTATTATTTTCTTTCTTGTTATTTTTCTTAATAATCATATTGAGGTAAAAAATAAAAAAGATCAGCTAAGTAGTGAAGCTTTTGCAAAGATGCCAGTTGAATTAATAGCTAATGAAAACGACTTAAGAGAGGGAAGTGGATCTTTAGGAATTTTAGTTTATGAAGATTATAGTGATCCTTTTAGTGCTCAGTTTGCTCAGACCTTAAAGAGAGCTCAGACTGATTTTTCGGAGCAGCTGCAAAT
Source organism: Patescibacteria group bacterium (assembly GCA_034002925.1). Classification (GTDB taxonomy): domain Bacteria; phylum Patescibacteriota; class Patescibacteriia; order Patescibacteriales; family UBA12465. Next base: position 510 of record JAVEZP010000015.1, on the reverse strand, counting down.
TATTTATCGTCCTTATAATGCTATTGATTCAGAGAGTGGTGATATTACAGCCATGGCCGTATTATGTGCTCATGAACAATCAAGGGGTTTAGAAATGAGAGAAGAATTATTTAAGCAACAAATAAATACTGTTTTTAATCGAGAGGGCATGATATCCTTAGCGCAAAACTTAGATTTAAACATGGAAGCTTTTAATTTATGCTTGACTAATCCAGAAAAAAAAGAAAGAATAGAGGAAGTTAAACAATTAGCACAAAAATTTGCTGTTTATGGTACGCCCACCGTGTTTGTGGGCTCTGAATTTATTACTGGTGCTCGACCTTATGAAACAGATTTTGACTCTAATGGAGATGAAATTGAAGGTTTACGCCAAGTGATTGAAAGACAATTAAATTAATGCTATTTTAAATAGCAATAAGGAGAGTTCGCATAGTGGTCTAGTGCGCTCGCTTGGAAAGCGAGTAAACCTTAACCGGTTTCGGGGGTTCGAATCCCCCACTCTCCGCAGAT
>JAVEZP010000014.1:0-10191 GCA_034002925.1 Patescibacteria group bacterium | reverse complement strand
TCCAACATTGATCTCCAATCAAAACTGTTTCATAAACATTACCATCAGCATCAATCATCTCTGGGCAAGCAGCATCAGTTATATTTTCTATTTTTGCACCAGTAGCAACCAATAAGGTGCTTACATTACTGACAATATCATTTTTAATATTAGTATTATAATCTGTCTTATAGACTGGTAAATCAAGAACTAAGATATCTAGCACATCTCTACGAGCAGCGTCTGCCTGAACATCAGTGAGGCTAGCAAAATTATGCTTATTTAACTCATTCATTTTGCTATCTAAAGAGGCTTTAAAAACATCTAACTTATCTCTCTTCACTTTTTCTAATTCTGCTCTAATAGGGGCAATTTGATTATTATAAACTGTACTGGAAAAAGGATCTTTACCTAAATATTTAGAAGAGTTAGGGTTATGAATATCAATATAATTAATCGCATCATTAACTGCTTTATAGCTATTTTGTAAAGTTTCATAGACGCGATTGTAGTTTTTCAGCAATAAAGCACTTTGATTGTAAAGGATTAACATCTTATTAGCATTACTAGATGCTTCTTCTTTCTGTACAATTGACTTAATTTTGGCAATATCAGTCTCTTTAGCTACTTTAGTCTCCATGTTCACTAAAGCATTTTTAGCTATCACATTTAAACTAAGAACGCTATTACGTAAAGCCGTGGGAATGCGTCTTAGAGTAATTAATTCAGAATTATTAATCTTTTTCTCAATAATCTGTATTTTCTCTTGAATTAAATTCACAATCTCAGTTTTAGTTTGCAAACCACCACCATAGACAGGAGATAGGTCTATTCCACCATTATCAGAGCTTACCCCTGCATTATCTGAGCTCACTGCTTCTGCCATCAATCCCCAAGAAAAGAAAACAGCCACCAAGCTTAAAACAATTAATTTTTTGATATTTTTCATAGATTTAAAACTATAATTCCAGTAAATTTAAAGACTCTTGTAGAGTTTCTGGACTTAACTCTTCAAGAGGGGTGGATAATTCAGGGTCAATTGGCTCATAGTCTTCCATGGGCACAATTTCCTCTACATTTTGTTGATAGCGATTATTCTGCCAAAAAAATGTCAAAATAATAGCGAGCACCAAAAATACAAAAACACCTAAAATAATAAATAGTTGCTTTTTTTTCATAAATTGCAAAAGATTAAAAAAATACTAAAAAGAAAATAAAGTATTTTTATATTTTATATGATATAATTATATTAACATAATTAAGAAAAAGAGCCAATATGTATGAGTTTATTTCAAGAAATAATTGCTAAGGATAATATTATTCAAGCCTATTTAGAACTGAATACTAATTTATATAATAAATTAAAAGCGAAAAAGTATCGTGGGCTTGATGGTGTTAAATTACAAGATTTAAATATTAAAGCGGAAGAATTAATTACAAGCTGCCAACAAGAATTACAAGATAATCAAGAATTAAGCCCAGTCAATTGTGCTTATGTCCCTAAAAAAAATGGTAAGCTACGAGATATCTACATCTATAACCTTAAAGATCGCTTAAAAGCACAAGCCATTTTTCGTGTCTTAGAGCCTATATTTGAAAAAATATATTCCCCTTTTCTTTTCTCATACCGATCCTCTCATCCTAGCTACTATGCCGCTAGAAGTGTCGCTCGCCGCTACCAAAGATATTATCAAGAAGATCAGGTAGGCGTAATAGATGTCAGTAATTATTTCTATGATATTGATCATGATCTTTTAATTGAAAAGCTAGAAAAATTAAACTTAGATAAACAGACTCTAGAATTACTTATTTCTTTTATTAAAATTAAGATTTATAAAGATAGAAAATTGTATCGTAACACCATTGGCACACCAGCCGGCCTACCTCTATCAATTCTTTTTGGTAATCTCTATTTAAACGAACTAGACTTTAACATCGGCAAAAGAGTGGCTCTCTATCGTCGCGTTGGTGATGATTTAATTATGTTTGATAAAGATAAAGAAAAACTACAACAAGTATTTCAAGACGCCCAAAAACAAATTACGCAATTAAAATTAAAAAGTCATCCAATCAAATCAAGAATTATTCCAGCTCATGAAAGCTTCAATTTTCTGGGTTATAATTTTAACCAAGGCATCATTAGTCTACCTCGCAAATACGAAGAAAAACTGATTGACAAATGGAGCAAGGAATTTTTAAATAATCCACCTAAGAATTGGCGACATAAGACAAAAGCATTAAAAGAAAAAATATACAGTCCAGAAAAATTAGATAATTTTAACAAAAGATTATTACAGATTATTTCTCAAAAAATTCTCGTCAACAATCAACAGCAACTCAAAACAATTAATCAGAAATTGCTAAAAATTATTACTAAATATTTCTTTCATAAATATTCTCCTCAAAAACAAAGAGCATTAAACAAAATTATAAACCAATGGCAATTGCCTTCCATTGCTCAATATTATGTCAATCTTCAAAACGGAAAAAACACCATTAAAAAATTGGCTTTATCAACAGGTCAAACAAAACAATCGTCAAGCGGAGTTAAAATTAGAAAAAAACAAAATTAAATATTTAATAGATTTTCTAAAAAAACAGAAAACATTAGTTAAATCTTTTCTGTGGCTACTTATAGCACAGATTATTTTGGAAATAGCCTTGCCTTTATTAGCAAAGTATAAAATTGCTAATTTTGTATTAATGCTCAATCGACAAGAAGCGATTATTCTCACTCTAGTATTAATCATCTTAATTATTCTCTATTTAATAGTAAGTTTTTTTAATATCAAAAAAGAGAAAGAAATTGTTGTCTACTTAATTAATCATATTCGTCATCATTGGTTTGCTCAATTTCTTACAAATAGCGACCTTTCAACACCGGCTGATAAAAAAGCGGGGCTCTTAGCAAAAATCACCTATCACTTTCCTTTGCTACAAATGGGAATTAGTAATAGCGTTATTAATATTATTAAATTCATTTTCTATTTTATTGGCGTTTTAATTTTAAGCGCTTTAATTAGTCCACAGCTCCTAATTATCAGCTTAATTAGCTTAATGTTCTATCTATTAATCATTTTGTTGTCCTATATTATTGCTAAGAAATATGTTTCCCAAGAAACTACCCTATATTCAGACATCATTAAACATATCGCTAATTCTATTTACAATCTTAGCTTTTTTAAATATCGTCATAATCGCCAAGCAGCTAACCAGAAATTAGATGATTTAGTGGAACTAGATACATTCTTTCGAGTACGTCGAGAACTATGGCTCATGTTTGGCACTAAAATAATTTTTGCCATTTTAATTATGTTAGCGGCTTTAGTGTATTTAGCAGAATTATATTTCCCTCGCTTTTTTCTTAGCTTTCAACCAGAACAAGTAATTGGCTTAGGTATCGTGCTGCTATATTTAAGTAGATTGGCCTATCTCAGTGTTAAAATTGGTCTCTTCCTCTTCCCAGCTAAATTAGGTATTTTCTTAGCAGTGCCAGATACTAGCTATCCTATCAGTAATAAATTTAAAAATATTAGTCAGCAAGATATTATTTTTCACAGCCCAAAAACTAAAATTACTAAACATTCAACTTATTGGAAAAATATTCAGTTACAATTTCCTGCTGCTAGTAATAATTTAATTATTGGCCCAAGCCAAAGTGGCAAAAGCACCTTAGCTCTAATGTTAGCCGGAGAGCAGGTATATAATCCAAAAGCTTGGATTATAAAAATAGGAAAAAAAAGAATAGGCTATCATCATTGGCAAAAACAATATCAAAAAGCCATGCTCATCGGCACTTATTTGCCTCTCAACAACAATTTATTAGAAATTATTAGTGGTAAATTTAAAACTGAGGTAAAACAAACAGAACTAGAACAAATCATTAAGCTTATTGAAAATAATGCCGCCTTACACTGCTTATTAGATCTGCCTAATTTTGTAAACACAGAAATTAATTATATCAAGCATTCTCCCCTCCATCTCTTTGCCGCTCAAATTGCCCACTGTCTTTTTAAGCAATCAAGCTTAATTATTATAGATAATATGTGGCTAGATTTAAATCAAACAGAAATTAATAATTTAATTCAATTATTAGAAGAAAAATTAACAGCCAGCACTATTATTCAATTTATTTCCAATGAAAATAACAAAAAACACTATGATCAAAGATATCAAATCACAACTCAAGGTCCTGTTAAAATATAAAAAGCACAAAAAAAGAAAAGATCAGTTGAAAACGGTAGCTATAGCTATTATTATCTTTCTATTTATATTATTAACTATTTCTCTCATCTTCTCCAAACAGGTATTTAAAGCCCCTACTTATCAAGCGCAACAAAATAACTCCGCTGACACTTTACAAGCGCAAATTTTCTTTAATAATAATGAGCTAGACCAAACTTTTGAAAAAATTATTGCCGAGGCTCTCGACGAAGCACAAGACAGTATTGATATTGCTATGTATTCATTTAATATCTTTGCGCTCAAACGTGATTTATATCGTGCTCATGAAAGAGGGGTAAATGTTAATATCATTCTTTCTCAAAATAAATATAAGCAACATCAAATGATATTTGACGACTTGCCTCAAAGCATTGCAATTACTCATGTTGGCTCTCAAGATGACGATTATCTCTCTCAATACATGCATCATAAATTTATTATTGTTGACAAAGGAACTAAAAATCAAAAATTAATCACCGGCTCAGTGAATCTGACTGAATATCAAATTCTTTTTGATCCTAGTTATTTATTTATCACGAGCGATCCTTATATTATTCAAACTTATACTGAAGAATTTAATAGACTATCTCAAGGTTATAGTGGCCCTGACAAATTAGCTTTAAATAATTATCAACCTTGGGCCCAACACATTGATTATCAAGATAGTTTTTTAGATATTTATTTTAGTCCTGGTTTTAAAGAAAATAATATCAATACAAAGATTGCTAAATTAATCGCACAAGCTAAAGAAGATATTAAAATAATGGCCTGGCAAGCCAGTGACCAAAACATTGCTCGAGAGATTATTAAACAAGCTAAACAAGGTCTTTCTATTAGTATTATCGCTGATGATACTAACTTTGCTGATCGTTATTCAATCTTCCCCTATCTTCTTCGAGTCAAGCAAGAATATCAATTAGATAATCTAGAGATTATCACTGATACTTGGAAAAGTTTAGATTTATATGAAGAAATCCCCAACGAATTAGTCGGCAATGACTTCTTTAATTCCTTTTTTCATCATCATGCTTTAATTATTGATCATCATTTAGTCTTATTTGGAACAAATAATTGGAGCAATATGGGTTCAAAAATTAATGATGAAAATATAATGATTAGTAATAATGAATATTTAGTGAATAATTTTGAAAAAGTTTTTGCATTACATTATACAAAACTAAGAAACACCAGTGTGAATATTAGTCTAGATGATAAAGAGATTGAGCTCGATGCTGATATTTTTACAAAATATCAAGGTCACAAAATGAGTATCTTTGCTTTTGATAACTTTATTACCCAAGAATCAGATATTTGTTACGAAACTCTTACAATAACTGACTCAAAATTAAAAACCAAATGTGAGAACAAAATCTATGATATCTATATACATAATCAAAATGGCCTAATTCAAGCTGGAAATATCGTATATAAAAACTAAGGATAAGAAAAAGACCCAATTTATTAAGATTAATTCTAAAAAATTGGGTCTTTTCCTTTTATAATCTCTATAAATACAAGCCCTTAAGATACTCCCCCACTCTAACAACTCTTAAATTATCAACTTGTCTTTCCCTCTTCAACTCTTTAACTAACTGTATGCCTGCTAAGTTATATTTATTAGAGAAATAAATTAAATTGGCGCTGATATTAGCATCAGCTCTTTTAACCTCAATTAAATTATCAATACCCCCTTCTTCATCGCTAATGGCAAAGTCCACCTCCCTACCATCCTTAGTGCTGATATAGTTTAATTTTTTAGCCTTAGCTAAATAATCATTTTCCGCCACTACTGACTTTAGCAGAGATAGGGCGACAAAATTCTCTAATTTTGCCCCATCATCACCTTTCACTAGAGCATTATCATAGAAATATATTTTAGGTTGCTTTAAAATAGAGCGACTAATTTTCTTAGAATAGGGCTTAACTACAAAAATAATATATAGAGATTCTAAAATACTCATATATTTTTTCACAGTCACAGGAGAAATACCCATGTCTCGTGCTAAAGAATTATAGGAGATGGGACTAGCCACCTTATACCTTAACAACTCAAACAAGGTTCTGATGTTGCGATAATTATCAATGTTATCAAAATTGAACACGTCTTCTCTAATTAGACTATCAACATATTGTAAGCGCCAACGCTCAGCTTCAATATCGCTGGTGGCTAAATAGGGCTCAGGAAAACCACTCCTGTTAATCAATCTATCTAAATCAAGCTCCCCAGAAACTTGCCTGATCTCTGAAAGAGACAAAGGCAAAAGATGATGAACAAAAAATCGACCTGCTAAAGAATCTCCACTTTGACGAAACACATCTAAGCGAGCACTGCCGGTAACGAGTATCTTTAGATGATTATTTTTAGTATCATAGACTCCTTTTAGGTAATTCTTCCAGCCCTTCATCTTATGCAACTCATCTAATATAAGTAGATCAGTTTTTTCAGGCCACTCTTCCCCTGTAATTATCTCCCTATCTTCCAAGCGGTCATAGCTAAGATAAAGTGAATCAGGATATTCTTTAGCTATTTCTTTAGATAACCAGGTCTTACCCACCTGTCGAGGTCCTACTAAAAAAACCATTTTTTTGGCTAAGTCTTTAATAATTTGTTGTTTTTGTATTCTTTCCATATACGACTATTATACACGATAATATATAAAAGTCAAGACTAATCGATATTAGCGTTCATTTTAGTCTAATTATCCAAGGGCGTGAAATATCAATATTAACCTAAAACTAGAAAAAAAGACTCAAGGTCTTTTTTTCTTGTCTAAGCTTTAATATATTAAATTAATACTTCAATATATTAAATCTAGACTATATTCTATACTATCATCCCCTCTATTCATTCTTCCCTCTCTTAGCCCTTTGTCTATCTACTTCTTTCAAGTGCTGTTTGCGTAAACGAATACTCTTTGGCGTTACCTCTAAATATTCATCAGCATTCATAATACTCAGCCCCATCTCAATGCTTAAAGCTAAAGGCGGAGTTAATTGAATCGCTTCATCCGAACCAGAAGCTCTCACATTAGTTAATTGTTTGCCCTTAATTGGATTAACCGCTAATTCATTACCTTTGGCTACATTGCCAATCACCATGCCCTCATAGACTTCAGTGTTAGGTTCAATGTATAAAACTCCCCTATCTTGCAGATTCCACAAAGCAAAAGCTAAAGCTTTGCCAGCAATCATTGAAACCATAGAGCCAAGCTCACTCTTTTCAATTTCTCCAGCATAGGCTTTAAAACCTAAAACCTGAGAACATAGAATGCCCTCACCTTTCGTATCAACCACAAATTCATTACGATAGCCTAATAGACCTCGGGTAGGGACAGCAAACATTAATCTTGATTGACCATCTTGAGTCTTAAAGTCAGTCATTTGTCCTTTGCGTTTAGACAATTTTTCAATGACTGTGCCAGACATGTTTTCCGGAACATCGATAGTTACTTCTTCATAGGGCTCCACTTTAACACCATTTTCTTCTTTGATAATTACTTGCGGTTGAGAAACTTGTAATTCGTAGCCTTCTCGACGTAAATTTTCGATTAAAATAGCAATATGCAGCTCACCACGACCAAAGACGCGATAATAGCTAGTTTCTGAGAAATCTATCTTTAACCCAACGTTAATTTCTAACTCTTTCTCTAAACGCTCTTTTAACTGACGATTGGTGACAAATTTTCCTTCTCTACCTGCAAAAGGAGAATTATTAACTAAGAAATTTAAAGCAATAGTCGGCTCATCAATTTTAATCGCTGGTAGGGCTGTTTGTTCCGCATTTTCTGCAATTGTCTCACCAATATAGATATCAGGTAATCCGGCAATCATAACGATGTCCCCTGCTTGAGCTTCAGCCACTTCTTCGCGGCCCAAGCCTTTAAAGGTAAAGAGTTTGGTGATTTTTTGCTGCCTTAATTCCCCTTGGGCATTACGTACTACCACACTTTGAGCTGATTTAATTTTTCCTTCATAAATACGACAAATAGCTAAACGTCCTAAAAAATTATCATAGGCTAAATTAAAAGGTTGGGCTAAAAGTTTCTTAGCTGATTCTTCTTGAGAAGAAGCTAGGGGGACATGTTTTAAAATTAGATCCAGTAAAGGAGACAGATCATCTGATTCATCTTCTAATTTTAATTTAGCTATTCCCTGCTTTGAAGCGGCAAAGACGACAGGAAAATCTAATTGTGCATCATTAGCACCTAAATCTAAAAATAATTCATAGACCATTTCCTGCACCTCTAATGGTCTAGCAGCCGGCTTATCAATCTTATTAACCACTACAATCGGCTTTAAACCTAACTCTAAGGATTTCTTTAACACAAACTTAGTCTGAGGCATTGGCCCTTCTTGCGCGTCAACTAAGAGTAATACGCAATCAATGGAACGCAAAATGCGTTCTACTTCAGAACTGAAGTCAGCATGACCTGGGGTATCAACAATATTAATCTTAGTGTCTTGATAGAAAACAGAGGTATTTTTAGAATAGATGGTAATACCTCTTTCTTTTTCCAAATCATTACTATCCATACTCACATCTATATCAGACATACCAGTTTGACGCATCAGAGCATCAGTTAGGGTGGTTTTGCCGTGATCAACGTGGGCAATAATAGCGATATTACGTATTTCCATAACATTAAATAGTTTTATATATAAATATATTCATTTAAAATAAAAATTACGCCCGTGGCGTAACTCTGCCCTGTTTAATGATAATACTTTCTTTTTTATAATTAGTCAAATTTTTCTGAAAAACACAGCACTCCCTTCATCTTAATAAATTAGCCTTATTTAATAGAAATTATCAACTGTAAGCATCTTAAGCTGAGCTTCAGGATAACGGTTAATAAAAGCCTGATTGAAAACTCTGCGCTTATATTTTATTTCTACACCAATTAACTCCTGTCCTTTTTCTAACACTAAATCAATTTCTGAGCCCTGCTTAGTTCGCCAATAGTATAACTTGTAGTTCTTCTCCAAATAGCTATTCTGTTTTATCAATTCGCTGATGATAAAATTCTCGAATAAAGCCCCTTTGTCCATTCTTGATTCCAAATCAGAAAAATCGTTAATTAAAGCGTTTCTAACGCCCGTGTCATAAAAGAATATTTTGGCTGACTTAGATATTTCATCTCTTTTATTTTTAGCATAAGAATAAAGACGAAATATAATAAAACTCTGTTCAAAAATTTCAATATAACGCTTAATTGTTCGCTGATCAGCCTTTAGGCTAGTAGCTAACTCTGAATAATTAATTAAATTACCAATTTGAAAAGCTAGTAATTTTAATAAGTCTTTAGCTAATTTTTTGTTATCAATTAAATTAAGCTCCAAAATATCTTTGAATATCAAGCTGTCTATAAAATTTAAAAGATACCTTTCATCAATAGGACTGTTCACTAAATGAGGATAAAGGCCGTAAATAAGAACATTATTTAAAATATTTTTTAAGTCAAAGCGATAGACTTCGTCTGACAGCTTACTCGAATTAGGATTAATTACCTTTTCTAAAGTATTAAAATTTAAATCTTTTTCGATCCCTTTTTGATTAAGATATTCAGAAAAAGACAAGGGATAAATATAATAATCTATTTTTCTGCCAGCCAAACTCTCTCCCGTCTTATTCTTAATATGAAAAGAAGATGAGCCAGTAATGATTATTCTAATATCTTCTAATTGATCATAAATTATTTTTATAGCCCTGCCAGGATCAGTTAATAAATGAATCTCATCAATAATTATTTCTTTAGATTTTTCACTGATAATCGTTTTATAGGCTTCAATGTCATATGACTCAAGAATTTTCCTAATTGGCTCATTATCAACTAAAAAATAGTCGGCTTGAGGGAATATTTTTTTCACCAAAGTGGTTTTGCCAACCTGCCTTGAACCAAGCAATATTAATACTTGCTTATATTTTTCGAAATGTTGGCTAATTATTTTATCTAGATGTCTATTCATATATAACTTTTTATACATTGG
>JAVEZP010000013.1:0-11103 GCA_034002925.1 Patescibacteria group bacterium | reverse complement strand
GGCCTAAAAACCTCTTCTTCCTTTGGAGGTAAACATAGTTGACCGGCCGACCCTCTGTTTTTTTCTTTTTTTGGCGGCATCCCCTTGGGGGAGCCGAAAAAAGAAAATGGGGGCGGCAGGTAAATGAGAGTTAAGACTAGAAGTGTGCCTCGAGCTCCCTCTTAACTTGACTATAGGCACACTTAACGCCGTAAGTATATGGAATATAAACCATTAGCTTATCAGCAAAAACTAATTAAATCGGGGGATTTATGAGAGATAATATTGTTGTGTTGTATTTTAAAAATAGTATACCGCCAAATTACGATTTAGAATTTATATGTTTCCGCCTGTCAAGATTAAACTGGCTGATATTAAATAAAAACACAGAAATTAAAGATATTCTTGATAATCTCAATGGTTTTTCGGAGGAACTTAGAAAAAAAATATAAAAATTATGAAAAAAGTATTTTTACTTATATTTACAATACTTGTTTTATCTGGATGTTCTAATGATCATTTTCAAAAAATTGAAACTGATAGCACTATATACTCATTAGATGGTAAATATATAGCATACACAAAAGATGCTGAAAATGTTGAATATGATCCTGTTGATCCTTTTAATTATAACGAGATTTGGTTGCGCAACTTGGATTTAGGAAGTGAGCATATATTAGTTAAGAGTGGAGATATTAAAAATCTAAATATAACTAATGTAAATCAGGATAATTTTCCATTTAGTGAAATTCGTAATTTATCAATTGTTGATTTTTCAACTGATAGTAATTATCTATACTTTTTTTCAAGAGCATGGACGACGTCATTAGCCGTTTTTTCAGTTAATATTAAAACGGGCGAAATATTTTTTATCACAGATAGCAATTATTTAGAGGTAATTAAAGAAGGCAAATATAAGGACATGATAATTACCAATCATCACAGATATTATAATGATAGAGAAGGTTCCTATGATCATTATTATATTACTAACCCAACCACCGGAGAAGATATTAAAGAGATAGGCGAAGAAAAATATGGTAATGACTTAGCGGAAGGTATATCAGAAATAAGATTGCCGATAAATTATTTCTCAGAGAAAAATATCAGGCACGGATCCTCTGACGGTAAAGACGGGTAGGAAAGAGCTTCTTTAGATGAGATGACTTATCAATCATATCCAACAACCTCTATTACTCTGCCGAATAATACTTATTCTATCGATATCAGGGATTTGGGTAATACAAAATCTTTGGAAGAAATAATCAAAGAAAATAATACTTGTGGAGAAAATAAGAATGAAGATTGTGGTTATTTGGAGCAGATTAAAGAAAATTATAATGAATACAAAGAGCTAGCTCCATATTATTTGCCTTATTCTACTATAAGTGTAAAAAGGTTTGATGTTGATAGCGATGGTAATGCAGAAACAATAGTTTATGGTTGTGGTGTTGGTGGAAATCATTGCCCACATACAGTTGATATTATTAAAAACAATCAAATTATCTTTTCAGTCGATGGGGTAAATATAGCAGATATCACGCCAGTTCAAACAGGGAATGGTTTTTATTTAGATTGGTATAACGACAAAGATCTTGAAGGCGGTTATTGTTGTCCCTTTGGTTATGTCAGGACTAAGTTTGTTTATGAAAATAATAGATTTATGCCTGTTTTAGAGCAGAAGGTTGATTATTTAAGAATAGTGCATTCATTAAGTTATTAAGTTATATTGTGGAAATAAGTTAATATAAAAAGTTGGTAAATATGGAAAGTTTTTGGGGTGCTCAAAATATCCGAAATGCCATTTTACTAAAAAATATAATATCTCAAAAATCAATAAAAAATAGGCCTTTAGCCTATTTTTATTAGTAGTCCCTAGGGGAATCGAACCCCTATTACCAGGATGAGAACCTGGCGTCCTAGCCGTTAGACGAAGGGACCTTGTTAGATAGCTTTCAAGTTGAGAATATCTTGATTGCCTTTTAAAAATTCGGAACTCATGAGAGCTTTCCGATTTTCACGTTGTAATTTTAATATATGCAAATAGTTTTGTCCACACTTTAGGTGTAGATTTTTATTATTTACAAAAAATTCTCCAATATTAGCTTCATTATAGGCTATATCGACTGCGTCCGCTGCTAATATTTTTAACTTTTCATCATTATTTAAAATCAAATAGCTGCCAGGCCAAGGATTAAAAGCTCTTATTCTTCTTTCTAGCTCAAGGGCACTAAGGTTTGGATTTAGCAGACCATCTTCTTTTTTGATTAAAGGCACATAGGTGGCTTTAGAATCATCTTGAGCAATAGTCTTAATATTTCCTAGACAATAATCAAAAATCACCTCTATTAGAGTTTGAGCGCCTAATTGAGCCAACTTATCATGTAAATTAACTAATAATTCTTTGTTAGCTACCACAATACTGGCCTGTTTAATAATTGGGCCGGTATCCATACTAGCATCCATTTTCATGACTGTCACACCGCTCTCTGTGTCACCATTTAAAATAGTGGCTTGCAGACAAGAGGCGCCTCGATATTTAGGCAAAAGGGAAGCATGGATGTTAATGCAGCCATGGCGGGGAATATCTAGTATTGTTTGAGGGATAATTTTGCCATAGGCAATCACTACAATAACATCAGGTTGCAAGTTTTCAATTATGGATGCTGCTGATTTTATTTTTTCTGGCTGAAAAACAGGAATATTATGCTCTAGAGCTAATTGTTTAGTTGGTGGTATATGTAGTTTCTGTCCACGTCCTGCCGCCTTATCAGCTTGAGCAAATACAGCTAATACTTCAATGTTAGGGTGTTGAATTAATTTCTCTAAAGTTGGCACAGCAAAATCTGGCGTACCCATAAATATAATTTTCAATTTTTTGTTCATACGTTGAATTGTCTTTTTTAGCTTTTATAGTATACTTTATCTTATATATCTTATTATTCACATATGTTAATTTCTTTTGTCGATGTCTTATTGAATTTTGCTGCTCAAATCGGTTATTGGGGAATAGTATTACTGATGACTCTGGAAAGTTCGTTTATTCCTTTTCCGTCAGAATTAGTTATTCCACCAGCAGCTTATTTAGCAGCTCAAGGTCAATTAAATATTTGCTTAATTATTCTTGCTGGTGTTGCGGGTAGTATTTTAGGTGCGGTATTTAATTATTTTCTCGCTTATTATTTAGGCAGACCTTTAATTTATCGTTTAGCTAAAAAACCTTGGGCACGCTTTCTTTTAATCAGTGATAAACAAATTGCCAAGGCTGAATACTTCTTTAATCGTTATGATAGAGCTTCAACTTTTTTTGGCCGTTTGGTGCCAGTAGTGAGACAGCTGATTTCTTTACCAGCTGGTTTTGTCCATATGTCTTTATCTCGCTTTATTGTTTATACTTTTTTAGGCTCCTTAATTTGGTCAGCTGTATTAGCCGCCTTAGGTTATTTTTTTGGTGCTAATGAAGAATTGTGGCATAGTTATTATCAAGAAATATCTTGGATAATAATAATTTTTGCCATGTTATTGGCTTTCTATCTAATTTATCGTCGACGTGAGAAGTAATGATAGATTTATTTTTCTAAATAATCAATAAAGAGCACACCATTTAAATGATCAACTTCATGTTGAATTACTCTAGCTAGATATTCTTCAGCTTGTAATTTTTTCTTTTTTCCTTGAGTGTCAAAATATTGACAAGTAATATCTCGATGTCGAGAGACTCGACCATAAATAATTTTACCATTCTCATCTACTACTGAGAGACAACCCTCTTCTTCGCTAACTTTTTTCCAAGATCGGCGAGTAATGACGGGATTAATCATGATGAGATTTTTTTTATTTCTTTGAGCCACTGCAATTACTCTTTGGCTCACACCCACTTGTGGGGCGGCTAAACCAGCGCCATCTTTTTTGAGCATAGTGGCTTCTAGATTTTTAATAAAAGCCTGCATAGTTGGGCTTTTAATTTTATCTAAATCAATTTCCTGCGCAGTTTGGCGCAAAATAGGGTCGGGGTGATAGACGATGTCTAATATTTGATTATTTTCCATATTATTATTTTTTATCATCAGTTTTTTGGGTATTTAAATATTGGGTGCTAATTTTGAAAAAATACTTCCAGGCACTACTGTTATGACAGAGCTCTTTAGTGTCATTTAAAGCCCTTTCTACTAAATGAGCTGGTAAATCTTTACAGATTTTAAAAACAGAGTTTCTTTTAAAATTAGGAATTTGTAAATCTTTAATGACGCGCAAGGCTAAATCTTGCCAAGGATAGCTAGGCGCTTTTTTAGTAGCTTTAGCTTTGATAATATCAGCGAGATTGTCCATATAAATTAAATTTGAGCGACTTGTAAGTCAAAATACATACTAAGATAGCCAATACCAAATTCATTTTGATAGGCTAGAGTGTGAGCTTGATAATTATTAGCAATAATACCGCGTAACATCGCAATTTGATTAAGACTGTTATCTTGTATTTCGTTAATAGTTTTTTGATCTATTTTTAAGATTTTTTCCAAACCACTTTCATTATCTTGTAAGCATTCAATAATTCTATGATCAAAACGATTATGTTTAGTGTTATTATTTGCCTTTATTGAACGATGCGATAAAGTACCAACAGCAATTAGTGCAATTTTTTCTGGTAGATTCTGCAAAATTTCTCTAATTTTTTGCCCCATTTCATAATGAGTCTGAGTAGTTATTGATGTATTGGTGTATATAGTCAGGACTTTAAATTTTTTTAAACTATCGCCCAAGAGATAGAGGGGGACGGCACTGCCATAATCTAAGTCACTATTACTTATTAATCTAATTTGACGATGAGAGCCAATTTCTCGATGAATAGCAGCGGCTAGGTTTAGTGCTGGATCAAAGGTTTTATTATGTGCAACATGCCCAAAATCTTCTAAATTTATTTTTAATTCAGGGCTAATGTTAAGGCAAATTTTCTTACTATTAATTGGATTATAATTAGATATAATGACAATTAATTCCGCTTCGTCTTCTTTTAAATAGTTAGCAAATTCTTGATAGGCTTGATAGGTTTTTGCTAAGATTTGGCTATTTTCTTTGCCAATGTCAGAGATTAAAAGAGGTGAAGGGGGTAAAAAGGCAGCACTGCTAATAGGCATATTAATCTTTAATTAAAACTTTATTTTCTCAAGGTCTTTGATAATATTGACACATTATTGCTTTAATTGCAACTAAAAACCCTCGTCATCACGAGGGTTTTTAAAATCTTTTTGCTTATTTTAATTAGCTTCGTAATTAACTGGCAGCCCTAGAGGGTATTCATATAATAGTTGTGGTGAGACGGTAATGATGTTTTCCCATTTATAGCCTAATTTTTCAAAATCATCCCCACTTAAAAATGGTCTTTTATAAGATTCGGCAATCAAATAAACTGCATTAGAACTGCTTGATTTTAATAATTCACCATCACCAAACATAATTGGTGCTATCTTCTCGTAGCGGTCTATTTCTTCAGCACTAGCTTTAATTATTTTTTTGTCTTTAAACATAGTGCTAAGAAACACTTTATCTATAATAGGAGCTTTTTTTCCGTTCTTTACATAAAATACACCGCCGTTACGAGGATCTTGTAAAAGAGCACCGGTTGGATAGATCGATTCTTCAGTTAAAGGTAGTCCAGTGTGATAATAGCTTAAATCTTGAGCACTGGCTTCGATTATTTCTTCAGGATTAAAACCAAACTTTTTAATTAACTCAGGGCTATTAAATTTTCTTTTTTCATCATCTACGATTAAATAAATGCTGGTGTCGGGGCTGCGTACAAGAGAATAGTTAGGTAGACTAATGGGAGCACCTTTGTCATAAGCATCTAATTCAATTGGATCGACGCTGATGATTTTATTAAGACTATAGCGTGATACTAAAGCGGATTTACTGAGGAAGGGTCTTTTGAGACCATCTTGAATTAACCATACACCTACCTCGCCCTGCGCTTGAAGTAGAGAACCGTTAGGGTAATGAGCGAGACGAGCAGGGAAATAACGTTGGTATAATTTAAAGACATTGTAATTACCATTAAAGACATGAGGAGTGTAGTTGTATAAAGCAGCGGTGGCTTGATTGCTTGGAGTTACGAGCATTTTTTCTTGAGAAATAGTGCCATAAGGATTATTAAAAGTATAAGTTTCTCCAACTTTATAATTATATTTTTGGGGAGATTGCATGTAGGCTAAAAATTGTAGAGAAGCGCTGTTTACTTGTTTGCCAAAACCTTTGTAATAAGGGTTGCAAGTCCAGTTATCAGGACAACCATAACCAGTTGCCCAATCAAGACGTCCTTGGCTTGGACTTGGGTCTTCTACTAAACTTGCTTCCTTCTGCAGTAGGACTAAAAGAAATTTTGGGCTGACAGTGGTGATACGACGACATTTTAACTGTTTTTCAGCTTCAGTTGGATTATCACTTAAAGTTATATTATCGCAGTCATAGTTTTGAGTAGCGGCTTCATAAATAATTTCAGCAGCTGATTTAATATTGCCATGCGCATTCAAAGTCTTATAGTTTGCTAAGTAGCTATTATATTTTTCTAAAAAAGCTTGGATTTGATTCAGACTAAGACTATCGTAATCTAATAATTCAGCATCACTGATAATAAGATTAGGATTAAAATTAGGATCAACAACTTGGGCCTTACTGGCAGTGATTGGTATAAGAGCGCTGATTAATATAAAGATAAATAACTTGACTTTCATAGAGTATAAATATTATTTTTTCGTGCTCTTATTATAATATAATTTTGGCTTAGTGCCAAATTTTTAATAATCTAAAAAACAGCTTTTTCAAAGAAAGCTGTTTTTTATATTTTTATTTATTTTTTGCTTAGTACTGGTCCTATTTTTATTTTATTGTCACTGCCAACACTGATGTTAATTTTGTCTCCTTCTTTAATCTTGTTTTCAATAATTTGTAGGGCTAATTCATCTAAAATCAGACTTTGAATAACTCTTTTGAGTGGTCTTGCTCCGTAACTAATATCATAACCTTTTTCAGCTAAGAACTTTTTAACCTTATTATTTAATTTAAGTTTAATATTTTTTGCTTGAAGACGCTGACTGACTTTATCTAATTCTAAATCTACAATGTTAGCTAGGTCTTCTTCTTTTAAGCTCTTAAAGAGAACAATTTCATCAATACGATTCAGGAACTCCAACTTGAAATGTTCTTTCAAAATTTTATCAACTTTTTCTTTCATTTCTTTAGTTCGTGCTGCTTCTTTTTTATTATTTTCTTCTTCACCACCAAAACCGATAGAATATTGCTTAATTACTTCGTTACCAAGATTCGAGGTCATAATAATAACGGTATTTTTAAAATTAACTGCTCGTCCCTTGGAATCAGTTAGCCTTCCGTCATCTAAAATTTGTAAGAGCATGTTAAAGGTATCGGGATGAGCTTTTTCAATTTCATCAAATAGTAAAACACTGTATGGTTTACGTCTCACTTTTTCTGTTAATTGGCCGCCTTCATCGTGGCCAATGTAGCCCGGAGGAGAGCCGATGAGCTTGGCGACGGAGTGTTTCTCCATATATTCGCTCATATCAAGACGAATCAATGAATTTTCGTCATCAAAGAGAAAGCGGGCTAGAGCTTTGGCTAGTTCGGTTTTTCCGACACCAGTTGGGCCAATAAAGAGAAAAGAGCCGATAGGTCGTTTTTCTTCATTAATACCAGCCCTTGAACGTCTGATAGCTTTAACGACCGCTTGAATAGCTTCATCTTGCCCGATGACTTCATTTTTTAAGACTGTTTCTGCCTGAGCCAATCTTTCTAGGTCGTCAGCTAACATTTTATTCACTGGTACGCCAGTCCAACGAGCAACCACTTTAGCAATATCTTCTTCGCCCACTTCTTCTTTAAGAATTCTTTGACCTTTTTTCTGGATTTTTATTAACTCATCTTGAAGAGCGTTAATTTTAGTTTCTAACTCTGGAATTAAACCGTATTTAATTTTGGCGACTTCAGTTAAATCAGCGCCTTGGCGTTGACTAATCTCAGCTTTAATTTTTAATTCATCTATTTCTTTTTTGTGTTCGCGAATTTGGGCAATAATATTTTTTTCATTATTCCAGTGTAGTTCTAATTGAGTAGCTTTTTCTTTGAGTTGACTTAGTTCTTTATTAACTACACGTAGCTTAGGTGATTTTTTATCAGCGCTCATAAGAGCAGCTTTATTAAGTTCTAATTGTTTGATTTGTCTTTTCAGTTGATCTAGTTCATCTGGCATAGAATCAATTTCCATGCGCAGGGAAGAAGTGGCTTCATCAATTAAATCAACTGCTTTATCGGGTAAAAAGCGATCACTAATATAGCGATTTGATAATTTAGCCGCTGCATTTAAAGCATCATCGGTAATACGCACGCCGTGGTGGACCTCATATTTCTCTTTAATGCCGCGCAACATACTGACCGTATCTTCTACACTCGGCTCATTAACCATAATAGGCTGAAAGCGTCTTTCTAAGGCTGCATCTTTTTCGATATATTTTTGGTATTCTTTAGTGGTGGTAGCACCGATAGTGCGTAATTCACCTCTAGCTAAAGCAGGTTTAAGCATATTAGAGGCATCCATTGAACCTTCAGAAGATCCGGCGCCAATTAAAGTATGAAGCTCATCAATAAAAAGAATGATGCGCCCGTCTTGTTTTTTCACTTCTTTTAAAACTGCTTTGAGACGATCTTCAAATTCTCCTCTAAACTTTGCTCCGGCTACTAATGAGCCTAAATCTAAACTAACAATTTCTTTATTTTTTAAATTTTCTGGCACATCTCCAGCAATAATGCGCTGTGCTAAGCCTTCTACAATAGCAGTTTTTCCAGTTCCAGCTTCACCAATTAACACTGGATTATTTTTTGTGCGACGTAATAATACTTGCATTAAACGACGCACTTCCATATCTCTGCCTACCACCGGATCTAATTTTTCTTGACGAGCCAGTTCTGTGAGATTGCTAGTATATTTTTCTAAGACTCTAAACTTGCCTTCGGGGCTAGGATCGGTAATTTTTTCTTCACCGCGCAGCTCTACTAACAAGCTCATAACGGGTTGATATTCAATATGAAAGTTTAAAAGGATATTTTGCGCTGGAGAGGGAATGCCGATTAGAGCTAAGAGAATATGTTCGGTGGAAATAAATTCATCGCCCATACCATCTGCCTCTTTTTTAGCTCTTTCTAAAATAAGGGCAGTCTCATTAGTGCCGGAGACAGCTTGAATGGGGCCATTATTAAAATCAACTTTGCTTTTGGGTAACTTTTTTATTTCATTAACAGTGTAGCTTTCTAATATTTCTGGGTCAGCTTTTAATTTTTCTAAAACAGGTTTAATAAGGCTTTCAGGTTGTTGCAGGAGGGCTAATAAAATGTGAAGAGCTTCAATATTTGGTTGCCCAAAATTAGCAGCGATTGCCTGCGAGTTAATAATAACTTCTTGTGATTTTTCGGTAAATTTGTTAAACATATAATAAATTTTCTATTATTTTATTGCTTAGCACTCTCAGTATTAGAGTGCTAATTTGATAATATGTTATTTGCTAAAAAAAGTCAACACCAAGCTTTTTAAAAAATAATGAAATTTATATTAAAAAAGTTTTGTCTTTTTAACAATAAATGTTATTATATAGTTATACAAATATTATATTAATCAAATAAATAATTTAGATTATTTGTTTTTCTTCGTTATATGAAAAAGTTCAGTGCTCTCTTTATTTCTATTTTGTTTTTGTTATTATTTTTTATTTTTACGCCGAAAATAGCTCAAGCTATCGTGACCAGGGTTAATATTTTAAGTCCAACCAATGTCAATCCAGTCTCTGTTCATACTAATTCTACGACAACAATTACCTATACAATTACTTCAGACGCAAATGTTGGTTATGATTGCCGCATTCGCTTGTTGGATAGATATAGTAATGAACACTATAGTCAAGTTTGTGATGATGGCGTTTTTCCTGTAGGCGAATTCGAATATAGTACAGCGTTAAAGATAGGCGCTTGGACAGAAGGTCTTTATACTGTGGTGGTAGATGTTGTTAATAATACTTATGACACAGAAGCAAGTGCTTTGGGTATTGATGATACTGCTCCTAGTGTGCCGACAGTTTTATATCCTAGTGATGCTGGTATTTATGTACCTGGAGGCGGTCTGAGTACAACTAGTATTAGTTGGACAGAATCGACGGACGCCGTGTTGTTAGAAAAATTACCTATTAGCATTGAATATTCTTTGTTGGGTGATTTTAGCGACGCAATGTATGTGCAAGCTAGCGGTGGGTATCAAACAGCTCCTTTTTATTTTGAGGCTACTCCCACTACTATTACTTGGTTGCCACCTGATGTTACTAATACTACTACGCGTATTCGCATAAAATCAAGAGATTTAGCTGGTAATTCTTCTTCTGATATTTCTAATTTTGCTTTTACTATTGATAATCAAGTGCCAACAGTGGATGCGGGATCTATTGTGGGAACTATCACTAGTCCAACTACACCCGGGGCGAGTGCTAGTGATAATATTAGTAGCCCAGCTAATCTAACTTATAGTTGGACACAAATATCTGCTCCTAGTGGCGGTAATATAGTATTTTCTAATAATGAAATTTTAAATCCTACTTTATCGGCTCAAGTTAGTGGTGATTATGTGGCAGAATTAGAAGTTACTGATCAGGCTGGTAAAGTCGGTTCTGACACAGTTTCCTTTACCTGGGACGGTGACCCAGAAGTGCCTACCGTGATCACACCGTCTGCTTCTGGTATTGAGTTACAGGGAGGTGATCCATATAATATTACTTGGACTCCGCCTACCGATCCTGATTTAAGAGCGAATCCTATTAGTATTTATTATTCTGCCACTGGAAGATTTGAAAAGGAGTCAGTTTTAGTAGTGGCATATACAGCTAATGATGGTAGTTATACTTGGACTGTGCCTAATGATAATACAGCTGAGGCTTTGATTAAGGTAGTTGCGGAGGATGAAGATGGTAATACTAGTTTTGATGATTCTGATAATTTTTTTGTAATTGGTGATCCTTATCCACCAGTAGTTACCATGGATCCGGTGCCTGATGTTACAAATAATACTAGCTTAACCGT
>JAVEZP010000012.1:9961-11299 GCA_034002925.1 Patescibacteria group bacterium | reverse complement strand
ATTATTTTAATTGATCAGACCAATAATATTTCTTTAAAAAATTTAATTGCGGAAATTGCTTTTGATGTTGATAGCGGTGCTTTATTATCTGATGCTTTTGCACAGCATCCAAAAATCTTTTCTGAGTTTTTTGTTAATATTATCAAAAGTGGTGAAACTTCAGGTAAGTTAGACGAAGTTTTAGAATATTTGGCTGATGAAATGGAAAAAAGCTATGATATGGCCTCAAAAATTAAAGGGGCCATGATTTACCCTGCTTTTATTTTGGTTGGCTTAACTGGCGTTGGCGTAGTCTTAATGGTTTATGTGATTCCTAATTTAACGAGTGTGATGGTGGAGTCCGGTATGAAGTTGCCTTTATCTACTAGAATTGTAATTGCTGTTTCTAATTTTATGCAGGATTATTTAATTCTAATTGCTTTAGTAGTGACTGGCTTAGTAATGGCTTTGCGCTATTATTTTAAAACCACTATTGGTCGTTATCAATTAGATACTTTTAAATTAAAGATGCCAATTTTTGGTAAATTATTTAAATATATTTATTTAATGCGCTTTACCCGATCATTAGCGACTTTACTACGTGGTGGTGTCAGTATTACTCGTTCTTTAGAAATCACCGCTAATGTTGTGGGTAATGTTATTTATCGGGATCTAATTTTAGAGACTTTAGAGTCAATTAATGATGGTAATCCTTTTTCAACGGTAATGGAGGCCAGTCCAGATGTGCCAAAAATGGTACCGCAAATGATTAGCATCGGTGAACGCACTGGTCGCATGGATACAGTCTTAGATAAAATCACTGATTTTTATACCCGTGAGTCTAATGCGATGTTAGCCAACCTGAGTACTTTAATGGAGCCTCTAATTATGGTGCTGATGGGTTTAGGGGTAGGAGTAGTGGTCGCAGCCGTTCTAATGCCTATGTATAACATGGCTAGTCAGTTTTAAAGACTATACGATGAGATGTTTGTGGCGGTTTGATTTATGTTTTAAGTATACTTAAAATATATTGAAACATTTATTATGTTTTAAGTATAATGGTATTTTTTAAAAATCAATTAAATTAGACGAATTACCCTTGCGCCTGTTTTTGAATTTTGCTATAATTTAAATATATTTAATTTAGTTATTAATTAATAAATAATTTTCCTTGTTCTCTTGCGCGTTTAATGACCGGTATTAAGCGTGTAAATATAGAGGGGAATAAAGCTTTATGAAAAAGAATCAAAAAGGTTTTACCTTAATTGAATTGCTAGTGGTAATTGCTATCATTGGCATTCTGTCCACCCTTTCGGTTCTGGCTTTAAACAGCGCCAGAGCAAGGGCTCGTGATGCTAA
>JAVEZP010000012.1:0-9861 GCA_034002925.1 Patescibacteria group bacterium | reverse complement strand
TTGGCTGTGTTTTGGTATATTCCTCGAGGGCCAATTTTTGCTAATTTAGAATTGCAGAAAAAGTATTCTGTCCGTATTTGGCAAGATTTAGTTAAAGCCGCCAACAAAGAAAAGGTAATGGCAATTCGTTTTGAGTCTAAGGCAGAAGAGATAGGATTTAAAACTCAAAAAGTGAAAGCGATTCAACCAGCTCAAACTTTAATGCTTAATTTAGCTTTCAGTGAAGAAGAATTATTAGGACAGATGCATCAGAAAACTCGTTATAATATTCGTTTAGCTACTAAAAGAGGAGTGAAAATAGAGCAGGGAGGAGCAAAAGATGTGCTTGCTTTTTATCAATTATTACAACTAACAGCTCAGCGAGACTCTTTTCGGGTGCATAGTTTGAAGCACTATCAAACTCTTTTAGAAGTTTCTCCTGAAAGCATTCAAATTTATTTAGCTAAAAAAGAGGGCAAGTTATTGGCGGCTGGTATTTTTTCTTTCTATGGCGGTCGCGCCACTTATTTACATGGTGCTTCGGCTAATGAAGGCCGGGAGCACATGGCGCCATATTTGTTGCAATGGGAAATGATTAAAAAAGCGAAGAGCAAGGCTTGTCGTTTCTATGATTTCTATGGCATTGATGCTTTAAAATGGCCGGGCGTGACTCGTTTTAAGAAAGGTTTTAGTGGTCAAGAAATAAGCTATCCAGGTACTTCACTTTTAGTATTACGACCCTGCTTATACTATAGTTATAGTTTAGCCGCTTATTTAAAAAGAAAATTAAAGTTTTAATATGATAAGTATTGATATTTTAAATTTAACTAAGCAAAGAGTGTCGCTTAAAAAATTAAAAGCAGTGGCTGAGTTCAGTGCTAATTATTTAAAACTTAAGGGTGAAATTTCAGTCGTATTAGGTGGAGACAAAAGATTGAAAAGTTTAAATAATCGTTTTCGAGGGATAGAGAAAAGCACGGATGTCTTAACTTTTCTAGTAGCGGGAGAGAAAAAAGCTTTATTGGGAGAAATCTTTATTAATTTAAATGATTGTCGGCGACCGAGAAAATACAGAGAAGTGTTTAGTTTTTCTCCTAGTTATGATTATCTTTTGTATTTTCTCCTTATTCATGGCCTACTGCATTTAGCGGGTTATAATGATGAGGTAGAAAAAGAACGTTTAGCCATAATTGCTTTAGGTGAAAAAATAATGAAACTATTGCAAAAAAATGATATAATTAAAACTACAGTTTAAGTTTATGCTTAAATCAAGATTTTTAATTTTATTATTACCTCTTTTGGCTCTATTATTTTCTTTTTCCGCTTTATCTAGACCGGTAGAGGCGGGAATAGAGCATAATATTAGAGGCTTAGCCAGTTCTTCAGCTGGTTTTATTAGTTTTAATTGTTTAGATGATGATTTTTTTGGACGTTTTCCAATGATTTTTCCATTCTATTTTAATATTACTCCTTGTTCTTTGTATAACTATGGTGTGCACTTAGAAGATGATAATACTTTTTCTGGTTCAGCCTGGAGTCCAGCCTTAGGTTTTTTTCATTTTGATTCCACTGATGCTGGCACGCCTGATCCGCCTAACTATGATTTTAATGTGAATTGTTTAAGTCCTTGTACGAGCGCTAACAATTGTTTAGCTTGTTATAATTACAATGATCAGCGAGTCTATGGTTGGGCCTATCGAGAAGTGCCGGGAGATTGGGTACGATTAGATAGTGGCCTAATGCCACCAGTAACGATGACTAATTTTATGGCACCTCAGCCAGGTATTTTTAGTGGCTACGCTTCAAGTGCTTTTAGTAATATTAGTTTTAATTGTTTAACTGAAGCTAGTTGTGGTAGCTATGACTACAAAGTATATATGTGGAAATTAGAGCTACAAGAAATGTCGGCGCCTAATTGGAGTTTTGCTCAGGCTTGTAGTAGTGGTGCTCAGAGAGTAGTTTTTCAATGGGTTAGAAAAAGCGGTTTTCAAAGTGCCTATCGGGTAATAGTCAATACAAATAACAATACTTCTTCACCAATTTTTGATACGGGTAAAGTTTTAGGCAGTGCTTCTCAATTAGTTTGTCCTGGCCCAAGCTGCGCGTTTACGCCCCAATATGGTCAAACTTATTATTGGTGGCTACAATTATGGAATGCAACTGATGAGCCCACTGAATGGTTTCAATTTAATCGTGATACTTATGGAGTGTTAACTGATAATATTACTTATAACGATACGGTGAGTGCTAATCCCCGTCTAACTTTTACCTCTTATCTCCATGAATTTCCTAATCCTTTCTTTACTTGGGATCCACCAGATATTTTAGTAAATACTACCACCGATTTTACTAGTGATGCGAGTTATTATACTAGCGTTAACCCTAATTCTAATCCTCAATCTTGTGCTGATGGTAGTTGTGATTTCTTATGGGAAGCGAGTAATCCAGCTAGTGCTGTGATAGCCAGTTCAACGGCTGCGACTACCACTATTTTATTTACCAACACCACTCCTCAGGTGATTACTTTAAGCGTGACGGATAGTGATGATTATATGTGTTCATATTCTTCACCAGTATTAACTATTAATTATCAATTACCGCTATGGAAAGAAGTAAAGGCGGAGTAATATTATTTACATGAAAAAGAGTTGGCAAAAACTAAAGAAACAAAGTGCCTTTACCTTAATTGAAATTATGGCGGTGGTTTTAATTGTCGCTATTGGTCTAGTGGGTACTAGTCAATTGGTGGTACAAACTTTACAAGCCCAAACTATTAATCGTAGTACTATTATTGCCTATCAATTAGCTCAAGAGGGGATAGAGCTGGTGCGCTATATTCGAGATACTAATTGGATGGAGGGGGCTAGTGCTTGGGATGAGGGTTTAGAAAAAGGTAATTATTGTATTGATTATCGTAATCCAGTCTTACAAGCAGCTAATGGCATTGAAGATTGTTCATTATATCAAGATGCTAATGACTGGTATATACATCCTCTTTTTGTAAGCGAGAGTAATAATCCGAGTCAATTTAGAAGGGGAATAGTAATTGATGACTCTAATTATGTTGGCTTGGAAGATCAAAGTTTATTGGTCATGGTTTATATTGAATGGTATGAAAATGGCAGACAATATCGCTATGCCATGGGCACTGAATTATTTAATTGGCGTTAATTATGTTTAATAGAAAAAAACAACACAAAGCAGCTTTTTCTCTGATTGAAATGATTGTCAGTATGAGTATTATTGTTTTACTCACGGCTTTGTTTTTAGCTAATTATCGGGCGAGTAATAAGCGGACAGATTTAGTGATGACAGCTCAGGTTTTAGTGACAGATATTCGTTACGCTCAGGCTAATGCTTTAGGTCTAGTGAAATATGACGGCGCCATGCCTAGCGGTGGTTGGGGGGTTCACTTTTCTTCTTTAGATGCTAATAATAGTAATTATATTATTTTTGCTGATAGTAATGATAATAAAGAATATGATGATGGAGAGGCGGCGGAAAATTTAGGTGGTCGGATTGTGTCGCTGCCAACCAATATTATTATTAAAGAAATTTTATTAGGTCAAAATGCTAGTACTTCAGCTAATAATTTTGATGTTACTTTTTTGCCACCTGACCCTCAAACTCGTCTTTATAACGGTATAGAGGATAGTAATGTCGCGCGTATTGTTTTGGAAAATACTGCTAGTGGTGATGAAAAAACCATCTATCTCAATTTTTTAGGCTTAGTGGAAGTGGAAGATTAATATGAAAATAATATCATTTAAAAAACAGAATAAAAGCGGAGTGTCCTTGGTAGAGGTGATTATTTCCACCACTATTTTTGTAATTATTCTACTGTCCATGACTGGTATTTTTAAGATGGTGCTAGATGCGCAAAGACAAGCCATTGCTACCCAAAATGTGCAAGAGAGTTTAAAGTTTTTCTTTGAAGTCATTTCAAAAGAGATAAGAATGGCGAAAAGAGCAGGTGGTGGCTGTGCTCATCTACCAGCTAATGCACGCTTTGCTACTAGCTCTAATGCTTTCGGTGAGATTTTGTATTTAAAAAACTATCATGACGAATGCGTAACCTATAAGTTAGATGATGATAATGGGGTGACGCGTTTCTATATTGAGCGTGATAGCGAAGGAGCCTGGCTTTCACCGCGCAGAGTTAATGTGAATGATTTGCAGTTTTTTGTGCATGAGGTCGCAGGCGAACAAGCTTATATTTCTATTAGTTTAGATGCTAATTATATTGGTCGAGAAGCGGAGCATTCACGGATGAGAGTGCAAACCACTATTACTTCTCGTTATTATCGTCCTAATTAGATTTTATGAAAATACATATTAGAAGAAAAGAAAAAGCTAGTGCTATTATGTTAGTTTTATTTATTCTAACAGGAGTGATGTTAGTTGTTTTTGGCAGCTCTTCAGTGATTATTTCTGGTTTAAAGATGGGTAATGTGCAATCACAATCAACTCGTGCTTATTTTACGGCTGAAGCAGGAGCAGAAAGATTGCTCTATGAGTTTCGTAAGGATAATTTACTTGGCAAGATTGGCGAAACCACTCCTCAAGAAAATATTTTTCCCTATTATGCAGTCCATGAGGGAGGCTCTTATGAAGTAAATTACGATTCCTTTATTCCCTTATCTTTTACCATGATTGGTACTTATGAAAAAACCAGAAGAAGTGTAGAGGTGAGTTTCTATTAATATTTTATATAATTTAGATAATTTTTACCTAATTTAGTATTTTTAGGCTAAAAAATCTCTATTTTTGTCCATTTTGGGCTTGACATTAGGTTTTCTGCATAGTATAATTGCTGTACTATGCAAAAACAGCTAAAATTGCATAGTACAGTGATAATAATATGCAAAATATGTTAAAAGAGGTATTAAAAAGACAAAAACAAGAACTTGAGAGACTGCTAGAGAAAGATTATGTGCTTAGAACTAAAACAGCCTTAGCTACTAAGCAGTTGGAGAGTGACTTAGTTAAGGTCGTGATCGGTTCAAGGCGAGCGGGGAAGTCAGTCTTTAGTGCTCATCTTTTTAAGCATAAGTTGCCTGCCTATCTTAATTTTGATGATGAGAATCTGTTAAAAGTTGATAACTATGATGAGCTCATTAAAGAGCTGCATACTCTTTATGGTGAGAAAAAATATCTATTTTTTGACGAAATTCAGAACTTGTCTAACTGGGAACTGTTTATTAATAAATTACAGCGACAAGGATATAATATTTTGCTCACTGGATCAAATGCTAAAATGTTGAGCAGAGAACTAGCTACTAGTTTAACGGGACGCCATATTCCTATAGAAATATGGCCGTTTGATTTTAATGAATATTTGTTAGCTAAAAATTTTAGTTTAGCGGTTGATAATTTAGCTCTGCCAGAGGTGAAGGGTATGTTATTAAATCATCTCACGGATTATATGACCAATGGTTCTTTTCCGGAATTAGTGACTAAAAACTTAGAACCAAAAGGCTATTTAGACACCTTGCTAGATTCTTTAATCTTTAAAGATATAGTCAAGCGTCATAAGTTGAGATTGTCAGAGAAAATATATAACTTAGAAATGTATTTATTAGACAATTTTGCTTCCGAGTTTAGCTATCGTAAATTAGCTAAAATACTTGATTTTAAAAGTGATGTTACTTTGGAAAAGTTTCTTAGATATCTAGAGGAAGCTTATTTAATCTATGTTTTAAATCGCTATTCATATAAGACCAAAGAGAGATTGTCTAGTCCGAAAAAAGCCTATTTAATTGACAATGGTTATATTAGTGCTAAAGCGGTGCAGTCTTCGCCCAATCATGGGAAATTGATGGAGAATTTAGTTTTTTCAGAGTTATTGAAAAGAGGCTACCAAGCTAATTATAATTTGTTTTATTATAAGACAAGAAATAATAGGGAGGTTGATTTTCTATTGCGAGAAGATTTGAAGTTTAGCTCTCTTATTCAAGTAGCATATAAGTTAGATAAACCAGGAGTGAGAGATAGGGAGATGAAGGCATTAGTAGAAGCGAGCACAGAGTTAAATTGTGATGATTTAATTATTCTCACTTGGGACGAAGAGGGAGTGGAGGAATTAAAGGGCAAGAAAATTAAATTCATTCCTCTTTGGCAGTGGTTGATTAATTATTCAGAGATGAAAAGTTAGAGATTACAAACAATTAAATTTGTTAGCAAAAAGCCATCTGTGATGGCTTTTGTTGTGCTTATTATTCACTAAATATTTTTGATTATTAAACCCCTGATTATCAGGCTTGCTTAGAGCATAGGCTTTTAAGTGGTCACTTATTTTTAAAATGCTGCAATGATCGATAATCTTTGACGCAATAAAAATAGCTTATATTAAACAATTTTTTATATAATTTTTTGAAAATGACGCAATCAGCTTGAATAAATGACGCAATGATGTTACCATGTACTTATGCATGAAAGACAAAAACAAATTTTAGAATTTGCTAAAATAAATAACTTTTTTAAAAATAAAGACCTACTTATTTTTTTTAACAATCAATATTCTCGAGAAACAATAACCAGAGATTTGTCTTTTTTGTGTGAACAGGGTTTTCTAGAAAAGAGTGGTGCCGGTGCTTATGTTATTTATTCCTTAGCGGAAAGCTATAGAATATTAGAAGATGTTGATATTAAAGAATATTTCAACACACCATATTTAAAAAGAGAAATAAAAGAAAGTTTTAATTTTGAAATATTTAATCTTTTAAGTGAAGATATTTTTACAGTTGAAGAAAAAGAAAAGTTAGAAAGTTTGCAAAGAGAATTTATTAAGAACTTTTCAAAATATGATAGCCAAACTCTTATTAATAAAGAATTTGAGAGAATAATGATTGAATTTTCTTGGAAGTCATCAGCGATAGAAGGAAATACATATTCATTACTGGGAACCGAAGCTTTAATTAAGAATAATATCATCGGAGAAGGTAAGACTAAAGAAGAGACTCAAATGATTTTAAATCATAAAGATGCCTTCAATGAAGCGATTCAAAATAGAGGGCGTTTTGATAAGCTGAAATCGGCTGATGTTGAATATATTCATTCTGTTTTAACAAAAAAACTTGGGATAGCAAAAAATATCAGAAAATTTGGAGTTGGCATTACGGGCACAAAGTATAGACCCTTAGATAATGAAGCACAAATAAAAGAGGCTCTCCAAAATATGGTGACTTTGATTAATAAGAAGGAATTGTTTTTTGAAAAGGCTCTTTTGATTTCAATTCTTATCGCCTATATTCAAATTTTTGAAGATGGAAATAAGAGAACATCCCGAATGATTTCCAACGCCATTTTATTAGCGCATAATTCCATACCTCTTTCTTACAGAATCGTGGATGTTGAAGAATATAAAAAGGCCGTTATATTGTTTTATGAGATAAATAATCTCTCATATTTCAAGCACATATTTATTGAACAATTTGAAGACGCAGTAAACAATTACTTCAAATAAATTAAATCAATGACATATGAATTTAACAGAAAAACAAATAGCTGAATTCTATCTAATATTATCCGCTCATGGCAGTGGTTGGCTAATGAGAAAGATGAAAAGTTAGGAACTGAAATTAAATTTGTTAGTAAAAAGCCATCTGTTGATGGCTTTTGTTGTAGGTTTCTTTAATCACTTATAGTTATTGTTTTTAAATATTTTTTCACCGTATTATTTGACACTTCATATTGAGGTAGAAAAATTACTTCTTCGCTATAATCAATGTCTTTAAAGTAACTAAGGGCTTCTCTAAATATTTTTTCATTGAATTCTGTTTTAAATATTTTTTTAGTCATTTTTATAATGTCTGGCAATGAATAGTGGTGTTTGATAATAAAGTATAGATCTACGTAGTCTTTCCATTTATTACGTCTGCTTAAAGCATAGGCTTTTAAGGCAGCTAAGCTTAGTAAATCGGGGATATTTATAGATGAATTTATTGGTATAGGTGCTTTTACCGGAAAGGGATAGCGGAGGAAAGTAAATTTAATATTTTGACTAATGAAAGTAATTTCTCCTGGGTTATCTTGCAAAATATTTTGGATTTTAAAACCATTGTTTTTAAATTTTTGCAGAATCTGATTCTTATTAATCATCTTGTCACTAAACAAATCAAAATCAATGGACTGACGATGACCAAGGTGTAAGGTAATGGCGGTGTCTTCTGCTAAGAAGAAGTTTGCTTTAAACTTGCTTAAATGTGAGAGCACCTTTGCCTGTTGTTTGTCTAATATCTCGAGATGCATATTTTTTAAGATATAAACTAAAGAAATGTTTAGTTCTAGGTTGATAATTCTGTCTGGGCTTAGAGCTTTCTTTAAAGAAAATTTGAGCTACTTTTTGAGCTCCTAAAATTTTCATGATTTTTTGCACATCATCCCAGTCGCCATAATTTAAGACCGCTTCAACGGCGGCTGCTTCTGATAATTTCCGTATATCTTTAACCCACCAAGCTAAATAGCTTTTTTTGGCGAGATATTGTTGTAGTTCTGTTTCATTATTCATGCGTTTATTATAGCATTTTTATTAGTATTTTTCAAGTTGAAAATTAGCTAAAAAAAATCTCTTTTTACCCTTTCCTTGATTTTAAAAAAATGATATAATTTGATTATAAATCATAAAGATAATTAGAAGTTTTTTTCTCTTATTTTTTTCTGATTTCTAATATTATTTCTGCTTGTGCAGATGCATAAAAAACATACAATCAAAATTCGCCGAGCGACTTTCTTAGGTTTGCTATTTTTTGTTGTCTTGGGTTTTTTAATTATTAATAATAATCACGCTCAAGCTGCTTTGCTGAACCCCTACAACAAACTTAACGGCGGCACCCTACAAGCTAGTGAATGGAATAATTTGTTAGCTGATTTTGTGACGAAAAATAATGGAGGAGATAATCTGTTTGGCGACTATACTATTACCGGTACTTTAGCTTCCTCTACCTATGCTTTAGATATTACGGGAGCCTTAAGGGCAACTAGTGTAACTGGTGCTCTGTCTGGCACTCTCAGTTCCGCTAATGTATCAGCTGGTTTATTTGGTGATAATACTGGTGGTGGTAATTATAATTTTCCCGCCAACATTGGTATTGGTATTGGCACGACCACGCCGCCTTCAATTATTACTTTAGCTAATGATCGTTGGGTGTCAGCTAGAAATAGTGCAGGTAATGGTTATGTAAATATTTTTAAAGTTAATGCTAATGATGAAATTGAAATTGGTGGAGCTTTAAATATTGGTAATTTTCAGTTTCCCGCTGATAGTGGTTTTAACACTTTTGTCGACATGCCAGTGACTTCTGCTTCTCCTAATGATTCTATTCAAGGCTATGTGATGAAAATTGATGGCGATAATATTTTAACTGTCTTCTCTCAGTCTGATGGTTTAGGGGGGATAAAGAACAGAAGGATTGGTATTAATACCTCTACTCCTCAATTTGATTTAGATGTAGCTGGTATTATTAACGCCACTGACATTTATGTTAATGGCGCCCCTTACATCGGCAGTCAATGGACGACTAATGGCACTAGTATTTATTACAATACTGGGAATGTGGGAATTGGGACAACAGCGCCTAATCGTATTTTAGAGATTGCGGGAAGTGGCTCAACAGGAAGATTAAGAATTACGGACATAGGTTCTACCGGAGCAGGGGTTGACGCTGGCGTTGAGTTTGCTAATAGTGTTGGGACTATTAAGGGTTTTGTTGGTGAATGGGATAGTAATAGTGAAGATGTTGATCTAAGGGCAGAAGTTGGGGGATTAAACTTTGTAACTGCCGGAAACGATGTAATGTATATCAATACATCTGGCAACGTCGGTATTGGCACCACCTCACCTCAAGCACTATTGGATGTTAATGGTTTAATTAAGATGAGAAG
>JAVEZP010000011.1:0-13844 GCA_034002925.1 Patescibacteria group bacterium | reverse complement strand
CCTACTCCCTTGCGGGATAGTCTCTGAACCTTCCCTAATTAAAAATTAGGGCTTGGATGCTGATTACCTTAGTCTTTCAACTTTAGGCTTCCAGCAGTTCACCTCGTTCTTCGACCTCAATTACTTGAGGAAGCTGCGTTTATCGTTCACAGCCAACTGCGCTACCGCTGCGCTACCCGGGAATATTTAGTTGTGTTAAAACAAAAAATGTTGTCTTCAACATTTCTTCTCTATTTTAAGAGAAATTAAAGTTCAAGTCAAGAGCTTTAATAATCCCTCAATTTCTCTAATCCCTTTAGTTTTCTAATTTTCTCTAAAGCTTTCGATTCAATTTGACGAATACGTTCACGAGTCACTTCAAACTCTTGTCCTACTTCTTCTAAAGTATGAGCTACACCATCAGTTAGACCGAAGCGCATCTCTAAAATCTTTTGTTCACGTGGAGATAATTGAGCTACAATATTTTTCACATAATCACGCAATAACTGCAAAGCCGCGGCCCTGTCTGGTGTTACATTCTTCACATCTTCGATAAAGTCTTCTAAGGTTGAATCTTCTTCATCATCACCAATACTAGTCTCTAAAGAAATAGTATCTTGAGAAATTTTAATAATATAGCGCACTTTCTCAATATCTTCCCCCATTTCAGCTGCTATTTCTTCAGCTAGTGGCTCACGTCCTAATTCTTGCACTAAATTACGCTGCACCTGTTGAAATTTATTAATTGTCTCTACCATATGCACTGGAATACGAATGGTACGGCTTTGATCAGCTAAAGCCCGAGTAATAGCTTGCCTAATCCACCAAGTAGCATAAGTAGAAAATTTAAAACCTTTACGATATTCAAATTTTTCTACGGCTCTAAACAGACCAATATTCCCTTCTTGAATTAAATCCAACAAACTCAAGCCTTTGGCACCAGCAAATTTTTTAGCAATGGAAACAACTAAACGTAAATTAGCTTCAATAATTTTTTTCTCCGCCTCCTTGTCCCCTCTTTCCTTTCTCTTCGCCAACTCTACTTCTTCCTCTCCACTTAAGAGCGGCACCTTTCCGATCTCTTTTAAATACATCTGAATAGAATCAGTACTGAGCTTAGATAAATCAAAAGGTACAGCCGCGGCTGCTTTAGCAGAAGTAATGTGTTGATTTTTCTCCTGCACATCTAAAATCCGACCAGAGTCTTCAGCGATACGAATACCATTTTTTTGCAAATCACCTAAAAAAACATCAAATTCATAGACATATTCTTCCACTTCAGGAAAGATATATAATAATTCAGTTTCAGTCACAAAGCCACGCATTCTGCCTTTTTCTAAAATTTTATTCAACTGATCAATGCTTGGCCTTACCACTTCATGTGTAGGCAAAATTGCTGCTGTTTTTTTAGCACTTACTTTTTTCTTAGGTGTTACTTTTTTGGTGGTTTTTTTCTTATTTGCAACTTTTTTTACCGCTACTTTCTTTTTAGCTGCCTCCTTCTTAACATTTTTTTTCTTAGGCGCAGCAACTTTCTTGACTGTATTTTTTTTCGGCACTACTTTTTTGACACTAGCAACTTTCTTTTTAGTTGTTTTTTTGACAATAGCCATAAATATTTAAAGAGATTGGAGAGAGTTAAGCTCATCCGACAAATTTTTTATTTCCGTCAATAAAAGATTTAAATTTTCCTCTTCACCACCTGCCTCAGCTGTTGCTAATTGATCTTGTAATTGTTTGATTCTTCTCTTGAGTGAGAATTTTTTCAAATCTAAAATGATCTTAGTTAGCTCTAACTTCAAAGCAGTGGTGTCGTAATTATAGTAATCTTTTTCTCCTAGCAGCGCTAAACGGGCACAAATATCCGCACTAGAATCCTGCTGTTCTTGCAAATATAAGCAAAAAGAGTCGTAGTCAAGTACGGCAAACTTATTATAGTAGATAATCAGGTTCTTGTAAAATGCTTGAGCTTTTTCACCGCTTAAGTCCTCAGTTTCTAAATGAGAGCTACAATAGAGGATAAAGTCAGGAGCTTTAAGTAAAATTGCTAACAATAACTCTGATAATCTATCAGCTCGATTAATCTGCTCAGGAATAGCAGCGGATAAAGCGGCGCTAGTTTTTTCTAAACTTTGTTTAGATAAAGACCCACCCTGCTGTTGATATTGCGGTAGACTTTCTCTTAAAGCCGCCTCTGATATTTCTAAATTTTCCGCTAAACGCTTCAACCAATAATCTTGTTCAATTTTATTAGACAAACGAGCAATCATATCAAGCATCGCTTGAGCAATCGCCTTTTTATCTCTTACTTGGCGTAAATCTCGCCCTTCCTTTAATTTATTGAAATAATATTCTAAAAATGGCTTAGCATTAATAACTGCCTGTTTAAAATCTTCAGGATTAGCACGTAAACATTCATCTGGATCTTTATACTGCTTAGCTAAAATAAGTACCTTCACATTCATATCTAAACGCAAAGCTTCTTTAATGCCACGATCAGCCGCTAATTGACCAGCGCTATCCATGTCAAAAGATAGGATTAGATTATTACTAAAACGCTTGAGTAATAATAATTGCAGTTCAGTTAAAGCTGTGCCGGAAGAAGCTACCGTATTACTAAAAGCATGTTGATGACAAGCAATCGCATCCATTTGTCCTTCTACTACAATTGTAAATCCTCTATCTTTAATTGCCCTCTTAGCTTGATCAAGAGCAAAGAGCACTCGACTCTTATCATATAAATCTGTTTGCGGACTATTAATATACTTTGCACCAGCGCCCTGCTCCGCCTTATCTGGATTAATACGAGCGGTAAAAGCAATTACGTTAGAGCTCACATCGCGGATAGGAAATACGATACGATCACGGAAACGATCATAAAGACGACCTCTCTCACTCCGCCCAAGCAGACCAGCAGCCATTAATTCTGCCTCGCTAAAATTATATTCACGTAAACGCTCTAATACGGCTGTCCAAGATTCTGGACTATAACCAATTTGCCACTTTTTAATTGTTTCTTCACTTAAGCCTCTGCCTAATAAATACTTTTTCATCTTAAGACCTTGTGGGTCTTTTTCTAAAAACTCTTGATAAATTTCTGTGGCTTTTTTCAGACAATCTAAAATTCTTCCTCGACGCGAGGAAGATTGTTCCGACTGAGCTTTAAGCACCACTCCTGCTTTAGGGGCTAATAAACGTAAAGTATCAGGAAAGCTCAAGCCTTCTATTTCTTGAACAAAACTTAAGACATCACCACCCTTACCACAACCAAAACAATGCCAAATTTGTTTATCTGGCGAAATAACAAAAGAAGGAGTCTTTTCTCGATGGAAAGGACAGAGAGCTTGAAAATTAGCTCCAGTGGCCTTTACTTGAATATACTCTCTAATCACCTCCACTATATCTAATTTGGCTTTTATTTCCTCAGCAGGAGACATATAATATTAATTAAATAACTTAGACCAAAAAGATTCTTTCTTTGACTCAATCACTGGTAATTCTGACTGCAAACTATTTAAAACATCAGTGTTTATAACATTATTTTTTAAAGTATTAGAATTAACAGCCGGTAAAAGAGATTGTAGGCGGACAGCCTCTTGAGTAACTAAATCTCCATCATAATCAGCACTGTGACTAGTTTGTCCAGCATAACTTGCTTTTTTCTGATCTAAGTGTAAATTAAAAAATAAATAATCGCGATCACTAAAATCTTGGACATACAAATGAAAACGAGGGTAAAAATCCCGTCCAAAACGACGAGCAAAGCTTTCTTGCTGCAAGCGGCGATCAAAGATTAAAGCATAACCAGCTCGGCGAAGAAGCTGAGTAGGGCTAGTTCCCTGCAACTGACTTTTGAAAACTTTTATTTTCATGGCAATCTTTTTTAAAAACAATAAATTTATAATTCAAGAAATTTAAGAAACCTAAGATTAAATTAACAGCAAATTGTGCTAATAAATACCAAACTCCCAAATTATTAACCAAAAAGTGCATGGCTAAAGCATTAAGATTAAGATTTAAGAAAGCACCAGCTAAATATAGTGCTAATTGTCGTGGTAATCGCTTATTACTATAATTCCGAAAAGTCCATAATTTCTGCAAAGAAAAGCTGACTAAAAAAGCAAGAATAAAGGCAGCCGAAGTGGAAAAAATAATATCCCAAAGAAACAGATCATGAAAAATAAATAATAAGATTAAATCTACCGTGCCCGAAAAAGCACCAGCAATAAAAAATTTGACAAAGGCCTTTCTTTTTTCACAAAAATTAAATACACGCGGACAGGAAGATGCTAAGAAAATACGGACACGACTATATAAATGATTAATAATTGACATAAATAATTACCACTGACAATAAGTAAAAGCCCAATCGGCTAAAGCCTGAGCTTGTAAAAAACGCTCATTCCGACCGCCACTGTCTAAGACTACCACAACGACACTGCGACCATTTTCATCTTGAAAACGACCGACAAAGGAATAGCCAGCTGCTTCAGTATAGCCTGTTTTTCCTCCTAAAGCTTTAATCTTATTATTATTTTCATTAGACAATAACCAATCAGTTGATTCTAAAAATTTTACCCTACCCTGAAGGGTATTAAAACGATAATTCTCTTGATTAACTGCTTTAGCAATATCTTGTTGACTAAGCGCTACTTGAGCTAAACGAGCAATGTCCTTAGCGTGAGCCACATTATTATCCCCTAAACCAATGGGATCCACAAAGGCTGTTTTTAATAAACCTAGAGACCTAGCTTTTGCGTTCATAGCCATCACAAATTCCTCATCACTTAAAGCAGTAGAACGCGCCAAGGCTAAAGCGGCGCCATTGTCAGAAGCAACTAAAGCGGCATTAAATAAATCTTTTACCCTCACTCTATCACCTAAAAATAAATGAACTCTACCACCACTAACCAAATCCTCTCTTTTAATCTCATATTCAGACTCCCAGCCGGGATTATGATCCAAAAAAACTAAGGCCGTCATCAATTTAGTAATACTAGCTATGGCTTGAACAGTATTAGCTTCTTTTTCTGCCAACCAAACATGACCATCATCACTTAAAATAGCAAAACTCGCTGCTTCTAATTCTGGTAATGGTGCTTTGGCTGAGACTGTAGGCACATCAGGATTATCAGGCAAACGTGATTCACTAACACAAGCGTTCGTGCCCCTAAGTTCACCACTAAAATAAGCATCGGCACTAACAGGCAGGGCGACAGTCATCACCCAGCTAATAAAAACAGCCGCCGCACTAATCATAACTCTTCATTAGCTGTCATGACAGCTTTTAATTCTTCAGGTTCATGCAAACGGCCATAATCAGGTAAATCTTCAACTTGGCTTAAATTCAAAAAATGTAAAAATTCTAAAGTCACTTGATAATAGTTTTCATTTTTCTGTTTATCAAAACTTTCTTCAATTAAACCCCTTAACAACAGATTGCGAATAATTAAACTACAATTAACGCCACGAATACGCTCCAACTCTAATTTAGTCACTGGACCGCGATAAGCAATAATAGTCAAAGCCTCCAAACTAGGTTGAGATAATTCACCACTAGTATCACTTTTAAGAAAACGTCTTAAAATCTCAGAATGCTCCCCTGCGCTTACTAATTGATAATTATTAGCTGCTTTAATTAAACGCCAACCGCGATTATTCTGCTGATACTCAAGACTAAGCTTATTCAACTCTTCTTCAAGCTGATTAGTTTTCAGCTGCAGCGCCGTACTTAATTCTTTTAAACTAAGAGGACGATTAGCGACTAAAAAAATCGCTTCAATTTGGGCTGATAATTTAGACATAATTTATATCTTTAACACTTTAATTTCGCTAAATAACTCTAGTTGTTCAAATTCTAACTCTCTTTGTTTAGCCAATTCCAACATAGCTAAAATATTAACAATTACCTCTGCTTTCGAAGTAGCTTTTTCCAATAAACGCTGAAAGCTAATAGACAATTGCTCAGCTAAAAGATTACGAATATACTCAATGCGTTCCTCAATATTCACCTTAACTTCTAATCTTTCTTCTGGTAACTTTTTTTCTTGTCTTTTAACTACAGCCTCTAACAAGCGCAGCCAAGTAGTATGCAAATCTTCAGTCTTCAATTTAGCAGGTGGAGTAAATTTAATTTCTAGCTCTTTTTCTTGACGCAGCGCCTTATTAAACAGTGGCGCTAACATGAGCTCTTCTTTCTTAATAATATCAGCTATTTTCTCACTGGCTTCAATAAATTCTTTATACATCTTTAACTGCTTCTCTAAATCATCAAATAATTCCTCTTCTTCATCACTCTGAAGATATGGCAATAGGGCTTTAGATTTAATATAGAGTAAACGAGCAGCAATCACTAAGAAATCTGCAATTTCATCCGGATCAAGATTATCTGATTGCTCCACATAAGCAACATACTGATCAGCAATTTGCGCTAAAGCAATTTCAGTAATATCAAGCTCCTGACTTTCAATTAATTGTAATAATAAGCCTAAAGGTCCTTGAAATTTCTCAGTATTAACATCAATCATAACTAGTTCTTTCTTAAAGCTTTTTCTCCCATAATACTATCCTGAGCTTGTACCCATAATTGACCAGCCACACAACTATAACCGGCCTGATAGCTCTTATCCACTATTCTGCCTCTTTCTGTCTCTTCACTGTCACGTCTAAAGTTGGCACAAAAAGCAAAGCCTTCCTCCCCTTCTTTTTTATATTCAATCAGCTCCCCAGTTTCTGGATCACTTAAATGACTTTTATCTAAATAAACATCTTGATTGTTTTGTAGTTCTTCAATATTCTCTGGCAAAACACCATAGAGAGAATAGTAATTATTGACAGCATTTTCTAATTGATAGATATTATTCATCAAATTTTGATCAAGACGTTTAGCTCTAGCCTCTTGAGGTAAATCTACAAAAAACCACGCCGATATAAACACAACAAGAATTAAAGCGCCAGAAATCCAAGCAAACAAACGACGAAACAAAGACTGAGCTAAAACTTCTGTCCGTTTAATATCATAGAAATAATAACTGAAAATAGCACTAGCGATTAATAGAACCGATAGGAATTTAAGCAGGAAGCGTAAGGTTAAAGCCCCGGAAAGAAAATTATTAACAATCGCAATTAAAACACCTAAAATAATTACCGCATTCACAAAAATAATTAAATAGGTTAGCCAACGACGTAGAGATGAGGCTAAACTTAATTCTTGTTTAACTAATCCTTTATTAATTAACGAGAGAGTCACATAATAAATAGGAGCGGAAATTAACAAAGCAGAAATAGCAAACTTAAACTGAGAATCAAGATTGCGATAACTATTATAAGCAAAGGCATCAGTGATGCTGCTGTCAATAATACCAAATAAAATCATGCCCACTGATAAGGCCATGAAAATTAGAGCCAGTAGTGATAATAAATAATAAAAAGAATATTTAGCGTTGTGTTGAGACATATAAATTAAAATTTAGCATTTTTAGGCGTACGCGGAAAAGGAATAACATCACGAATATTAGCCATGCCCGAGAAATACATAATCGCTCTTTCAAAGCCTAGACCAAAACCAGCGTGAGGTACAGAGCCATATTGGCGTAAATCTAAATACCAACGATAATCAGCTGGATCCATTTTCAGATCAATAATTCTTTGTTCTAATACATCATAACGCTCCTCTCTTTGGCTACCACCAATAATTTCACCAATACCTGGGACTAATAAATCCATGGCGGCTACAGTTTTGCCATCATCATTCTGCCTCATATAGAAAGCCTTGATTTCTTTAGGATAATCAGTCAAGAAAATTGGTTTATTAAACACCTTCTCCGCTAAATAACGCTCATGCTCAGTTTGTAGATCTATGCCCCAAGAGACTGGATAATTAAAATTCTCACCACTCTTTTGTAAAACATCAATCGCTTCAGTATAAGTTAGACGTCCGAAATCAGCACTAGCTAAAGCCTCTAATCTGGTTTTTAAAGTGGGGTCAATAAATTGATTAAAGAAATCCATTTCTTCTGGTAATTCTTTTAAAATGTAATTAATGAGATATTTAATCATCTCTTCAGCTAAGTCCATATCAGCTTTTAAATCAGCAAAAGCCATTTCCGGCTCTAACATCCAAAATTCTGAAGCATGTCTAGTGGTATTAGAATTTTCCGCTCTAAAAGTAGGGCCAAAAGTATAGACCTTATCAAGACCCATAATTAAAGCCTCAGCATTTAATTGTCCACTAACCGTTAAACCAGCTCTCTGTCCAAAAAAATCTTTATTAAAATCCACCTCTCCTTCTTTATCGATAGGCACTTTTTTTAAATTTAAAGTCGTCACATTAAACATTTCCCCCGCTCCTTCACAATCACTACTAGAAATAATTGGCGTATGAGCGTAGACAAAGCCTTTCTCTTGAAAAAACTTATGAATCGCAAAGCTGAGAACAGAACGTAAACGAAAAACAGCCGAGAAAGTATTGCTACGAGGACGCAGATGGGCAATTTCTCTTAAAAATTCAAAACTATGACGTTTTTTCTGTAAGGGATAATCGTCTTTAGCCTCATTAATAATTTCTATAGTTTGCGCGGATAATTCAAAGGCTTGACCACTAGCCGGTGAAGGAATGAGCCTGCCTAATACTTTTAAAGACGAGCCAATATTAATATTTTCTAATTCTTTAAAATTAGACAAACTACTAGAGACCACAATCTGTAAGCCCTTAAAAAAACTGCCATCATTTAATTCAATAAAAGCTACTTCACCAGATGAGCGCACGGTGCGCACCCAACCAGATACTTCAATTTCTTTTTCCAAAAAATCAGCGGTTTTTTGATATAATTTTTTAATTAAAATTTTAGACATATTAATAAAATAATTAGGGACGTAAACGCTTCACATCACGAGGTAGAAAACAAGCCTCTTTAACATTATCCAGACCAGCTATTT
The DNA here is from genome assembly GCA_034002925.1 of Patescibacteria group bacterium. Classification (GTDB taxonomy): domain Bacteria; phylum Patescibacteriota; class Patescibacteriia; order Patescibacteriales; family UBA12465. The sequence continues at coordinate 4,928 of JAVEZP010000011.1, read as the reverse complement.
TCATAATCAAACGAGCTGGACCAATGCCTACACCTCCATGAGGAGGGCAACCATAACGGAAAAAGTTGAGATAATCTTCTAACTCTTTTAAATTCATGCCTTTTTCTAAAGCCTGTTTTTCTAAAACATCTAGACGATGTTCGCGTTGAGCACCAGTGGTGACTTCAATTCCTCTATAAAGTAAATCAAAGCTCTTTGTTAATTGAGGATTATCTTCATGACGCATGTGATAAAAGGGTCTAACACTAATAGGATAATCGGTAATAAAAACAAAATCATGACCCTGCTCTTCTTTGATCAAGCGGCAAATTTCTCGCTCCTCTTCTGGCGACAAGTCATCTTCTTTTTCACTGCTCACTCCAGCTGCTTTTAATTTATCCTTAGCCTCCTTTAAACTAATTCTAGGAAAAGGCATACTAGGCACTTCAATCTCTGTCTTTATCTCCTGCACTTTTTTAAAGGCAGCTACTAATGCCCTTTCTTCTTGAGCCATTATTTCTTCATGAGAATTAATATAGGAAAATTCAAAATCCCAACCAGTAAATTCAGTCACGTGACGACTAGTATAGGAAGCTTCTGCTCTAAACACCGGACCAGTCATAAACACTTTTTCAAAGCCAGAGGCAATAGCCATCTGTTTAAAGAACTGAGGAGATTGCGAGAGATAGGCTTCACGATCAAAATACTTTACCCTAAAAACATCAGCTCCAGTTTCGCTAGCAGTGTTCATAAAGGATGGAGTATAAATCTGCATAAAACCGTCCTCTAAAAGCTGAGCTCTAAAACCTGCTTCTAGTTTAGTCCAAATTTCAAAAACTAAACGATGTTCACTGCGACGTAAATCAAGCCAACGCCAATCAAAACGATTTTCTAAATTAGCCTCATTATCAATTTTATTTAACACAGGAATAGGCAGATTAGGATCAGCTAAGCTAAGAATTTCTAAATGAGTTACTAATAATTCAAAATCTTTCACTCCGGCATCATCACCTTTCTTAGCTGGTTTTTCTTTGAGCTCACCTTTAACACTGATAACACTCTCTAAACTTAAAGTATTAGCTAAATTAAAAGCTTCGCCCGATTTTTCCTCTACAACGAGCTGCATATTGCCACTTACATCACGCAAATCAATAAAGGCTAAGCCTTTCATTAAACGCATGTTGTGCACGAAACCAGCTATTTCCACCGAGCCCTCAGCCTGAAGCTTAGCTTGATTAATACTTATTCTTGACATATTTTATGAAATTTAATTCTTTTTTAATAAATAATTCTTCTTTTTTACTCTCTAATCTTAACTCATTCAAGGTCTTTTAGCAAGTAATAATTAAAGCAAAATATTAAAGAAAGACAAGAATAACTATTGTCTGATTTGTCAAAAAATGTTATAATTATCGGTCAAGCAAACACAGCCTCTTACTTAAATTATAGGCATGGACATGCTTTAACATGGCTGCATAAGAAGCTAAAGTCGCCGATTTATTGCTCTGCTCTATTCTTTTTAACATTCGCCTTTTAGTCGTAGTTCTAAGCACTTTATACTCAAAAAACTGAACCCAACCTAAGAAATCAACGCCACTAGCCAAGGTTTTCAAGAAAGTTTTCTCTGGGTGTAAAAATAATTTTAGATGTTCGCTTAAAAATTCTTCTAATCTCAATCTTAAAGAAATTAACTCTTCCCTGCACTCACCTAAAATCACAAAATCATCAGCATAGCGAATATAATACTTTATTTTTAAATCTCGTTTAACAAATTGATCAAATTCATTCATATAAATATTCACTAGCAACTGTGAAGTTAAATTCCCTAGAGGTAGTCCAACGCCAAACTTGCCTGAAGTGTTAAAACTATCAATTACCTCCCCAAACAAATACAACAAATCTTGATCCTCAATATACCGAGCTAAAATACTCTTTAAAATTCCATGATCAATGCTAGCAAAAAACTTTCTGATATCACCTTTAAACACCCACACCGTTTTACGATTATTAAAAGACGCTTTTTTAGCAAAAGTTGATAGACGATAAATAGCTCGATGAGTGCCTTTGCCCAGCCGACAGGAATATGAATCATTAATAAAATATTGGTCAAAATACTGATACGTTTCTTGATACAGTAAATGATGTAATAGCCTGTCATAAACAGTGGCTTTATGAATATTTCTAGGTTTAGGATCAGAAATGTTAAAAGATTGATAACTGCCATGTCTATATTTTCTCTCTTTTAAATCATGATAAAGACAAAAAATATTGTCTATCAATTTGCTTTGAAAAATAGCCACATCCACTCGTTTCTTTTTGCCTAATAGAAATTCTTCCCAGACTAAAAGCAAATTAGGAATAGTAATTAGCTCGTTATAAGTTTTAGTAAATTTTTTCATCTTAAAATTATGAGTCCAACTCTTAAATCACCTGTAGTGCTAGTTAAAGCTAAGGAGTCATACAGTCTCTGGTTTCAAACTCTAAGCGATTTCCCTAAGATCTATCGCTATAATTTAGGCGGGAAAATTGAAAGCTATTTCCTCTCCCTGCTAGAAAACATCTTTATCACTATTTATCTACCCAGTGAAAGAAAATCTCCTCAATTATCAATAGCTATCTTAAAACTTGATAGCCTCAAATTCTTCCTGCAACTGGCTTGGGAAAATAAATGTCTTTCTAATCTTAAATATGCCAATCTATCCGAACAGCTAGATGAAGTTGGTCGCATGCTTGGTGGCTGGAAGAAAGGTATAGATAATAAAACTCCCTCGAAGGAACGAAGGAGAAACTAAAAAGTTGCGGGAGACAACGTGATTATGATAAGCACCATTCCAGACATTGGCATTCTCGAGACGATTGACATTGACGTTCAGACCATCATCGTTCACGTTCACGTTGACCACTAAAATATATGGAGTGCCTTCCGGTGTCACCATCGTTTTGACAAAAATGAAAAAACGATTGTATATTATTTGGGACCTAAAAGTCCTCCAGCACCTCATACCAACTTATAATTTTTTAATTAAAAATATTTTTCCCATCTCGCAAGCCATAACCGACGAGAATCTCAAAACTATTTTTAAATGATCTTGGCCCATCAGCCTTAACCAACAGACAAAACAAAAGCATACCTTCATTAAATAAAAAATCCCTCGGAATCCAAGACCTTAGTATAAAACTAAGGGCAAAGGAGCCGAGGGACAAAGGGTCAACAGCCAAAGCAACTATGCCTCCAAGGGCATAAGTTGCCGGGAGACAACGTGACTATGATCAGCACCACTCCAGACATTGGCAAGCCCGAGACGATCGACATGGACGTGCAGACCACCATCGTGCACGCGCACGATGACCACTACTAGATTATCACCTGGTTTTTTCTCGTCAATTGGCCGGTTCTCATCTTTCTTCACAAGGAAGAAAGTAGCGAATCCTGCTTGACGAAGCCAATTGGGGAACGTGTCACAGAAATCAACCACCTTATCTTGTGGCAACCATTTCTCTTCCCAATTGCCAGGCAATGCTTGGAAAATATCCATAAAGGTGCCATTTTCGATCATTTCGTGCACCTGAACGGATATCTCAGCTGAGGCTATACCTGGCTTGTTCATTCCCCAATTAACAAAATCGGGGTCAATATAATATTTAAAGGTGTCTTTGGACTGACAAATTAGGCGACTACCATCTGAGGCTTTAAGCTTGAGATCGTGATCACCAGAGATAAGACGGAGAATGTTCTTAGTCTTGTTTTCAATCTTCCTCTTCAGAAAATCATCCAACTCTTCTTCCGTTGAGTTGACAAGTTTCTTGAGGGCACTGTTAAACAGCGACTTTTCATTTTGGACTCTCTCAATAGTTGTTTTGATGAGACCGAGACCAGTGTTTTCTGTTTTTGTCATTTTGCACCAGTATTTATAATTTACAACATATCAGCACTTCACCTAGCTGATTTAGGTTTATCTTTCAGAATAACCCCCAGAATCCAAGACCTTAGCATAAAACTAAAGGCAAAGGATCCGAGGGACAAAGGGACAACAGCCAAAGCAACTATGCCTCCAAAGGCATAAGTTGCGGGGAGACAACGCGATTACGACAAGCACCACCCCAGACATTGGCACTCTCGAGACGAGAGACATTGACGTACAGACCACCAACGTGCACGAGCACGTAGACCACTAAATACTCGCCATTTACCTTCGTTAAGAAGAAAGTGGCATAACCTTCCTGACGAAGCCAGGTAGGATGTTTTTCGCAGAAACGAATAATCTGGTTCTGTGTCATGACGAGCTTGTCGAGATCGGAAGTAATGTCGGTAAAAATCCGAACAAAATTTCCATCGCCAATCATTTCATGCACATCCAGCAATGTTTCAGCTGTAGCTGGACCGGCTTGATTGAGTCCCCAATTTTCAAAGTCTCTATCAATGCCAGACTTGAAAGTCTTTCTGGCATTTGAGATATACTCTTTGCCATCAAGAGCCTCAATCATGATCTTTTCTCCACCAGATATAAGTTTCAAAATTGAAGGGTTCTTCTCGATCTCCTTGCCTTCTGCAAACAGTCCCTCAATAAATTTAAAAATTACTCCGGGCCTACCAATAACTTCTTGAATTCTGTCCGAGTCAGCCTTGGTTTTTTTAGCGGCAGAGGCGATTGCCTTGGTAATAATACCAGCCAGTTCCAGCCCTTGTCCGAAACTAGGATCAACATGTTGACTACTTTTTTTCATTTTCTTAAATTTTTAATGATACTTTTTTCCGCACTACCCAGCGAAATTGGGTAATACCCAGTTTTTGAGTATTCAAGTAATTATATCATAAATTCTATTATAAGTCAAGCCAAGTCATTCTCTTTTCATGTAAATACTCCCATTCTTTCAATAATTTATGAGATATTTTTATAGCTTTTAAATTAGGTTCCACTTCTCTGTTTAAATAGCGCAGCCATTTAATA
>JAVEZP010000010.1:0-16418 GCA_034002925.1 Patescibacteria group bacterium | reverse complement strand
TCTAAAAATTTTACTGCTGTCGCTCTAATTTGACTCAGGCTACCAGCCTCTGAAGGAATGAGCGAGGAATAAACTGTTTGAATAGAATCTACCACCATTAAGGTCGGCTTAATTTTCAAAGCAGTAGCGGCAATTTTTTCCACATTAGTTTCGCCAATAAAGAGTAAATTACTTAAATCACATTGTAGTCTTTCCAATCGAGCCTTTACTTGAGCCGCCGACTCTTCGCCACTAACATAAAGTAATTTTCCTGTTTTAGTTAAAGCATGGGCCAATTGAGCGGCTAAAGTACTTTTGCCAATACCCGGCTCACCACTTAACAACAAAAGAGATCCGGCCAATATACCACCACCCAAAACTCGATCCACTTCTGGCCAACCAGTTTGAAAACGTGCAGAAGCATCTAACTGTAAAGTACGTAGATCAATAGCTTCTGCGCCAGAGACCATTTCTGTTTGTTTCTTTTTGGCTTGATGACTATCGCTAATTTCTTCCACTAAAGAACTCCAAGCGCCACATTCTAAGCAACGCCCACTCCACTTAGGAAATTGGGCGTCGCAATTTTTGCAAATGTAAACTTTTTTTAGAGCCATAAATTATTTCAGCCAATAAGCGCCATCTACTAACCATTGATTTTTATCTTTCAAAAAAACTAAACGTAAATCTTGATTAAAAGTATTTTCACTATTTTCTAAACTAACTTCTCTTCTTTGAGTACTAACGATAATTTCTGCCTCTCCCTTATCATCATCAAAAGAGACTGTCTTAGTAGATATTGCTTTGGTGGTAATGCCATAATAACCTCCGTTATAGGGATTATCGGCTTTCATTTTATCCACATAAGAGACAGCCCATTCCCGCATCGACGCTGTCATAAAAATATTTAAATCTTCAAAGTTAGCGTAATTAGATTGATTGGAATAAGAGCCTAGACGTTCTGCAAAAGCTTCAGCAATCTTAGCCACATCTCCGGCATTTATTTCATGCTCCTCTTCTTTACTTAGATCATATTTAATATTATTACGAGGTCTGTCACTCGGTGTAATATCAGTTGGCTCAGGACTGCTTGGCAATTGCCCCGAAGGCTCATTAATTTGAATATCAGGATTTACACCAGTTTCTATTGGTTTTTGCCAAAAAAAGAAATAGATAACAGCTGCAATAATCAAAAGACTGATGAAAATAATTAATAAAGCTAATTTTTGTTGCTTACTCATATATTTTAAGCTTCGCCAGCGGCTAAGCTTTCATTAAATTCTTTTTTTGCTTCTTCAATTTCTAATAATTGTCTAGGGTCAGAAGTAATTAATTGATCTTCAGCGTAGGACGCTACCACCTTCATCGCCACATGCTTATTCCCAGCAAAGAAAATACCTTCACCTACTCCACATTCTAATAACAAATACTTTTCTCCTTCAGTTAAAAGAAAGGTTTTTTGCACTAAATCAATCGCGGCTGGGGATTGTTTTAATAAAATTTGCAAAGAAGAGTTGGTCACAATCGCCTTGCCATAAGGGGATGTTAAAAAGTCGTTCACATCTTGAGTAATAGTTGTTACCCCTAAATAATACTTACGACAACGCTTAACTAAAGCAAAAATAAATTTAGCACTATCTTCATGTTGCATCATCCACCAAGCTTCATCAATTACTAAGATGCGTTGACGCATTTCACTACGAACAATATTCCAAATATAATTGACAATGGTATAAATAGCTAAAGGTCTCAGCTCATCTTCTAAATCTCTCACGGAAAAACAAACTAATTGATTATTCATTTCAACATTAGTAGGGTTATTTAATAAACCGGCAAAAGTACCTTCAGTATATTTTTTCAAACGCAAAGCCAACTCCGCTCCGCCTTCCATGCCATCTAGCACTTGTTCAAAATCTGACATAATTGGGGCCTCAATTGCTGATAAATCAGAGTCAGGGGTAATGTCCTTTTTAGCGTAAGTTTCCAGCAAGGCACGATCAATGATTGAATCTTCATCATGATTTAATTGTCCTAACATTAAACGCACTAAACCTTTTAAGGTAATAACCGCACTACGAATAATGTCTTTTGGCTTTGCTTCCCCACCAATGGCCCGAGGTAAATCAAAAGGATTAAGCTTATTTTCTGAAGCTAAAGAAATATTAATATAAGTACCACCCACGGCCTCTGCTAAATGTTTATACTCATATTCTGGGTCAATCACAATCACTTCTGTCCCCAACATTAAAGCGCGTAAAATTTCTAATTTAATTGCATACGACTTACCAGCACCAGAAGTAGCAAATACGACTGAATTAGCATTCTGCAAAGAAAAACGATCAAACAGAATTAAACTATTATTATGACGATTAATACCATAGAGAATGCCACGATCACTAGTTAACTCGCTGGAAATAAAAGGGAAAGAAGAGGCAATCGGAGAGGAATTCATGTTAAAAGTAATATAGAGCTCATCATTACAAAGAGGTAGAGTGGAGTTAAAACCTTGTTCTGCTTGAAAATAAACACGACGCGAATAAACTAAACGTGAGCCAAAAATATCTTCCACTTGATCCGACATTCGATCCAACTCTTCCAAGTCATCCGCATACAAAGTGACATAAAGAGAAAACTGAAAAAACTTTTCCGTGCCTTGAGTAAGGGCATCTCGCAAATATTCAATATCTCTTAAAGCAGTTTCGCGTAAAGGATCACGAGCGGCTCCTTTCTCCGCATCAGAAATAATTTGCGCCTCTAAAGCCCCCACTTTGTTTTTCAATTGTTTTAAAATAACCGCGCTTTTTACCGGATAGAAAAACATGGAAACATCAAAAGTGAGATTTAAATTAATGATAGGAGCAAACCAGCCAACACTAATGTAACGAGGATAACCAATCACAAAGATAGTTCGCACAAATTTACCGCCCAACATCAGATGACGAGGACTAGCCTTAAAACTGGCGGGAGCAATAATATCACGCACCGTTAAAACACCTCGACGAAAGGCCTTCTCTTCTTCAATAATTTCTTTAGTTAATTCCGGGTCGGCTTCAATAGGCTTTTCTGTTTTTTGCTTCTTTCCAGACAAAGAAATATTCGAATTAAGATTCAATTTTTCTTTTTTATCATTTTGATTAAAATCAATCATAGATTATTTTAATTTTTCTCTACTCTTAATTTATCTAAATCAACTAAATTTTGATTTTTAGCTGTCTCAGGATTATAGGTTTTATAATACAGTTCAATTAAACTCTGCGTATCTAAACGAGCCACACTCACTCCCATAGACTCTAAACCGCCAATAACACTATCTAAGCGACGATTAAGCATTTCTTTATAACGTTTAAAACTTTTTTCTTTTAATTTAATAGAAGTCGCTGGTTTCAAGGCTTCACCTAATAAAGAAAAGAAGCTTTTATGCTTATCAGATAAAGGATTATAAGGAACAACGACAAAGAAACGCTTGTTCATGATTTTGCCAATTGAGGTCAACTCTTTAATATATTCAATGTACTCAGCTGTTTGTAATTTTAACAATTTATTAATTTGCTGTTTCTCTTTTTCTTTTAAATAATTTAAATAATTATCAATATCTAGCTCTCGTGACTGAATCACAATTTCTAACATGAAATTTAAATTATTTAAAAACATGACATAGGAATTAATCACCGCATTCTGTTCGTCTTCACTTTTTAAAGCAAAATTAATACTAGAAGCTAAGAGCACTGCTCGTAAAGTACCATCTTTCATAATCACCACATCATCTTTAATCTCGGCAATATCTAAATACTGCTGGGTAGAAACGCTTATTTTATTACTAGCCAAATTTTTTTCAGGCATAAGCTTAAATTAATTTAACTCATCTTCTCCTCGATATCTCCCCTGGGTATCAACCACTAAAGATAATTCAGCTAAACGAGAAGAGTGATATACTTCCTTTTGAGGAATTTGGGGTTCAATTTTAATGTCTGCGTCTTTAATATTATCATCAATAATATTTAATTTATGATTCCAGACACGCAAGGAAGGTCGACGCCAAGTCTGAATTAAATTAAGAACGAAAAAATGAAAGGGTCTACCATTAATCTTAAAGAAAGCAAAAAACCCAGCAATGATGATAATAAGAACAGTAATAAATAAAAATAGCGAAAAATCAAAAAGACGATAACTGATTCCAATCACAATGGCTGCTCCTAAAAAAATTAAAAACTGTCTAGTCGTAATTGGACCAATAATTTTACTCTCAACGTCAATAAATTGGGGAACGGTAAATTGTTGCATATTAAAACATTAATTTACTATTCATATCTACTATCGCTTCTATTTCTTCTTTAGTTAAAGCTTCTTTTTTCTCGGTCTGACGAACTTCTAATAAAGCACTTAAAGTCAAGCCTTTGTTAATTGCCTCTTGCATTAAACGGACATAAGTTTTATTGACTGGACTTTGTCGCCAAGCTTGTACGCCTTGAACCATGCGATCATAACCATCCCTTTCTAATAATTTAATTTTACTAATAATTTTTTTAGTAATCTCAGACGGACTATCACCTAAACGACGAAAATTGGCTAAATCAAGATAGCGCAACTCTTCTAAGGGGCCCATCACCTTTGGCTTCAGCTTAACATCATCCATTTTAGGACGATTATTGCTAGCTGAAGCTTGTCGTAATTTAGGGCCAGATTGCAAAGAAGCAGCTTTAACCATTTCTTCTAAATGATTGGTGTCAAAACCAATTTTAACATGCTGATCTTGATCTTTTTCGTCCTTTTTTAATTTATTAGCAAAAAATCTAGAAAAAACATTTTTTGGTGCTTCATCTTTTTTAAAATGAAGATTAGCCGATGGAACATTAGTCACCTTTGATACTACTGGACTGTTAGTGTCTGCTTGTAATTCTCTTTTCTCTGTAGCTACTTTTTCATCAAAACTGGCTGTTCTTATTGCCTCTTGAGGCTTAATAGTTGGAGCAACTTGAGGGGTCTCTTTTGATTCTGTTTTGGTTTCAGTTCTGCCTATAACCTGAGTGGGCTCATGTTTGCTTGTTTTTATTTCTTCTAATAAAGGCTTATCTGTTTTTTGTGTTTGTTCAATTTTCTCTATTGCTTGAACATTACTTTTTTCCTGCGGTGCTGTTGCTGGATAGAATTTTTCAATCTTCTTCGTTAAATCAGTTTTTTGAGACGAGCCTTCTTCTAAAGCTAAACGTTGAGGCGGGGCCGATAAAGCTAACTCTTCCTCTGGTGCTTCTAATTCATGACTAGGATCTAAAACTGGCTGACTGCTCTTAAACTTATCAGCTAAAACTGGCGGCACTTTTAATCCTTGAGCCAGATTTTTCTTTAAATCATAAGCTGTGGCTGCTTCTTGTTGTTTAATTAAATTATCAATAGCTGGAACAACTGCCTTGGCTGGAACATCTTGAGTTAAGGGCTTTGATGATGCCTCAGTTTCTTTAACATTTAAATTAACCTGAGGTCTATCTACAGCTTTTAAGAGACGGTCAGCAGCGGCTGGATCTAAACCTAAACCACCCTGACTCACTGTTTTTTCTAAAGCAGCCTTAGCATCAATTTTAGTTCTAATGCCCTTGCGATAGGTTAAGAGAATATAGCGACAACGCGCTAATAAATCTTGACTCGGTAAAACAATGCCGGAGTCTTTGATAATTTGAGCTAATTCAAGTTCTTGGGGATTATTTTTTGTTTCTTCTTTTAAGCCTAAGTAAGTAGCGACTGAAAAAAAGATTTTTTCTTTTAATTCTTTACTTAAAAATTCAGCTTGATTAGGACTAAGGCCCATATTCGCTACTAAATAGGCGGGTAAATCTTTAAACAACAGTTGCTTAATCATGATTTGCATCACGAGCATAGCTAAATTTAGGTTATACTTTTTTTCCAAAGACAACAAAACATCCATCACTGCTGGTGATGATACTTTTTCCCTTAATTCCTTCGGTAATTTATTAAATTGTTGCAAATAGTCAAACATGAAAATAAGTGCACAAACAAAATTTCTGTAAAAAAATACAATCTGACGAATATCTTCATTTTAGCATATTTAGCTATAAATTGAAAAGCAAAAAAATATCAAGAAATTAACAAAAAGAAAAAAGTCGTTTCTGCTGAAAAAACGACTTTAATTAAAGAAAACAATATTAATCACAGGGTAGTGATAGGACGACTCTGGGTAATATAAAATTTACCCTTAGCTTGAGCCCACTCAATATCACAAGGAAATTTATAGTGTTTTTATTAATTATACTTCAAAAAATCATCTTCAATATTACCACGATTGACTAACTCTATTGTACTATTTTTGTAGCTCAAAAACTCTTTTGGTTGAGGCGCTTTTCCTTTACTCCATTTAAATTCATAACCAGCCAAGCGATCGTCATATTCTTCAACATAGTCAACTTCTTTTCTATCCTGTGTTCGCCAAAAATATTTCTGACAATAGATATTTTGAGTTTGTAACTTTTTAAAGCGTTCGCTCACACAAAAATTTTCCCACAGAAAACCAATATCATCACGAACCTTTAAATTATTATAACGACTAATAATACTGTTTCTAATTCCCAAGTCAACAAAGAATATTTTTTGTTTTTTAGATATTTCTTTACGATGATTACGGCTATAGGCACGCAAACGGAAGATAATAAATGATTTTTCTAAAATATCTAGATAACTTATCACTGTATCTCGACTACACTGTAATTTATTAGCTAACTCATTCATAGAAACTTCTTGACCAATTTGTAAAGCTAAAAGTTGTAATAAAGAGATTAAAAGATTTGGTTTTTTTAAATGATCAAAAATCAAAATATCTTTATATAAATATTTAGAACTCAAATTGTCTAACAATTGCCTAGCCTCGTCTTCTCCGCTTTGAGCAATCTCTGGATAAGAACCATAGACCAAAAATCTATCCAAAATATCATCAATTGATTGTTGAGGATAAAGCTCTTTAATTTCTCGCCAAGAAAAAGGATAAAGAGTAAATTCTAAAGCTCTCCCAGTTAAAGGTTCACTCATTTGATTTGCTAAATCAAAAGAAGATGAACCAGTAGCAATGATTTGTATATCTGGATAGGTATCAATTAATAACTTTAAAATTAAACCAATGTTTTGTACTTTTTGAGCTTCATCTAAAATAAAAAAATTTCCTTTACCTAGAAAATTACGCAAAGATACTGGATTTGCTTTTTCCAGAGCCTGTTTAACACTAATAATCTCGCAATTAAAATAAGCGGACTCGTCAGCATATTTTCTTAACAATTCTTTAGCTAGGGTAGTTTTGCCGACCTGACGCGCTCCATAAAGGATAATAACTTTACCTTTAAATAACCAATTTTCTATATTATCTTGGATATCACGTTTTATAATCTTTTTATTCATATTTTTACTATTACTAGGTCAAACAGCAATTTTAGTATATAATATTGATGTTATAACCACTATAATAGTATCATATTATGATATTTTGTCAAATAAAGTGGCTTGAATGTATTAATTTAAGCCCTTTAAAATACTAGACTTAAATTTTTCAGGATAATATGACTGCAATCTTTTTATTTTTGTCTTGAGCCCAAGATCTTGAATAATTGCCTTAATCTTAACTTTATCTGCTCTTTGATCATAACCTAAAGCAATATAGTCAGGCTGATATTTAGCTATCACCCTTAAAAAATTATTTTTATAACCCAAATACACTCTCCCCTTAATATTTTCTTGCTTTAAAAAATGAGCCACTGCTTTTTTCCTTATTAATTCATTTTGTCTTGGCTTCTTCTCTTTTATAATTACTACATTTTCATCTCTAGCAATAATAACTATCAGCTCATCAGCTAAAGAAAAAGCTTGGCGCAAGTATGAAGCATGCCCAGGATGAAAATTATCAAAAGTACCAAAACTTAAAGCTACAGACATAAACACAAAGCACAAACCAAGTTATTGTTATTTAAAAACATAATTAAATTAATCCTATAATCACTGAGTAGCAAGATATTCATTAACTTGATTCCATAAATCTTTAACGAATTCATAATAGACTTGCGCCTCTTTATTAGTAATAATTATTCCACCATCATATAAATCTCGATTCCGTTTATCACGCATTGCTTGAGCCACAGCAATAATTTTTTTATTATTTAAAATATTAGAAAATTTTTCTAAAAGAGCAATATGATGACCAGATTGAGCTCGCACCCTTAAACTATTAGCCGCACAAACAGCTTGAGCTAATTTTAATAAACAGTTATAAGAAAATTGAAACTTCACTTCAGCTGCTTGTGAGGTGGCGATAATTAAATCTCTTTTAGCTGCTTGTAAATAATTATCTATTTGTTGTTGAGAAAACTCAAATTTAATAAACATGTTTATTTTAAAACTATTTTTTCTCCTTGTAACACTCTAGCTAAAAATTCATTTTTTTTTGTTAATTTTTTTTTATACTCTTGAGGAGAATAATCAACAATATTAATTTCTCTACCCAAACTGCGTTGTATTGGTAATAAACGCTCTCGAACATCAATAAGGTCATGGCGACCTACTAACAACAAATCTATATCACTATTTTTATTAAAATCACCAGATACATAAGAACCAAAAATATAAGCGCTTTCTAAACCCTCTATCTGGGCTAAAACATTCGCTAATAAATATTCCGGTTTAACACTGGGCGCAATAATCTTTTTTAATTCTTTTAATAAAGGATATGATGTATTTAAAGAAAAATATTTTTGACGACCCTCTGTTTCTGTCTTTAAAACACCCTCTTGACTCAAAGAATTGAGATAGCGAGATAAGTTTCCATTATCAATTTCTAAAATATCTGCTATTTCCTTTAAATATAATCGCCGCTTTGGATTTAAGAAAAAAAATGCTAATATTTGATGATTTTTTGGAGAATTTAGTTTTATCATAATTGTATATTATTACAATATATATTGTAATACGATACAATATATTAGTCAACATTATAATAATTAAGCAAAACGCTAAATATACAAAAGCACGACCATAAGGTCGCGCTTATTTTTACTTATTTAAATATTTTTTTAAATCATCTACTTTATCTAACTCTTCCCAACTAAATTCATTTCTACCAAAATGACCATAAGCAGCAGTTTGCGAAAATATAGGCTGTTTTAATTTCAATTTATCAATAATGGCTTTAGGGCGAAAATCAAAAGTAGCTTTCACTGCTTCTAAAATTAAATCTTCTTCTACTTTATTAGTACCAAAGCTATCTATATAAATTCCAACTGGTTCAGCAATGCCAATAGCATAGGCTAATTGTAGTTCACATTTATCCGCTAAACCAGCTGCAACAATGTTTTTAGCCACATAACGAGCCATATAGGCACCGCTACGATCCACTTTAGATGCGTCTTTACCAGAAAAACAACCTCCACCATGACGAGCAAAGCCACCATAGGTGTCAACAATTATTTTTCTGCCAGTGAGGCCTGTATCAGCGGCTGGACCACCAAAGGTAAAGGCCCCGGTAGCATTGATATAAATTTTTGTTTTTTCGTCTAGATAATCTTTCATTATTGGCTTAATAACTTGTTCTAAAATATCAATTCTTACCTGCTCTAGACTGACCTCAGCTTGATGACAAGCAGCAATTACCACCGCATCAGCTCTCTTAGCAAGGCCATTGTGATACTCTAAGGTTACTTGACTCTTGCCATCAGGTTTTAGATAACTTAGCTTTCCATTTTTTCTTAGTTCAGCCAAACTTCTGCTTAATTTATGAGCCAAAACAATAGGCAGAGGCATGAGCTCTGCTGTTTCATTAGTCGCAAAACCATACATAATGCCTTGATCACCAGCCCCCTGCTCTTTATTATTAATCAGATCTTCATTAACCCCTTGAGCAATTTCGTGACTTTGTTCATGCAATACTGAAGTAATGGCAATACTATCACAATCAAAATCACAATGAGGTCCATTATAACCAATCTTTTTTAATATCTGTCTTACCGTAGAATCAATATTAACATAATGATTAGTGCTCACTTCGCCGCCTACTAAAATTAAGCCATTAGTACAAAAACACTCAATAGCGGCCTTACTATTAGGATCATTTTGCAGCATTTCATCTAAAATGCCATCACTAATCTGATCACAGATTTTATCGGGATGACCCTCGGTGACTGATTCGGAGCTGATTAAACGCACATTATTATTCATAAATTTGCTAATTTTAAACAAAAAGATAAAAAAGTAAGCAAAACGCTATTATTCATTGTAATACATATTAGAAAAAAAACAAACAAAAAGACCTCCAAATTCAGAGGTCTTAAAAAATATGTTTTTAGCTTAACTAGATTGCTTTCTTAAGCGATTAATCTCTTCTTTAATGGCTTTATACTCTAAAGAAGTGGGGCTATAATTGCTTAGAGCCTCGGATAAATTCTTTAAGTGCGCATTTTTTTCTTCTATAATTTTATCATCTTGCGAGTCCTGCATTATTTGGCTATTTAAAACATCATCATTAATACCAATATTTGATTGATCTAAATGATTTTTTACATCATCTAATAATTGCTCAACATTGGCATCAATTTTTAATGGTACGCCGCCATCAATAATAGATATTCTTCCATCTGGCAAAATAGCAACAAAATTCTCTTCTAAACCCTTAAGCTCCGTTGAAGATGATTTTAAATGTTCAAATAAATTAAAAATCTTCTTTAAACGATTTTTTTCTGCTTCGTTTAATTTCTTAGTATTTTCATCATTCACTAAATATTGATTCAAAGCCAAGGCATTTATTTGCTCAACGCCTAATTTAGAATAATAATCTTTCAACCAATTAGAAATTGTGGGGTCATGATCAATACTACCAATTTTAATCTTATTTTTTGTAACTTTTGCTTTATTCTTTAATATAGCTTCACGCAGTTTTGACTTTAATTCATCTCTAGCCTGTAAATCATTAATAATAACAAATCTATGTTTAATCTTAGAAATTAAATCATACTCTAAATCTAAAACTAAATGTAAATATTTTTCAAATAATTCAATTAAATCCCCTTCATTTAAATCATGAATAAAAACAAATTGCACTTTAGCAATATAGCTGTTTAATTTATTATAAATATCAATATTATCTTGCTTCAAAGCAACATTCTTTTGTAAGATATTATTAATCAAATTAGCTATTTCTTTAGCTTCTGGAATAAGATTTTGTTCCACAATAGTATCAGTAGTGGCAGACAACTGATCTTGCGTCTCCTTGTTATCTAAAGTTTGCACATTCAACATAAAGAATTAAGGATTATTGTTCATATTTCTTAACAAATTAAGAGTTGCTTGAACATCTTTTAAAGCTTCTGTTGGCTTCATAGAAGAGCCGCCGCGAGCATTAAAGGCGTCAAAAACAGAATCTCGTATTCCTAATTGTAATAACTCCTCTCTAATGCCAGGCTGACTTAAATTGATAGCAATATTTTGATTAATTCTTGATTTCTGATCAACATAGGCACCAGATTGATCAAGCATTTTCGCTAAAACTCTTCCTAAATTAGATAACTGAAAATTACCATCTGCATTTTCACCGCCATAAGCCAATCTTGCCAAACTGATAACCTGTTTTTGAGGATCCATCTTAGCCACTTCAGAAGCGGCAGCAATAACATGTTTATCGTCATTCCATATCTTATTACCTTGATCATCTGTCTCATAATGCACCAAACTCTCTAGCTCTCCTTTGCTGTTCATGCCAACCGTTTTAGCCATCTCCCAGTGGCCAGAACGCTCAGCAGCTTCAGATAAATCACCTTGAAATTGTAATAATTCTTTATTAGATAAATTTGCATTAATACCTCTTGTTTCTCCTTTATCATTAGCATTATTATGTAGAAAATCATACATGCCTTTAGAATTAGCTGAATAACCCCTAGCATTTAAAACCTCATTCAGATTGCCATCATTAGCTAATTTCTCCACCACTGCAATTTGATCAAATTTATCATTACGACGAACAGCATCTTCAAATAATTGCAGTAACTCATCCGAGTTAGTAACATCCTTATATTTATCTTTACGCTCATTAATTGTTTTACGATACTCGCCTCGTCCCTCTAAGGCTTTAGGAGCAGCCACTTGAAATAATCTTTGCTTAGTTTTACTAATATTATCTTCCTTATTATTAATTTTTTCTGATAACTCTTTATGCTTATCATTATCTACCACTTTAGAATTTAAATCATTTTCTTTTTTGGTGATATCATCACTTATAAGCTGTTTTTGACTTACTAATTTCTTTAATTTTTCACTATCTCCAGCTTGTACTTGACCAGACCGAATTCTTTGATTAATTGTTGCCATTTGCTGATCAATATCACTAACTTTTTGTTTGCTATTATCAATATTTTGTTTATCTGCATTATACTGCTCTGTGGTAGTATAACGATTTCGCTCTTTTTTTAAAGCTTTAACCTCTTCTTCTTCTGCTTCTAAATCAGTCTTGAGATTTTTTCTTTTTGTTGGTCTAATAAAAGATTCTTTAAAAGCATTGGCGATACCTTTGGTGCCTAAAAAACCAGAAGTATAATTATTGGCCCAATCCTGACCAGCACCAACTCCGCCCAAAACAGCAGACATGCCTCCTTTTTCTAAATTAGAGATACCTTTTTGTCTAATAGCACTTTCATCATCTTTTTTAGCTTTAGAATAACTAGATTTAATAGCCGCGGCTACTGCCATTGGTCTGGCATCAAAACCAACTGCTTTGGTAAATTTACGTGCTGCTAAATTATCACCACTAGCAATCTTACCAGCCCATTTTTTACCAAATCCAGCAGTAGCGCTGCCCATCGCATTCAACTTATTCATACCCTTGCCCGCAATTGAACCCGCTGCCCCACCAATTTCTTGAGCAATCTTTAAACCACCGATTAACATACCAATACCAATCACAAACTTAATTAAAACGCCCGGAGTTGAGGCTTCGCTTGCAGCTAAGGGCTCTTCATAACCAATGGCTTGTTTATCTTCACTACTAATAGATTCATTAGCAGAATTATTAATAATTGCATTACTACCTGTTTGCAAAGCAGCAAAAGAAAGCCAGATAAAGAAAGCGAGAACAGGACCAACAATTAAATTACTAATAAAATCTTGCCACCATTTAGACGCATATTTCGCTCCACCTGGGAAAGCGGAAAGAAGATAAGCGAGGGGAGATAAAACGACATAAATCCAAATCATTACTAAACGCATGGCTAGAATCATCATCATAGTGGTAATAACCACTAGAGCAATAATCATGTAGATTAAACCCAAGACATAAGCTCCAATCACTGTCCAGGCACTCATTTCTGGGTTAGCTTCAGATAAAGTAATAATCTCTTTAATGCCCAGCATTTCAATAAAATTTCCACCTGCAATATCTTTAAAAGCATTAACAAAAGTGAGCATCACTATTTGCGCCACATCAATTAACAGGCCACAAATAGTTTTAGAAAAATTAATCAAAACCGCCATTAAGATTAATTTTGGCAACCATTTTTTATAATTATACTCCTCAATATGTAAAATCGTAGCAAAAGCAATCACTAACAAAATCACCACAAAAAACATGTTAGAAAAATCACGTACAATTACCCATCCTTGTGTTACCGCTGGAGAGCCAATAAATTCTTGATAGGAAGCAATGATTAATAAGCCTTTAATAACCAAAATTAAAATTAGACCCAAAGCGCTAATTATTAAACTAATAAGGCCACCAACCACATCTGAAGCCCAGTTAGCCTGAGCTGGACTAGCAAATATAAAACTAAAAGCCAAGACTGCCAAAACTGGAAATAAGATTTTAATTCTTTTGTTTAACTTGGGCGCTTTAAAACGCATAAATAAAATAATAAAAATTAAGCACCAAAAAATTCAGAAAGTTTATTTTGTATCCAACTCCAACCAATTTTTATAATTGTCATAGGGTTCTTTACCACCTCTACTAGCAGAGCAATATTCGCTAAAATAATAATTATTAGTAAAATCAGCAATAAACTACAACAACCCACTCCCATTTTTTCCGGCATTGCTAATTTTTTACCCATTAGATCTCTCTTTTTTACGCTAACCCCGGGTCGATCAAACCATTCTGAACCCAAAGGAGCAAATAGTTTTTTACCAAAAATTGCTTGCAGGAACAGATGAATATAAACATACAAAAAAGAAAAACCCCAAGAAGGAATTAAGCTGCGCCAAGCAGAAACTAATATTTTACTAGTCCCTCCACTCAAGCTTTTTTCTCCAGTTGCAGCCGCTAACTTAGATTGACTTTGTTTTTCTCTTTTCGCTGCTAAAACACTAGATCTTAAATCTTGGCCTGGGTTATGAATCTTTCCTCTCTGAGCCATTCTTAAATCAGAAGCAGCTTGAGCTGAGTCTCCAGCTTCAGTTTTTGGTTTTTGCGCTTGAAGCAATTGTTCATCAATAGCCATAAATAATATATATGCTTATTATAGCGCAAAGAAGAGATTTTTAAAACTACAATTACATTAATATTTTACACTAAAAGTGAATAAAAGAAAAGCGAACAATTATATTTTTTGACTTTACTTTTCCTCATTAATAAGCTAATTTTAAAGATATAGATAAATATATGAATCAAGAATTAAAAAAAATATTAGCGCAAGTTTTTCCTACGACTCTGCCAACAGTATCTGAAATTTTAGAAAAATATCCCAAAAGAGATTTAGAAACTGGAGCAATGGTCACCAGAATTGCGCCCAGTCCCACCGGCTTTGTGCATTTCGGCGGTCTCTACGCTGCTTTAATCTCTGAACGCTTTGCCCATCAAAGTAAAGGTGTTTTTATTTTAAGAATTGAAGACACCGACAAGAAAAGAGAGGTAGCAGGCACCGCTACTTTATTCGCTCAAGCTTTAAATAAATATCATCTTGTCCCCGACGAAGGCTTATTAACCAATAATGAAGAAGTGGGTAGTTACGGCCCATATCATCAAAGTGCTCGGGCGGATATCTATCAAGTTTTTGCTCAAGAGTTAATTCTACAAGATAAAGCCTATCTTTGCTTCGCTAGTCCAACAGAATTAGAGGAATTAAGAAGAACCCAAGAAAACTTAGGTGAACGTAGTGGCTATTGGGGTCACTTTGCTATTTGGCGCAATAAAAAACTAGAAGACATTCAAGCCGCTTTAGATTCCGGCTTAAAACCAGTAGTGAGATTAAAATCACCTGGTAATTTTTATAACAAAATTACAACTGAAGATTTGTTGATCGGTCACCGAGAATTACCTGAAAATGATCAAGATATAGTCATTCTTAAAACCGATGGCCTCCCTACCTATCATTTTGCTCACACTATTGATGATCATTTAATGGGCACTACTCACGTTATTCGTGGCAATGAATGGTATCCTTCTCTGCCTCTACACCTTCAACTCTTCCAAGTCTTAGACTGGTCAGCTCCTCAATATGCTCATCTGGCTCCTATCCAAAAATTAGATAATGGCAAAAAAAGAAAACTCAGTAAACGACACGACCCAGAGGCCAATTTAGGATATTATAGTGAAGTTGGTTATCCAGAAGAAGCAATTATTGAATATCTATTAAACTTGGCTAATTCCAATTTTGAAGATTGGCGTAAAGCTAACCCTAGCTTAAGCTATACAGATTTCCCTCTTAATTGGAAAAAACTAGCCAAGTCTAATGGTCCTCTTTTTGATTTAGTAAAATTAGAAGATATCAGCAAAAACATTATTTCTCAATTAGATTCATTAAACTTGTATAAACGTGCCTATAATTGGGCAACACAATATCAACCAGAACTTGCTCAAAAAATGACTAACAATGAAAAATATATTCAAGCAATTTTAGCCATAGAGAGAGATGGAGTTGATAAGCCACGCAAAGATTTAAGCTGTTTTTCAAAATTAGAAGCTGAGATTAGCTATTTTTTTGACGATAGTTTTGTTTTAGATAAACAAGAATTACAAAATTATTTAAATGATCTAAAAGATATAAACATTGACGCCATTATTAAAGAGTTTATGAAACTATACGAGATTGATGATAATGCCGAAGTTTGGTTTGAAAAGTTAAAAACAGTAGCTTTAAAATATCAGATTGCTAGTAGTGTCAAAGACTATAAAAATAATCCAGAACAATATAAAGGACAAATAGGCAGCATCGCTCAAGTGATGAGACTGCTATTAACCGGCCGCACACAAAGTCCCAACCTCTGTGAAGTTATGAGAGTTCTCGGCCCCGAAAGATCATTTAATAGACTCCAACAACTATCTAAATAATGATTAAAACATTAAACCCAAACCTCAGACAAGGTTTAATACCCAAAAATAGTTGGTAAATTAGTCATTGTATTTGAACCAATTATACCAGAGCAAGAATGATTTTCTATGCTCTTTAGACAGCCCCCGATGTATTCGGAGGTTGTTTTTTAAATAT
>JAVEZP010000009.1:0-19333 GCA_034002925.1 Patescibacteria group bacterium | reverse complement strand
GCATCAGCTTCAGATTGTAACCAATGTAAAGTACCGTTAGGACCTACTGCATAAACTTTAGGATCAGTAGTGATCTTTACAAGTTTAGTACCAGGTCTCATGGTAACATTGGAACCTAAAGGATAGGATTGTAATTCAGAAGCAGGAATGGTTACCACGCTGCTGAAATCATTGTACCAAGAGAAATATACGGCTTCACTAGGGAAAACGTATCTCTTGCCATCGTTGCCAAGGTAATAAACAGATGATAAACCATCCATTTTAATCAAATCACCAGCTTGAGCAGCTGCATTAACCGGATTAAAGGTTAAACCGCTCATAGCGATAACTGATAATACCATTACGCTGACAACTAGGAATTTGCGTAATTTTTTCATAAGTAATAAGTAAAATCATTTAGTTTTGTCCGCACAATAGTAGTGAGAACATAAAGTAAATGATAAGTTTTATCTTCCTGATCCCCAATTAACTCATCACGTCTTTTTTCCTATCTTTTAACTAAATGTAACTGTCAGGTGCTATAGTTTTGCCTAGAAAATTTATAGATTGATCGGAATCCCGCTTCACCAACGCGTCGGCGGAAACAAGCTTCAAGACCGGTAAAACGATTAAGAATTGCCAGCCTAAAGGCTTGATGAGCCGAGGCTGGAGAAAAGCTTAACCAATCTACGGGATTTCTATGCTTGACCCTAACGCCTTCTCGCTACATAGAGCGAAAGAAAGGTAGAAAATGAAACAAGAAAATCGGAGGGAAAATATTTGATTTATAAGGAGCGAGGCCAACCCTTTTCGGGCCCGACCTTGAACAGGCTCGCTAATCCGAGCTAACCGGAAGGAGTAGACAAGTCCACTGAGTCCGGCGTCGCCAGGATTTATTAATTTATCTTGTGAGTGCAATCCAGATCGGAAGAGCTCAGGAATCTGATCTTCTGAAAAGGCATCGACATCAAAGATAAACTAATAAATACAGACGACTATTTAATTGTAAATTACTCAATCATCGCCTTCACTTCCCTAATTTTTTCTAAAGCACCTTGATAATTACGAGCTTCAAACAAAGCTTGAACTTCAGCAATTAAAGCTTCTGGATCTTTGACCTCATCTAAAGCATTAGCTAAAGCTGCTTCGGCTTCTTGTTTAGAAGTATCATCTTCGGTAGCCAACTCTGCTGTCTTATCATCAGTAGCAGTCTCAACTGGAGCTTCTTTAGTTTCTTCTGTATTCACATTAACTACTGTCTTAATTTCTAACTGAGTGCCCTGCTCTTCTTTACTATTGTCAGCCACGCTGACTAAAGCATCTTCTTCTAATTCTTCACTAACAAGGGTTTGAGTGACAGGACTGGTGACATTCTGTTCATTACGCTTAGCTATACCAACAATTTTTTCTCGAACAATATTAATCTCTTTATTAAAACTATCATTAAGATAGGCAAATTGATCTTCATTATCATCAGTCACATTAGACTCAGCTAAAACATTAGTAATAGTCTCAACATGATTAGCAGCAAATTTGGCTTCTAACTTCTCTCTTTCTTGAGCGTTAAAAACAGTAGAAAGTTTAGCCTTCTCAGAAATGATACGAGCAATATATAAAGAGTCGCTAGGTTTAGTTTGATTAAAAGCTAAATGAGCAAAAGCAGAAGTTGCTACAAATAAGACTAAGAAGGAAGCCATAGCCATTACTGGCTTAGACACTACTAAGCTAAAGCTCTTAATATCAATTAAGATCTTTTGCCAAGAGGAAATGTTATCTGCCCCAGAATTACTAATTTGGCTAAGCAAAATTTCCCGGTTGCTTTTCAGCCAATCGGATTGAGGGTGGATTTCTTTCAAAGTCTTTAGTTGTGATAAAAAGTCTTTGTCGCTCATACACCATAGCATACGGAAAAAGAGTGAAAACGTTACAGTCGATAATTACAGAAAGTGTCCATAATTATTGACTAAAAAGAGATATTTGAAAGATAAGTCTAGAAAAATCTAGACTTAAGTATATAAAATAGCTTTAATTGGGGAAAAACACAAGATTCAGAGTTAAATAAATTAGCCCTCACTAGCCAGTCTTGCCTTTAACAAAAAGATAGTTTCTGATTTTAATTTAGCCCTAGCCCAGTCTTTCTGAGGGCTAGTCAAAGCTTCTCCTAAGCCAACTAAAATGTTACGATTATTCATTTTTTCCATTTCATTAATACAAGCAGCTAAAGCATCTTTATACGTCAAACCAGATCTAGATTCAACTATCCCTTTATTTATCTCCCAGTTATGTTTTAAGAAAAACCAAACATCATAAATATCCCGACTGGTTTTACCAACTCGCTCCAACATAGCCATTAATTTATTAGCAAACATATCAGCTGGCACCATGACTAACATAGGTATGCCTAACAATGTTTTAAGCTCAAAACTTGAGCCAAAGTTTCTTTGACTAACTTCAATCTTAATATTTTGTGAAACATCGTCATAAGCAAGTATGTTTAACAAATTAAATTTTTTGACACTTGATTCAATAATTTTGCCATAAGCAGAAGCAATCTGATTAATTTTTTCAAATACCTCCTGAGCCTTTTCTGGGTGTAATAAATCAAAATCTAAATCAAAAGAATCTCTATTTAAATCATAAAATAAATGAGCAGCCGTACCACCCTTAAAGCCTAAAGCGGAAGAAATAGAAATATCTGAATAAATGTCTTTTAATATCTGTAAAAATATAGTTTTATGTTTTACATAATTAATGGTCATAAATTAGAATCTTTATAATGTTTAAAATATTTTTTTACCCTTTGAATCATTGTTTGATTATTATAAATTGGCAAAATTTCCCAAACTTGCTCCCAATTTAAATCATTTAAATTATCAAAATGATAATCACGGCTAACATATATTCTGTCTAAAAATGCACGCTCTTTACTCGCCATGGCAATACCTTGACTATGACTAATACCCATTGTGTTGCTAAGCACATAATCTTTAAGACGCACAAAAATTATTTTTTGCCCATCAACTGTGATTTCCCTGTTAACATAAGAAGCCACAAAAATACTGTCATACTTTTGAAAATTAACTCCTGAGCGCGTTAAAACAGTTTCAAAGCTAATATAAGCTGGGGTGTAGATACGAGTAGCTAATTCTAAGGGTTGATAGTTTTTATCTTTAGCATATATCCCTCGACGCAATCTAATTAATTTTCCTTGGCGCGCATACTGAGCTAATCTTAAAAAGACCTTATCTTCTTGATTTTCCTGCCATAATAAAGCAACGTCTTTAACGCTAAAGATGCTTTGTGGAGATCTAAGCAAAATATCTAAGTATTCACCTTTTTTTGGTTTTATAGTCATATTTTTACTGGAACCTACTTTAAAACATAGTTCCAGTTCAATTATATGCTATTTTAAGAAAAAAGTCAATACATGAAATAAACAAAATATTAAAATTTAAAGCAGCTATTATGATAATACAACAAAGACTTTTAGCTGAAGATTAAAAACTATTAACAAAAATATAAAAAAATAAGCTTCAATCTGAAGCCTATTTTATATAATTAACTCTTTAATATTTTTAACTATTTTCTTTTTTATTATCCAATTCTTTTTCCACCATTTCTTTTAAAGCGGCGAGGGCTCGATGCAGAATAACCCGCACATTACCTCGACTCTTGCCAGTGACATCAGCTATTTCTTCTAAACTTAAATCATTAACAAAACGCAAGACGATTACTTCCCGATATTCTTCTTTTAAAAGCGGTAGCTGCTCACGCAATAAAGCGAGATTATTTTTTCTATCAAGATCCTCAGACAAATCCTGACTCTCATCAACAATTTCAATCGGATTTTGCTCGTCATCTAAAGACACCTCTAGCTTACTACTGCTTTCTCGATAGTGATCAATAATCGCATGACGAGCAATTTTATAGACCAAAGCTCTCAGAGTTTTACTATCACTTAAGGAATTATTTTGAATATGTTGCCACGCTTTAAGAAAAACCAAAGAGGTAAGATCTTGAGCTTCAGCTTCACGACCAACTTTAAAATAGATAAAGCGATAGAGGTCTTGCACATATTCATCATAGACCTTAATAAAAGCTTCTTTATCTTTATGTTTTAATTGCTGTAATAACTGCTTTTCTTTAAATTTTTTTACAACTTTAAGACTCATGAATATAATCAAAAACGAGGGCTATTTCCCCTCTCCTTAAACATAATTTTTATACCTCTATCCTAGCATAAAGTCTAAAAAATGCCAAGAGAAAAAGAGTAAAATATTAGACTCATACAAGACCCGCAAAAGTCTTTATTTTAATACGCTTATAAGAAAGATTTTCTTCTTATTTAAGTCATTAATAAGCTCAAAAATAGCTAAAAATCTAAGATTGACATTTTATTAGTATAATGATAATATCTTGATTAATTAGTAATTTAAGTCCATTTTATATTAGACTTAAAATAATAATTTATTATTTATTAGCGAAATATATAATTTAAGTCTATTAATGAATAGACTTAAAACTAAAAAAATGCTGCATAATTTTAAAATCATTAATATTAAAGAACCTCTCTGGCTCTCAGTCAGTGAGTCAGCTAAACTTGGTGGCGTGACAGATAAAACTATTCGTCGAGCTTTAAAAGTAGACGGCCTCTTAAAGTTTAAAATCATTAAGAACCGTTATCAGATAGAACTCGGTTCGCTCATCATGTACATGCATAGGAATAAGAAATTAAAAAATAAATTTCTGCTCTCTGGTCTCGGTCAATACTTCAATCAAAATTAAAATAAGAAAAAGAAAAAGCACCTGATTCCGTAGGTGCTTTTTCGTATGTATTTTGTATTTGGCTCTCTATTATAGAACAGCGTCTTTTACCGCCTTAGCAAGACGGAATTTAACTACAGTCTTAGCTGGGATCTTAATGGTTTCGCCAGTAGCTGGGTTACGACCTTCGCGAGCTTTTCTCTTAGCTTTTACTAATTTACCAAAACCAGGTACTAAACATTCACCATTCTTTTTTACTTCTTTATAAGCTAAAGTAGCAAAAGCTTCGAAGAAAGAAGCGGCATCTTTTTTGCTTAAGCCAGTTTCTTCAGCCATGGTGCTAACGATCTGAGCCTTAGTCATTTTAGACATAAGTTGCATGGGGCCTTCATTACGAGCAACTAACACTAGGGTTAATTGAAGTAATAAGTAAGCCGATTAAAAATATTTTTTTTAAAAAATAATTTTATAAACAAAATAAATAATTTACTATAGCCTATTTAAGCCTTTAATTATGGGCAAAAAATAAGCTCTAAAATTATTATTCCCTGTTTATAGGTGTATTATAACACATCTAAAAAATAATGCCAATAAATAAAGGCTAGAACCTGTTTTATTTACTTGACAAAATAAAAAACCCAACTTTACTTAAATCAGGTTTAAAATTTGTAACCTTTAAACTCTTTTTGTAGAAAATATTTTTGTTGTATAATGTTCAACTTCTTAATTTATTTAAAGCCTCAACTAAAACATAAACAGTGGTGGATGGATTTTTTTTAAGAAAAGATTTTTCATTACTGGTCTGGGCTATTAATTGTTTAGCTCGTTTAATAGCGTTAATTTCTTTATCTTGAATAAGATTAATTAATAAAGTAACACTCTCTTGTAATCTCTTTTTATTATCTGACTTAGTGTATTTATATTTTTTATCTCCTGTCTGTTTCCTGTAGTTATCAGTGAGCTTATTACAATAATCATTTCTAGTAATAGCAGAATCTATAAAATGAAAATGCAATAAAAACCATAATTCAAAAGACTCATTTGAATAAGCCACCTTTAAACCGTGCGACTGAGCTTTATTGATAGCATTGTCAAAATCTTTATTAAAATCATCTTTATCAAATACAATCCAACAATCATCAAGACTTAGATCAATATTATTACTTTTAACATAATCTAAAGCAAAATCAACTAAACTTAAAGTATTAAAACCTGTTCCCCTGACCTCTATTTTAATACCCCTTCTTCTGATTTCGCTTTCAATATTCTTTTTTTTAAATTCAAAATAAATAGGTTCGGTTTTCTCGCCTTCAGTAAAAATATAAATAATTTTATTTTCTCGACGGGCGCCTTCCTTTCTTTTGAATCTACTTTGCATATTTTTATTATTCAAAATTAATAAAAGGCAAAGCGCCAAATCTGCCTTCAAAATATTTCTTAGAAAATTCTATTTCATTACGAATATCAAATTCTGCTAGTGAAAATATTCTAGCAGCTCCAAACTTATCTTTCTCTGTAAACCAAAACTGCTCTTTATTTAATTCTTTATGACTTAACAGGCTAGAATCATGTGTGGTAACTATCAACTGGGCATTGTTAGGATTCGTCTTTTCAAATAAATCAATGATAAATTTAGTTAAAAATGGGTGCAAACTATTATCAAATTCATCAATAAACAAAACTTTACCACCTTCTAACGTGTCTACAATGGGACCAAGTACATCAAAAAACTTCTGAGTGCCGACGGATTCATCACCTAAATTAAACTTAAATTCTCCTAGTTTATTACCATCATGATCAAACTTATTATGAGAAAAAAAGATGGTATCCATTTCACTAGGAACACTCTTAGTGCTTGTCGACATTTGAATCTGCTTTCTCATAAATTCTGGTACAGCCATTGTTTCCACAAAACCATTCTCGATACAAAAATCAGCTTTTTTTAGAAAATTAATAATCTTGTTTTTTATATCTTCATTACTTTTAAACAGGTCAATCGTATAATTACGATAGATATCACTATTAGGGCCACTAATGACATTGATATTTTTTTTAAACCCTTCAACAATTTTTTCAGCCAAGGAGTTATTCCACTGAGAAGCAGCCGAAAGAAACAACATTCCTTTTTTAGTTTTTACATCGGCCACATCCTTACTACTTGCAAGATCTAAAAATACTTCAATTTTTTGCTCATTTCTTCTTAAATATACTTTCTCTGCACCTGTTGAGCTAATTTCTAAAAGATTTTCAGTTATAATTCTGTCTTTAATGAAGGAAAAGTTATAGCGAAATACTTGCTCACCTAAAGAAATAACAGCTTCAAAAAAAATGGGCTCAGTTTCTGAATCAGCCAACTTAAAAGGCTGATATGGAATAGCTGAAATTTCATCCTCAGAATTATTGATAGAATTGTTTGTAGAGTTGATGATTAAATATTTAAAAACCGCAAAAGCATCCAATAGAGAGCTTTTACCAGATGCATTAGGACCAAATATTAAAGAAGTTTTTAATATATTTTCACCATTTTCTTCAAAAGTATGAATGCTTTTTCTAGCAAACATTGAAAAAGAAAGCTTCTCTTTAAAGATTTTAAAATTTTTGACTGAAAACTCAAGTAATGCAATTTTCATAATTTTGTAAATTATTTGCTTAAATATTTATTAAATATACACTATTTAAAAAAATAATGCAAGTTTTTGTAAAAAAACAGCAAAATATTAAATATAGAACAATGCATTATTTCTTTAGATAATATTTCCTCTTCTCCTCTTGAAATCTCTCAATCGCATAACGTAGGGTGGTTCGAGCTAAATGCTTAGCATGTTTATCAAGAAAATCTTCTAAGCTTCTCTGATTCTTTTTCCCCACTTCTCGAAGCATCCAACCTAAAGCTTTATGAATTAAATCATCCTTATCATTAATTAATATTAGAGTTAATTCAAAAATTTCTTTAAACTGATTATTTTTAATTAAAGTCATCGTTGCCACTACTGCCATTCTTCTCTCCCACAGATTTTTAGAGCGAGCAAATTTAAATAATTCTTGCCTTTTGTCTTGATGATTTAAAAGATAGTCTCCCCAAATTTTATAGACACTAAGATCAACTAAGTCCCAATTGTTTAAAGCAAAGCGGTGTTTAAGATAGAAATCTAGCACTTTCTTCTTTTGCTTCTCATCTTTAGCTCGCTCATATTTAGTTACTAAAATAATTACTCCCAAAAGACGCACTTCATGATATTTGCTATCTAATAACTCCTTAACTAAAACATCACTCGCGTCTGACCAACGCTTAGCTAAAGCTCTTACCTGCGGCACCTTAATCCCTAAAAAGAGATCACCTTCTCCATACTCCCCTTTCCCAGTCTTAAAAAAACGAGCTAAAATATTAGCTTTATCTACATCAATCAATTGATTTATCTCCCTCCTTAAAGCCAAGTCTGACTTTATTTGCACTGTCATAAATTATATAATATTAGTTAAATAAAATCTTAGTTGTAACAAAATATAGCTATATCCGTATTATTAGTGTTAAGCAGTACTTTTAAAAGCATCAGTCCAATACTCCGTTCTTTAGGGATAATTACTTGTCCAGAAAGAACGGGGGTCGCTTATTAACACAGCGACAGGCCGAGAACTAGTCATTCTCAGGTTCCCGAATTTATAAACTTAACTATAAATATATGAAAGAGTTAAGTGGATTTATCGGCTTCCTGTTAATTATTCTCGTCCTGCGTTGGGCGATGCCTGAAGAAGCCAGTGCTCTTGCTAGCGAAATCTTGATTAAGATACTAAGTATCATTCGAGATTTGCTCATGCAAGTGCCTTAAAAAAACAAAGCCTTTCTTTTTGAAAGGCTTTTTCTTTTAATCGTTATTTAAAGGCAAACTACCACGCCACAGCTTATTACCATCTAAAGCAAAGAAAACTAAATATTTTTTATCCTGAGATAAAAATGGTTCATAGATACGATCATAGAAACGACTTTCCTGATGATTCACTACTAGGCTCTCTTTGCTACCCTGTCTGGCCTTATAGATGAAATAACGGCTATCAGGACTGAAGAGACGTGGCGCAAAAATCCAATCATATTCCTTACCCAGCTGACCATTAATAACAGCCACTTCTTTCTTTCCCTGTTTGGCAGTATAGGCAAAACTTTTGGCATCAGGCGAGAAAGCCATGAAAGTAATTTCTTTAAAGATAGGACCAGCCTCATTATTAACTATCACCTGTTGGCTATCATTGTTTTTCAAAATATAGGCAAAGCTGCGACCATCGTTAGCAGCCACAAAAGATAAAGGATCAAAATTAGTGCTTTCTTTATTTAGAGTCAATATCTCTTCTTCTTGAAGAAGTTCCCCTGAAAATAGAGTAGAAAAAAAGGCTTGAGGCCAATGAGGTGCCAAAAGTTGTAGTCGACTAAATTGCCAAGAAAGAAAAAACAAAGCACAAGCAGACAAAACAATTAAAACAGCCATCGTATAAAATAACTGTCTTTTCTGCTTTTGAAAGCTAGTTAAAATAAGTGGCTGTCTCTCTGCTCCTTTTTTAATATTTTTTTTAACAGGCATAATTATTAATCACTACTTTGTTATTATAGCAAATAGTTTTTAATAATGATAATTTTTTCCCTGATTAATTGTGAATGCCCGATAGAGCTGTTCAAGCAAAATCACTCTTGCTAGTTCATGAGGAAAAGTAAGTGCTGATAAAGAGAGGCTTTGATAATTTTGCAAAAAGTCTTCTTCAAAACCCAAAGAGCCGCCAATTACGAAGACTAAATCACGGCCATCATGACTGCTAATAAATTCAGCAAATTTTTCGGAATTAAAAAGAGAGCCTTTCTCAGTTAAAAAATAGATTTGCTCTTTTTCATAACTGTGTAAAACTTTTAACAAGGCTTCTTTTTCTTGTTGTTTTGCTTGTTTTTTAGTCGCTTCAGAAAAGCTAACCGCCTTTACTTCTTGCACTTTTAACCAAGCATAGGGACTAATCCTTTTTTGATAATCCTTGGCCAAATGAAGTAAAGACTGCTCTTTTAGGGCGCCAACGGCAATGATGTGAATTTTATTCATATTAATATTATAACAGATGTACAAATTTTAATTTAGGTCAAGACCTCTGCAGCTATTTGACAAAATATTATTTTTATATTTAAATAGAAGAGTTCACTATAATAAAACGATCATTAAAAACAAAGATGTAATGGAAGATTTGAGTTTACACGAAAAAAATTTGGCGATACAAGATTGCTTTGCCGCTATCGCTAATTACTTAAAATCTCAGCGCAGCGAAGATGAGT
Source organism: Patescibacteria group bacterium (assembly GCA_034002925.1). GTDB lineage: Bacteria > Patescibacteriota > Patescibacteriia > Patescibacteriales > UBA12465. The sequence goes on along the minus strand of JAVEZP010000009.1, from coordinate 9,288 downwards.
GCCATCGCCTTTTAATCAGTCTCAATGATTTGGCTCAAGCCATCGACGAACCCGTGTTAGCTAGTAATTTTGAATTATACTGGCAAGAAACAAAAAACAAGATGAGGCCATATTGCGATCCGGCCAATTTCCGTTTCTATGAGCTGGAAATAGAAATGTATCTGCAAAAAATCTTAGCACCCGCTCGCTTAGAAATTTAAAAAACTTAGGGCCTATAATATATAGGTCCTTTTTTAATATAAAAAAGAAGCTTAAATTAAGCTCCTTAAGAAATTTTTTTCTGCCCCCGATCATGCGGATGCAATTTACGCGATAGCTTGAGATAGGCTAAGTCAAGATAGCTGAAGTAGCTTAAAAAAGCCAAAATTTGAGCCGCAAAAGCTAAAATAATAAAAACATACATCACACGACTAGCGCACAGAAAGAAGGCTAAGAAAAGAGCTCCAATGCTAAATACTAAGAGATAATTTAAAATTATTCTTTTTAGCTTGATCACTAAATATTCACGACGACGTGAAGCCTTACGTCCACGAAAATTTACTCGATACAATCTGCACATAATTATTAATTTAAAGTACTGACTACAAGTTATAAGAAAAGGCCTAAAATGTCAAGTTATTTTTTTAAGATATAACTAATCACAAATAATAATAAACTAGCCACCACGATACTAGCGCCACTAGGTAAATTAAAAGCTAAAGAAGAAAATAGACCAATAATAACACCAGCTATCGCTAAAAGAGCCGCAAAAATTAATGTTTTACGAAAATTAAGAGACATTTGTAAAGCAGAAGCCGCTGGTAAAATTAGAAGAGCTGACACTAACATTACCCCCACTGCCTTGACTGCAGCCGCTACCGTTAAAGCCACAAGAACTAATAAAGCGTAATTTAAATAATTAGTTTTTAGACCCATCGCCTGAGCTGAAACTTCATCAAAAGTTAAAGCAAAGAGAGCTCGATAGTAATAAATAATAAAACTTAAAGTTAAAAACAGAAGGGCTAATAAAAAATAAATCTCTAGCATGGAAACGGCCAATAAACTACCAAAGAGATAAGAAAACAGATCAACATTAAATCCACCCGCTAAACTAGCAATAATAACGCCGATAGCAATACCAGAAGCAGACACAATACCAATTGCCGCGTCTCCATAGATTTTCCCTTCTTTAGCTAAACGAAACACCAAAAACGAAGCCACTAGAGTTAAAGGCACTGAGACATAAAAAGGATAAATACCAAATAATAAACCTAAAGCAACTGCACCAAAACTCACATGCGCCAAACCATCACCAATGAGTGACATCTTTCTTAACACTAAAAACACCCCCAAAACCCCAGCTAAAGTCGCTAAAATAGCACCTGCTAAGAGAGCTCTAAGAAAAAAAGAGTATTGAAAAAAAGAAAATATTTCCATATTAATGCTGATGACAAATAATATGCTGACTAAAATCACCAAAATAGTCTTTCATCTGCTTAGAATGACAAAATTCAGCAAAATCACCAAAGAAAATTAAACGCTGATCTAGATAAGCTAATTTCTGAGCATAACGACCAATCTCAGCTGTATCATGAGTAACCATAATAATCGCCATCTTCTTTTCTTGATTATAACGGCTAAGCAAAGAAAAGAACTTTTCTCGTACTTGGGGGTCAAGGGCGGTGGTCGGTTCATCTAAAATTAAAAGTTCTGGTTCACGAATTAAGGCTCGAGCTAAAAGCACTCTTTGCTGTTGTCCGCCAGATAAACGACTAAAGAGTTTTTTGTCACTAGCTTCTAAATCTAAATCGGCTAATAATACTTGAGCGCGTTGATAACTTTGCGCTTTTGACAGCTTAGTTACGCCTGAGAGGCCACTGAGGAGCACCTCAAGCACACTAGCGGGAAATAAAGGATTGAATTGATGTTTCTGCGGTAGATAAGCCACTTTAGACCAATCTTGAAAATTAGATAATTCCCTACCAAAAAGTTGAATCTGACCAGACTCTATTTGTTCTAAACCTAAAATGCTTTTGACCAAACTTGTTTTACCTGCTCCATTTGGACCGGCTAAGGCTAAATAATCGCCTTTTTCTAATACAAAAGACACTTCCTGCAGCGCAGGACGACCCTGGTAACTTAAATTTAAATTTTCAACTTTTAGTATGTTTGACATTGTAAACCAATTCTTAATTGTTCTAAATTTTGACGCATGATATCTTGATAGGAAAGATTAGCTTCTAAATCTTCGCGGGCAATATTACCGGCAGTCTTTAAGCTTAGAATCCCTACCCCTGCTTCTTGAGCCACCGCTGCTGCTAATTGTTGATTTTCCATCTTATCAACATATAAATACCTTAAACCCTGCTCTTTTAAACTATTACTCATCTGAGCTAATTGAGTGGGCGTACTTTCTGCATTAGGAGAAAAGCCCTGAGCCGCTAAATAACTTAAATTATATCTTTGTACTAAATAGGAAAAAGCATTATGCCCAGCATAAACGAGGGTGTTATTAGCACAATTAGCTAAAGTAGTTTGAAAAGCTTGATCTAATTCATTTAAGCTCTCTTGATAATCACTTAAGCGCTGACGATAATAATCTTCATTATTTCCATCAATAGCAATTAATTTTTCAGTTAAACGAAGAGCCATTTCCTTCATTAATAATGGGTCCAACCAAACATGCGGATCAAAACCTTCATGCCCATGCTCGTCTTCATGATACTCATCAGCTTCGTCGTGAGAATCTTCTTTATGTTCGTCAATATCAGGTCTTTCAATCGTATTTAAACCAGCGCTAATTTCTAAGATTTTATTTTCTTCTTTTTGAGATAATAAATCTAAAGACCAAGGCTCCATCTCTTCACTGGTATAGACAAATAAATCAGCCTCTTTGATATTTAACATATCTTGCGGTCTCGGCTCAAAAGAATGAGGATCTAGGCCTGGTGACAGTAAAAGGCTAACTGCCACTTTATCACCCCCTATTTGTCGCGCTAAATCATACCAAGGGAAAAGCGTAGTCACAATCTCCACCCTATCTGCTTGATTATAATTAGTATCTTTTTCTGGATTGCGATCTTGATTCCACGCAATAAAAGCAATTAGAGCCAGAAAGACGAGAGTGAGTAAGAAAACTTTTTTAAACATAAGAATATAAATGATAAATAAGTTATTGCGACTGTGTCGCATATAGAATAATAACTCACTTCAAGCAAAAGGTCAAGAATAAATAAAAGCTACTGTAAAAAGTAGCTTTTAAACATATCTATTAACTTAAATCATTAATATACATTTAAAGGTAAAGACAGGACTTTAAGCACGTAAATTGCCAAAGGATCAGCCGCTAAACCATGCACCATCACTCCACCTAATAAACCCGTCACTGAGATAGACACAACACCTATAACCGTTAACAAAATAAAAATTATTTTATAATTAAAAATCTTTTGTAAATAAATTAATATTGGCTTTAATGCATGCAGAGAAAATTTCTTTAAATATTCTGGCTTAAGCAATACAATTAATTCCGCTATTAATAAAATCACATAAATGTTCACTGAAAAACCAGCAAAAAATTCATGCATTTCTAAAAGATCATGATGATGAGAAGTAATATCTTCAGCTACTCCACCTGTTAAATTAGCCAAATAAGCACCAAGCAAACCAGCTACTAATAAATATATACGTGGAATTTGCCAGTTAAAATGAGGCCATTTTTTAGGCCAAGGAAAAAGGCGTAAAAGTGAATAAAAAAGTAAAAGAGCAATCGGAAAGTGTACAAAAATTGGATGAAGATTATAAGTCATAAAAACATCATTATTTTAAATTAATTATCTAAATAATGTAAGTATAACACAATAAAAAATCCGAACCTAGAAGATTCGGATTATAACATTAATCCATTGACATCTCTTTATTGCCATGACGACTCAGTAAATCATCATACAAAGCCTTTTCCTTTTCATGCATTTTGACGGCTGACAAAACACTGCTCAATAATAACACTATAAACAAAATACTAGCAGCCACAGCTAAAGAAAGTCTCAAATCAATTAAAAAAACAAAAACATTGGACATTGTCATTAAGACATGCGGAAAAGCAGCCCCAATAATTAATAAAGCAAATAAAGCAAGTGTAATTTGAAAAAATACTCCTTTTTTGCTTTCTCGAGCACGATACAAGTAGACGGCTCCAAATGTCAAAAAAACAATAAAAGCTGTCCAAAAAAAGATAATTAAATCATTAGCGAAAACAATATCAAAAAAAATGTGACTTAAAGCGCCAACAATAAAAGGTAAGATGTAAGCTTTCATGGCTTTTTGTTTTTAAATTAAAAAGAACGAATCTATCTATTAAAGCATAAATCAGTAAAAAAGTCAATATTAAATTTTCTGACTTAAATCAATATTAACTCCCATGTTATCAGGTATGATGTCAATTACCGGCACCCGATATTTAGTACCAGTAGATTTAACTGCTAATTCAAGTTGTTCAATATCTCCATTCTCTAAACTATTTTGCAAATTATTTAACAAAAGTTTAGATTGGCTAATTTGAGCAGTTAAAGTATTAATTCTAACTTGATATTCATCAGCCTGTTTTAAGTCCTTCTTCTTTAAATCTTCTCTCGCTAACATTCTATCAGCTACATCCTGCAAACGTTTCAAACTAGCTTCTTGGTCTATTAATTTTTCACTCTCATGATTAATCACAATCTTCGCTAAAGGGCTAAATTTTTCCCAAGCAATTTGCGTATAATTATTAGTTAACTCTTCTAAACTCACAATTTGAGCCGCCCCACCTAAACGATTATGAGCATAGATAAAATCTACTTCACAATTTTTTAACGCAGCTTCTGCTTGTAATTGAGACAGTTTTTCATAATCTAAACGTTGCAGCTTTTCATCAGTGGCCACAATTAATTTCATTTTTGCTCCTACCTCTGGTCGTATTTGTTTAAGAGCGCTTAAGGCTGACTCTACGGCTCTTTCTTGATGACTCCCATCTTTGACCATGGTCTTAATTTTCTCCTCCACCTCAGATAACTGGGATAAGTTCTCTAATTTATCTAATTTATCAGAAAAAGTAGCATAGTGTAATTTAGTATCCTGCAAAGCCTCTTGACCGCTAATAATTTCTGACATTAATTGATAAGAATAATTCATTGATGGGCTCTTATCAACAATTAAAGCCACTTGCTGATAATTCTTCCAATTAGTTAAAGTTTTATCTAAATTATCCAAACGAAGCTGTTCAATATCGGCAGCCATAGGCTTTAGTTCATTAATTTTCACTTCTTTTTTCGCTAAGAAATCAACATCAATTCTACGACATTCTTTCAATAATTCTAATCTTTCACTTTCACTGAAATTAGCCACTTCTTCCTCGCTATAATTTTCTCCAGTTTGTGGATTAATTAAATCAACTAAATGAGTCACACCGCCAACAGGCATCTCCGCCTTAAAACTCTTAGCTTGTAATTCAGCTATTTGCTCAGCACTGAGACGATCTGAAAAATCATATTCAGCCAACACGCCCTTAAGCAATTTTTCTGCAGCCGCAATTCTCGCTTGAGTTAAATTTTCATTACTACCATCCCAATTATTAGTTGGCCTCTCATCGCTAGAGCCAAAAATTTTAAATTCACTCGCTAAAACTTGATCAACATTATCAGCGTTAATTTGATCTAAAAATTGAACAAATTTATCTTTAATTTCTACTTGATTAGACTCAGGTATCACATCTAAATCGGTCTCATAATAATTATTCAATTTTAATTGAGAAAATCTTTCTAAATTTTGTAATTCAACGGATAATTCTTTGGCATCACCATCGTCTAATTGCATCTTAGCTAATTCTGCCTCACTTAAAAGATAAGTGTTAGGATCATCTACACTGCTACTTTTTTCATTACTACTTTCAGTTTTAATCTTTTGATTTAAATCCGGAGCAGCTTTTTCCTCTCCTTTAGCATCGGGGGCAAACTTTAAAAGCAACATTAAAGTCACAAAAACCGCTTTCACCGCTGGACGATTAGCCACTTTACGTAACCAATTTTCTCTCTTCGGCTCTTCTAAAACCGCTAAAGATGCTGAGATAGCCTCTTTTAATTCTTGTGGCCCAATTTCGACTTTAGGCTGCATCTCTTCTACTTTAGAAAAGGTATCTTCTAAACTTAAACCCGTCATCATCTCTAAAGTTTCAGGATCAATTTTACCATTAATATTAATATATTCTTTAACATCTTTTAAACCAACTAAAAACTCAGTCTCTTGATTTTCGCTTGTATTATCTGCTTGATCACCTATTTTATCTTCTCCAGACATCTCTTCTGTAATTACTTCTTGTTTTAATTCTGAGTTACTATCTGATGACTGATTAATCTCTTCCCCCTTTTTGAAAAGTTTAAACATATATTTATAATTATTATTATTTTTAAATATTATCACAAATTAAATAAAAAATAAATAAAAAAGCTCTGTTATGACAACAAAGCTTATTATTTAAAAATTTAACCACAGAGAATCACCTAACCACTGCAATTGCCATTTTGTATTCTCCAAAGGGATTAACTCTGTGCCCTCACCCAATTTAGAAAACTGGATTTGAGCTACATAATCATGACTGACGGCCAAATCTTTCAATTCTCTGCTTTCACCTGGTTGGAGCAAGAAACTGTAGCGATAATATTCCACCAAAATAGCTTCCTGATGAAGATTTTGAAGATAGATTGCCACTGCTTCAGCGTCTTGAATGATAAAATCATTGTGCATCGCCTGTAAACGCATAAAACCATGGCTATAGATTTTGTCAGCTTTAATTTCTAAAGCATAACAAACCAGAGTATTAAGATCAGTTTCAAACTCAATACAAGTATCAGCCCCTATTTTTACAATTTCACCATCTGTAAATAATAAGGTCCATGAACTTTGGCTTTGATTACAAATTTCTTGAGCAGAAAGCGGAGCCCAAGGCAAGAAGATAATAAAAAAAATCAGACAGATATTTTTCATGATTATTAATTTTAATGATAAAGAACTTGACTTTAATGATTTAAATTATCATATAAAAAGATAAAAGTCAATAGCAAAGATTAATTGTTTCTAACACCACATTTTTGACTAATTTACCAAAACTGCTATAATCAAAACTCTAGTTAGTAGTTCTTTACAAAAAATTAATAATGCCATGGAAAAGCTTAAAGAAATGTTTGCTCAATCATCAGAAGCAGTTCTGATTTTAAATGAAAAGGGATATGTTGTGTGGCATAATGACAGTTTGCAAAAAATGTTTAATAACAATTCCATTCTCCAGCTAAATGCCCCTGAATTAATTGCTCAAGAAAATATTGGTGAGGTTAAATGGCCACCCGATACAAAAAGAGCGATTAAAAGGATGATACTAGGTCAATTAGTAAGCTACATTATCACCCCCATTCCTCAAACTGACTATTATTTTGTCAGTTTACGTCACTGCGAAAACGAAGATCTGAGACAAATTAATCATGACGTCAAGTCACGATTAAACAGCATCTTAGGCTTTGCTGATTTAGTAAGAGATAATTTAATTAATAATATTTATGAACCTATAAATATTGATTTATTAGAAAGTTCTCTGCATTCAGGCTATCAATTATCAAATCAACTCAACCGTTTTTTAGCGGTTAGCCGTCTCTCAGAAGGCATTGATATCCCCAAAAAAGAAAAAATTAATATGATGTCTTTTTTGAAAGAGGTAAAAATAACATTTGATGCTGAATTTTCTAAACACAATCTTACTCTTTTGCGCGAACCATTGGACAAAAGTCTAGATCTAACAATTAATGCTGATAAAGCCTTGCTACTGATTGCTATTGAAAATGCCCTACGCAATGCTGCGGAAGAAATTATTGAGAAACAATTTACAGAAAGCAGCAAACGTCAAGTAATCATTAGCTTTGGTCGTTATGCCTCGGGCATAATCATTCAAATTAGTAATTATTGCGAATTATCAGAGCCTGATTTCCAAAAAATGTTTCAACAAAAATTCTCTACCAAGCACAACGGTAACGGTCTCGGCACCAATGCTATCCGTATCATCGTAGAAGCTCATGGTGGCACAATCAAGACCACCCTAAACAATGGTATTATTAGTATCAGTTTACAAATTCCTGATTAAAAAAACAAAACCGCCTTATTAGACGGTTTTTTTATTACCATCAAATTATTTAAAAGAGAAAAGAATAATTTCTCCCGGAAAAATTGTCCTTATCGGTGGCCCCCAAGTAGCTGTACCAGCGCTAGTATAAGTTATCATATTCTCATATTGTTCTAAACCATAAGCAAAAGGACCATAAATAAGACTAGTCACCAAAGAAAAAGGAAAAATTTGACCACGATGAGCATGTCCAGATAAAAATAATTTTGCGCCCAAATCATTAGCCTCTTTATGATCAACAGGTACATGATTCACAACAATCCGAGGATAAGCCTGATCAGCATCTAAGTTATTAATAGTCCGATTTAAATTACTGTCTTGATTGCTCAGATAATTAAAAGCAATAATTTCTAAATTCGACTGCAAAATTGCTTCATCTACTAAATGGATGAAACCAGCAGCCTTAACTGTTTCATTAACTGCCATATCAGTTAAATAGGTATCATGATTGCCAGGCACAAAAATTACTGGCATCTCAAATACACTTAAAGGACTAATAAATTCTTCTAAACCTTTATCACTCCCATCAAATAAGTCACCACTAATAATCACAAAATCTGGTCGCAAAGCATTAACCCGTCTAACTAAATTACTTAAATAAAAAGGGCGATATACTGCTCCTAAATGCAGATCTGATAAATGCACAAATTGAACATCTTTAGTTTCGGGAGAAAAAGCATCTAAAGTAATTGTTTTTACTTTAGGGAAAAAAGCATTATATGTACCTAATAGGAAAAACACAATAGCTAGAAAGAAAAACAGACGAGCTGTAGATTTAGGATCTGGTAAAAGACAATTTCTTTTGAACCAAGGCCAATATTTCAAGAGCAACAAACGAAGGCAGAAAATAAAAGCAAATAACATCAGTTGTGTTAAGAGAGCAAATAAAATAGCCGCCAAAACATAAAGATAGGCAATAAAGGAATAGGGCCAAATATTTAAACTAATAAAAGACGCGAAAAAAAGCAAAGTAACAGCCGCTAACATCAATCCTACTAACCAAGTTTTTTTAAAAATACCCGGCCAAGCAATAATGATTAATTTATAAGCAAAAAAATGCCCTAAAAAGACTAACAGAAAAAAAGCAAAAAAAGGTAGCATGGACATAA
>JAVEZP010000008.1:14470-20103 GCA_034002925.1 Patescibacteria group bacterium | reverse complement strand
TCATTATCTAATTGAGAGAGTCCAAGTCTATTCATAATATCACTTGGATCGCCACCTTCCCAATACATAATTTCTAAGATTCTTTGACCAGCGTTAGAATTAACTTTATTTTGCCAAATTAAGCTTAATAACTCAGCAAAATTTTCAGCTGTCATCTTTAATTCCTTTGCACTTTTCTTATCTTTATTCAGATTCTTGAGTAGTTCGCTAATAATCCAATTAGCTGCCATTTGAGCGGCATTTTTATCCTGACGTTCAAAATCATCACCACTAGCTTCAATCCAAGCTCCCATTTCAGAGACAACATTTTCAAAAAAAGAAGCCAAGGCTTTATCATTAGCTAATATTTCTGCTTGTTCAGCTTTAATCCAATATTGATTTTTAAAACGTTTTGCTTTAGCTCCTGGTAATTCCACTAATTGAGATTTTAGAGAATTAAGCCAAGCATCATCGATTTTAATAACTGGGATATCTGGTTCGGGGAAGTAGCGATAATCAGCAGCGCTTTCTTTAATGCGTTGCGCAATTGTCATATTTTGTTTTTCATCCCAACCTCTTGTTTCAGGAATAATTGCTTCTTTTTTATTTAAAAGCTCAGTTTGGCGTTCAATTTCATATTTAATGGCTTTTTCAACTGAGCGGAAAGAATTAATATTTTTTACCTCTACTTTCGCGTTAAGCTTTTTTTTATTCTTAGGAATAATTTGTCCTTCTTTATATTCCCAAGTACCAGGGGTTTGGAGACTAATATTAGCTTCACAACGCATTTCTCCTTTTTCCATATCAGCGTTGCTAACTTCTAGAAAGCGCAGTACGCGTTGATATGCCTGACAAAAGCGTTTAGCTTCTTCAGCATCTTTAATCACTGGCTCGGTTACTAATTCTACCAAAGGAGTACCAGCTCGGTTAAAGTCAATTAAGGTTTCTTTTTTATTATTCGGGTGAAAAGATTTGCCCGTATCCTCTTCTAAGTGAATGCGAGTAATAGCAACATCTTTAGCGCCAATATCAAGTTTACCTTGATAGCAAAAAGGCTGGTCATATTGAGATATTTGGTAGCCTTTTGGTAGATCGGGATAAAAGTAATTTTTACGATCAAATTTAGAAGAGCGGTTAATTTCGCAATTTAAAGCTAAGCCGATTAATAAAGTCCAATCAATCGCTTGTTTATTGGGTTGAGGCAAGGTTCCGGGATGACCTAAACAAATAGGGCAAACATTGGTGTTGGGCGCTCTGTTAAGACTGTCGTTGTCACAGGCACAAAACATCTTGCTTTTAGTTTTAAGTTCGGCGTGGATCTCCAAACCGATGATAACATCATATTCCATATAATCATTTTAGCCTAAAAATCACTTAGCGCCAAGTTAAGATATTAATTTAAACCGGTGCTGCCAAATCCTGCTTCACCACGACTAGTTTGGTCTTCTAAGATTTTTTCTTCTATAGCTGGTGTTTCTATTTTCTGAATTAAGAGTTGAGCGATTTTTTGTCCACTAGCAACGTGATAGATGTCTTCGCTCAGATTTTTAAAAATTATTTTTAACTCTCCTCGATAGTTCGCATCAATCACTCCTCCTAAAGTAGTATAGCCTTGCAAGGCTAATCCACTTTTATCCCAAATTAGGCCCACAAAACCTTGAGGGATAGCTAATTTTAGACCAGTAGCAATAGCGGCTTGACTATAAGGAGGGATGGAGATGTTTTCACAGGCATAAATATCTAAACCTGCATCTTGAGGATGAGCACGGCTAGGCAGTTTAGCTTCGGGATGAATTCTTTCTATTTGCAGGGTATTAGTGACTTCCAATTTAGTTGTTGCTGGGGTATCGGAATTAATTGTATCTGGGCTTTGCTCGGGGATGTGATGATTTGCCGCTTGTTCGAAAGGTAGAGCTGGTGCTAATTTATTTTTTTTACTTAAAATATCACTAACAGCTTGAAAACCATATTTATGACTCTGATTTTCATTAATATCAAATAGACGTTTGACATGTAGCCAGATAAGGTAGTGAATATCTTCGCGATTCATGATTTCGCCATTACGTGTGCATTTAACTAGTCTAAAATTTGATAATTCTTGAGCAATTTCTAGATAGATTTTTTCTGCTTTTTTAAGATGATTAATATCTTCTTCGTGAATATCTTTAGTTTTTCCGTGCCAATCTTCTCTTTTTCTGTCGATAGCTAGTTTTTGAGAAATCTCAGCTTCCACATGTAAAATGAGATAGAGATCGGGTTGGGGGATGTTGAAAACTTTGTATTCAATTTCACTGAGCCAGTTGAAGAACATTTTTCTTTCTAAGGGATTTTCAATTTTTCCTCCTTGATGAGCAAAGCTGGAAGAAATATAGCGATTAGCAATGACAATTTTCCCAGCCTGTAACCATTGTCTGATTTGAAAACTAGCATCAAATCTGTCTACCGCATAAAATAGGGAGGCAGCATAAGGACTGACATTTTCGGCATCATTACCATATTTGCCAGACAAATACTCTTCTACCATTCCGGCTGATTTGCTGTTGTATTGAGGAAAATCAGCAAACTCAAGATCATAACCTTCTTGAGAAAGCTTATTTGCTAAAAGTTGTAATTGCGTAGTTTTGCCACTGCCATCGGTGCCGTCAATTACGATAAATTTTCCAGGATATTGGGACATGTTTTTGCTATTAAAAAAGCGCTTTGGTTTGAGCCGCCGCACTCCTCCTAATGCGTCTTATAATTAATTTTGTATTTCTTTTATGATTTTGTCAATTTGTAGATATAAAGCATCAAGATCGCCGTTATTATCTAAATGGAATTTAGCACTAGCCATTACTTCTGGTATTTGTAGCTCAGCTTCTCGATTATTGTCTTCTAAAAATTCTTCATAACTTTTTTCTGCATCACCCGCATTCTCATTTCTAAGTTTCATGCGCTTATATCTTGTTTCTGGTTTTGCATCAATGCTGATTAAATGAAAATTAGGGAGATTTTTGAGGTTAACAATATCGTCTAATCTTCTAATGCCATCAATAATAACTACTGCTTTGTCACTATTTTGTACATCTTGGGCAATTACTTCTTCTAGAATATTACCACCAAATCTATTTCTTAAATCCAGAGACAGGTTTTGCAAATTTTCCCGACTGATAGGCAGGTATAGTCTGTTTAAAATATCTCTTAAAGCTGTAGAGAAACGAAAACTATCGCTTTCATATTTTGTGCTGATATATTTTTGACAAACCGCCTTGCCACTAGCTAAGGGGCCAACAAAACCGAGGATTATTTTTGACATATTAGTATAGGACTTTATATCTTAACATGATTACATTATCGTTTAAAGACTTTGATTCTAAAAGTTGCAGATTAATATCACATTCTTCTTTAAAAAGAGAGAGGCCACTGCCAAAAATTTTAGGCTCAACTGTGATTATTAATTCATTAATTAATTTTTCTCGCAAAAACAGGGAATTAAGGTTGGCGCCGCCCCCTAATAGCGCCTGATTATAGCCTTTAGCTTCTAAATCTTTTAATATTTGCTTTGGATCTCCTTGTACCCAGAGTAATGAGCCTTCAATATCTTCACCAGGATTATAAGAGAAAACGACATTTAAGCGTCCAGGTAAGGGTTTGGGAAAAGTACGAAAAGTGTTTTCTCCCATCATAATTACACCACATTCCTTTGATACTTCAACAAATAGTTTTTTATCAGCGGAACTAGTCCAATTAGCTAACTGTTTTTCGTCACGAGCAATTTTGCCATCTAAAGTCATGGCCATCATCATAATTACTTTGATCATATAGCAATAGGAGCTTTAATTCCCGGATGAGGATCATAGCCTTCTAAATTAAAATCTTCATATTTAAAACTAAAAATATCTTTAACTTCAGGATTAATTATCATTTGTGGCAGAGGTCTTGGTTCTCGGCTGAGCTGTTCTTTGACTTGTTCCCTGTGATTATTATAGATATGTAAATCACCAAAAGTGTGCACAAATTCACCCAATTTTTTACCAGTTACTTGAGCCACCATCATAGTGAGCAAAGCATACGAGGCAATATTAAAAGGAACGCCTAGAAATAAGTCGGCACTGCGTTGGTAGAGCTGGCATGACAGCTCATCTTGAGCATTAACATAGAATTGAAAAATAGTATGACAGGGAGGTGGGGCTGTTTTTTTGCCGCCAATTAGAGATTGCAGGTCGCCTACATTCCAACCACTCACAATAATACGACGAGAATCAGGCCTTTCTTTAATCATTTTAATAGCGTTTGCAATTTGATTAATTTTCACTCCGTCTTTGCCCTCCCAGGCAGTCCATTGTTTGCCGTAGATAGGGCCAAGATCACCATTTTCATCAGCCCACTCGTCCCAAATAGTAACACCATGCTCATTAAGATATTTGATATTAGTATCTCCTTGTAGAAACCAGAGTAATTCGTATATGATCGATTTAAGATGTACTTTTTTAGTAGTAAGCAAAGGAAAGCCATTTTTGAGATCAAAACGTATTTGTCGTCCAAAGACACTAGTGGTGCCAGTGCCGGTGCGATCTTCTTTACCCTTGCCATTAGTCATGACATCTTCAAGTAGATTTAAATATGTTTTCATAGATTTTTATAAAATAAAGACAGTAGCTGTCTTTATTTCATGTCTTTATATTTGGTAACTTCCTCAGATAATAATTGAAATTCAATACCTGCTTCCTGAAAGATTTCTTTACTTCTACTACCAGCGTGATAGTCTTGAGCGCAGACCACTTTTTTAATACCCGCATTAATGATCATTTTAGCGCAGGTATAACAAGGAGTCATTTTGCAGTAGAGGGTGCCACCATTGATAGAAATTCCCATTCTTGCGGCTTCACAGATAGCATTTTGCTCAGCGTGAGTAGTGCGAATACAATGACGACTAGTGGAGCCATCAGCGTGAGTAACAGTGTGCATTTCGTGACCCACTTCATCACAATGAGCTAAGCCAATTGGTGAGCCAGCGTAGCCAGTAGCAATAATTCTTTTATCACGCGTAATGACACAACCAGCCCGGCCCCGATCACAACTACCTCGAGAACCTACCATTTCGGTGATTTTCATAAAATACTCATCCCAAGAGGGACGAACATAGTTTGTTTCTTGCTCGTTATTTTCCATAATGATAAAAGTTAATTATCAAGGCTCTTTCATTTTAGTATATAAGTCAAATTTAATAAATATTGACAATCTGACGCTATCGTTTTTTAATTGATTTTTTGCCTAAAATAAGCTACACTGAAAGCAAAGTAGAGACTATTTTTGTTATAATTGGAGCATTTATTCTCATATTATCTTTTTTAAACAATAATTTATTAACTCATGGGTATTGCTGATATTAAAGAAAAATTGAATAAACAGGGAAAGGCTGTCTTTCATGTTAAGGTATCTCCCGGATCTAATGTGACTGAGTGGCAAGAATCTCTAAGTGATGGCACTTTAAAGATGAAAGTAAAAGAAGCGCCAGAAAGAGGCAAAGCGAATGAGGCGGTTGTTAATTTTGTGGCAGAAACTTTTTTAGTCAGTAAAAAAGCTGTTTCTATTATCGCTGGTGGCGGAGCTAGATTAAAGAGAATAAAAATAAAAAAAGTTTAAGTTATGGATATTTCTATTATTATTGTTGC
>JAVEZP010000008.1:0-14370 GCA_034002925.1 Patescibacteria group bacterium | reverse complement strand
ATTTTGTGGCAGAAACTTTTTTAGTCAGTAAAAAAGCTGTTTCTATTATCGCTGGTGGCGGAGCTAGATTAAAGAGAATAAAAATAAAAAAAGTTTAAGTTATGGATATTTCTATTATTATTGTTGCTTGGAAAGTTAAAGACAAGTTAAGACATAATTTAGAGGCATTATTAATCGCTACGCAAAATATTAGGGCGGAGATTTTTGTGGTTGATAATAATTCTCAGGATGGCACAGAAGAGATGATTAAAGCAGAATTTCCGACTGTTAATCTGTTGCTTAATCAAGAAAATTTAGGTTTTTCCAGGGCTAATAATCAAGCCCTGCGTTTGGCAAAAGCTGATTTTATTTTATTACTTAACCCAGACATGCGAGTTTTTCCTAATACTATTACTGAAGCTTTAAAATGGGCTAAGTCTAATTCTCAAGCTACGGTCACAGGTTTTAAATTAGAAGATGAGAAGGGGATTATTGTAGATCATGTACGTCGCTTTCCCAGCTTGAGCGATCAATTAGCCATTACTTTTAAATTGCCTCACTTTTTTCCAATAGTGACGAATAACTATTTAATGAAAAATTTTGATTATAGCAAAGCGCAAAAAGTTGATTCAATTCGTGGTTCTTTTTTCTTAATTAATCGTCAAGCTTGGCAAAAAATCAGTGGCGTCTTTGAGCCTTTTCTTGATGAACGTTATTTTATTTGGTTTGAAGAAGTTGATTTTTGTCGTCAAGTATATCAATATGGAGGGGAAGTATGGTATAGCCCAGCTGCTGCTTGTCGTGATTATGTCGGCCAAAGCTTTAGGCAAGTACCTAGAGGCACAAAACAACTTTATTTTCGTAATTCCATGTTGTCATATTTTGCTAAGTGGCACACGCCACGTGAGCATTTTATCTTAAAAACAGCTTGGTTTGTGGTGAGTATTTTTAATAGATTTTTAGCTTAATATGAAAATCGGTATTATTTTAGTAAATTATAAAGATTACGCGCAAAGATTTTTAGCGGACTGTTTGCAATCTATTCGTTCTTTGGATTCTGCTATACCGGTGGACTTATTTATTGTTGACAATGCTAGTAGCTTAGAGACAGAGCAGTATTTAAAAGCTCAAGCTCCGGAAGCGAGATTAATTTTAAATCAACATAATGATGGTTTTGCAAAAGGCAATAATGACGCCTTAAGAGTGATGATAGAAGATGCTTATGACTACGCGGTGCTTTTAAATATGGATGCGCAGTTAACGCCTCAGGCTATTACTGAAATGTTAAAGGTGGCTGAATCTAATCAAGAGATAGCAGCTGTTCAGGCTCGTTTGATGTTAGCGCAAGATCATGGCAAGATTAATAGCTTGGGCAACATGACTCATTTTTTAGGTTTTGGTTATTGCCAAGCTTATGGTGACGCCGATAGATTAAATTATCAAACTAGCGCAGATATTGCCTATCCTTCTGGTGCTTGTGTGATGTTAAAAATTAAAGCCTTAGAAAGCGTAGGTTTATTTGATGAAAAATTATGGATGTATAATGAAGATCAAGATTTGGGGTGGCGTTTTTGGCTACAAGGTTGGCGCTGCGTCATTGCTTTACAAGCAGTGGCCTATCATCATTATGAATTTAGTCGCTCAATTAGTAAATATTATTGGTTAGAGCGTAATCGCCTGATTGTGGCTTGGAAAAATTATGCTACTTTATCTTTAATTTTGTTTTTTCCGGCTTTAGTTATTATGGAAATTGCTTTATTAATTTTTTCTCTACGTTCTGGCTGGTTTTTAAAGAAAGTACAAGCTATTTTATATTTTTTTAATCCTTTGAATTGGCCTTATCTCATTAAAGCTCGCAGAGAGGTGCAAAAAAAACGTCAAAGACGTGATTATGAAATTTTACATCTGTTTTCAGGAGCGATAGCCTATCAAGAAATTGATAATTTTTTATTAAAACGTATAGCTAATCCTGTTTTCACTTTGTATTTTCAATTAATGAGAAGAGTTATAATTTGGTTTAAACAATAATATGGATATTTCTGTTATCATTGTTAATTATAAGAGTAAAGAAAAATTATTAAATTGTCTTCAGTCTTTAGAGCAGTCTGATTGGTCTGGTTTAAATTACGAAATCATTGTTGTCGAAAATGCTTCTGGTGATGATTTAGTGCCCCTTGCTAATCAATTTAATCATTTAAAATTAGTTTGGAGCAATGTAAATTTAGGCATGGGTGGAGGTAATAATTTAGGAATTAGTCATAGTAGTGGCGACTATATTTTAATCGCTAATCCAGATTTAATTTTTAGTACAAGCGCAATTAAAGAATTGTATCAATATATACATAATAACCCCTCCGCTGCTATTATTGGTCCTAAATTATTAAATCCTGATGGAAGTTTACAATATTCCTGCGCACATTTTCCTAATTTCTTTTTACCATTATTTAGAAGAACGGCGATAGGGAGATGGTTTCCAGTTTTTAATAATAGGTATCTCATGAAGGATGAGAATTATAATCAAATTAAAGAAGTTGATTGGTTATTGGGAGCCTGTTTATTATTTAGACGCGGTGAATTATTTGAGCAAGGCAAATTGTTTGATGAAAGATTCTTTATGTATTTTGAAGATGTTGACTTAGGTAAAAGAGCAAAGCGCTTAGCTAAAAAATCAATTTATCTACCTACCGCTCAAGTGATTCATGATCATATGCGTAGTAGTGCCCGTTTGCCCTGGTATCGTGCGATTTTTTTTGATAAACTGGCTAAAGCCCATCTTAAATCTTGGTGGCGCTATTTTCTAAAATGGCATTTAAATTTTAAGTAATTATTCAATTCTATGAGAAAAATTAAAAAAGCAATTTTACCGGTCGCTGGTTTTGGTACTCGTTTTTTACCAGCTACTAAAGCTCAACCAAAAGAAATGTTACCCGTAGTGGATAAGCCTGTAATTCAGTATTTAGTAGAAGAGGCAGTTGCAGCTGGTATTGAAGAGATTATCTTCGTGACTGGCAGAGGGAAGCGAGCAATTGAAGATCATTTTGATTATTCTTTTGAGCTATCCAAGACTCTAGTTGAAAAAAATAAGCTTGATTTAGTGAAAAAAGTTCAAGCAATTGAAAATTTAGCCAAGTTTTCCTATGTCCGCCAACCAGTGCCTTTAGGTGATGGACATGCTATAAAATGTGCGGCTCATTTAATTAGAGATGATGAGCCAGTCTTAATCATGTTTGGCGATACTTTGTATGATTCTCAGGTTTCACCTGCTCGTCAAGTAATTGATACTTTTGAAAAATATGGGGACCCAGTTGTTGGCTTATCTGAAGTAGCACAAGAAGAAGTAAACAAATTTGGCGTAATTGATGGTCTGGACTTGAGTGATGGTAATTTTGAAATTAAAAAGTTTGTAGAAAAGCCAAATATTGGTGAAGCTCCTTCTAATTTAGCCGCAGTTGGTATCTATGCGATCACGCCAGAAGTCATTCATACCTTGCAAACCATGAAAGAAGGTAAATCCGGAGAAGTGCGTTTAGCTGATGCTTTTGATTTAATGTTAGAAGCTGGTCGGCCTTTATATGGTAAAAAACTAGAAGGTGAGTGGCTTGATACTGGAAATAAATTTAATTTTATTAAAGCTACGATTAAATTAGGCTTAAAAGACGAAGAAATTGGTAACGATTTACGGCAGTTTTTACAAGACTTAAAAGTTAATCTTTAATTAATCTCAATTGTTCTCATTTAAAAACCATCCCTTGCGGATGGTTTTTAGTATTGAGTGATTTTATTGATTATGCATTTATTGTAATTGCAATTTATAAATTCCTGATTGTTGACCAATACTGGCGTAAAAGTAGATAATTTGATTTTTTTCATCCAAATAAAGATTATTAATCTTTTCCGCCTTGAGTAATTGTATGGGTATAATCTTTTCCAAATTTAAATTAACAATCCAAATATTGTTAGCACTAGTATAAATTAAATATGATTTAGCCTTATTCCAAGCAATACCAGTAAGAGCTTCACTGACGCGGATAATTAAGTTTTGTCGTCCGTCCTTGATATTCATAGAATAGATTTCGGTGTCATTGCGCCAAAGTAATACTTCTTCGTTAATCCAAATCCACTCAATAATATTGTTTATTTTTCTGCCAATTGGTCTACTGGCTAAGCCATTAAGAATATATAGCTCTTTTTGGTTTTTATTGAAAAGTCCAAGATTATTGCCGTCTGCTTGAAATGAATAAAAGCCGCTTGATATTTCGGTGCTTGATTGCAGAATATAAGTATTCAGGTCGTAAGTGCGTAAATAATATTTTTCTTCTTCTTTTTCTGCCGTATAAATGAGGTTGTCTTTAATAGTATAAGCGAGATATTGTCCTTTGCTTAATAGGTTAATAGCTGTATTGTTGTCTAAATTCAAGCAATTAATACTGTGTTCAAGTTGGTAATAGAGCTTCTTGTTATCTTCGTCCCAATGAAAATTATAAGCATCTTTACCTAACTCGACGTCAGGTATATTTAACTGATTATTCTTATTATTTAAATCTAACACTTGTTCATTGATAAAGAGGCGATTGCTATTTTCTGACCAACTAACATCGCTACCTGTTAAATTAATATCTAATTGACTTGAAGATCCGGTCTTAAGATCAATTAGTAAAGCATCTTGAGTTAGTAAAATGCTTTTTTGATTAGGGCTTAATAGCATTTCTTGCGGTTGGCAAAGAGTGAGATTGAGAGGTAATGATTGTTTAAAGATAATAAAATCTTCAGCGAAGCTACTTTGACCCGGTTTGATAATTATTTTTTTCTCTAAAGGCCAATAACCCTCTTTTTCTAAACGTAACTCATATTCTCCGGGAGGAAGATTTTTGATTCTAGCTGGAGTAGTAATTTCGCTTTGCCCTACGTCTAATAAAAAGAACTTTTTTTGTTTCTCGCCATTTAAGAAGATGGTCGCGCCACTGGGCTGACTATCAATAATCAACATGCCTGTTTTTTCAAATAAATTATCGAATCTGGGGGGCCATTTTCTGTTAATACTATAACCAGCCGCGTAGAGAGCAACAAAAAAAGTAATAACGCAGAATAAGATGATAAAAATGATAAATAGCCAATCTCGTAATTTTTTAGGCATATTTTTTTATTCTACTCTTTCTATATTAGCACCCAGAGCTCTTAGTCTTTCTTCTAATCGTTCATAGCCACGATCAAGTTGATAAATATTATCAATTTCAGTTTGTCCTTGGGCAATTAAACCAGCAATTACTAAAGCGATACCCGCTCTAATATCAGGACTAATGAGTCTTTTGCCATATAAAATACTGGGGCCTTGGATGACAATGCGATGAGGGTCACAGGTAGTAATATTGGCTCCCATTTGAGATAGCATATCTGTCCAGATAAGACGGCGGTCATAAATACTTTCTTGAATTAAAGAAGTGCCATGCGCTTGGGTCATAAGCACGACGTAAGGAGATTGCAGGTCAGTGGGGAAGCCTGGATATTCATGAGTTTTAATATCCTTAGCTTTAATTCCATTAGATTTTTTAATTAATAAATTAGTTTGGCCAACCTCATAGTTCACCCCTATTTTATCAAAAGTATTTAAAAGACTAAGTAAATGTTTTGGTTCACAGTCACTAATATTAATCTCTGCTTGAGCAGCTGCAGCTAAAAGGGCAATAGAGCCTGCTTCTAGACGATCAGGAATAATACGACAATGACCTCCTTTTATTTCTTTGACTCCTTCAATAATAATAGTGGGAGTACCGGCGCCACTGATTTTTGCTCCTTGAGTATTTAAATAATCAGCTAAGGCCTCGATTTCTGGCTCCATAGCACAATTACGAAGAATACTAGTGCCTTCAGCTAAACAAGCGGTCATCATTAAACTTTGGGTACCGGTGACAGTCATGAGACTAAAGAAATAATCACAAGCTTGAAGTTTTTTAGCTTTAATGTGATAGAATTTTTCTTCCATCACCACTTCGGCTCCCATTTTAGTAAAGCCTTCTAAAAACAAGTCAATAGGTCGGCCAGAGGCGCCAATTACACAACCGCCTGGATGAGGAAATTTTACTTCGCCGAATCTGGCTAATAGCGGACCCACAAACATGACCGAGGTACGAAATTTATCTGCTAATTTTGCGTCAAGGGTAGTGGTATTAATTTGAGCAGCATTTAATTCTACTGTATTATCTTGTCTTTTGATTTTTACTCCTAGATATTCTAATAATTCTAAAGATTTTTCCACTCCATCTATGAGAGGCAGATTATCAATCGTCATACTTTCTTTAGATAGAAGGCAGGCAGGTAGTATAATTTGGGCGTTATTTTTAGCACCACCCACCTTAAAATCTCCAGCTAAAGCTTGTTGTCCTTGAATAATAAATTTAGACATAAAGTATTGTTTAGTTAATTCAATAACTATCTTATCCTATTTATTGACATTTTTCAAATATTTGCTAATATTGAAGGGTGAATCAGCTCAGGTCTGATTTTTTCTAATAATTTTACTAATATTAAAAGAGAATACAAATCTATGTCCAAGATTGCCGTAATTGCCTCAGGAGGCAAACAGTATAAGGTTAAAGAGGGTGATACTGTTAAATTAGAAAAACTTAATTTAGAAGCAGGCTCTAAAGTAAAATTAGAGACTTTATTAATTGCTGAAACAGATGGTTCTAAACTTGAAGTCGGCAAGGCTTCTTTAGGAGAAAGAGTGGAGGCAGAAGTTTTAGACACTACTAAACAAGATAAGGTAACCGTGGTTAAATACAAGAGCAAAACTCGTTACAAAAAAACAGTTGGTCATCGTCAAATGAAAACAGCTGTTAAAATTTTAAGCATTGCCTAAAATTTAATTCATATATTTCTAAAAAAGAAATCCGCTTTATAATGAAGGCGGATTTTTTGGTTTTTGTCCCCTGCGGGCAAGAGTGAAAAACAATGATGTTAATTGTTTTTTAAAGAGAGTAAATAGGGCAATGATAATTAGAGCAGTGAGCACAATACACCTCCTTTTTTAATTGATTTATCTATATATCATTTTTATATTTTAAGGCATTACTTAAAGTCAATTCATCGGCATATTCTAAATCAGAGCCAGATGGTAGTCCGCGCGCGAGACGACTAATTTTTAAATCAGGGAAGGTTTTTTTTAAATACATAGCCGTACTCTCTCCTTCTAGACTAAAGTCTAAAGCTACTAGCAACTCGTTTGCCTTTCTTTTTTTAATGGCCAAATGTAGTTCTTTAATTGGTAGTTGTTCAGGACCAATACTTTCAATAGTGTTTAGCAGTTTACCTAAAACAAAATAATATCCCTTAAATTGACCAGTTTTTTCAATCAAATGTAAGTCTTGAATATTTTCCACTACACAGAGTATTTGGTGATCTCGATTTTTATCCTGACAAATTTCACAAACTTGATTTTTACTTAAAGAACGGCATTCTTGGCAATAAAGAGTTTCTTGAGGTAAGCGTCTTAGGCTATCGGCTAGTTCTGTAATTTTATGAGGCGCTTGTTGTAATAAATAAAAAACGTAGCGCTCGGCTGTTTTAGGACCAACGCTGGGCCATTTAGAAAAATACTGAATGAGATCTTGAATGTAATCAGGATATTTCATTAATTTATTTTAGCTTAAACCAGGAATGCCTCCCATTTCTTGCATTTTTTTAGCCATTAGGCGTTGCACTTTTTTTAAAGCATCATTAAAACAAGTTTTCACATTACGAGTTTGCTCATCTATAGATAATTCCGGATTTAATTGTAAATCAACAATTTCCATGTTGCCATTTAAAGTAATTTTGACGCCATTTTTTTCTTCCGTGACGCTTTCTTGAGATAAAGCATTCTGCATGGTTTTAGCTTGACTTCTTAAATCTTTAAATTGTTTGAGTTTATTAAACATATTTTTTTGTATTAAGTATTTATATTATTTTAATTATTATGAATTGTGTTTGCTAAGATTTTTGAAACTAGCTGTATTTTCGTCAAAAAATAAATCTACTTTACCGGTGGGGCCGTTACGATGTTTAGCAATATATACTTCTGCTTTATGACGCTCATCCATTGGGAGATCATTAGGATTATAACTGCGATCAGCTGCTTTTCTATAAATAAACATAACCACATCAGCGTCTTGTTCGATGGATCCGGAATCACGTAAATGAGACAATTTAGGAATTGCTGGACTGCTTTGTTCTACAGCACGTGATAATTGGGCTAGGGCTAAAACGGGTATATTTAATTCTCGGGCGATGCCTTTAAGGCCACGACTAATTTCACCAATTTCTTGTACACGATTATCACTGTATTTGCCTCGTCCTTCCATTAACTGCAGATAGTCAATCACAATTAAACCTAGTCCTTTTTCCATTTGAAGACGACGACATTTCGCTCTAATTTCCATTACAGACAAAGTGCTAGAGTCATCAATATAAACAGGAGCTTCTGCTAATTCGCCCATGGCTTTGCCAATTTTGGCAAAATCATTATCATCATCTTTGTCAGATAAGTTGCCAGTTCTCATTTTCCAGAGATTAACATTAGCTTGAGCACAAATCATGCGATCTACTAATTGTTCTTTACCCATTTCCAAAGAAAAAATGCCCACCCCTGCTTTATTTTTAATAGCCGCTTGACGAGCAATATCTAAAGCAAAAGAAGTTTTACCAACGCTGGGACGAGCGGCTAAAATAACTAAATCAGATTTTTGTAAACCAGCTAAGAGGGCATCTAAATCATTAAAACCAGTACTTAAGCCTCTTAGTTTTCCACCTTTTTTATGTAGATCATCGATCCTTTCAAAAGCTTCAGTTAAAAGTGAGTCAATAGGCAAAAAAGCATTTTTAAGATATTTTCTAGAGACACCAAATATCTTTTTTTCGGTTTCATCTAGTAGTTCATCAATCGCTTTTTCTTCATCAAAACTAGCATTAGTTATTTCCGCAGCAGCTTGTTGTAAGCGACGTAGGGTGGCTTTCTTTTGGATGATAGTAGCGTAATGAGCAATATTACCAGCTGTTGCCACTGTATTAGACAATTTAGCTAAATAAGTGCGACCACCAATATCACTTAGTTGTTTTTTATCTTCTAATTTATTAGTTAGGGTAATAATATCAATTGGTTCTTGGCTATTATATAATTCTTGGATTGATTCGTAAATCTTTTGATTAGCGCTACGATAAAAATCTTGGGGCAAAATCATGTCCACCACTTTAATAATGGAGTCTTTGTCGATTAATAAACAACCCAAAAGAGACTCCTCCGCTTCAAGGCTATGAGGAGGTATTTTTTCCAGTAGATTTTTTTCATTAGTAAGCATATAGATTTGCTTAGATAAAAGCCCTATCATCTTAACTGAAAAACAAGGCTTTTTCAAGTCATCTTTATTAACTTTTTATTCAGAGTTTATACGCTCTTTTTTGTTTTTATTTGACAAGATTGCATGAATGTAATAATTTAGAAGCAAATCTTAAGATCATGGATATTAGTTCTTTAAAGAAATTATTAGCTTTAGAGGCGATTGATTTAAGCTTGGCACATCCTGCATTTTCTCAAAAACCTGCTAATGCTATTATTTTAGGCGAAATGACTACCGAAGAAGCTTTTTTGTTTGTGGCTGCTGATTTTTGTTTTCAGCAATCTGATATTTATCGTCAAAACATAGGGGATTATGTTAGTATGCACCCAGATGAATTTGAAGATGAATTGCAAAACATAGACGAGGAAGTTGATGACGAAGAGGCTGACTATGAAAATGATAAAGAATGGAGAGAATTGAATAATCAATATCATGTTTGGCTAGAGAAATATCAAATTTGTAGAATGCTATTGTCACATTCAATTCGTGCGAGACTATCCATTTTTTATTCTCAGTCAATTTTTTTTCTGACTGGTTTCTTAGTCGCAATTGATCTTGATGAAGATTGGGAATTTATTGATGCAGATCAAGATGGTGAATTCAATTTGTTCCTAAATTAAAAAAGCCCCCTTAGCTTCAGCTAGGGGGTTTTTAAAATGGGAGCCACCTGTCGGGCTCGAACCGACGACCTGCTGTTTACAAAACAGCTGCTCTAGCCAACTGAGCTAAGGTGGCTTCAATTATTTTGATGTTATATTATTTTTATATTTTTGACAAGTGTTTGTTAAAGTTAGTTTAATGATGTATATTAAAAATATGAAAATAGACTTACAAATTCACTCTTTATATTCTGATGGTTATCATACTCCTGGTCAATTAGCCCGGATGTTAAAGGTGCACGATATTAAAGTAGCTTCTTTAACTGATCACAATACCATCGCTGGTCAAAAGGAATTTATTAGGGCTTGTAAAAAGTATGGCATTAAAGCTATTCCAGGTTTAGAGCTCTATGTGCGTTACAAAGGCAGCCCTTTTAATTTATTATGGTATAACTATCCTTTAGATTCTGTTGAGCTAAAACAGCTTTTGACTAGCACTTGGCAGCGTCGTCGATCTTTAGCTGAAAAAGTGAATAATCGTTTAGTGCGTTTAGGGCTGCGCTCTAATCTTTCTAAATTTTTACAATCTCATCCTTATTATTTACCAGTCAATCATTGGGCAGATTTATTATGGCGATCACCGAAGAATCGTAAAATTTTTCGTCAAATATCAAAAGAGAATGATTGGAAAGAGGATGAATTTATTCGTCAATTCTTTTTTCCTAAACGAGGAGCTCGTTTTGAAGAGGCTCGTATCAGTTTAACTAGAGTTTTAAAATTACGCAAGAAAATTGGTGGCCAACTAATATTTTGTCATCCTGGTTTGAATAATAAATTAAAAAATAATCTTCTTAATAATCTCTTAGATGCTGGCATTGATGGCGTCGAATTATTATCTCCTCATCATTCGTATAGCACTATTATTCATTTGAATCAGGCAGTCAAGCAACATAAATTAATTGCCACTGGCGGCTCCGATTTTCATAAAGCCGCTCCCATGGGTACGCGTCCGCGCTATGCTTGGCAATGGTGGCAGGCTGATAGCGATTATTTGCCGGGTATTAAGAAAATTATTAATCATAACGAAGAACTATAAAAAAAGCGGTTAATATAACCGCTTTGTTGTTTAGAAAATTAGTTTTTGATAAAAATCTTTTTCGTCTGGAGACAGAAGCTCTAATAATTGTGCGCAGAGGCGACATTCTTTAATCTCTGTTTTTGTTTCTTGTTTTTTCTCAAGTAGCCTATTTATTTGTCGGGCCAATAATTGATATAAATCTTTATTCTCAATTTGTTCGAGATAAGGTGTTAGTTGCAGGAATATGTCCACCTGACCATTTTCAACAGCAATCATTTTACAAGCATTTAGCCAAAGACTAGTTAAGTCAGGGTAGTTTTCTCGGTAATGGAGAAAGGCAGCCAAGATTTCTTCGGCGGCGTCTTCATCGCCTGATTTAATATGATGCTGCACCATTTTATTGATATCGCTAACAACAAAGTTAAAATTTAATTTTTCTTTGAAAAATAAAGTGGCTTGAATGTGATGATTTTTTTTCAAATACTGAGTTAAATCATTGGCATGGTGCTGATGTTTTTTTAAACCATTGGCAATTTCGGGCCAGGCTATTGTTTGGATAATTTGATGCCAGATGAAAGGCGATAAGGATGTTTGAATCATTTGGGCACTTAAAATAATGTTGATAAAATTTTTTTGTTCCAAATTAAACTCAATTAAGGAATCAACTAAATACTCTAAACTTTCTTTTGTATTCATGATTTGTTTTTTTAAGTTGTTAAGATACTATGTTATTTAACTATAAAAACTATCAATTATTAATTTTTTAGTCAATAGTTAGAAAAAAACAGGCCTGATGGCCTGTAATTAGTGCGCCCAGCAGGGCTCGAACCTGCGACCTTATCCTTAAAAGG
The DNA here is from genome assembly GCA_034002925.1 of Patescibacteria group bacterium. Lineage (GTDB taxonomy): Bacteria > Patescibacteriota > Patescibacteriia > Patescibacteriales > UBA12465. The sequence continues at coordinate 2,495 of JAVEZP010000008.1, read as the reverse complement.
GATCTGCTCTACCAACTGAGCTATAGGCGCTAAAACAAATAAAAAGCTGATCAGCTTAATGGTTATTTTGATATTAGCAAAAAAAATTTTTTTTGACAAGGGCAAATTAGTAACAAGTATTTTGTGACCTTTTTTTCTCTTCTACGTCTGTTATAATAATAAGATATGGCCATCATCTTCAATAAACAACAAGAACAAGAATTGCTCCAAGCGGCTAAGATGGGAAAGCAAGATGCTTTTGCTAGTCTCTATGATGCTTACACTGAGAAAATATATAATTTTATATATTTTAAAGTATTACATCAAGAAACTGCCGAGGATATTAGCACGGATACCTTTTTAAAAGCCTGGGAGAAGTTACAGCAATTTAAAGGAGATAATTTTGCGGCTTGGCTTTATACGATTGCACGTAATAAAGTAACAGATTACTATCGTCAAAAAAAAGATAATTATGATATTGATGATTGCTGGGATTTAAGTGATGGTCAAGATTTATTAGCGCAAGTAGACACTTCTTTACAATTTCAAAATTTACAAAAAGCCCTAGCTCATTTAAATCGAGAAGACAGGGAATTATTAATTATGCGTTTTTGGCAGGATTTGTCCTTTGCCGAAATTGCAGAGATATTAGGCAAAAAACAAGGAGCAGTGAAGATGGCTTGCGGCCGAGCGGTTAAAAAATTACAAACTAAACTACCACTACCAATATTTATTATATTGCCTAGTCTTATAACATTATGCAAAAAGATCAATTAAATAATTTATTGCGTGAATTATATGCCTATGATGCTAATTTACGTCGATACGAGAAGGAGTTGATTGCCGTTATCACTCAAATGTCAGACTTGCGGCCTGATACTGGTTTTAGCCCTGTTTTAGCGCAAAAAATTAAAGATCAGTTAATGCTGCGCATTCAGAATCAGTCTCAAGTCAAGGAAAAAATAGTTAGTTTTAATATTTTTAATAATATGAATAAGAATATTTATATATATGCTGGTTTAAGTGCCGTATTTGTCTTAGCAATTAGCATTGTCATGTTAAATTTATCCCCCACTTCTCAAAATAATATTAGTCAATTAGAAATAAGTGATGATATGGTCGCGAGTGAATTTAATTATGAAGAGCAATTGTTGGAGAAAAATCAAGATGCTATCGTACGAGCTCCAGCTCAGGCTTTTGGCTCTCTAAGAAGTCTAGCAGTTAATGGTGAAAATAATCTGATGGCCACCAAAGAAGAAGGAGCTCCTTTGGGTTTAGGCGGAGATTCTATGGCAGTCACTCCAATGCCTATTGAAGGTCGTAGTATGATTGCTCCTTATTTTAATCTCGATTATAAATATATTGGAGATGACGTGGTGCTTGATGAGCAGTCAGGTGATGTTTTTCAACGCTTACCATATGAAGGAGCGGCAGCTGTTTCCGTTCTTAATGCCTTGTCTGGTTTTAAATTAGCAGATGTGTCTTTAGCTAATTTTGATAATCTGCGCGCTCAAAGCTTGTCTGTAGTAGAAGATAGGGATAAGGGTTTGGGAATTAATTTTGATTTTGTTACTGGTACGGTTAATATGTATGAAAATTGGCCACAATGGCGTATTGCTGAACGTGAAAATTGTGGCGATGATCAGGCCTGTTGGCGTTTATGGCGCGTTAAGATTGAAGATGTTCCTTCTGATGTGGAATTAATTGCTTTAGCTAATAATTTTTTAAGTGAACATCAAATTAAAGTTAGTGCTTATGGTCAGCCAATCGTAGATAATAATTGGCGTTTAGATTATGAACGTAGTTTAGATAAAGAAAATTATTATATTCCTGAATATGTGTCTGTAATTTATCCTTTATTAGTTAATGACCAAGCAGTTAGGGATCAAAGTGCTAATTATGCCGGTTTGCGCGTGACAGTTAATATTTTACAGAAACGAGTTTCTGGTTTAAATAATTTAAGTGCATATCGCTATCAAGCTTCTTCCTATCCTTTAGTGACCGATTTTTCTAGAATTGTAAAAGCAGCAGAAAATGGTGGCTGGAATAATTATTATTTCTTCTCAGAGGAAAATAATATGGAATTAAATTTAGATACACCAGAATTAAGCTACGTACAAATTTGGCGTTACGCTAACAATGAAAACCAAGAATTATTAATTCCAGCTTTTATATTCCCAGTAATAAATAACACAGACGCACCATTTTTTGCTCAAAGATTTATTATCGTGCCTTTAGTTCAGGAAATGTTAGAAGAATTAGAGCAACAACAGGCGCAAAGAAAGAATAATGATAATGGAAACAATAATGATGGCGTAGTTGATATTATGCCAATTCCAATGTTGCGTTAGGGAAATAATTCACGATATCTAAAATAAAGGACATGTTAAAACATGTCCTTTTGTGTAGCCCTAAAGCCGCAAGTTTCCGAAAAAATCGGTGAGATTATTGGGGAAATTGAGAGGTGGGCGGAAATTTTACATTAGAGCACAAAATATTTCTTTAACGATCTTTTA
>JAVEZP010000007.1:12482-20564 GCA_034002925.1 Patescibacteria group bacterium | reverse complement strand
GGCATATAAAAATATTAACTTTCAATAACACGGAGCACTTCCTCCATAGTTGTGACTCCTTGAATTACCTTCACCACGCCATCTTGTTTAATGGAAATAAAATCTTGACTTTGTTTAACTGCCTCAAGATTAAAATTCTTGTCTCCATGATTAATCATTTCCTTTAAAGTTTCATTAATATTAATTACTTCAGAAATAGCAATACGACCAGTATAGCCGGTTTTCTCACAATGGCTACAACCAACAGCCTGATAGAATTTATGTTGCTTTAAAGCCTCAAAATCATGCAGATCAGGTAATTCCGCTTTTAAAATATTTTCTGGCACTTGTTTCAACTCAGACATCATGTCTTGTATTTCTTGCTCTGGCAGAGACACCTCCTGTTTACATTTATCACATAATTTTCTAGCCAAACGTTGAGCCACGACCGTGTGTAAAGTGGAAGCTAAAAGAAAGCGTTCAATTTTCATATCCAATAAACGAAAAATAGCTCCTAAGGCATCGTTAGTGTGTAAAGTGGAAATCACTAAGTGACCCGTCAAGGAAGCATGAATGGATAATTCCGCTGTTTCTTCGTCACGAATTTCTCCCACCATGATAATATTAGGATCTTGACGCAAAAGAGAACGTAAACCATTAGCGAAAGTAAATCCCACTTTTGGTCTAACTTGTGATTGATTAATACCCTTCATTTCATATTCAATTGGATCTTCTAAGGTAGAAATATTAACCCCCTCTTGATTTAAAATATCAAGTAATGAATATAAAGTTGTCGTCTTACCAGAACCCGTAGGACCAGTTACTAAAATAATACCACTAGTTTTTTTAGCGGCTTCATTAATCACTTTTAAAGAATTAGAATTAAAACCTAAATCAACTAAAGCTGGAGCCCCTTTAGCTGTATCTAAGATACGCATTACGACTTTTTCTTGACTAGCTAAAGGCAGAGTAGAAATACGAAAATCAACTGGTCTTTTATTAATCATCAAACGAATACGACCATCTTGAGGCACGCGTGTTTCATCTAATTTTAATTTCGCCATGACTTTAATACGAGCAATAATGGCATTATGAATACTTTTAGGTAAAGTTAAAGAAGTGTGCAAAATACCATCAATACGATAGCGCACTCTACTTTCTTTATCATAGGGCTCAATATGGATATCACTAGCCTTAGCTTCTACTGCATGGCGAATAATAACAGATACAATACGAGAAACTGGCGCACTATTAATATCTTCATCACTACTTAAAACTTGTTCATCGGTTTTGACTAAATCTAGTTCATCGCTATCTTCTTGAGCTTTCACTTCTAAAGCACTAGAAATTTCTTCTTCCATTTTCTGATACTGCTTGAAAATCTTCTGCCAACTAGTCCTAGAAATTAAAAAATATTTAACCTTTAACTTTTCATCCAGAGCTAAAAAATTAACTGCTTCCATCGCCTTTAAATTAGGCTCCACCATGCCAATTTTAATCTCCTTCCCTTCCCACGAAAAACATACCATATTGTAGGTACGCGAGATTTCTTCTGGTAGAAAATTTAAAGCCTCTTCTGAGACAGCTTCATCGCTGTGTAAATAATAAGGCAAATCATAAGCTTCCGCCCTGGCTTCAGTTAACTTTTCTTCGCTGATAATATTTTGATCTAATAAAAAAACGGGCAGCTCGATATTAGCTGCTTGAGCTTTACTACTTATATCTGCTGCTTGTTCTGAGCTCAACCAATTTTTTGTCTGCAGAATTTGTAATAACTTTTGATAATTTTCCATAACAATTATTCTTCTTCCTCTATTTCTGGATTAATATTTTCTTCTACTTTTGGCTTAAAAAAAGGATTATAATTACCACGATATACCGCTTTCCAAGTAGGCAGATTAGTGTTAGTCTCATTATTTGCTACCGGTTTGCCAATAATATTAAAATCAAAATAAAGAACCTTATCATCTAAATTATTAAAAGCTTCTTTTTCCAATAAATTTAATTCAATCACCGAATTAGCTGATGGTTTTAAATCTCTTTCAGAAATCATTTGAGCCTCACCAAATACTTGATTGCTTAAATATGATAATAAAGAAGAGCGAAACACAAAAATCAAAATACCTACTACGAGAAGCAGAGAAATTAGAATATAAATGCTGGAATTATGCTTAGAAGACATAAACTATTTAAAATAATAGGTAAAGATTTCTAACTCAGCTGTTTTCTTTTCTGGGTCTAAACTTAAAAATTGAATATCCATAAGCTGGAGGTGACTCTCTAAAATAGGTAATAAAGATTTTAAAGCAGCATAATCAATGGCTGCTAAAGACATATTAATTTGAATAACACCAATATTTTGCGCATTCGGTAAATCCACAAAACGCTTGCTCTTGGCGGCTAATGGCTCATCTTCAGCCTCAACGTCTTCGCCCGCCTTTATTAAATTAACAGAGGCTAACAACACCCCTTGTTGTGACACAATATCTTCTAATTCGCCAAATAATTTTTCTTTAGCATATTCATTAGGTAGCACCGCCAATACTTTTTCAATATCTTCTTCCTCTAATTGTGAATAGAGAGCGGTGGCTGCTTTTAAATCTACCAATCTTTGCTTTTGAGCTAAATAGAACTGTTCTTGCTGACTAATACTATCCTTAATGCTAATTAAAGTGGAATCAAATTTAGGCTTAATCATTAATATATAAGCACCCAATAAAAAAACTACCACAATAACCACAATCACAATATTAAAATATTCATTCAAATAAGCTTCTAACTGTCTATTCTTTTTGCTTGCAATATTTTTAACTGGTGGCATAAAATATTATTGAGACTCTATAAAATCACTATCATTAAAAATACTAGGATCAACTTTTATCTGTAGATTAAATTCAATTTTTGCTGTTTCTTTGTTAGCTTCTGGATTTTCTAAATCACGATCACCTCCACCTTCATCAACTCGCACGGATAAAACAGCAGGATCTGCTAAGAAAAGACGAGTCTGCCAACTGATATCACGAAAATTATCAGTGCTAGCCTCTAAATTGTATTCACCATCATTTTTACCAGAAAAATTTTGATAACTCACTGAACTTAAAGTATTAGTCTCTAACCAATTAAAAAAATTAGTCCAGTAAACATGACGAGACAATAAAGCATCAGCTAATTCAACCCTTTGTTTAAAAGCACTAATTTGATCGGAGGTAGTTTTCATTTTTCTAATTTCTTCTGAAAGGGTATTGAATCTAGTTTGGGCTTGAGCTAAACGTTCTTCCTCATAAGCCGACCACCAATTTAAACCTAAATATATTTCCACTACAAATAAAGTAGCTACAAACAAAGCAAATAAAAGAGTACTAAAATGCTTACGGAGATTAAAGCTAACTTGCATTTCATCTTTAATCAGATTTACTTCTAAAATCTTGGGGTTTTGAGCTAAGCCCCCACTTTTTTGTTTATTATTTTTTTTCAGTTTAAAATTCAACACATGAAAAAAATTAAGAAATTTCACGCAGCGCTAAACCAGCTGCTACTGCTAACTTAGAACCTACTTCATTGATAATTGGTTGCATTTCCACAGGATATGAAACTCGGCTAAAAGGATCGCCGATGATAACTTGCAAATTTAAATGCTTACTTAAATAATCAGCTAGATTTAATAATAAAGCACCACCACCAGAAAGAACAATCTTTTCAATCTTATTAGACGCCCCATTCTTTTCAAAAAACTCTCGCATATATTCAATTTCATGAATAACTGGTCCTAGGGTTTTAATAATAAGTTGGGGCAACTCATCTTTACTACCATCACTCAACGAAGCACTTAAATCTAATTTAAATTGCTCAGCTTGAATAAAACTTAAGCCTAATTTATCAGCCAAAGTTTGTGTTACAGTACTGCCACATACCTCCAAGCTACGATTAAGAACAGGAATGCTATCTTGCACGACTGACAAATCCGTACTATTAGCCCCAATTTCAACAATCATAACCGTAGAAGGATCATTACCCAAAAGAGATCTTACTAAAGAAAAAGTCTCTGTTTCTAAACTAGCTAACTCTAATTTTGCCAAACGAAAAATTTCAATATAACGCCTAACTAATTTTTTAGGAGAACCGGTAAGAAAAACTCGACTCCCATTTTTTTCATCTTCACCAGTTTTATGAGGCACTATCTTCCAATCTAAAATCATCTCTTCTAAAGGCAAAGGAATAACCTTCTTAGCTTCATCAGCAACAATCTTATCCATGTTTTTTCGATCAATAGTCGGCAGATGAATAATAGAAGAAAACACTGAAAAAGTTGGTAAAGAAGCGGTAACCTTTTTTGCTTTAATGCCTGCCTCCGCTTTAACCTTTAAAATAGCCTGGGCTAAATAGTTGACGTCTGCTACTTTGGTAAAATTGACATCTGTTACATTTTCGCTGAAAGCATAATTAGAAAGAAAGATTTTTTTGCCCTTCTTTCTCAGCTCAACCATCTTTAAAGAAGAATCACCAATATCAATACCTAAAAATAAATTGTCATCACTGGAAGAAAATAAAGCCATAAATAAAAAATTAAGCTGAAATCAAAGACAAAAAAATTGTCTTCTCTGCACTTCTAGTATATAATATTTAGAGATAAGCGACAAGCTATAATAAAGTAATTACAGTGTCAAAAAAATATTTTTTACCTCTTAATTATTATAGCATAAAGATAAAAATATAAAAATGAAAAATATGGGATTTTTTAGCAAATATAAAAAAATAATCTTTATTCTCTTATTCTTAGTCCTAGTAGTTTTTATAGCGTACTTCATACTGACTGTCTTTTTTGGCGTAGGTCAAGAAAACATGCCTGAGCCCACTGAAAACGAAGTTAATAATATTGGAGGGCTAGTTCCAGCTGGTGATGGTTCTAATACCGGTAACTTTAATGAAGGCTCTGGACAATTAAATCCCAGTGATAATGTTAGTCGTCCCAGTCAAAACACAGACAATCCTATTAATATCAACACGCCAAATCAAGCCAGTGATATTGCTTTAGGCGGCATCACTAAAGTTAGCAGTGTGAGCACCGGCCCAGTTCTTGACCCCACTATGGCTAGTGATGGCAATCTGCGCTACTACAATCGCAATGATGGTAAATTCTATAAATTAGATGCCAACGGCAATTTAGTTCCTTTAAGTGACACCGTCTTTCATCAAGTGCGTGATGTGACTTGGACCACTGATGGTAATAAAGCTATTTTAGAATATCCGGATGGCAATAAAATTGTCTACGACTTTATTTCTGAAAAACAAATTACTTTACCTAAACACTGGGAAGATTTTTCCTTTTCCCCTAGCGGCTCCCAAATTAGCGCCAAAAGCATGGCTGATGATGTAGAAAACCGTTATTTAATTGTTGCTAATGCCGATGGCTCACGAGCCACCTCTTTAAGTGCTATTGGTAATAATGCGGATAAAGTCTACCCGATCTGGTCCCCTAACAATCAAGCAGCCGCTATATATACCCAAGGTGTTGACTTTAATCGTCAAGAAGTATTCTTTGTTGGTTTAAATGATGAAAATTTTAAATCAACCATTATCAATGGCCGTGGCTTTGATCCTCAGTGGTCCACTAATGGCGATCGTCTGCTTTACAGCGTATACAGTAGTGACAATAATATGAACCCTAAGTTGTGGATAGTAGATGCTCAAGGCGAACAAATTGGTCAAAACCGCACTAATCTTGGTTTAGACACTTGGGCAAGTAAATGCACTTTTGCTACTAATAATGAAGTCTATTGTGCTGTTCCTGAAAATCTCCCTCAAGGAGCTGGTTTATTTCCAGAATTAGCTGATACCACTCAAGATTTACTGTATAAAATTGATGTTAAAACTGGCACTAAAACTCTTATCGCCATTCCTGAGAATGCCAGTAATGTCTCTGATATTATGGTGGGTAGCACTCAAGATAAATTATATTTTACCGATAAAAGCACCGGCCTCATTTATTCCATTAATCTGAAATAGTAAGTAAGTAAGTAAGTAAGTAAGTAAATTAAATAAATTCAAATAATCAAAACGGCGCCTCTAGCGTCGTTTTTTATTTAAATTAAAAATATGATAAAAAAATTATTTACTAATTTAGAAAATTTAATTTTTCCCGAAATTTGTTTTATTTGCCGCCGCGAAAAAAACCTGCTCTGCCCTCATTGTCGCACTCATTGGCCAATTAAAAAACAAGTCTGCCCCTATTGTGCACAAATTAGCCCTTTGGGTCTATATTGCTCTCAGCAGTGTCAAAAACAAGCACAAGATCAAGCCATGGGCATCTTCTGTGCTAGTCAAAATGAGAACTATCATTACCAAAGATTAATCAAAGCCCTACGTCAACAAGGCCTAAAAAAAGCAGCTATTATAATTGGCCAGCTTTTAGGTTGCCGACTAAAAAATATTTGGCAAAAAGAATTACATAATCCAACAGGCGAACCAGTTATACTCCCCTACCCTATCAGCTCTTATAAAAAGCGTCTCTATGGCTTTAGCCCTAATGAGCTCTTAGCTCAAGGCATCAAAATAACTAGTAATTGGCCAATGATTAAGGATAAAGATCTGATGCTACTCAGTCCAGAGCTAAAAAAAGAGATTATTTTTCTCTTAATAATTGACCAAATAGATAATTATCCCGCTATACAAAAATATATAATTACTCTTAAAGCCAAAGGAATAGAAAAAATTATTGTTGTTACTTGTGTATTTTGAGCTTTACAAATTAAAATAAATGTCTTAAAATAATAAGACCTGATTGTTAAGCCTACCAAGCTTAAGATGAAAACTTCATCGCTAGTTTCTAGCCTAAAGGTTATGATAAAGAGCGCTCTTAATTTTAAGAGAAGCTGGGTGGAACCGCGAGATTAAAATCCCGTCCCAGCAAAAACAGCACTAACTGTTTTTGCGAGGAGGGGATTTTTTTGTCAGCCTAAAAAATTTAACTAAATCATTAATTTAAATAAAAATTAACAATAAATATATGAGCCCAATTTCCACGAAGCGTCATTCTTTGGCGCATTTACTCGCTACGGCCGTTATAGAAAAATGGCCTCAAGCCAAATTAGCCATTGGCCCAGACGTTGATAATGGCTTCTATTACGACATTGATTTTAACGATGAAATCATTACAGAAAAAGATTTAAAAAATCTAGAAAAAAGAATGATTCATTTAGTTAAACAAAATCTAGAATTTAAACGCAGTGAAAGCGATATTGACAGTGCCTTAAAAGAAGCTCAAGACAATCATGATAGCTATAAAGCGGAACTGCTTAGCGATTTAAAAAAAGAAGGAGAAACAAAAGTGAGCTTTTATTCAGTAGGTAGCTTTAGCGACTTATGTCGCGGTCCTCACGTTGAAAACACCAAAGAAATACAAATCGGTAGTTTTAAATTACACAAATTAGCTGGAGCCTATTGGCGAGGTAACGAAAAAAATAAAATGCTAACTCGTATCTACGGTCTCGCTTTTGACACTAAAGAAGAATTAGATAATTATTTATTAATGTTAAAAGAAGCGGAAAAACGTGATCACCGCAAATTAGGAAAAGAATTAAATCTTTTTCATATTGATGAAATGGTTGGTTTAGGTTTGCCCTTATGGCATCCTAAAGGCGCAAAATTATGGCGTATCATTGAAGATTTTTGGTATCAAGCTCACGAAAGAAATGGCTACGAATTAGTACGTAGCCCTCATATTGGCAACAAGTCTTTATGGGAAGCTTCTGGTCATTGGGGCTTTTATAATGAAAGCATGTACCCAGCTATTGAAGCAGGACAAAGCCTATCTGACAGCCAACAATCTAGCCAAGTCAAAGAACCTGAAGCTTATTTATTAAAGCCGATGAACTGCCCCTTCCATATTAGAATCTATAAAAATGATCTACATTCCTATCGTGACCTGCCTTTGCGCTGGGCTGAATGCGGTACTGTCTATCGCTTTGAAAAAAAAGGTGAATTATCTGGACTGACTCGTGTTCGTGGCTTTACTCAAGATGATGCTCATATTATCTGTCGAGCCGATCAAGTGGAAGATGAATTAGGCCGAGTCGTTGATTTCATCCTCTACATCTACCAATCTTT
>JAVEZP010000007.1:0-12382 GCA_034002925.1 Patescibacteria group bacterium | reverse complement strand
AATTATCTGGACTGACTCGTGTTCGTGGCTTTACTCAAGATGATGCTCATATTATCTGTCGAGCCGATCAAGTGGAAGATGAATTAGGCCGAGTCGTTGATTTCATCCTCTACATCTACCAATCTTTTGGTTTCAAATTAGAAGATATTAAAGTGTATCTCTCGGTACGAGGTGAAGAAAAAGGAAAAAGTATTGGTGATGATTCTGGCTGGGAATTTACCGAAAAAGTCTTGGAAAAAGTAGCCGTTGCTAAACAATTAAATTTTAGTAAAGATGAAGGTGGCGCTGCTTTCTACGGACCTAAACTAGATTTCAAAATTAAAGACGCTTTAGGACGCGAATGGCAATGCTCAACTCTGCAATTTGATTTCAACTTACCAGCAAGATTTGAATTAGAATTTACCAATAATCAAGGCGAGAAAGAAAGACCATATATGCTTCATCGCGCTCTCTTTGGTTCCTATGAAAGATTTATTGGTCTTCTGATTGAACACTACGCTGGGGCCTTCCCTGTTTGGTTATCACCCGTACAAGTAAAATTAGTATCCGTTGCTGAAAAACATCTAGCTGCTTGTGAAAAACTAAAAGATGAGTTACAAAAAGAAGGAGTAAGGGTAGAGATTGATAGCAGTAATGAAACTGTGGGTAATAAGATTAGAAAAGCTGTTGCTGAAAAGGTACCTTATATGTTAGTGATTGGCGATAAAGAAGCTGAGGCTCAAGATCTCGCTGTCAGAGATCGCGGTGCTCAAGAAACTAGAAATATCAGTCGCGCTGATTTCATCCAAGAGATAAAAGATAAAATGGGAAATCATCAATAAAATTAAATAACTCCTATAAAAAATCTCCGTCAATGCGGAGATTTTTTTAAAGAATGAAATCTAAAAAATTATCTTTATTTACTAAATTAACTTTACTATTTTCATAATTTTCTAAAAATTCCTTAGGAGCAATAAAAGTTTTTTTATGCCATTTAAATTCATACCCAGTTAACACACCATCCGCCTCTTCTATATAATCAATTTCTTTGCCAGTCGTCGTCCGCCAAAAATAGATATTATTGATAATTTCTAAATTATTATTTTTTTTCATTCTTTCAATGACTAAAAAATTTTCCCATAGGGCGCCAACATCTTGGCGTAAAGATAAGGGGTTAAAATTATTAATTAAAGCATTGCGCAAACCCACATCATAAAAATATATTTTTCTTTTTTTCTTTAATTCATTACGAATATTGCGCGAAAATGGACCAACCCGGAAAATAATATATGCCTGCTCTAAAACACGCACATAATTTTCAATAGTAATTTTATTAACACCCAATAATTGAGCTAACTTAGAATAAGAAACCTCAGAACCAATTTGTAATGCTAAAGCTTGTAACAATTTTTCCAATAATTCTGGATTGCGAATATCTTGATAAACCAGAACATCTTTATAGGAATAACTAGTAGCCAATTCTCGCACTATTTTTTCTCTCTCATTAGAAGCCAAAAAAACTCCTGGATAAGAACCAAAAATTAATAAATCTTCCAAAGATCGCTTAATCTCTAAAGGTGATCTCACTTGTGTTAATTCTTTAATTGAAAAAGGGAAAAGAAAAAATTCTGTTTTCCGTCCTGTAAGCGGTTCTTTAATTTTTCCAGATAATTCAAAAGAAGATGAACCAGTGGCAATGATTTGTGTATTAGGAAAATTATCAATTAAAAGTTTTAAGGTGAGTCCAATATTTTTAACTCTTTGAGCCTCATCAATAACAACTAAGCGCTTATCACCGATAAACGCCTTAAGTTCAGTAGAGGTTTTATCAGTTAAAGCCTGACGCACATCAATTTCATCACAATTTAAATAAAGCGCATCCTCCCTATATTCAGTCATCACATTCTTTACTAAAGTCGTCTTACCAACTTGGCGCGCACCATATAAAATAACCACCCTACCTTGAAATAGGCTTTTTTGTAAAATATCTTGTATTTCTCTTTTTATTTGCATATTTTTATCTTAGTGACTTAATTTTATATAATTTAAGTCAGTATACTGACCTAATTATATACTATTTAGGTTATTAAGTCAAGAATAAATAAAAAAGAGCTCATAATAAGCTCTTTCATAAGGTCTTAACCTTATTTCACCTTTGAAGCTCCGAGGCTTTTTAATCTGCGAAACTTTACTTCTACGATCTCAAGATCGTTTTCGGCCGCCTCATCATCACTCGCCTGCTCAAAAGAATTTTGCGCCGACAGACACGAGGCTTTCAATCTGGTATAAACTTCCTTATACGGTAAATGTTTATTACCCAAAGAAGGATCAACTCTCTTAAGCCTTCTTTGATAATGAAGATAGAGACCAGGAATTGCTTTCAATAAGCCAACAAATTGCGGCTCACTAAAACTTAGTTTAGCAATGGGGACGACCGTCATTTCTGATTGATCGCTTTTAGAAATTGGCACAATCCCAATTAACACAATACCTTCATCTTCGAGGATCTCAATGGTTTCAGGATAGTAATACACAATATCTCCTGGCTTGAACATTGCTCTCATCTCTGGATCATTAGCTAAATGACTAGGACAAATTGTTGCCCAATAATCAACTCCTACAGTTGGATTTTCTGATGTCTTCATAATGCTGCTTTTTGGTGAAAAATAAAATGAAAATGAACTATGAATGCATGATATAACAATTTTATCTTTTTGTAAAGAGATGATTGTTGATTTAATTTAATATTAGTCTAATTATCTTTAGTAACTACTAATCCTAATTTATCACTCTGAACTATTTCTTCATGATAGCCACTAGGATAGACACGAATTGCATTAAATAATTTATCTGCTCCATAAACAAAAGAACGCCCCTGACGAGTTCCCGGGTCGTTAGTAATAAATTCATCAGTCTCTGGATTATAGCCTGTCACCACCAATAAGTGTCTCTCTGGGCCAGGTGGGCTAAAATAAGGATTAGCTAAAGCTTGACCATCACTAGGAATTAATATGATTTTATTTTCTTTTAAAGCTTGAATGAGATCAAATTTATTATTAAGAGTTTTTATTTCTACTAACTGATAATTAAAATAATCACCAAACAACCTAGTGGCGACGTCGGCAATATGTAAATCCCTGTGTTCACCAAATTTTTCTTGCTGCCAATCAGCTAAAGCAATAATCTCAGCTTGAGCCACTACTGGATCTATATCCCCTCTATCCTTTATCCAAGCCATGGCCATTAATACGCCCGCTTCTTCACAAGCATCTTGTTGTCTAGGGTCGGACCAATCCCCTAAAGGTGCTTGGGCAATAAAGGGAACGGATAAAATAATTTTTTCATTCACTGAATTAAGACTAGAATCTTTATTAATACTAACTGCACCTACATCTACTTCGCTATCTTCAACTAATACCTCAGTCATCATATCAACTTCTTCATCAGTGGGCTCTAGCTCTATTATCTCTTCTATAGGAGAATTATCAAAATTAACATTTACACCTTCTTCTAAGTCAGTTATTATTTTTTCAAATACAAAATCTTCTTCTTGAGAAAAAAGAGGGACAAAAAAAATAATAACAAGAATTAGAAAAAACAATTTACGCATATTATAGAAAAGACCGTGTTATAAACACGGTCTTTCTGATACAATTCTTTAATTATTGTAATAAAGCGCTATCTAACATCGCCGTGCCACCATCTTCAATCATTAATTCTCCAGAAATATTAACTTGAGCTGAGCAAGTTTTTAAATCAGTTTGATAGCTTTTCCAAATCGCTTGTTGTTTTAAACGAGAAGCTTCCATTAACTCTTTGTGATTAGTCTGAAATGAACGAACACACTCTCCCAATTTTTCTCTCTGTTCCTCTTCGCTTTGAATAGCTGCCTTCTGACAAACATTACGCTCATTAATTAAATCACTTAATTCTTTACTACTCTCATTAAGCAAGACGATAAGAGCCTTATCTTTTGTATCTAAAGCATTGCTAACACAAGTAATCATTTCCGTTGTCACTAAAGGCGACACTTTAACAGGCATATCCTTAGTCTCTTTTTTAACTCCCCACAGAGCATTATCAACCTTACGAATATTAGTATATTGATTAATATACTGTGGAGCAGGAATCTTTTCTAATTCTCCCTTCTTTACCATCATTTGATTATTACTTGCTTGAGTGTTTTGAGTTTGATTAGCATTTTGTAAACGGACGCCATATAACACTCCATTTTCATTTTTCATCACCTTAAAATTCTTAATTTGATCAGGAGATGGAATACGTTCTAAAACATCATTGACCGCTTCATTGTCAAAAGAGGTTGCATTATTCACTTGATTAACATTACGCACTCGAATGCCATAAAGAACGCCATTTTCATTTTTCATCACCCTAAAATTCTTAATTTGATCAGGAGACGGAATACGTTCTAAAGTCTTGTTATCACTCTCTAATAAAGACTTATCATTATCGTCATCTTTACACTCTCCTTCATGAGCAATGGCTACTTTCCCGGCCATACATTTATTCCCATAAGTTTTCGCGTCAACTCCACAAACAGGAGCATACTCCATGGTACAATTTAGAGCCTCGCCTTCAAGTTGATTGGCCAGTGCATTATCTTCGGCTTTAGCCATCATCGGCATAACAACAATTAACGCTAATAGCGATAAAGAGAAGACTAAAAAATTAATCTTTTTCATATATTTGTATATTAATTATGACAAGTATATTATAGCATATATTTACAAGCTCCAGCAATTATGGTTGTTATGGTCTTACAATTTGTATATTTATGTTAAACATTATAGAATATAGAAATAATACTAAATTTTATGCTCTCTTTTCTTAATGTCTTTAAAAAACATGATTCTCATAATGCTTTTTATCTCAGCAGCTCTGAACGTAAAGCTTTTTGCCGAGAATTGATCGATAGCTCTGCTCTGACTGGATCATTTTATTTTTTACTAATTGTCTCCATTTTTATTGTTCTGGCCGGATTATTAAAAAATAGCATTCCGCTGGTTATTGGCGGGATGCTGGTTGCTCCACTTCTCTCACCTATTCTAGGACTATCCTTAGCTCTTATTATCATGAAAGGAAATGTTTTAGTTCGAGCTCTTAAGGTTTTTCTTTTAACCACTATCTTGTCTCTTTTTGTTTCTATGATTTTCGGTTTAATTTTTCCTTTCCGTACCAATGAAATTGATTTAATTAGACAAATGAGTGCTAGTGGCTTTGATCTGTTTATTGCTGTGTTGGCTGGAGCAGCTGCTAGTCTAACTTGGGCAAAAAAAAGTTTAAGCAATAGTCTAGCTGGAATCGCTATTACCGTGACCCTACTTCCTCCTTTAGCAATTGCTGGTTTAGCTTTAGCTGCTCTTGACTATGTTATTTTTATTGATGCCCTACAAACATATTTCATTAATGTTGGGGGGATTGTTTTAGGTAGTTTAATTATTTTTATGGTTTTAAAAGTAAAAAAGACTGAAAAACAAGTAGTTTCCGAGATAGAGCAAGAAAAGAAAGAAGATTAAAAAAATAGCAATAAAATGAAAACTGATAATAAATTAAAAATTTTGCTTCGCTTAGCTGCGCCCATCGTTCTGGCTCAGCTTTTTCAGATTGCCTATCAATTTATTGATGCTTTTTGGTTGGGTCGTTTAGGCGAAGGAGCAATTGCAGCGGTGGCCATGAGTCTACCTATTATCTTTTTTGTCACTAGTTTAGGAATTGGCTTAGCAGTAGCGGGCTCTGCTCTAACCGCTCAATATTTTGGTGCTAAAAATGACAAATTACTCAGTCACGCCGCCGGTCAAACTATTTTAATGATTGTAGTGGTGTCTTTAATCTTAGGTTTAATTGGCAATTTCAGTGCTCATGCTTTATTAAAATTATTAGGCACAGACCAGCATATTATCAGTGATGCCAGCTCTTATCTCCGTATTGCTTTTCTGAGCATGGTATTTAATTTTTCGTTCTTTATTTTTCAAGCTATCATGCGTAGCATTGGTCGTCCTAAAATCCCAGTTTATATTATTTTAAGCACCGTCGCTCTTAATTTCTTCCTTGATCCAGTTCTGATGTTTGGTTGGCGCTTCATTCCAACCCTAGGTGTTTCCGGTGTAGCTTTAGCCACCCTGATTACGCAAAGTCTAGCAGCTATGATTGGCTTCTATTTATTATTCGGAGGAAAGTATGGCATTAAGCTGCATTACTATAATTTAAAACCAGATTTTAAATTTATTAAAAGAGCTTTTTTATTAGGGCTGCCATCTTCTATTGAACAATCTGCTCGCAGTCTTAGCCTGAGTATTACTACCGCCTTAATTGCTGTCTATGGCACTTTAGCGGTAGCGGCTTATGGGGTAGGCACTAATATTTTTCACTTAATGCTAATGTTAGCTTTTGGTTTAAATGGCGCCACTGCAGCTTTAGTGGGACAAAGTTTAGGGGCGAATAAAACTAAAGAAGCTAGACAATTTGCCTGGTTAAGTCTTAAAACTACGATTGTTGCTTTTGCTGCTTTAGGTTTATTAGTCTTTTTATTTGCTCCCTCTTTAATAGCTTTTTTTATTCCCCAAGATCAAGCTGTTATTAATGAAGGGGCTAGATATTTACGATTTATTGCTCCTAGCTTCTTATTTATTGGTTTACAGATTAGCATTGCCGGTACTCTACAAGCGGCTGGTAATACTAAAACACCGATGTTTCTCACGATTCTATCTCAATGGCTACTGCAATTACCACTGATCTATTTGCTCCCAAAATTATTTGGCTTAGAGTTAGATGGTATTTGGTTGGCTTTCCCGATAACAAGCTTTATTGCTGCTATTTTATATTTCTATTTTTTTATCAATCGAGGCTGGGAACATAAAAAACTGCTCTCAGAAGAAGAGCAGCTACAAGAAAAAATACACGACGAAGCAGAAATAGAAACAGCCGTACCGCTATAAATGTTTTTGAATATAGGCGTCAACATCAAATTTACGCCGACAACCATTTTCATTCATATAGCGTATTTTGCCAAAAACAGCCCGTTCCGACCAAGCACGATCATGAACACCGCCCAAGCTCCAAGCAATGCCAGCATAACCGTTAGGGTCACGTCCGTCGAGTTCATATTTATCATTTAAATAAATTGCCACCTTAAAAGCCGTCTCTAGGTCCTTGGTCCATTCTAGAATTTTTTTAGCCCAATACATTCTCATGTAGCCATGCATCTTCCCTGTTTTTATCATCTCTAACTGGGCGGCATTCCATAATTTGTCATGAGTATGTGCTAATTCAAATTCTTGCTTACTATATACATATTCACGCTTATCACTAGCGTGTTTTTTTAAAGTTAATTGTGCCCATTGAGGCAAAGATTTCTGATTATCATAATTTTCATTATATAGACAAAAATTATCTGCTAACTCTCGACGCACAATTAATTCTTCTAAAAAAGCTTCTTTATCTATTACAGGAGCGTCTGACTCTTGAATCATTAAAGCTAATCCTTGAGCACTTAGCTGACCAAAATGAAGATAGGGAGACAGGTCAGACTGGGCAGACAGGTTAGGATTATTTCTTTGTTCATTATAATAAGGTAAACGATTTTTAATAAAATTACGCGCAGCTTGATAGGCTGTTTTTTCACCTGACTTAAAACCTGAAACCATTTTTACCTGACGATCAATCGTTAAATTATTTTCTATCGCCTGATAATCATTTCTAATCTGAAAGGGATAAGGGTAAGGATGTTTTTTTAAAGTTGGAAAAGAGATTAAATATTTATCTAACAATCTCTTAATTTTAGGACGAAAAGTATAAGCAGCAAATTCTTGCTTGTCAGAAACTAGCCAAGCAGGAACAATATTATGCGCGTCTACTTCAAACAAAGGACAATCTAATTGTTGAGCTACTGTTTTTTTCCAAGCACGATTAATTTTTAAGGGTGAAAAATCAGTAATCATTGCTCCGGCAGATATATTTTTAGCCAAATCAATAAGAGCTAATAAATCATCACTGGCAACTATTTGAAAAGCAATATTTTTCTGCTTTAAATTTACTTCTAATTCTTTTAAGCCAACTAACATAAACTGATATTGGCGCTCTGTTGCTCCTAAAAAAGAAGGGGTTAAATTAAAAACTACTAGCAAGGGCTGATTATTAACTAAAGCTAATTGTTGAGCAGCTAATAATGACCAATTATCTTTCACCCTTTGATCACGAGAGAGCCAATAGATAATCGGACCAACTTTTAAAGCAGCCTGATTCAACTTTCTTGCTCGTTCTTGAATAATGTCCATATCTTAAGCTTCTAATAAACTAACTAGCAACTTATCAATTCTTGTTTGCCATTTATCTTGCTCGTGCATTGCTCCATCTTTCAAAAAAATATCTTGCACTTGAGCAAAAAATAAACTCTCAGTAATGACTTTAAAACCTAAAGTATGAAGTACTAATTTTAATTGCTCAATCATTCTTGCTCCACCAAAAGCCCCACTGGAAACACCACAAATAGCTGTAAGCTTATCACGATATATAGTTGTTTCACTGTCTAATAGCAACTTCAGCTCACCCGGAAAAGAATGATTATACTCAGGACTAACAATAATAATCGCGTCAGCCCAGATTATTGACTCACGCCACTTCAAACTAGCCTGACCATTTAAACCTAAACTGTGACTTTGCACAAAATCAACTACATCTAATAATTGACATGTAACATCATTTTTTTGTTGTAAATAATTATAAATAAATTTAGCAACTTTTTCGCTTTGTCTTCCTTCCCGAGCTGTGCCTAGAATAATAAGAATATTTTTCATATACTAATTTATTTAATAAAATCTTGATAAATACCATAAGTCAAAGCTAAGGCAGAGATTAAAAAAATAGCGATATAATTCCATTTAGCTAAACTGGTATGTAAACTTTGTAAAATATAAATTAAAGCTTTCTTGTCTGCTGCTGTAAAATTATGACTATTTTTCACCTTCTCCACTAATTTCAAATCTGAAATAACTCGATCCCTTCTACTCTCTACATTAAAACGGTGAGCAAAATACCAAACAAAACCAATCGTGCCAATATACCAAGCTATCTGTACCCATAGAGAGCTATAGTGATTTAAAATGACAATGATACGATAAGCAATAGTGGCTAAAATACCAACAATAAACATGAAGAAACGATAGAATTTATGATTTAATTTAGGCATAGAATAAATAATTTAGATTCATATAAATACAGCATATCATAAAATAGATAGATAATAAAAAAGAAGTCTGATTAGACTTCTTGAAGAAATGAGCGCCCGTAATTAAACATACAAAGATATTAACAAGCTGAGTAAAATAATAACCACTAACACCGCAATGGCTGTTTTTTTTGATTCTGCAATTTTTATCATCCCATAACTTAACAACAAAATTCCAGCTGAACACATAGCGATAGACAAATCAATTGTCACCCTGTCAAGGAAGATTAAAAGCATAAACACTAAAACAATCAACATTGCTGCTGCAAAAATAACTCTGACTTTCTTTTGTCTCTTGGCTTGTAATAATTCGACTCGGGCATCCAGTCTTACATCAAAATCAAATTCTTCTTGCCAATGTTTAGAGCGCTCGTCTAAAAATTGCTGATATTGAGCAATTTGCTCTTTAGTGAGAGGACGGCGATACATTAAAAACTCAACCGATAAAATAACAAACAGGACAATGCCCATCATAATAAACATCCAAAACATTTCCATGATAATTTGTTTTTAAAATGAACAATTTTAATTGACTAAAAATTATCATAATTTATTATTTTTTGTCAATACATCATTGTAATGTGCACACATTTATTGCACTTTTAGCGCCACTCTAGCTGCCAAATAAAAAAAGCCTCGAAAATACGAGACTCTTAAATCTATCCTATACTAAATTATCTTAGCGGAGAGGGTGAGATGTAGCTGGAACGATAATATCTAAACTTCGCTAATAACATCGAAACCATTAAAACTACCAGTTATAGTAAGGCTGATAATTTTTCCTTTGCAAATCTTCTTGTCTCTAATCTTTTTAGCCGTCTCATTCAATGTTGCGCCTGAGCCGGTCGCATCATCAATTAATAGTATGTTATTAAAAGAATGGCTATCGGATACAATGATTGTGCTTTTAGCATTTTCAATTCTATCTGCTAACTTATTTAAAGTTTTTTGTGGTACAGACACGGTGGTTTTAATCTTAATAATATCTAATTTTCTAAGATTAAGTTTAAGACCTTTTTCTAAAACTTTCATTAATTGCGTTTCCCTCTTTACAGTTGGCGGTATAAAACCAACCCCATCAATTTTAAATTGTTTAATAATCTTACCAATACTTGGTTTAACTATTTCAATAATCTCATGCATCAATTTTTTATTTTGACTTTGTTTAGCATAAAGAAGAAGTTGGCCTAACTTTGTTTTTCCAAATCTCTCGATATTATAGAAGTCTATATAAAATAGTTTATCAAGAAAAACATTTTTAAAAGTAATGTTTAGTTTTTCCTTGCTATCAATAATCCCGTCTTTTTTATATCTTTCATACTTCTTCAATGTCTTTAAATATTCTTCGGCAGTTTTTTTGAACGGTAAATTATTTTTTTGACACCAATACATAAAACCAGTTAGTCCCTCCATTCTCTCTCCTGCTGGTGTAATTATTAAAAAATTTTGCTTTATTAAATCTTTTATTTCATTGTCAATATCATGGCTCCCCGCTAAAGCTTCCAGATTTTCAAGGGGGGCAATAGAATAATATACTCTCGGCGGACGTCCACTTTTTATTAAAACACGATTATTTATTAATCTAGATAAATGGTGTTTAAAAAGAGCTTGCCTGCTAATACCAAGATAATCAACTAACTCATTAGCTGATACGTGTTTTTTATCTTTTATATACTTAATAATTTTAGAAGAGTTTATATTCATATACATTTATTATAAAGAGTTGACAGTTAACTGTCAACTGTCAACTTAACTACTCATTAACACTACAAAAAAGCAGACACGAATTGTCTACTTTTTGGGGTACAGATCATTGGCGGGCTAGCTGGGTTAGATACCATCATTAGCGAGGTTTATAGGGGCTTTTGAGCGTCTTTTTTTGAACTCAAAATGGAAGGTACCCCTTTCCTTAGACAACTATTCCATGGGTCAATTGATATTGCCGACTGTATAAAACAGGAGGCATTTTTAATTTAGTATGTATTCTGGTGTTATTATACTGATAAATTGTTCTATAGATATTATATACCAATTCCCCTAAAGTATTAAATCGGTCTGGATCGCCTAAATCTAGTTTAAACTGATTATAGAATGACTCTTGATAGCCATTTTCCCAGGGGCAACCTGGCCTACTCATTGATTGTTTTATCCCAAGACTACGACAGATACTGGAATAATCACGTGAGGCATATTCACTACCGTGGTCAGAATGAAGTATTTTAGCCGAACTATTGTTATGGGTCGCTGAGAACAAGGTATTAATAATTATCTCATTACTGTGATTAGTTAATACGCTATAGCCAACTATCTTCCTCGTGTAGATATCTATAATGGTAGCCACGTAGATAAACTTTCCCTGGTATTTAATATAAGTGAAATCGCTAGCCCAGATATGATTGGGGTATTCAGGAATATTGTTTAAGAGCAGATTGGGAAAGGCTAAATCTCTTGTTGCCCTGTTATACTTGAATTTCTTGCTTCTTTTGCGATATGGCTTGAGACCATATATTTTCATTACTCTCAGTATTCTTTTCTTATTAACTTTCAGATGAATAGCTAATCGCTTATGCCCATAGCTGGGATGATCGTGGAGAATTTCTTCTATTTCGGTCTTCAGTCGCCAGTCTTTTCTCTTCTGCTTATGATGATAATATAGCAGTTGTCTAGATACCCCTATATCTCTAGCCACCTGGGACTTATTATCCCGTTTCATAACTAATTCTTTTTTTTGGCTTGGGACAGGTTAATAGTGAGCTCACCAACTAGGGCCAGTAGCTCCTTATTCTGTTTCTCTAGTTTAGAGAACTCTTTCCAGCTTGGTTGGGCTTTAATAGTCTTGCCTAACCACGAGTAGATAGTGGCCGGGCTAATACCGTGTTCTTCAGCTACTTTAGCTACTGGTAGGCCATCTTCTTTGACCCGCTTGAGGATTTGATCCTTCATCTCGCTTGAGATTTTAAACGCTTTTTTCATATGTTTCTAGTTTAGTAACACATGGAGAAAGTGTCTAGTGTTTGGGGTACCTTCCACCCCAAGGAGAAACAGAGATGAAAAAATACTTTTTTAGCGGCGCAAAAAAGACATCAAAATTCCTACTCTCCCTTGCCTTTAAATTCACATATTTTTCTAAATAAGGCGGCTCATCAACCCCATAAGCCT
>JAVEZP010000006.1:0-23052 GCA_034002925.1 Patescibacteria group bacterium | reverse complement strand
TATCAGGGATGATAAAACTGGCGCTCCGCGACTGATTGGCACGACCATTCTTGTCTTCTATCGCTACCCAAGCAAATTCTTCTAAAAGGCCTTCCTTGTCCTCTGCTCCACCCTCAAAAGAAAAATAAAAATCTGCGCTTGGCTCTAATAACTGAGCTGATTTAATTCGATTTAAAGACCCTAACTTAGTTTCTTGATCAGATAAAGGCTGGTTAGACACTCCAGAGTTGGCACTGCAACCTTTAATTTCAAAACTACTCTGAGGAAAAGCTCGACTAAAAGCTAAACGAGCTGCTTCAATTTTAATTGGATTTAAAGAAGCAACAATAATTTTTATCATAAAATTAGTAAGATTTACAAAAATAATAATCTATCATATAATACTATATTATTCTTTAACAATCAAAAAAAATTATCATGAAAAAGTTTCTTCATAGTTGGCTTTTTCTGATAATCGGATTAAGCCTAATTTTAACTACTTGGGCATATTGCCTAGATTATCTTGGTATCATCATCTGGCCAGATATTAATAGTATCAGACTGTATGAGAACCCAGTATACCGCTTAGGGATGCCAGAATTTATTGAATTATTTCATCCCTATTCTCGTCTTTGGGATGCAAGTCTCTGGCCAATATTTATTTATTTTATCATTCGTCAAGGATATTTAGCTCACCAAGCAGCTAATTCCTGGATTTTGGCCATTGTTCTTTTAATCACAAGCATCGGATCGCAAATATTAGCTTCTAATATTTTTGCTATTTGCGCTAGTCTAGCCTGGATTACAATTGTCTTTTTGTTCTTTAGTGATCGCAGTGCTTTATTTCTAGCTCTTTTAACTGGTTTCATTTTTGGCCTGACTTTCATTGGTTTAATCTATGGTTTTATACTCGCCTTAACGCTCTATGTTATCGCTATAGTATTAAACTACATAATTAAATAAAGCTCGTTATCAAAACGAGCTTTTTTATTTATATTAGCAAATCATTTTCTTTATTTCTCTGCCAATTTACCTAAATCCAATTCTTCATCCATTCTAATCTTTTCCACAAAATCAGGCATGTGACTCACCATAATAATAGCGCCTTCATAAGCATTTAAAGCATCCGCAATGATTGGTAAATGACGAAAATTAATGTGATTAGTTGGTTCATCTAAAATTAATAAACCGGGTTGCATTAAAGCCAGACGAGCAAAAGCTAAAAGGGCTTTTTGTCCTTCTGATAAAGCCGCTACTGGTAAGGCTAGAACTTCTCCAATAAGCAAAAAACCAGCCGCTAAAGAACGTAACTCATGCTCACCTAAACCATCAGCCATACTTTCTTCTAAAACCTGATAGGCAGTTTTACTATAATCAAGATTAGAAAAATCCTGACTGTAGTAACCTACTTTAACAGCCTTAGCAATAGCTAAGCCTTCTTGATTACCAGCCACTAAAGAACGCAATAAAGTGCTTTTGCCAATACCATTAGGACCGGTGACCAATAGACGAGTACGTCGAGTTAAAGCTTTATTAATCTCATGAAAAATAGGTTCATTCTTTTTAATTACCCTTACCTTATCTAAACGCACGATTTCACCAGATAAATCTTCCTGCACAGGAATTTCAAAAGGACGAATTGTCTTATCCTCTCGTCTCACGTCCACCATATTATCTTCCAGCTCTTCAGTCTCCTCTTTCATCTTTTGTGCTAATTTTCTCATCTTACCTCCTTTATGAGCAAAAAAGTTCACTTTTTCTTTACGATCAATAATTTTCTTTTCTAACTGAGCATTCTTTTTACGCTCTCTTTCAATACGACGACTAATTTCTTCAACTACAGAATAATAATCTCCAACATACATTTCTGTTTGATGGGTAAAGACATCAAGATAAATAACACCCTCGGTAAAACAATTTAAAAAATCAGCATCATGAGAAATAACTAAAACCGTCTTGTCATACATGATTAAAAAAGTCAGTAAATGATCAATACCTTCTTTATCTAAATTATTAGTCGGTTCATCTAGTAATAAAATATCTGGGTCTTGAATTAAGGCATAAGCTAATAATAAACGAGCTTGTTGACCACCAGATAATTCTCCCACTAGACGTTCATAGGGCACTTCTAAATTAACTGCTTCTAAGACCTTGCTGATACGACTACGTAAATTAGCAGGACGATCAGTAAAGGCAGTCGCAAAATAATCCTCTACATTTAAAGCTAAATGTTCCTGCGCCATCGTTTGTCTAGCAGCGCCAATACTAGGATTATTAGTTAAGGAAATCTTGCCACTTTTAGGCGTAATTTCTCCTTTGATTAAAGAAAAAATAGTGCTTTTCCCCGCCCCATTTTGTCCCATTAAGGTAATTTTTGCTCCTTTGCGCAAACTAAAATTAGCCTCCTCCAACACAGGCTTTTTGGCTAAATATTCAAAAGTGACGTCATCAAATCTTAAAATTACTTCTTCGGCCATAAGTTTAGATAATTGAAATAAAAAATAACATAATTCTTCCTTAGAATAACAGAAAAGCTTAAAAAAATCTAGTAACAGCAAAAGAGCGCTTCAAAAGCGCTCTTTGTAAATAAATTAATCTAAGTAATTATTGACGCTGAGCTTCTAACTGAATAGTAAAATCAATTTCATCTTTAATTGTCTTATCTCCTAAATCTTCAAAGAATTTACCAGAACCATAGCGAATATCCCAAACAGTACGATCAATACTAAAAGCAGCGGTGGCTAATAATCTGTCAGCCTCAGTAGTGATTTGAGCGGGGAAAGTAATACTGGAGACAGTGCCTTTAATACCTAAATCAGCGGTTATTTGATAAGCGCCATCAAGATAAGTAACATTATTAATTTCTAAAAATGCTTCTGGATAATTAGCGACATCAAAAAAATCTTCGCTTTTCAGATGACCAACTAAAGCGTCTAAACCTTCATCACTAGAGATGCTATTCATATCAATAATGAAATTAGCACCCATTAAATTCCCTTCACTAACATCTAAATTACCATTCTTAATTTGGATTAAACCAGTGTGATCACTAGCAATTACCCGAGAAGCATGCCAAGTCATTTGTGAAGCATTAACATCCACCACATAACTGCCGTCAATTAAAACAGGCGCTACTTCATTATTAATAGCAGTATTAATAGAATTGTTAGAGTCTTCTCCTATAGGAGCTTCTTGATTAGCAAGATTGCTGGTACAAGCAGAAAAGGCGATTAAGCCAAAACCCAAAACAAAAAGAAAAAGTAATTTTTTCATATATTATAATAATTAAATTTATAAAGTATCATGATTATAACATAATACAAACATTGACACAAGTACCAACTATAATATATAATACAGGAATAAAAGTAAGTGTATGTCTAAACAAAATAAATACCATTGTCACGCCGCTGTCGCGGCCACTTTAAAAGTCATTGGAGGTAAATGGAAACCTCTAATTCTTTGGCATTTATTTGAAGGCAAGGTGCGTTTTAATGAATTACAGAGACAACTACAAGGCATTTCTCAAAAAATGTTAGCCACCGAATTACGCGCCTTAGAACAAGATGGTATTATCCACCGTGAAGTCTATCCTCAAGTACCACCAAAAGTAGAATATTGGATTACTCCCTACGGAAAAAGCTTGAAAACGGTTTTAAGTAAACTAGCAGACTGGGGACAAACCCATGCTAAAAATAGAAAAGCTACTAAGAAAAATAAATAAAAAAATAAAAAAATCACTATTACAAAATTCTCAGACATGATGATGAGAATTTTTCAATTTTTATGTCTAAATATTTAATTATCTTTGCTCATCCTAGTCACGAAGGACATAGCGGCTATCTTTTATCCGAGATTGAGAAAAGATTAAAGAATGAACAAAAAGATTACGAACTAATTGATCTCTATGCCTTAAATTATGACCCTCTACTGAAGAAAGAAGAATTATACAGCGCTGGCAATAAAGAAATAAGTGAAGAAAATTTAATTTTTCAAACAAAAATTACAACTGCTGATCGCCTAATTTTTATCTACCCTATTTGGTGGCAAAATATGCCTGCTATTTTAAAAGGTTTTCTTGATAGAGTTATTACTGGTGGTTTTGGCTTTAAATATGTTTTAGGTGTCCCCGTTGGTTTATTAAAAGGCAAAAAAGCCGCCATTTTTGCTAGTAGCGCAGGTCCCGCTATTTATACTCGTTTTTTCACCGCTAATGCTGCTATCAACGCTCTTAAAAAACATATACTAGCTTTCTGCGGCATGAAAACTAAATCCTTTCTCTTTGCTAATGCCAGAAATTTAGAAAAAAATAAAGACAGACTCGCAAAAACTGCAATTAATATTTTACATTATCTAAGATAAGAAAAAACCCGATCCTAATAGATCGGGTATTTTTTAGATTGCCAACGCAATATCATATTCAATATTTTCAGCAATTATATCAATCACCTTCCCTGCTAAAACTGCTTCCTCTGGTCCTCCTGCAAGACGATGGGCGCCGAGCGCATGTAATTGACGGGCGATATCTAGCCGTGTGCTAGACTTCACATCCTGAGGGTTCTTCAAGCTAAAAAGGCTTAAAAAAAATACACCTTTCATGTCAGCGTGCCAAGTCTGTGAATATAAGGCAAGAAATAAACATATAGCAGCCGTAATCAGCATCGGGCTAATCACAGATAAATGAGGCATAAAATAAGCCTCAATAACAGCGCTCACAAAAACAAAGAAAATACAAAATAAAAAGAAATTTCTTTGCAAATGACGAAAATAATAATCTTTTAACTCGCTTGGATCGCTGTCAACACGATCATACTGATCAATTAAAGCTCTTATTTTTTCTATTTTTTTCATGATACTATAATATTTGGAAATTGATAAAAGGACTATTTAATTGCAACTTAACATAAAAAGTTAAAAAAGTCAAAGAAAAGATTGTTTATATATAAAAACCGCTAATTCAGCGGTTTTTATAAACTATGACTTAATTCTTTTGTCTTATTTCACCTCATAGACTAAAGTCACCTCTACCCTAATCTCATTCTGACCAGTCTGAATATTGTTAATCTCAAACGAAGCACCACCTAAACCAGCATCGTCAGCCATTTCTAGCTTAGCATTAGCATACATTGGTACAGGATAATTATTACTATCATTTTCATAAACACTAGTCACTCTACCTAATTTCATACCTGCCTGACTAGCCATTAATTCAGCTTTTTCTTTCGCTTTTTGAATAGCTAATTCTCTAGCTTCATTTTTTAATTCATATTCATCATCAATGCTGAAATTCACATTACCCACTTGATTAGCGCCCTTTTCGGTGCTACGACTAATTACTTCACCAATTTTTGTTAAATCGCGCACTTTCACTTGAATGTTTTGTGAAACTTCATAACCTTGTAATAATTGACCATCTTTTTCTGTCCAGCGATAGACTGGACGTAAACTATAATCAGTAGTTTTAATATCTTTTTCCTCTACCCCTAAATCATCCAAGACTTCAATAATAGCATTCATTTTCTCCGCACTTTCTTGAGAAGCGGCCGCTGCTTCTTTTTTCACCTCTGTTTTAAAGCCAATGGTGATATTAGCAATATCAGCTTTAGCATAAACTACACCTGAGCCATTAACCGAAAAACGATCTTGATTATTAACGCGATTACTCATCACAATCGCTGTAATTGACACCCCAGCTAAAACTAAGATACCAATGACTGCTAAAATAAAACTAGTTTTTTTCATATTGTTTTAATTTAATTATATTAAATGAATTAATAATTTTAATGAAGCATATTACTCCCTATATAGTATAGACGTAAATAACAAAAAAAGATAACAATTTAGAATAATTGTGCTTTAAATACAATCGCGCTAAAGACCGCAAAGAAAGCAATAATAAGATAAATGATGATTTTACGCCATCGACGTGGACGAAAAACCGGCTTCAATGCTTTTTGATTTAAAATAGTTACTAAAATCGTATGTACTAACATCGCAAACGCATTAATTACTGCCCCTAAAACAATTAATGTCTTGGGTTCATAGAAATTAAAGAGAAACAAGGTAATACCAAAAGCAATTTGGGCCCACACAAAAATGTAATAAATACGAGAAAGAGCAATCTGTTTAGCGCCACTACGACGCAATCTGGCAATCGCCGCGTTCTCCGACATAATCCGACTAGTGGAATCCATGATGCCTAATTGAGTTTGAAACAACATCACTGCGATTACAATTAAGAAAAACAGACCTAAAGTAGGAGTAGTGAGAGCACCAATTTGTAAACCCTCTTTAATAACAAAATTAATTCCCTCGGCATTACCACCTAAACCATAAACAGTATTATAAGCTAAAAACATTAACATGCTCATGGAAATAAAGCCTATTAACCAAAAAACTAAAAAATGCTCTAAATTGATTAAACGCCACCACTTTTTAAATAAACTAATATTTTCTTGATTTAGCTCAAAATCTTCACCTGCTAAACGAACTTCCTGTTTGCCTTTATGAGCAAATAAACCAGCAATTTTTTGGCTATAAGCGCCCATGCCATAACCCTTTTCTTTAATATAAATAGATTGAGTTAAATTTAAATTGCCACCTGCGCCACTATAAGCAAAGGCACCTAAAAAGGTAGCAATAGCAATACCAGGAGCAAAAAACCAAAAACCCTCACCTTTACCAACTAATCCCTGCCCTAAAGTCAGCCAAGACTCAGAACTACCAAAATAAAGAGCTAGTACAAAAATAAAAGGAACACCAAGGAAAATAATTAATTTAGTAATTTTCTCCATCATGCCATAAACTGTTCGTCCAAAAGTAAGAATCAGGCCGATAATCAGCAGTAAAATAATCGCCAACCACTTAAAATCAGGCAAAGAAAACACCTCAGCCAAAACCTGAGCAGAAGCCGCCACGATACCCGGTAAACCAAAACCAATAAAAGTGGAAATGATAAACCAATAAATAGCCGCTGGAAAAAAACGAGCAATACCCACAAATACACTTTCCCCCTTTACTAAAGCATAGCGTTCAATTTCCATGTTCATAAAAAATTGAAAAGTAATACCAAGCAAAGCGCCCCAAGCTACTCCTAAACCATAGTTTGAAACTAAATAAGGCCACAGAATAACTTCACCGGAACCAAGACCTAAAGCTAAAATAATAAAGCTAGGACCTAACATTTGTTTAAGCCTTAAAGGTAAAGGAAACTTTTTTAAAGCCATAAGTAAAAAAATAATTTATAACTTTCTCTATTATACCAATTTTCTAAGAGATAACCAAATAAATAGCCACTTTTAAAGAGAAATGATATAATTTAATTAATTAATATTAAATAAAAATATGAAAAAATTAATTCAAGAATTTAAAGCTTTTGCCATTAAAGGCAATGTCATAGATTTAGCCACCGCTGTTATCGTGGGTGGCGCTTTTGGCAAAATTGTTTCCTCGCTGGTAGCTGATATTATTATGCCTATTATTGGACTACTCAGTGGTGGTAGTGACTTTAAAGCCTGGAAAATTTTATTAAGACCAGAAAAAATTAGCGCTGATGGCGAAATTATACAAACTGCTTTAAATTTAAACGCTGGTCTTTTTCTGCAAAATATTATTGACTTCCTCATTATTGCTTTTTCAGTGTTTTTAATGATTAAGGCCTTAATAAGCGTCAAAAAACATTTTCAAAAAGAAGTAGAAAAACCAAAAGAAATTAAAGAAGAAAAAATTAGTCAAGAAGCCAAACTGCTCCAAGAAATCAAAGATATATTACAACAACAAAAAAGAGCTCAGTAAGCTCTTTTTTTTATCTACTAAAAGCTAATTAAATATTTTTATTATATTGCAGTTGAGTCGGATAAGCGAATTCTATGCCTTCTTTTTGAAAATGGCTAAAAATATCTAAATTAATCTTTTCCAAAACATCTAGAAAAACTTGATAATTATCTGTTTTAACATAAAAAGAAACTTCAAAATTTAAACTAAAATCACCATAACTTTTAAAATGGCAACGATCGAATTCAGCTAATTCATATGAAGCCACAATACTCTTAATAATTTCCGGCACTTTTTCTAATTGTTTCCGACTACTTTGATATATGAGCCCTAAAGTAAATAAAGCTCTCCTTTTTTGCGCTTGACGAAAATTCTCCACTCTCGCTGTAGTTAATTCCTGATTTGCCACTACTAAGATTTGACCATCTAAGGTACGTAATCTGGTAGTTTTAATACCAATTTTCTCAACCGTACCCATGTCAGTATCAATTTTAATAAAATCGCCCACTTGAAAAGGCTTATCTATTAAAATAGAAAAACTAGAGAAAATATCACCTAAAACATTTTGTAGAGCTAAGGCAATGGCAATACCACCAATACCTAAACCAGCAATTAAGGAAGTAATATTAATTCCAGTATTAGAGAGTAATAGTAAAAGACCTATGCTCCATAAAATAATCCGAATAAAAATATTTAAAGTTTTAAACGATGCCACCGCTTGTTCACTGCTATTATTCTTCTCTAAAGACTGGGTAATAAAAAAGGCAATGATTTTTTCCAATGCTCGAATTCCTTCATAAATTAAAATAGCGGCCAACAAGAAGTTTAACCAATACTTAAAACTTACACTTAAATGTAAAGATTGAACCGCCAGATAAAAAGCAATGATTAAATAAAAAGGTGGCTTGATTTTAGCTAAAATATTAATCATTACATCATCTATTGCTGTTTTAGTGTGTTGAGAAAATTTTTGCAGACGTGCTAAGACAATTTTTTGTATCAGCATTAAAATAATCAGTGCTAAAACAAAAAATAACAAAGATTCTAAATAATCACGACCGCTATTATTATAAAAAAATAATTTAATAATTGTGTCAACATAAAAAATAAAACTTAAATTTAAAATGAGAATATTTATTATAACATACTTTTCTCTATTTTCCTATTATTTGACAGGCTTTTTAATTAACTTTAGAATAAATATAGAACCTTAAAAATATAAAATCATGAAAAAGCAGATTTTTCTTTTTTCTACTGAATCACTGCGCAGCAACGGCGGTAATTTAGCCAGTCTCAGTGCCTTCTTGGATCAGCAAAAAACTGACGACAAAATTGAATTAATAGGAATTGCCAGCGCCCATCAAAATGGCAACTACACATTAGCTCAAGATAAAAAAATAAAATTTTATGACATAGGTTATGATGAAGAGAGATCTAAATATACCGACATCTTCAATAATTATCCTAATGCTAAATTTTTATTTTGGGACTGGCATTTAATTTTGCCATCAGAAATATTACGAGCGCAACCTATTTTCCTGTTTCACCCAGGGCCATTAGAAAAATTCAAAGACTATAGCGGTCCTCAAGCATATACCGAGGCATGGAAGCTAGCCACTAAAACACAAAAAGCCATGATTGCCCTATATGATCTGCAGCATAACGGCAAAAAACTATGGTCTAAAAATATCAAAATTAGACCAAATGACAGAAGAAAAGCTTTAAATGCAAGAATGCACTATCATATGCGCTCATCCATTCCAGATATACTGGACATAATATTCACCGAGCCAAAAGATGAAGAGGTTTAAAAACCTCTTTTTTTATTGCTACTTTACTATTGCCTAATTATAAAATTTATGTTAATTTATAAAGCACGTTCATTGCTAATAAAATAAAATACCATGGAAAAAGCAGAATTATCCGATTTGATTTTAACGCTTGATAATCACTATCAGGCAATGGCCGAGACTTTAGTAGTTCGGCTAAAAAGAGTATTACCAGAACAAAGCCTAATCGCTTTGGACTGTGTCCCTAATGGCAAATTAAATGCTTTTCATTATGTAGATGGCAAACATGATGCTAAACGTTTATTAGAGCTGTTTAAACTACATCATTTACCCACCGCAACTCTAGAATTGCAAATTGAAGAAGCTCAGAGCTTTAAAATTGATTACGAAGCAGGTGCTCATCTTGAGCTCTGGGAAAAACTTGAGTTTTCTAGCTTCGAAAAAGTTATTGACTGGCAAGAAAGTTTTGTAATCAAAAAACCTTCAGGAGAAATGAAAATCTATGACCCGATGTTAGAGCGCAAAAAGGCAAAAGGTAAAATTAAAAGCCAGGACATTAACTCGGCTGGAGCGGTAACTCGCTACGAAATGTTACGCTTTTTGCACAAACTGGGTGCGAATTATTATCAGCCTTATTTGCCGCCACTAGCCGGGCCAAAAGATCCTTGCCGCAACACCACCTATCGTTTAATCATCAACCGTAATGGCAATTCAATTCAATTTATTGGCGGGCTATGGGTTTCTGGTAATAGCTTAAGGCTAAAAAATGAAAGTCAGATAAGAAGCGGATTAATTATCTCCGCTTAAAGCAATTATCCGATCAATCATGATCGGATTTTTTATTGGCTTAATGTAATTGTTAGGGTATAATAAAAGAATATAATTACTAATTCATTCTTCGATATGACTGGAAACGACAAAAAAAATATTAAAATTGCCTATTTCAGCATGGAAATAGCCTTAGATAATCAAATAAAAAGCTATTCTGGCGGTTTAGGAATTCTAGCTGGGGACACCCTAAAATCAGCCGCTGATTTAAAAGTGCCAATGCTAGGTATTACTATTTTAAATAAAAGCGGCTACTTCAAACAAATTATCAATCAAGCTGGGGAACAAACAGAAAAAGCAGATTTCTATGATTATAAAAAGTTTAAAAAACTAAAAGCTAAAACGAGCATTAAAATTGCTCAGGATACTGTCTATATTCAAGCTTGGGAATATCTCTTAAAAGGCTATAACGGCAATTTCCTCCCTATCTATTTTCTTGATACTGATATTAGTACAAATAAAGAAAAATATCGTCGTCTCAGCGGTGAACTCTATCGCGCTGATGATGACTATAGATTAATGCAAGAAATAGTTTTAGGGCGAGGAGGGGTAAAAATATTAAAAAAACTAGGCTATAAAGAAATTAAAAAATATCACCTCAATGAAGGTCACGCTGCTTTAGCAACGATTGAATTGTTTTTGAACAATAAAGAAAAAAATCTAACCAAAAGAATTAATGCCGTTAAAGAACAATGTGTTTTTACCACCCACACACCCATTAAAGCTGGGCATGATAGTTTTCCAATTGCATTAGCTAAAGAACTGCAAACAGACTTCCCTTTTCAATTAAAAGATTTGATTAAAAACCAAGAGTTAAATATGACGGAACTCGCTTTATATTTCAGCTCTTTTGTTAATGGCGTGGCCTTTAGCCATCAAGCCGTCTCGGCTAAAATGTTTCCCAATCATTATATTGCCGCCGTCACAAATGGCGTCCATTCTCGTACTTGGACAGCTCCTGAATTTCAAAAATTATTTGATAAACACATTCCCACTTGGCGCCATGATAGCTTATCTTTGCGTAATGCCTTTAATATTCCCACTCAAGAAATTTGGAAGGCTCATCAAAATGCAAAACAAAGATTATTAGATTATATTTATAAAAAACAAAAAGAAAAACTAAAATTAAATGTTTTCACCATCGGCTTTGCTCGTCGCTTCACTGGCTATAAAAGATCAACTCTCTTGTTTCATGATATAGACGAACTCATTAGAATCAACAAAGAAGCTGGTCCCATTCAAATTATCTATGCTGGTAAAGCTCATCCTCGAGATTTAGATGGCAAAGCCATGATTAAAGAAATTCACACTTTAAAAGAAAAATACAAAAAAGAAATTAAAATTATTTTTCTAGCCAATTATGACATGGACATCGCTAAATTAATGGTAGCTGGAGTTGATGTTTGGCTAAACACCCCCCTGCCCCCTAATGAAGCCTCTGGTACCAGTGGCATGAAAGCAGCACATAATGGTGTGCCTCATTTCAGTACTTTAGATGGTTGGTGGATAGAGGGCTTTATTAATCGCAAAACCGGCTGGTCAATTGGTGATCGTCGCAGCACTTTAAACCCTAAGGAATTAAATGCTAAAGACGCTGCTAATTTATATGATAAGCTAGAAAATCGCATTCTTCCCCGCTACTACCAGCGTCCGGACAACTGGCAAGAGACTATGCGCTACACTATTGCTATTAACGCCTCTTTCTTTAACTCCGAACGAATGCTCCAACAATATATTCAAAGCGCCTATCTATAAAAAAAGCCCCAGCTAATTACTGGGGCTTTTAAGTTATAAAAATATTAAACTGCAGGTAAAGCACAGCCACTCTTCTCGGCCAATATACCTAATGGCAAACTACCGGACATGCGACTACCGTCAGCAAATTCCCAAGTAGGATAGCCGGAGATATTGTTTTTCTGACATTCTGGTAATTGTCCCTTGCCATCCCGAGTTGAACACTCGACATAGGGTAAATCTTTAGCGGCTCCGCCAAACATTTCTTTTTGGTCTTGGCAATGAGAACACCAAAAAGCTCCATAGAAACGCGCCCCCTTATCCTCTAAACATTGAGCAAAAGAACTTAAAGCTACATCATTTTCTCCAGTAGTAGACTGAGAATAGCGATTAGAAAAATAGATAGCACCTAAAATAAGTACAAAGACCGCTAGCAATGACCACAGTCCATAATTATTTTTTTTCTTAGACATATATGTGAATTAGTCTGAGTAAATTAAAAAATTTACCAGCTAAATACTTAATTAATTAGTAGTTATATAATAGCATAAAATTATTTAATTCTAAACAAAACCGCCCATAGGCGGTTTTATCTTATCTAAACAATTCAATTAATAACTAATTTTTTCACTAAATTCTTGAGCATAAATATTTAAAATTGTGAGCGTTAAAGCGGTAATAAGTGGACCAATAAAAACACCTGGTAAGCCAAATAAAGCAATACCCCCTAAAATAGCAAACAACATAAAAGCCATATTAACCTTCGTGCCTCCCTTAGCAATATAAGCTCGAATTAGCTCGTCAATATTCACTACAATTAACATATTCCAAATAATAATTAATAGAGCTTGCCAAATTTGTCCTGAGGCTAATAAAAAAAGAGCAATGGGCAAATAAAATAAAGTCAGCATATAAGGAATAACGGCTAACAGAGCTGAGACCGCAAACACCAATAAAAAGGGCCATCCTAAAATTAATAAGCCCAAGGCGCTTAACAAACCTTGAATGATAGCACTGATTCCCACTGATAATAAGGCAGTGCGAGAAATAGTACTAAAGCTACGACTAAGTTCTAAATTATAATTTTGAGGCAAGGGTGAATAATAGAAAAGTTTTTTCACAATCACTTTCCC
Organism: Patescibacteria group bacterium; assembly: GCA_034002925.1. Taxonomy (GTDB): domain Bacteria; phylum Patescibacteriota; class Patescibacteriia; order Patescibacteriales; family UBA12465. Next base: position 9,815 of record JAVEZP010000006.1, on the reverse strand, counting down.
ATGTACTAAAAAATAAAAATATGCCAACAATAAAATAAAAAGAGATAAAAAGAAAGAACTCACATTTTGCAAAAACAAAGAAGTACTATTAATTAGCCACGCACCTCCTTGATTAAGAAAATTAGCCAGTAAAGACTTTAAACTATCTTCAGCGCTAGGGCTGATGTGAAATAAGGATAATAAATTGTTTTCAATAATATCGGCCTCAGCGATGAAATGACTAGTCTGAGTATATAAATTAGGAGCTTGTTTGGCTAAATAAATTAAAAAGTGACTTAAAGGACCAATAATAACAATAAATAAAAGCAATAACATCATTAAAGCTGCTAAAATTTTTCTACCTGCTAAAATTTTACTTAATTTTTGATAAGGCCAAAAAGAAACTGAAGCTAACATCGCTGCCATAATAATTTCTTTTAAAAATGGCCTTAAAAGATATAAAACCGCCACACTGGCGCTAATTACTAGAATATATAGAAAAGCTCGAGATAATTTATTTTGGTTTTTATTTTTAGTCATAAATAATTAATTAATAAATTTCTACCGGCGTTCCTATCTCTGCCCAATTATATAAAAATTGAGCTGGACCAATGCCTAGCCTGATACAACCATGAGACACTGCCCTGCCTAAATGATCCTCTCCTTCACGATAACCACTGGGCCAAATAGGCAGTTCATGAAAACCAAAACGACCCGTGCCCAAGCCGAGCCAATATGGCATCCAGAGACCATAAGAAGACCAAGCTTTAGGATGTTTATTAATAATCTCAAAACTACCCTGAGGAGTGGGCATATCTTTAGACCCCGAAGACACAGGGAAGGAACCCAATTCTACACCATCTAAATAATAATACACTCTCTGACTAGGACCAACATCAACCCGAATACTTTTTTTATTATCATCCTTAATCACACGAGCATCTACAATTTCATCTAAATTATTTTTCGTAATGCCTTTCGCTAAATACAAAATTAAACGTCTTAGATCTTCACTATCACCTAAATAATAGCGTAAATTATCTTCAACATTAACGTACCATAACTGCCCTTCAGCCTCCACTTGCATTAAAATCATACCCCTTAAACTCGCGCTAAAATCTAAATCCAAATTAGCCCTCCCTTCCCCTAAGGGGTTGAAATGATATCTTAACTCAACAGCATCGCTATAGGAATCATTATCTGTATCACTTAAAGCTGGATTTAAAGCCAAGGCTCTCTCTAAGCGATCATCAAGACCATCACCATCACTATCATAACGAAGAAAACGAGCGTCTACCGCGACAGGAATTTTAGCTAAATCACTTGTTTTAATACCTAAAGCTAATTGCTCTAACTTAGCAAGATTGAAATTTGTTAATTCATGCCTCAAACCATTATCTGTATCAACATAATATACTTTTCCCTCCTCTTCTACCGATAGCAAAAAAGAGCCACGTAAACGATAGGAGATATCTGAAGCCTGACTATAACTGGGAAACAATAACCATAGAGCCAGAATAATTATTAAGCTGCTGAACAATTTTTTAATAGTCATGATTTTAAAGACTTAAACCTAAAAGATAGAAAGCGCCTAGAGCTAAGAAAATTAAGGCCGCTAATAAATTAAAGAAAATAATAAAACGTGGAGACACTATTTTAATTTTCATAGTAAAGACGGCAATTAGAAAAATGATCAACTCGTCTAAGAGATAAAACAATAAAAAGAGAGTTATGTAGGCTATAGCTGTCGATTGACTAACACCACTTTCGACTAAAATGCCAGTAAATAGAACTGGTAAAACTGCTGAACAAGGAAATTCAATAATTGTCACTGCCCCTGAAAAAAGAATTACCGTAGCCATTAACAAAAACCAATTAGTTTTATTTTGAAAAATTTGCTCTACCTTCGGCATTAATCTCGAGAGAATATTATTACTACTACAAATTGGCCCTCGCTTCCAGGCTTGATAAAATTCTCGGAGCAAATAAATACCACCAAAGATAGACAATATGCCCACCACCAACTCTAAACTACGGACATAAGGAGCTAAAACAGAAAATATTTGATGCCAGAGAAAAATCATTAAACCATAAACTAGACCAGTAGTTAACAAAAAAGTTGAACCTAATAACAAAATGCGACGACGAGAACGCAAGGCAATAACTAAACCTAAAATTAAAACTAAAGCCCCCAAAGAACAAACATTAAAACCATCAATAGCACCCATAATAATTGCTAAAATTGGCAAAGAAAAACTATATAAATCCACTTCTCCCAAGAATGGCAATTTGATGATTTTTTCTTTTTGATTATGATTATCACTCTTTGGCATAGCATCCACACCCTCGATAACATTAAGCTGTGCTTGAATATCTAAAGCTATCTGATCATTAAAGCCAACAAAATAACGATCACCAATAAACATAATTGGCACTAAACCTTGATAACTCGCTGGAACTTGATAATCTTCGTAATACTGTTTTGCTAAAGCAATTTCATTCGCTAAAGTATAATCAACTAATTTAAAATCATAATCATTAGTAACAGACAAGTCATTAAAAAAATCTTTAGCCGCATTACAGTGAGGACAGGTAGGGCTAGTAAAGATAATCACTTCCGATTGATCACTCTGAGCGCCAACTAAAGAAGGGGAAAATAAAAATGACAATACTATTAACAGTGAAAATATATACTTTGGTATTAATTTATTGATAGACATAGAAACATTAAAAAATTAATTAACAATTTTTAGAGGCTTGATCCAGAAAAATAAAGCATTCATGAGGATTAAAAAAGCAAGAATCAAAATAGAAAAACTCATTGATCGCCAATCAGCTAAATAACCAATAATTGGCAAGATCCATAATTGATTTAAAGAAGTAAAAAGCGCTAAAATTGAACCCATCGTCGCTCTTTGATTCGAAGCTACTTGTTCATGAAATAAAGTATTGGCCACCGGAGAGCGGAAATTAGCAATCATTAAAACAAAGAAGAATAATGCCACTGCCCAAATTGATTGTAAACCACTAGCTAAGATTAATAGGGGAATAAAAGCTAATAGACCAGAATAATTCATAATTCTGGCGGCGCCCCAGCGCTCTTCTAGTTTCACTGCTTTTTTTACTAAAAAAGCAATAATAATTAAAAAAACCGCATAAACCACACCAAAATATTGTAAATCCAAGCCCACATTTTTCATATAAGGCTGGACAAATTTATCCAGAGCCACAAAAGAAGCAGAAAACAGACTAATATTCACAATAATTCTCTGCGCTATCTTATTCTCTTTTAAAACTTTAAAAGCGGAAACAATAAAAAGATAACTATTCTGCCAACTTTTTTCAACACCCTGATCTGCTTCTTTTAATTTCTCCCAACTTAAAGTTTGAATAAAATTAATAAAAGCTGGTAGAGCGGCAATGAAAAAGACCCAAGTGAAACCTAAATAATAAGCTAAAAAACCACCCAATAAAGCTCCTAAACTCTCTGATAGACGAGCATAAAACTTTTGATTAGCTTTAACCACAGTATAACTAGGTGCCTCTTTGTTCTCAGCTAAATAATTATAGACATAAGCCGTTTCTGTGCCAGAGCGAAAACTTTTACCTAATTCATAGAGCAGATTAGCAATTAAAAGAGTTAAAAAATTAAAAGAAAAAGCAAAAGCAATAAAACTAACAAAGATTAAAAACTTAGACAAAATAATACTACGACGATTACCATAAAGATCAGCTATCACGCCAGTTGGTATTTCTATTAGAAAAGAAAAAGCTGCCCCAATCGTAAAAATCCAAAAAATCTGACTATAATTTAAGCCTAAATCTTGAAAGAATAAAACAATTACGGGTACGAAATAAATCTGGTTCTTTAAAAAAGAAGCCAGATAAAACTTTTGTACTTGTGTCATAAAATTAGCTACTATTGCTTAATTATAACACATTCAAAGAGATAAAAAAACTCTGAGCTATAATTTGACAACCGATTTGACAACTAAGACAACAAGGAGCATAATTTATATTTATTACTAACCTTCTATCTCTATGTCTGATATATATGAAGAGTCTTTAGCCTTGCACTTAAAACATCAAGGCAAACTAGCTACTAACAGTAAAGTGGCTCTAACTTCTAAACACGACCTATCTTTAGCTTACACCCCAGGTGTAGCTGAAGCCTGTCGAGTGATTTCTCAAGACCCCAAGCAAACTAAAGCCCTTACCCTTAAAGGCAATACTGTGGCTGTTATCAGCGATGGCAGCGCTGTCTTAGGTTTAGGTAACATCGGCGCTCAAGCAGCCATTCCAGTTATGGAAGGCAAGTGCATTCTCTTTAAAGAGTTTGCGGCTTTAGATGCCTTCCCTATTTGCCTAGACACTCAAGATGAAGAAGAAATTATTCAAACTATAAAAAAAATTGCTCCTGTTTTTGGAGCTATTAATTTAGAAGATATATCTGCTCCTCGTTGTTTTAGTATTGAAAAAAGATTAAAAGCCGAACTAGATATCCCTATCATGCATGACGATCAGCACGGCACCGCTACTGTCGTTCTAGCAGCCTTAATTAATGCCTTAAAGTTAAAAAATCTAGCTAAAGAAGAGGCTAAAATTGTTATCAATGGCGCCGGCTCAGCTGGAAGCGCCATTGCCGACCTCTTGCATCAAGCTCACTTTAAAAATATTATTGTCTGTGACAAACAAGGAGCTATCTATCAAGGCAGACCTGATTTAAATGATAGTAAAGCGGATTTAGCCTCTTTTAGCAATCCCAAAAAACAAAGAGGTGCTCTAGCTGAAATATTAGTAGGTAGCGATGTTTTCATTGGTGTTAGCGGTCCTGGGCTATTAAGCGCAGACATGATTAAAAGCATGGCCCCTCAAGCTATTATTTTTGCTCTCGCTAATCCTGTGCCTGAAATTATGCCCGCAGAAGCTAAAGAAGCTGGAGCTTTTATTGTAGCTAGTGGTAGAAGCGATTTCCCTAATCAAGTTAATAATGTCTTAGCCTTTCCTGGAATCTTTCGAGGTGCGATTGATAATCAAGTAGCTCAAATCACTGACGCAATGTTAATTCAAGCAGCTCATAATCTCGCCGCTCTCGTAGCTGAACCAAGACCAGAATATATTCTTCCTGATCCTTTTGACAAACGGGTAGTTCAAGCAGTCTCTCAAGCTATTAAATAAAATAAAAAACCGGTATTAACCGGCTTTTTTGTTTAATTAATCTGTTAATTAAGCAGTCTTTTTTTGTAATAATTCAAATAACTCTTGAATAACAGTGAGAAATAGGCCAAATAATAAAGCATTAAAGAAGCCACCGACAATAAAACCTTTAACCATGCTGGAAGCTAAAAGAATGATAAGAGCATTAATCACAAAAGTAAATAAACCTAAAGTTAAAATATTTATTGGCAAGGTTAACACTATTAAAATTGGCTTAATAGAAACATTAAAAAGACCCAAAAGAGCTGCTAAAATTAAAGCTGTCCACAAACCAGCTACTTCTACCCCCGGTAGAATATAAGCAACGATAAGGACGGCCAAGGCTGAAGACAGCCATTTAAGAATAATAGTCATATTTATTAATAAATTAATTTAGATTATGAAAGATAGAAGCAATTATGTCATCCATATTCATATTTTCCCTTTCCTCGCTACAAGCTAAAGCCTCAGCGTCACTATAATTTTGACAATTAGGATATTGCACGGTAAATCTAGCATTTACTAAATAATCTCCTAAAATACGAGTATATTTATATTCGGTATAGACCGAACCAGCTGCGCCCTCACTACTAGCTTCTATACAATATGCGACATCATTAATCATCGCTTCAAAGCGACGTAAATTTTGACTAGCTGCCAAATCAGTTACTTCACAATTTAATTCCATTGAGGTGTCAAATGGCAAAGCATCAAATTGCCAGTCTCGAAAAGAAGCATATTGGAAACTGCTCGTATCTGGTACTTGAAAATTTAAACTAGGATCACTATTTGCTTCAATTATTTCGGTAAAATGAAGTCCATCAGCCGTTGAGCATTGTCGTGGATAGGATTCCATCATTGGATAACCAGCCGCTACGCAATCTTCAAAAGAACTAATCTCTTGAGAATTTATTGGCTCATCAGCTTGTTTCGCTTCATAAATGTAACGATTTAACAACCATAAAGCCAAAAAAAGAAACAAAGCTACAATGATAATTATTAAAATTATCTTATTAATTTTTTTCATATAATAAATATTATGTTTATATTATATCACGCTTTTCTGAAATATAAAAAAAATATAAAAAATTCTCTAATTTTATATATAAGAACCCACTTTTGTGCATGTGAATTATTATAATCTAATAAAAAGTCCGAGCACAAATTGCACTCGGACCACTATCTTAAATTTTATTCTTTCTCTTTCTTGGGGCCATCTTTGATAACACCAATAGCATCAAGAACAGCCTTTCCCATTGGAGTTTGAGCAAAAGCTTCAACCATGGAAGATAAATTAGTGCCACCCTTGCTAGTAAACATATCCATGACATTATTCATGCCACTAACAGCATCACCAGCGTTAGCAATAATTTTAACATCCGCATGTTGCAATGCTTCTGCTTGTTGTGACCCAACAGTCAAATATGCTTTAATGCCTTCAATGGTAGCCAGATATTGTTGATAATTGGCATTAGTGCCAATTTCGTGCGCGAGAGCAATCATGGCTTCAACTGGAGCAAGTTGCATCAGTTTTTCAGCTTCAGCTCTAGCAGCACCTTCAACGGTAATACCTTCAGCTTCTTTTTTCTTAGCTTCAAGCTCTCCTTCGGCAGTAATAACTGTGGTTTGTTTGGTTTGCTCAGCAAACACAATTTGCTCATCCTTGGTTATTTCTGCCAATTTCACTGTCTCGACACGTCTTACTTCCATGTCACGGGTTTTAGTTTCTTTAGCCTGAGACAGAACCTCTTGTTGTGATAATTCTTTGGCAATACCGATGGTCTTTTCTTTATCGGCCGTACGCTGACCAATTGCCTCTTCAGATTCCTGACGACGAATTTCCACAATTTGCCGTGCTTCAATTTCGGCAGTCTCAGCAGCCTGAGTGTTGGCAGCCACCTCCTTACGGCTCTCCATCTCAATATGAGAAGTTTTTTTAGCCATAATATTAGAAATAACTTTACCACCATGACCATCACGGATATCCATAAGCTCCATCGATTTCACAGATTCAATCCCCCATTCAGCCAACTGCTCACTGACCTCAGAAGTAAACTGTTCGCCAAACTTTGAACGCTCAAGCATAATGGCATCGATATTATCAGATGCCAAAACTTTTCTAACCGCGCCTTGTACAATCAATAATAATTGTCCTTGCAGTTCAGCGATACTTTCGACGCGCTGAGCGGCCTTACTGGTATCCTTGATGCGAAAGAAAGCGGTAACGTCAACCATAAAAGGCACACGATCTTTATCATAAGCCTCATAATCTTTCAATGAAAGATCAAAATTTGAAACTGGTAATTTGATAACAGTAACCCCAAAACCAGGAATCCAAGATGGCCAAGCATAATACACATTACTACCTTCTTGACCGGTGCCATAGGAAGTAGTTGATTTTTTACTTTGCACAATGTGCACCATATTGGTCGGCACAACTGTACGATAGAAGATGGCCAGAAAAACCCAAATAACAAAGACGCCGCCCAAGACAGCAATAATCGGAAGAAACATTGAAACACTTTCCATAGTAAATGAATTTAGATTGTTTATGAACTATTTTTTCATGACAAAATGTGATGAAAGTTGCTATTTTAGCAACTCATTAAAATAATCTATATTTAATATTTTGTCAATATCTTGACATATATATATTATTATGTTATAATGCAATCATAGAAATTAACAACTTTTCTATCCCAAGACACAGGGGGTTGTGTTATCGGTTCATTAAAAACAACAAAAAATGAAAAAAATTTTTTTAATGATGGCCATTATGGCTAGTTTCACATTAATTGAGGCTCAGTCTCAGATTGACAACAATCAATTAATAAAAGTGTATAAACAAGCACTTGAATTAAACAAAGACAGATTTGTTAACCCTAATCTAATTTATGTCGGTGACACTGTCTTGTTTCCAGCTCGTAATGGTTATGGTATTGAAGTTTGGTTAGCAGACGAGCCATCAGAAGGCAAACACGATTCATTCTGGCGTTTGAGTGAAAAATACTTAAAAGGTCAATTGCTCACCATTCCAGCTGACACCATTAAAATCAAAATTAAAGAAACAGTCGACACACCAGTCAGTGCGAATAAAAAATTTAATTGGTGGCTTCTCCTAACTGTGATTGTTTTTGGTCTTGGGTTACTACTAGCATTTTTAAAGAGTTATAGTTTTAGAAGCGCTAAAGACCCAGATCGTTATCAAGCAGTTGGTAGTAATATGGACACAACGCCGCGAGAAGAAAATTTGAGAGCAATCATGACCCGCTATCTTTTACCTGGAGAGAGACTTATTAATTTTCGCCGAGGTAGTCTCACTAACACTTTAAAACAAAAAGGATTTCAAACAAACATGGAATTTGGTGATCATGTTAATCGCAATGTTTGGTTAAAATCAGGCGAAAGAGTAGCTACCGCTGTAATTGAAAATCAAAATGGTATTCGTCGCACACAACATTTTCGCAGTGCTTGTGCTAATGGTTTTGGCAGCAATGAGTTTCAGCTGCCGAATGGTTGGTTTATTCAATACGATGAAGACGAAGAAGCCGGAAGAGTATTCACAGAAACTGACGAAAATGGCGCTCAAAGTTTAAAAACCACACCATCTCAAACTACAAACAATTTGATAGACTTGGCTAAAATAATTGAATCAATGAATAAAGCTGGCAATCAGATTGAGATATCTTTCCAGGAAAAATCTGGAGATATTAAACTGTCAATTAAAATTGACAAGAAGAAGAAATAATCGTCAAGGTGCAAAAATTATAAGGCTATCCTCTCGGATGGCCTTTTTTTAATAGATCAATAAAAAATTACTATCCAGGGGTTCTAGTGTTTATAGATTTTATACACAAATATATTATTACTAGCCTATTTACAGACCACAAACCTTATTCTATATTATCTATCATCGAAATAGTGGCTTTTCGTTTTTCTTCGGTGGCACATTTTTTTTCTAAAACATTATTTAAAGCTAATTCAGGAATATATATTGAATATTTGCCAATTACATTTTCTGTAAAATACATTTTAAATAAATTATTTCTTTCAGGTAATAATGGATTAATTACCTTTTGCATTTCTGAACAATCTTTTTCCGCCTCTCTAGCTAATTGCTTATAAAATTCAAAAAAAAACTATGAGTAAGATTTTTTTTGAAATAAAACTTGTTTTTTATTAAAGCAGGATTGATAGTATAGCCCTTGGTAATATGTTGTTTTAATGTTTTCGTCGCCCAGATTCTAAATTGAGTTGCAATCTTTGAATTTACTCTATATCCAACGGACAAAATCATATCTAAATTATAAAAAACCACTTTATAACTTTTTCCGTCTCTAGCAGTTGTTGCATTTTTTGCAACAACTGAACTCTCTTCCAATTCTTTATCTTTAAAAATATTTTTAATATGCCTAGAAATAACAGATTTATCGCGACCAAAAAGACTTGCAACTTGATCTAGGCTAGCCCAAACTGTGTCTTTATTAAAATCAGCACGCAGTTTAATGGCTCCATTTTTTGCTTGATATATAGCAATTTGATTTTTCCCAACTTTTTTCTTATTCATAAGAGTATTATAGCATAGTTTTAATACACCAAAAAAGCAGACATTTTGTGTCTACTTTTTGGGGTACAGATCA
>JAVEZP010000005.1:62885-64407 GCA_034002925.1 Patescibacteria group bacterium | reverse complement strand
TTTTTTACCCCCTCCTCACCTTCATAAAATCTAACTCCTGGCTTATTGCTAATTAAGCTATAGGCAGAAACAAGGTCGGGTAGATTGTTGATAAATTCTTGTTTTTCTTTTTTAAACTCTTTTTCTCTTTTTTCAATAAGGTTTTCTAGATTATTAGGATGCTCAGCTCTATAAATAGTAATGCCTTTCTTGTTTTCACGCTTAGAGACTAATTTAAGCTCAATTAATTCATCTAATCCCTTATAGGCCACACCACGTGGTCTTTTGATTTTTTTAGCAATATTACTTGCTTTGTCTTCTCCATTTAGGAGTAGGGAATTCAGTATTTCTGACTGCACTTGAGATAAACCCATGTTGTTTATGATTTTTTCATACATATTTTTTATATTTTAGCCTGTGGATAACTTTACAATTTTTGAATATTATGTTGCAAAGCTGTTTCACAGTTTTTTATTTATATCTCTATTATAGCAAAGATAAATTATATTGTCAACTATTAAAAAGACACTTTTCTTATTTAAAATACTAATATTTTATCATATATGTATTGATTAATATAAACAATTACAAAATTGTGTTTGTTTAGGTATTGACAAAGATAATAAATACTGCTATACTTTAGGCATAACGATGAGAAAAGAAAAAAAGAAATCTGTCAAACGTTAAACCTTAAAAAAATATCTCGTCACTGCCAACTGGCGAATTAGAGTGGCAAACTTTAAGAGGAGAGAGCTTAGGGGGCGTCCAATTCTAAAAGAAGGTAAACGAGATCAAATCATCAACTGATGAAAAATGATACTTCTCTTATCAAAATAAGATGAGGGAAGAACAGTTTTCAGCAGAAACTTAGATCCTTAAATAAAAAAATAACTTGTTGCTAGAAAAATAAAGAGGAGGGAGATAATAAAACTATATATTATCCATGCTAAATATATATATACATCTTCTCTTTATCTTCTTATCAATAAGATAAGAATAGTTCATTCTAAAAAATATTTGATAAATTGCTAGTTTTAGGACATTGAAGTGGACAGGAATAATTCAGGAGAGGGTCCATGTCCTAAGATTAACACTTATCATCGTTTGCCTTAGTGTTAATTGATTTGGTTATTTAAATACGCAAACTATTTAAATAACTTAAATACCCTATTAGCTAGTAGCCAAGTTTTCTTAAAAAAAGAAGATGTAGCTCGGTCAACGGCAATTAATACGACTGACTCAAGTTAATAAAGAGATCAGCAGTTCATCAGAGATTAACCCCCTCTGGTGCTCTGAAATTTCTTTATTAATCTCATGCTGAAGTCAAACCAGCAATTTGACACTTTGGAGAGAGACCAAAGGTGAGAGAGAACATTAACAATAAAATAAGCAGTAAATTCCAATATTTGTCCCCACTCTATTTCTTTATTCGGCCTTCCTCTTTTTTAAGTTATTATTTAATTTAAAAAAGAGGGGATGCCGAAAACCTTAAATAGAGTAGGCCCTTTACCGGAGGTATCGGAGAAAGAGTGAAAGGCTCTTA
>JAVEZP010000005.1:0-62785 GCA_034002925.1 Patescibacteria group bacterium | reverse complement strand
AAAAATCTCTCACTCAGTTGTCGTCGAAGTGGATAGCTTCGATGGTATCGGCGATCAACTCCGTGCCCAGGGAGTGGGCGAGGGAGACCTTGAAAACAAAATTTATGCCGGGAAGGAGATAATGTACTACGATAAGGAAGTCCTTATCGTGGTAGATTACTATCAAACGGAATGCTGGAGAAACCAGCACGCAAAAGTGTGGAAAATTATCCTAAAAAAAACTGCTGACAGAAAGTCAGCAGCAGAGGTAATAAAAAAATTTCAAATTCCTATGGGGATCTGTTATGGGGATTGGTGGAAAAGAGTTTCACCATCCGAAGTGGCAGATTATCAAATAGAAGACCTCGTTAAGAGGTTTTCTAAACACTAGGAATTTCATCGGCTGATCCCCGATTAAGGTGAAGAGAAATTCACTAAAAGATCCTTAAGTTTGGTTGAGCTTTCCAAAACAACCTGATTGCGTCACCTGCAACGTGGTGAGCCAAAAGGAAGCAGAGCCTTCTGGTTGTAAGAACCTAAGCAAAATCTTACATTGGTTCGAGAAGTTATCCTATGGTTTAAAAACTTCTCTCTTTCGTGGAGTGTGTGCTCCACCTGATGAGTCCAAAAGGACGAAAAAGAAAATAAGCCCTTTAAAATCCGTAGAGCAAAGAATAAATTATTTTAATTACTCTCTCCTTAAAATGATTTATTCTTCACTAAGCTCTATGGGTTTTAGGGGGTTTATAGAGATGTTAATAAAAAATATTTAATATAATTAAGTATTCTATTAGTTCATTGCCAAGAAAGTTAAATTGGGTTAGTTATTAAGTTTATTAAACAATTAGTAGATTTAATAACTAATTCAATTTTTAACTAAAATAAAGGATCATGGAAAAAATATATAATGTAACCGCAAAACAAGGTTATGGTTATTATGTAGCGAGAGAGCTGCAAGAGTTAGATTTAAAAGACTTAGCTAGTCCGGGCATGCTGGGAAAAGATGCCTTTAGCATGCTTGTCTTCAAAACAGAGTCGGGGGCTCTGTATAAGATCTATGAAAAGCCGGATTCATTTTCATCTGAAGTTTACTTCATGATAAAAAAGAAAGGCTGGGGAAGTAAAGAATACAATATTTCCCGTCAAAAAATTCAATATCTTAGGATTAGGGTGGGTTATTCATTTGTTTACCCGAATGGAAATACTACGCCCGTATCTCAGATATATGGTGTATGCACAAGAAGTGTTTGGGCTAAGAGTTATTATCCAAAATTAATAATTCCAGAGTTCTAATACTTCTTAAAGTAGACAGAAATGTCTACTTTTTTAATTAAAAAATGCTATTTTCACGATTAATTGTTTTATAGAAATATCTTTATGGGCACTGCTTAGAATATGGATTTTGACAAATAAAAACTGGTGTGTTTAAATAAAGAAGATTAACGAAAATCGTTAATCTTTTTGTTATTTACAATCAAATACAAAGCAGATGAAAGATTTAATTTTTGATTTTGACGGACCCTTGGTGGATTCAATTCCTGTGGGCATTAACTCGCTTATTAAAGCGGCTCAAGTAGCTGGTGTAAAACGCCCTACTTTTAGAATGGTTCAAGATTTATGGGGTCATAATTTTGAACATTCTTTAATTCCAATACTGGCGGAAGAATTGAATTGGCCTCTTAAAAAAGACAGGGAAGTGATTGAGCATTTCTACCAAATAAGTTGTGCTCAAAAATATCCTGTTCAACTAGGCCTATCCGATGATTTAAAGAGGTTATCGAATATTTGTAAACTAGGGATTGCCACCAATCGTGATCGCGCTAGTTTAGAGTATCGCCTTAAGGAGCAGGGTATAGATATTAATATCTTCACTCACATTCACACCCCTGAATTAGGAACCGGCAAACCAGATCCAGCAGTATTTAATCATTTTTGGAATGGAGCCGGCTTTAGACCGGAAAAGACTATTTTTATTGGCGACAGCATCGAACATGATTTGGCGGCTGCTAAAAATCATCAGCCTGCCATTGAATTTGTAGCGATTCTAAGTGGTCTACATAGCACAGCTGAGTTTGTACGGGCTGGGGTTAAGTTACCTTATATATTTAAAAATGTGCGCGATGTCTTTCAGGCAAAGTATTTGCTAGATTAATGAATAACTTGTACACAAAATGTGTCTATGAAGCGTTTTCTCTTAGAAGACGCTTTTTTATTAACTTCTTTTCTATTTTCTTACTAAAGGGAGCAAAGCTTAGTCTATGTATAGGGCAGGGGCCCAATCCTTTTATTTTTTCTAAATGCATTTTAGTGCCATAGCCTTTATGCTGACTAAAGCCATAATTGGGATATTTATCATTCATTGTGTGCATAATCCAATCTCGAGCGACTTTAGCAATAATAGAGGCAGCGGCGATGACAAAGATTTTAGCGTCACCATCAATAATGGCTGTTTGTTTTATTTTTAGTTGAGGAATTACTTGATTGCCGTCCACTAAGACGTAATCTGGTTTTATTTTAATTTTATCAATGGCTTGGCGCATGGCTAAAAAAGAAGCTTGTAAAATATTAATTTTATCAATTATATTGTTATTAATTACACCGATTTCCACCGCCAATGTTTTATCTTTAATAATTGCAAAAAGCTTTTCTCTTTTTTTAGCACTTAATTTTTTTGAGTCAGTAATCATGGCTAAATCTTCAGTGTCAATTTTAAAATTTTGATCAATAATAACACAGGCGGCGACCACGGGACCAGCTAAAGGACCTCTGCCGGCTTCGTCCACGCCAGCAACATAAGGAAAGCCCTGTTTGAATAATTGATTTTCTAAATTGAGATCTAACATATATTTTATTGTAGCATTATTATTGTCTAAAATGTATTGTATTGACAAATAATATTAAATGTGATAATAATCTTTGATTAGTACTTTTCACAAATTAAAAATAAAAAAGCAGAAATCATGAAAAAAACAGTGTTAATGTTATTGTTATTGTCTTGTAGCTTCTTAGTATCGGCTCAGGAAATGATGAATGTCGGAGTAAATGTTTTTTTGGCCGCTGGGCGTAATGATCTTGAAGGTGTCAAGCTTTCCCGTCAACTGGTCGCACATTTATTAAATTCTGATAAAGAATTTGTGGAGCGAGATTTTGATGCCTACGCTCCTTATATCAGAACAGTAAGGGCGACATTTAAGCACCGAGGCAAGACTTATTATTGCCATGCTTGTAGCGACAGGAGTCAGGAGGCATCTTTAATTAATGAGTCTTTTTTGCAAATTCGTGTCCTTAACTCTGAGAATTTAAAAGAAGAAGCTTTTTTTTCTGATGTATTGCTCAATGGTAGCTGGGATGAAGCAGGGAACGCGCAACTGTATTATACGGCTGATGATGTTTATCCTGGCCCTGTATACGAGAAATATCAAAAGAAATTTATTAGCGTTTTAAAAGAAGCGCTTCTATATTTTGATTGATATTAATAAACCCGCCAAACTAAGCGGGTTTTTATTTACAAATTTTATATCTTGCGCTAATCTTCATTTTATAGAGTCTTAGCCCGAATGGCGGAATTGGTAGACGCGCTAGCTTCAGGTGCTAGTCTCTGCAAAGAGGTGGGGGTTCGAGTCCCCCTTCGGGCACTAATATTTAAGGTCGTTTAGCTCAGCTGGTTAGAGCGCTGCGTTCACATCGCAGAGGTCAGTGGTTCGAGTCCACTAACGACCACTTTTAACTTTCTTAAATTATTAAGAAAGTTTTTTTATAAAAAAAGAGGGGTGCTAATAAGCGCCCCCTCCTACCACCGAATCCAAAAGCAGCAAAGGTTATCGAGTGGTAATATTTTGATCTTTTAAAAAGAGTGAATTAAATATACTATATATTTAATTTTATGTCAAGATATTTTCAAGTTATAGATTTTTTACTAGTCTGTGCTACAATTATATTAGTTTTTATCAATAGATATGAAAAAATCTTATTTTCTTCTGGCTATTTTAGTTATTATGATTATGAGCGCTTTGGTGTTAGTTATTATTACTCCATCAAATCGCTGGGTTTGTCGTGAAGGGCAGTGGCAGGCTCAAGGAGAGCCAAATAAGCCAAAACCAAAAAAAGATTGCGTAGATGAATTTAGTATAGATATCGAATTAAAAGAATTAGATGCAATATTTAATAATACTAATGATGAAAATGATGAGCAAATGGTTAAGAATGAAAATATTAATCTAGACGATGATGAACTGTCGGAAGTTAATCAGCTTGTTGCTGTATGGCCTCAGTTGAATAATTTTGATTTAAATCAAGTTATAACTAGTCCTTATCAGTTAACAGGCGAAGCTCCTGGGTCCTGGTATTTTGAAGCTAGTTTTCCAGTGGTGCTAAAAAATAGTCAAGGTGATGTGATTTTAGAAACATACGCTCAAGCTGAGTCTGATTGGATGACTACAGAAATGGTGCCTTTTGTGATAGATTTAATTTTTGAAATAGATAGAGAACAATCTGGGGAATTAATTTTACGCAAAGATAATCCTTCTGGTTTAGTTGAGCACGATGCTCAAATTTCTTATCCCATTATATTAACTAGCTCTCCTGAGTTATGAAAATAGATTATTTAAACAATTTAGAGCCAGGATCAAAGATTGATGTCTCATCTTTTAAGTCTGAAAAAGAAAGATTACAGCCAGAAAAAGCATTAGCTATTTGTCAAAAATTATTAAAAGATCAGGCTGCAGAATATAATGATTTAGTTGGTGATAATTGGTTAAATAATCAAGCGGTGATGAATTTTTTTGACCATCCAGATCGTGCTAGTGATGAATCTTTAGTGAGACAACAAGAAGAGCAATGGGCCAGAGAAAGCGGTAAGGATTTAGCACAGTGGCGCCATGACAAAGAAAGAAATCCAGCTAATTTAGCAGAAATGACTTTAACTTTAATGTTAAATAAATTTTTACCTAAGAATTTTTTAGTGGTACGAGCTTCTGCTTATGATGATTATAATCATGGTGTAGATCAGTTAATTTTAGATCGCGTGAGCGGTAATGTCGTTTGTGGTATTGATGAAGTAATAGAGGGTAGTCATCACCAAGGACCAAGTAAAAAAGAGGAAAAAATTAAGCGACAAATGTTAAAAGGAGGTTTTCGTTTAAAATATGGTGCTCGTTTTCAGGATGGTTCTTTATTAAGAGATAGCTTAAAAGCTATTCCTGCTTTTTATTTATCTTTAAAGAAAGAAGAGTTAGTGACTTTAGTTAATAGTCTAGAAAGTGAAGATAAAAATGAGTCGGAACAAGTAATTTTTTCACGTTTACAAACTTCTTTGTTAGAGCAAATATCTTCTTATGAGACTCTTAATTTAGACCCTTCTTTACAAGCTAACATTGATAATTTTAAAACAGTAATTAATAATTGGTCTGAAATTAATTAATATGGATTTATATTTATACAATAGTTTAAGTAGAAAAAAAGAAAAATTTATTGCGCTTGATTCGCAGGAAGTGGGTCTTTATACTTGCGGTCCAACTGTTTATAATTTTGCGCATTTAGGTAATTTGCGCACTTATTTATTTGAAGATTTTTTAGTACGCACTCTATTATATAATGGCTATCATTTAAAGCGAGTCATGAATATTACAGACGTGGGCCATTTAAGCGGTGATATGGATTTAGGAGAGGATAAAATGGAAGCGGGAGCTATAAGAGAAGGACGTAGTGCTTGGGATATTGCTGCTTATTATACCGAAGCATTTAAAGAAGATATTAAGTTGTTAAATATTTTAGCACCTGATATATGGTGTAAGGCAACTGATAATATAGAGGAGCAGATTGAGTTAGTTAAAGTTTTAGAAGCTAAGGGTTATATTTATAAAACAACTGATGGACTTTATTTTGATACAGCTAAATTTCCTCAATATAATAAATTGAGCCACTTACCTTTACAGGATCTAAAGGAAGGGGCTCGTGTTGAAAAACATCCAGAGAAAAAAAATCCGACCGATTTTGCTGTCTGGAAATTTTCTCCATCAGATAGTAAAAGACAAATGGAATGGCCATCCCCTTGGGGTTTGGGCTTTCCTGGTTGGCATTTAGAATGTTCAGCGATGAGTTTGAAATACTTGGGAAACAAATTAGATATTCACTGTGGCGGCATTGATCATATTAACGTTCATCATACTAATGAAATTGCTCAAAGTGAGGCGGCTACTGGTAAGAAGTTTTTTAATTATTGGCTACATGGAGCTTTTTTAAATATTACAGGAGGTAAAAAAATGGCTAAGAGTGAGGGGGGATTTTTGACTTTACAAAAAGCTTTAGTGGATAAAAAAATTAATCCTTTAGCTTTTCGTTTAGCTGCTTTGCAGGTGCACTATCGTAAACCCATGGAGTATAGTGAACAATCCTTATTGCAAGCAGAAACTGTTTTAGATTCTTTATATAAACAAATCCATGCCTTAGGAATGCAAGTGGGAGAAATTGATGATAATTTTAGGAAAGAATTTTTACAAGCGATTAATGATGATTTGAATATGCCACAAGCTTTGGCCGTGCTGTTTAAAGTGTTAAAAAGTCAGCTTAGTAATGATATAAAATTAGCCACGGTTTTAGATTTTGATCAAGTCTTAGGCTTATCTTTAAAAATAGGAGCAGAGCAGCAAGAAAGCATGGTTATTATCGATAAGCTTCCTAATGATATTCAATTGTTATTGACCAAACGTGAAGAGGCGCGCTTAAATAAAGATTGGGCATTAGCTGATAAGCTGCGAGAACAAATAGCGAAACAAGGTTTTTTACTTGAAGACAGTGCTGATGGTCAAGTTGTGAAAAAAATATAATATGACTTTAACCATTGATACAACTGAAGATAACTTTATTAATCTTAAATTAGAAGGAAAAATTTCAATTAAACGTCGTGTTAAAGCTTTGCGTTTGCAATCAGAAAAATTATTGCCTCTAATTTTAAATACTTTAGAAAAACATAATTTGACTTGGTCTGATTTAACTTTGATTAAAGTAGCTGCTCAAGGGGGCGGTTTTACTTCTTTACGAATTGGCGTCTTAACTGCGAACGCTCTAGCTTATGCTTTAAAAATTCCTATTGAAGATATAAATGGCATGAAAGCGATTCCTTTTGATGGTGGTGCGGCTGTTCAGCCTGTCTATGATTCTGAGCCTAATATCGGCATAGCTGTTAAGAATAACTGTTGATAACTTTTGTTTAATTTTTAAGCTTTTTAAAATACCTTGTGGAAAAAGGTGTTTTTTTATATTTTTTATGCTTATATTAAATAATTTATAATGGTTGACCCGAGGGGCTTAGTGGTGTATAATTAAATCATTAAGGTGAAAAGTGGGGAAGAGTGGTGAAATAGATGTTGACACTTTATCCACTACTATCGGGCCTATGTTTATCGGTGAATACAATCATAATTTAGATGACAAAGGACGCTTAGCGATTCCCGCTAAGTTTAGAGCTGTCTTAAAAAAAGGAGCAGTTGTTACCAAAGGTTTGGACAACTGTTTATTTTTATATTCCAAAGAACAGTTTCAAAAAATTGCTCAGAAGTTCGCCTCTTTGCCAATTAGCCAAGCTAAGGCTAGGGCTTTTGCTCGTCATATGTTAGCTGGAGCAATGGATCTTAGCTTTGATAATCAGGGCAGGGTGACTTTGCCAGAATATTTACGTCAGTTTTCTGGTTTAAAAAAAGGTATTATTATTGCTGGTCTATATAATCATTTAGAAATTTGGGATGAAAAAGCTTGGCAAAATTATAAACAAGAAGCAGAAAAAAATAGTAATAGTATTGCCGAAGAGCTTGGTGATTTAGGTATTTAAAATATGGAATATAAGCATGTTCCAGTTTTATTAAATGAAGTTTTAGAAGCTTTAAACTTAAAAGAAGGGGCGTGTTATGTTGATTGTACTTTAGGAGGGGCGGGTTATAGCACAGCTATAGCTAAGGCAATAGGAGAGAAGGCTAAGTTAATTGCGATTGATGCGGATTTGTTAGCAATTAATAATGCTAAGAAAATTTTTAAAAAAGAAAAGATTGATAATGTAGTTTTAGTTCATAATAATTTCCGTCATTTAAAAGATATCATTGAAGAATTAGAGATAGGGAGAAATGTGAGCGGGATTGTGCTTGATCTTGGTCTCTCATCTGCTCAGTTAGATGATGAAAGCAGGGGTTTCTCTTTTCAGGGTAAAAGACCGCTTAATATGGCCTTTGGAGTGGATGGATCAGAAACAGAACATTTATTAAATACGGCTAGTATTAATGAATTAAGTCGAATATTTCGAGAATACGGTGAAGAGCCAAGGGCTTATCAAATCGCTCGGGCTATTTATAAAAAGCGTTTATTAAAACCAATCAAAGATACGGAAACCTTAGTTAATATTATTACAACTGTGAATCCACTAAGAAGAGGGCAAAAAATCCATCCTGCCACTAAGATTTTTCAGGCTTTACGAATTGCAACTAATGATGAATTTAATAGTTTAAAAGAAGTTTTAGAGGCTGCTCGTGCAGTGTTATTACCAGGTGGACGTTTAGTGGTAGTTTCCTTTCATAGTGGTGAAGATAGGCTGGTAAAAAATTATTTACGTCATGAAAGTCGAGATTGTATCTGCCCACCGAATATTCCTCTTTGTGTTTGTCAGCATCAGGCTAGTTTTAAAATAATTAATAAAAAACCCATCACTGCCACGATAGAAGAGTTAGAAAATAATCCTCGTTCCCGTAGTGCTAAGTTGAGAATTGCTGAAAAAATTTGATAATTTTCATTTAATAGCCGTTTGAGCGGCTTCTAGAAAAATATGAACATACGCGATCATAAATTGCAAACTAATCAAAAGAAAGGAAAATCTTTTTGGTTGCCTGGACTAAGTGTTTTTTTGGTGATGGCGTGCTTTGTTTCAGGAATTTTCTATTTAATTGGCATGAATGACTTAACAGTGAAGGGCTTTGAGTTAAAAGATTTGAAAAACAAAGTGAGCGTGTTAGCAGAAGAAAACCAAGATTTACATGCTAAGGCTTTGCATTTACAGTCTTATACAGCTCTTTCTCCTCGTTTAGATGATTTAGAAATGGTAGCGGTGGAGAATATTTTATATCTCAATCCGCAAGCAGCCGTGGTAGCTAAGAAGTAAAGCTATGTGGCGCGATTATAAGCCTAAGAAAGAGAATAAACAAAAAATGAATCCGCGTTTGCGTTTGTTCGCGACGCTGATTTTTTTATTTTTAGGCGCTTTAATCTATCGTTTATATTTTTTACAAATTGCTCAAGGTGATTGGTATGATGCTTTGGCCTCTCGACAACACTCTGTTTCTAATTTATTGCATCCTAGTCGTGGTAGCATTATGTTGCATGAACAATTAAATGGCAAAGATCATCTGTTTCCCTTAGCGACAAATAAAGATTTTGCTTTTATTTATGCAGTTCCTCAAGAAGTAAAAGACCCAGTCATGATTGCAGAAAAATTATTTATTGTTTTTGATCAAAAAGAAATTATCAAAGAATTAGAAGAGGAATTAGATAAACAAGATTTAGATTCTTTATTACAAGAGATTGCTGTTATTAAAAAACAAGAGAATATTAATGATGAAGAAAAAGATAATCAAATCAAAAATTTAGAATCTTTGTCCCAGGCAAAACGCAATAGTAAGGAATGGCAAGAAATCAGATCAGCTTTAATTGCTCAAAAACTAGAAGCTAAAAAAAAGGAAATTTTACCTAATTATCTCAAGAGATTAGATAAGCCTGGTGATCCTTATGAGCCGATTAAAGACAAGGTGAGTGATGAAGATTTATTAGCCTTGTATGCTTTAATTGCTTCTAGTGATGATCGCGTCATTTCAGCCAATGATTTAGAGAGGCGTTTAGAAAAAATTATTATTAAAGAAGATGAAAGTGAATTAATTCTTCCTGGCATTTCTTTTCATCTTAAGAGTCATCGTTTTTATCCAGAAAAGGAATTAGCTGGTAATATTGTTGGCTTTGTGAGTGCTTCTGATGATGGCATGACTGGAAATTACGGTTTGGAAGAATTTTTCAATTCGGAATTAACCGGTAAAGCAGGTTATTTAAAAAGTGAAAGAGGCGGAGCTAATACAGTAATTGTAAACGATCGTGAATATGTGAAGGCGCAGAGTGGTAGTGATTTAATCTTAACTATGGATCGTGGGGTGCAATTTCAAGCTTGTGCATTATTAAAAGCAGCTATTGAAAAACATCAAGCTGAAAGTGGAACTGTTATTGCTGTTCAGGCCAAAACAGGAGCTATTTTAGCTATTTGCTCTTTACCTAGTTTTGATCCTAATAATTATCGCGAAGTTGAGGATATTGCGTTATACAATAATCCTGCTATTTTATATCAATATGAACCTGGCTCAGTATTTAAAGTAGTGACTATGGCAGCAGCCATTGATGGTGCTCAAATTAGCCCCTCGACAACTTATCGCGACGAAGGACAAATTATGATTAAAGGTTGGCCTAAGCCAATTAGCAATTCGGATTTTAGTACTAAGGGGCCACATGGATTAGTAGATATGAATTATGTTTTAGAAAATTCTTTAAATACAGGCTCTATCTTTGCGATGTTGAAAATTGGTCCTAATGTTTTTGCTGATTATGTGAAAAAATTTGGTTTTGGTGAAAAAAGTGGGATTGAGCTAGGAGCAGAAAGTGCGGGCAATATTGATAATCTATTACGTAATCGTGTACGAGAAATTGATGCGGCTACCGCCTCTTTTGGTCAAGGTATTGCTGTGACCTCTTTACAGATGTTAATGTCTTATCAGGCTTTAGCCAATCAGGGAGTGCTCATGAAACCTTATATTGTACAAGAAATTAGACATAGTGATGGCAAAGTCGATGTTATGAAGCCACAAGCAGTGAGTCGGGCAGTATCTAGTCAGACAGCTAATACAGTCTTGGCAATGATGGTTAACGTGGTGGAGAATGGACATGCGAAAGGCGCTCAAATTCCTGGATATTATATTGGTGGCAAAACGGGCACTGCTCAGGTAGCCATTGCTGGTGGTTATAGTGCAGATAAATATATTCATACTTTTATTGGCGTTGCTCCGATTGAAGATCCGCAAATCGTGATGTTAACTCGTTTAGATGCTCCTCAAGGAGCAAAATTTGCAGAAAGTACAGTAGTGCCTTTATGGCATGATGTGGCAGATTTTATGTTAAAATATTATCAAGTTCCTAAAACAAGATCAGAATAGTATATGCGTAAATTATTACAACTAAAATTAAAATTACTGAGTCGTTTAATTTTAAAAAAATATCAGCCTGATATTATTGCAATTAGTGGCTCTGTGGGCAAAACTAGCGCTAAAGAAGCTTTGGCTTTAATTTTATCTAGTCGTTTTGTGGTGAGAGCGACACATAAAAATTATAATAATGAAATTGGAGTGCCTCTCACTATTATTGGTGCTGATTCTCCGGGATCTTCTTTGTATGGTTGGTTTGCAGTATTTCTCCAAGCATTTAAGCTCTTATTTTTTTATCAAGCTAATTATCCTAAAATTTTAATTTTAGAAATGGGTATAGATCGTCCAGGAGACATGTCTTATTTAGTGCGTTTGGCGCCACCGAAAATTGCTATTATGACCGCTTTAAGTCATTCTCACATGGAATATTTTGGGAGTTTGCAGAATATTAAAAAAGAAAAACAAGTTTTAATTGAAGCGGTTGGTCGTCAAGGTTTGAGCGTTTTAAATTATGATAATGAAGATGTGCGATCAATGGCAAGCGTGAGTAAAGCTAGGGTGCTAAGTTATGGTTTTCAGGAAGGAGCGGATTTAAAAGCTCAAGATTTAAAACATCAATTTCAAACCACTCCGTATGAATTTTCTGGAATTAATTTTAAATTAAATTATCAAGGCAGTTTAGTGCCAGTTTCAATGCCTGAATTATTAAGTGAAACTGGTGTTTATGCTTTTTTAGCTGCTGCTGCAGTCGCTCTACATTATGGTATGAATTTAATGGATATTGCCGCTTTAGCGCCTCGTTTGCAAACCCCTTCAGGAAGAATGAGTTTGTTAGCGGGGATAAAACACACTTTTATTATTGATGACACCTATAACGCTTCACCAGAATCTACTTTATCAGCTGTGAAATTATTAGGGTCTATGACTTTATCTGGACAAGCTAAAAAATATGCGATTTTAGGAGATATGTTAGAAATAGGTTCTTATAGTGAAGAGGGTCACCGTGTCGTTGGTAAAGAAATTAGTGATTTAAATATAGACTATTTGGTGAGCGTAGGTGAAAGATCACGCGATATTGATCGTGGAGCTAAACAAGCTGGTATGAGTGCTGATTGTATTTATCATTTTGATAATGTTGAAGAAGCTGGTCGTTTTGTGCAGAATCGTTTACAAGAAGGTGATTTATTGTTGATTAAAGGTTCTCAAGGCATGAGAATGGAAAAAATTGTTAAAGAATTAATGGCAGAGCCAGAACGTGCGCGTGAATTATTAGTGCGCCAGGATAGTATTTGGCAATAGTTGATAGTCATAAGCGCCTTATAATTAAGGCGTTTTTTCTTGCTTTCTTCCTTATTTTCGCTATACTCATTATATGTCAATTATTATTTTAGGTTCCCAAGGAAACTTGGGGCAACAATTAAAAAAAGCCTTTGTTAATGAATTAGAGGCTGCTTGGGATCATATTGATTTTGATTTTTTGGATTTTAAACTCTTAGCTAAAAAATTAGATAAAACTCAGGCGTCTTTAATTATTAATGCTGCAGCCTATAATGCGGTTGATAATTGTGAAAACGATGAAGAGGCTAAAGTTTTAGCTTATAAATTAAATCGTGATTTACCGGCTTTTTTAGCAAATTATGCTTTAGAAAAGGGAATTAAGTTAATACACTATTCCACTGATTATGTCTTTGGTGGTGATAATCGACTTACTCGTCCCTATCAAGAGCTAGATCAGGCTTGTCCCGTTAATGAATATGGTCGTAGTAAAGTAGCGGGAGAAAAAGAAATTGCTAAACGAGCTTTGTTGGGCTTAGAATATTATTTAGTCCGCACCTCTAAACTATTTGGTCCCTTAGGATCTGGTAATTTTGTTAAGCCTAGTTTTTTTGACTTAATGATGAAATTAGCTAAAGAACGGGATACGTTACAGGTAATTGATGGGGAATTAAGTTGTTTTACTTACACTCCTGATTTAGCTCAAGCTTCTTGGCAATTATATAAAGATCAAGCTCCTCGCGGTATTTATCACTTATGTAACAGCGAAGCTACTACTTGGCACGAGGCGGCTTTATATCTTTTTCAAAAATTAAAATTAGAGCTTAGATTAGAGGCAATAAAATCTGAAGATTGGCCTAGGGCGGCTTTAAGGCCCAATTTTTCCGTCTTAGCCAATACACGTCGACCTTTGTTACGTTCTTGGCGTGAAGCTTTAGACGAATATTTAAAAAGTTTAACAGAAAATAATTATTAAATTTATGCGTGGCATTATTCTTTCAGGTGGCAGCGGAACTCGTTTGCGCCCCTTAACAAAAATTACTAGCAAACAGCTTTTGCCTATTTATAATCGTCCCATGATTTATTATCCTTTAAATACTTTAATTAAAGCTGGTATTAAAGAAATATTAATTATTGTTGCCCCAGAAAGAGCAGGGGATTATCTTAATTTATTAGGCAGTGGCAAAGAGTTTGGTGTTAAGTTTACTTATGAAATTCAAGATAAGCCAGAAGGTCTAGCCCAGGCTTTTTTAATTGGAGAGAAATTTATTGCTGGAGATAGCGTGGCTATGATTTTAGGTGATAATATTTTTGAAGATGATTTTTCTCAAGATATTATTAACTTTAAAAAAGGAGCTAAAGTTTTTGCTAAAAAAGTTAATGACCCAGCTCGTTTTGGAGTTGTAAAGTTTGATGACAACATGAAAGCTGAGCAAATCGTAGAAAAACCTCAAACTTTTTTAAGTGATTATGCTGTTACCGGTCTTTATGTCTATGATCAACAAGTGGTTACACTAGCAAAAAGTTTAGCGCCTAGCTCTAGAGGGGAATTGGAAATTACTGATTTAAACAATCTTTATTTAAAAAAAGGAGAATTAGAGGTAGCTATGGTTAATGGTGAATGGTTAGATGCCGGTACTTTTGATAGTTTGCTCAAAGCTCAAATTTTTGCCAAAGAAAAATTAGATCAAAAAATGATTTTTTAGTAATTACATGAAATTAATTATTTCTTTTCTTTGTTATAATGAATTTTCTGCTCCTTATTTGGAGTATTTTTTGCCTAGTTTAGAACAGAATTTACAGAATCTTAATTTTGATTATCAAGTCATTATTGGTGATAATAGTGAAAAAAATGATAATAAGCAGATTATTACTAACTATTTTCAAACAAAAACAATCAATTGGCAACTGATATCATTTGAGCGCAATCTTGGTTTTGCCGCCGCTTATAATCGCCTATTGCAAATAGCGGAGAAAAATCAAGTTGAATATTTTTTAATGCTTAATCCTGACATGATTTTAGAGTCTGATTTTCTCATCAAGTTAATTAAAGGCGCTGATCTTAATCCGCAATATGCAGCTTTTGCGCCAAAGATTTATCAATGGGATTTTGAGCATAAATTGAAAACAAAAATTATTGATTCTTGTGGCATTATACTAAAATCAGGTTTACGTTTTAGCGATTTAGGGCAGGGCCAAATTGATCACGGTCAATATGATAAGGCTGCTATTACCGGACCATCGGGAGCCGCTGCTTTATTTCGTTTGTCTGCGCTTAAGTTAATTAAAAAATCGGAACAGTATTTTGATGAGCGCTTTTTTATGTATAAAGAAGATTGTGATTTAGTTTATCGCTTAAATCAGTTTGGCTTGAAAAGTTTGTTTTTAGCTGAGGTCCTTGCTTATCATGATCGTAGTTTGACCGGAAAGGGAAACTGGCTATCGACTTATCAAGCTTGGAGGGGTCGTAGTCGCCAGTCTCGGATTTGGTCATTTCAGGGTCAGCAAATTTTATTTAAAAAATATTATCATCAAGAGGACTTTTTATCTCGTTTTTTGATTCGTTTGCAAGAACTATTTTTCTTTGTTTTTTCTTTATTTTTAGCTAAATTTTTATTTAAATATAATTTTAAGAGACATATACTTGACTAATATAAAATATTATGATAAAGTGCAAATAATGTTAAATATAATATAGCCACCGCTATTTTTTTATATGGACAATATTTTAGAAAAAATTGTACAAGAAAAGCGCGCCGAGGAGCTTGCTAAATTAAATGCTATTCAATTAGTTAATAGTTTATTTTCTGATTTAATGGAACGTGAGCGCGATATTTTAACTCGTCGCTTTGGTTTAAATGGAGACAAGAATGAAACTTTAGAGAAGATTGGTCAAATGCATAAATTGACCAGAGAAAGAGTTCGCCAAATCGAAAATGCCAGCATTAAAAAGATTAAACGTTTAGATAACCTTGATGAATATTTACAAGTTTTAAGAGGTGTAATTAATTCTTTATTACAAGAACATGGTGGTCTGTTGCGTCGAGATTTTTTGTTAGACATTTTAACAGTTATGAGTTTAGAGGCGGGTAATGAAATGGATAATACTCATCCTGATTATGAAAAAAATAGCCGTGTTTATCGTAATCGTTTTGATTTTTTGCTCTCTAAATTACTAACTGATGATTTTTCTGTTTTGCCTGAATCAGAACATTTTAATAAAGCTATTTCTTTAAAAGATGAATCTTTAGATCATTTTCACGAATTATCACAAGAATTGTTGGCTAAAGTGGAGTCTCTTAATAAAACTTTAGGCACTGATGAATTGCTAGAATTAATTCAACAATTAGAATCATATTCACGGCACAGCGAACGCTTAGCTAAGGGAAAGAACTTGGATATTAGTGCTATCTTTAAAAGCAAAACTTTTCCAGATCCAGCTGAATTGATTAATAAATATAAGCCTTTGTACTCCTTTCTTCAAGCTGTCAAGAATATTGAACGTAATAAATTTGGTCATTGGGGAAAAACAGATTGGCAGGAAGTAAAGCCAAAGACTATTAATGATAAAATTTATTTAGTGTTAAAGAATTCTGGCCAACCTTTACATTTTACAGAAATCGCGACTAAAATTAATGAAGTTGCTTTTGATCAAAAAAAGGCTAATCCAGCTACTGTTCATAATGAGTTAATTTTAGATGAAAGATATGTTTTAACGGGAAGAGGTATGTATGGTTTAAGGGATTGGCAAAAGGCTTAAAATTAGTTTATAAAATAAGAAAACTGCTACTTGATAGCGGTTTTTTTATTTTTATTTTTATGCTAAAATAATAACAGAATACTCCCTGCGACATTTTGTGTCGTAATTTATATTTTTATTATGGAAATCATTATTGATACCACTCGTTTAGAGGAATTTATTAGTCTTTCGGCTGATCAAATGTTGTGGGTCTTTTTTATCAATATTGGCTGGATATTAATTGCGGTCATGTTGTTGTATGGTCTTTCTCTTGTTTATTTACAACAAATAAGGAGTTATTGGGCAGCTAATAACTTAAAATATATTTTATTAGCCATTGATATTCCTAAAGGTAATGAGCAATCACCGAAAGCGGTTGAAAATATGTTTACCTATTTAGCTGGTGCGCATGGCTCAGTTAATTTTTTTGAAAAATGGTTTGAGGGTAAGTTTCAAGTTTCTTTTAGTTATGAAATAGTGAGTTTAGAAGGCTATACACAGTTTTTAATTAGAACGCCAATTGAATTCCGGGATTTAATTGAAACCTCAGTATATTCTCAGTATCCTGATGCTGAAATTTCTGAAGTAGAAGATTATGTGGAAACAGTGCCCAAGCGTTTTCCGGATGAAGAATATGATATTTGGGGTTCAGAGTTTATGCAAGCTCAACATTGGGCTTATCCAATCAAAACCTATAAAGAATTTGAACATCAATTTGGACCAAGCGAAACTCAATTTAAAGATCCAATGGCCTCTTTAATGGACTTGTGTAGTTCTTTGCGTGAAGGAGAAAATCTCTGGTTGCAAATCATCGTCATCCCTACTGGTTTTGACTGGGTAGCGGAAAGCGATAAAATGGTGGATAAAATTCTGGGTAAAAAACAAAAAACTAGCGGTTATATATCAAAATTTGTAGAATGGTTAGGCGAGGCTAGTGAAATGATTTATAGTATTTGGGGAGATATTGAAGCTAAAAGTGATGATAAGGGCTTATCTATGATGGAGTTGACGCCTAAGCAAAAAAAACAAATTGAGGCCATTCAAGATAAATCTTCAAAGTTAGCCTTTGAAGCTAAAATTAGAGCGGTGTATGTTGCTCGGAAAGATTTAATGTTTAGAAGTAAGGCAGTGAATGGTTTAGTCGGTTACATGAAACAATTTATTGCTTTAGATTTAAATAATCTTAAACCTGATGTGAAAGTAACAATGACTAAAACTGCTTATTTTAATAAAAGTAAACGCTTGATTAGAAAAAAGAATGCCATTATATCTAATTATATTGCTCGTGATGATACAGCAGGTAGGAATCCGGGATTGTTTAGCATTGAAGAATTAGCCACACTCTGGCATTTTCCAATTGAAGCAAACGTGAAAGCACCTATGGTGCAAAAAGCACCGGGTCGTAAAGCGGACGCTCCATCAGCCTTGCCATTAGTTAGTGACTTAGCTGGGTCGGCTCCAGAATTTTTTAATCAAGAAATATTATCTTCCGGTAGTCAAGATAAAGATCGACAAGTTGCTAATCATCACGAACAATCAGCCAGTGTTAGGCAGGAAGATGATAATTCTATTCCTGATAATTTACCTTTTGTTTAAATGAATAATATCTTAGAACACAAATCTCATCGTATTGGCATTGACGCTCGTTTCTATGGTCCCTTAGGCAAGGGTCTAGGTCGTTATGTGCAGGAAGTAGTTGATAATTTAATTCAAATAAATGAACAACAAAATAATGTTGATGAGTATCTTATATTTTTAAGTCCAGATAATTTTGATCAATTTAAAACTAATTCTCCTAGAGTGAAGAAAAAATTAATATCTTTGCGCTGGTATTCTTGGCAAGAACAATTATTTTTTCCGGGTATTATTAAAAAAGAAAAATTAGATCTCATGCACTTTCCGCATTTTAATGTACCTGTGTTTTGCCCAGTTCCGTTTGTGGTGACGATTCATGATTTAATTTTAACGCGTTTCCCTAGTAGACGAGCTTCTATGTTGCCAGCGGCTATTTATTGGCTAAAACAGCTAGCATATCGAATAGTGATTAAAAGAGCCTTGCATAAAGCTAAAAAAATAATCAGTGTTTCCGAATTTACTAAACAAGATATTGTTAATCAGTTTAAGATTGCAGCTGATAAAATAGTGCTTAGTTATGAAGGGGTGTCACATTTAGCAAAAAATAATTTAATCTTATCCGATATTGAGGTTTTAAATGCTTATCATGTGAAAAAGCCTTTTGTGCTGTATGTTGGCAATGCATATCCTCATAAAAATTTAGAATCGTTATTACCATTATTTAAGAAATTACGTTTAGATTATCCTGATCTATCTTTAGTGATGATTGGTAAAGAGGATTATTTTTATAATCGTTTACAAAAACAAGCCCAGTCTATTAATCATGAGAATAAATCACTGGCTGAACTTTTTATTTTCCCTGGTTATGTGCCTGATGAAGAGTTAGCAGTTTTTTATCGTCAAGCTTTATTTTATATTTTCCCCTCTCTATACGAGGGCTTTGGTTTGCCTCCCTTAGAAGCAATGTCTCATGATTGCCCAGTCTTATCTTCTGATCAGGCGAGCTTGCCTGAAATTATGAATGAAGCCGCCTTCTATTTTAACCCCTATCAAACCACAGAAATGGAACAAAAGGTGAGACAAATGATTCAGGATGAAGCTCTTAGAAAAGATTTAATGCAAAAGGGAAAAGAGCAGATAAAGATATATAGCTGGAGAGATTGCGCTCAACAAACTTGGGATATTTATCATTCCGTGTTAGAAAATTGATGTTATGAAAAATATTTTTTCTTCAAAGAATTATAGTGATAATCAGTCGATTCGCCCTTTGACGGATTCTTTTGTGGTTGATTTAAGATCAACTGTTAATAATGATCAAAAAAATAAACCTGAATTGCACTTAACTAAACAAACATTATTAAAAAAGAAGCAGAGTAATCTCGTTAAAACTTCTTTAAAATCTTCTTTTTCTGTTCCCGTTTCTTTGTTAAAGCATAAGAAGCAAGATAAAAATAAAGATTCTTTTTTTATATATTTAAAGCGTTTATTATCTTTAAAAACACAAAAAAAGCCATCAATACGAAGTTGGCGTTCACCTTGGCCTATTATTTTACCAATTTTTTATCATCATTGGCGTAAAAGATTAAAATATAAAAAAGAGTTATTTAATTTAAAAGAATTTCGTTACTATTTTCAAGCTTCACATCATTATTCATGGAAAAATTTTCAGACGTATTTGTTGGGCAAACAAAAAAGAAAACAGAAAGAAAGAACGGAAAAGAATCTTTATTTGTTGAAATTCTATCGTTCAATTTTTAGCTTTGCCCTAGTTTTAATTTTTATTATTTTACCTTTTAAAATATTAGCTTATTTTAATTTAATAGATCTGCCGCAAATGAAAGGTGATGTTTTGGGTAATTCTGTAGCTGCTTTGGAAAATTTAGCTGCGGCTGCTGATGGAGCCTCTAGTTTGAATTGGGATGAAGCATTGCTTAATTTTGATGAGGCGGCTAATAATCTGATTGTTGCTCAAGATCGATTACAGTATGTAGATAATTGGCTGCTATCTGTTGCTAGTTTAGCTTCTGATCCAGAAATTAAAATGGCGTCTCAGAGCAAAAAGTTTCTAGCGGCCGCTTTAAGTGCTACTGAAGTTGGTAAAAATTTAAGTCAGGCAGCAGCTGTTTTTTCTGATGATAATCAGGAGAAGAGCTGGGGCTATTTAATTGATAATTTTGTGGAGCACGGCACCCCAGCTTTAATTCATGTTCAAGAAATGCGCTCTAATTTAGATGATATTAAAGTAGAGGCTTTGCCTCGTGAATATAGAGAAGATTTTGTTAATTTGCAACAACAAGCCGCAATGTTTGAAGAGGCTTTGTCACAATTATTAGCTTCCGCCCAAGCAATTAAAGAATTTTTAGGTGTTAGTCAAGACAAGCGTTATTTATTAGTTTTTCAAAATAATGCTGAGATGAGAGGGGCGGGGGGCTTCTTTGGTAGTTATGCTTTGGTTGATATTCGTGATGGTAAAATTAAGGCCTTAGAAGTGCCAACGGGCGGTTCTTATGACACGGAAGCAGGCATGCGCTCTTTTATTAAATCACCGGAGCCTTTATGGCTAGTTAATCCGCGTTGGTTTTTTTGGGATGCAAATTGGTGGCCTGATTGGCCTAGTAGTGCCCGTTCTTTAATGTGGTTTTATGAAAAAAGTGATGGACCAACTGTTGATGGTGTAATTAGCTTTACTCCGGATGTTTTAGCTGATTTATTAAAAATTAGTGGCGAAATTAGTTTAGAGAATGAATACGCAGTGACTGTTAATGCGGATAATTTTTGGGAAATTATTCAAACTATTGTCGAAAAACCTAACCTTGAAAAAACTCATCCTGAGTTAGTGGCTGATGTAGCCGACAGTCCAGTAAATGAGCCTAAAAAAATTATTGGTGATTTGATGTTGGAAATTATGGATCGTCTGCCCCAAGTTTTAACTAAAGAAAATCTACCAGCTCTTTTAACTGCTGTTGAGAAAAATTTATCATCTAAAAATATTCTCTTATACTTTCGAGATGAATCATTGCAGACAAAGTTAAAAAATTATAATTTAGACGCTGCTATCAAGCCATCGCCACATGATTATTTATTAATTAGTCATACTAATATTGCTGGTCAGAAAACAGATAGACGCATTAATGAGCACGTTGAGTTATTAAGTGAAATTCAAGATGATTTAAGTGTTATTAATACTTTAACTATTTATCGCCAACATCAAGGTCAAAAAAATGAAATCTTGAGTGGTGTGCGCAACGTTGATTGGTTGCGAGTGTATGTGCCTTTAGGAAGCACCCTGTTATCCGCTCAAGGCTTTGAAATACCTGATCAAGAGTATTTTGAAAAGCCAGAGACTGATTGGGATGATTATCCATTAGTTGCAGAGACTGAAGCTTTAGCACTGAGTGATCCTTTAACTAAAACTAAAATATATCAGGAAAATAATAAGACAGTTTTTGCTAATTGGGTGATGACTGATCCAGGTGAATTACAAATAGTGCGCTTACGTTATCGTTTGCCTTTTCGTTTAGAAGCTAAAGACTTAGAACTTGAAACTTGGTACGGCAAATTAGCTGATTCATTAGCTGGAGACAGAGCTAAGCATTATCCTTTTTCACTATTAATGCAAAAACAACCAGGCGCAAAAGCAATTAATGTACAATGGAATATCCTTTGGCCAAGTACTTGGCGAATGTTAAAATCATATCCTCAAGGTTTAGAAAGAAAACAGGAATTTAATTTAGAAAAAGATATTTTTCGTGCTATTTTATTAGAAAATTAGTTTTTTAATCATCAACTTTTTTAGCTGTGATTAATTTTTTAAAGACATGTCATTATCAGAAAAGAAAAATAATAAATCTGCTTTCAAAACTATAAAAGCACAAAAAAAGAGCCATTCTAGCTTAAAGAATGCTTTTTTAGAGCGCCCCTTGCCAGAATCAGAGGAGGTGTCTCGTTTTGAAGATTTAATTAAAAAAGAAGTCTTATCGGAAGAGGCTGAACAAGATTTGTCTGCGATCTATAGTGATAATAAAGGAGAGCCAGTTGATGTTAGTCGAGTTAAAAAAAAGAAAAGGTTAGCCTTGATTGTTTTTTTCAAGCAAATCTTTGTTTTAACAATTATTGCTTGTGCACTTTATGGTGCGTATTATTTCTACTTTCAAAGACCAGCTGGCTCCGATGCTTTAGTGTTTAGAATTGAGGCTCCGGAAAAAATCAGTGCAGGTGAAAATTTTTCCTATTATATTATTTACGAGAATAAGAGCGGCTTAACTTTAAATCAAAGTGAAGTGGAGCTTATTTTACCTAATAATTTTGTAATCACAGAAACGAATCCTGTTAGTGAAGGATCTAAGAATTGGAGTTTAGGCACAATCTACCCAGAAGAAATAGGGAGAATTGAAATAAAGGGTCATCTTTTAGCCCCAGTCGATGCCGCTAATGTTATAACGGCACGTTTAAATTATATTCCTTCTAATTTTTCTAGTGAATTTAAAAAAGAAGCAACTGCCAATACCCTTGTTTCTGGTGTAGGGTTTTTATTGAATTTAGATTATGTTAATACCGCTTTAGTTGCTAATAATAATGAAATAAATTTAAATTTAACTGGATTTAATAATAATTATATTGATAATTTTATTTTAGAAATTAAGGGGTCAGATAATTTACAATTAAAAAATCAATTAGAGATTAAGTCGTCCACTGAAGAGAGTGGTTTAATAGTTGAAAATATTGGCGATGGTCGTTGGTTAATTAGTGCTTTACCTAATGTCAGCAATGATCGTTTTATTGCTTCTATTAATTTCACTTTTAAAGATAAAGTAGCGGAGACTGAAGAAATATACTTACGTTTATTTAAAAAAGAAGCCGATGCTAAAGAGCTAACTTTATGGGAAAAAAATTTAGCGTTAGAAGTGGTAAAGAGTGATTTTAATTTAGAGTTGTTTTTAAATAACGAAAAAACTGATCAAGCAGTTAATTTTGGTTCTAATTTAAATTACCGTCTTCTTTATACAAATAATGGAGAGGCAATTTTGTATGATGTAGTCTTAATGGCGGTGGTTAAGGGGGCGGTTGATTGGAATACATTGGCCGAATCTTTGAATGCGACTGCGGCTGGTAATTCTATTGTTTGGAGCAAGGAACAAGTTCCAGCTTTAGCTGAATTAGCGCCTGGAGAATCAGGAGAAATTACTTTTACCCTAAAAGTGAAAGATTTTTCTGTGGCTAATATTGGTAGCGATAATGAAATCATTGCTTATTCTCAATATAATTTAGCTGCCGATACTGAGCAAGCGGAAGAGATTAATGAAGATAGAAAGAGTAATACAATTCGTAGTTTAATTAATAGTGATTTATCTTTAACAGAAAAGATTTTATATTTTAATGAAGATAATATTCCAGTCGGTTCCGGTCCGCTGCCTCCTCAAGTTGGAGAAACAACTAGTGTTAGGGTTTTTTGGACAATTAAAAATAATTTACATGATTTGGAGGACTTAGAAGTAAATATGGTTTTACCAGCTGGTATTAATTGGTCAGGGGAGGTAAATACTAATGTTGGTCGTATTAGTTATGATGATGCTAGTCGTTTAGTAACTTGGCGTTTAGGTTATTTACCTCTTTCTGTATATCGAGCTGATGCAGAATTTAGTCTTAATTTAAAACCTAATGAAAGTGATCGAGATAAAATTTTAGTTATTTCTGCTGGTAGCACTGTTAAAGCTATTGATGCGGTGACAAGAGCAGAAATTTCTCATAAAACTAGCGCTAAGACTACTAAATTAGAAGATGATGAGATTGCTGGATTGTCTAATAATGGTAGAGTAGAATAATATGATCAAAAAGAAAAAAAGCCCTTCTTATTTACGTTCTTTACAGGTAGATACTGCTCATGGTCGTTTGCTTAGCCCTATTTTTATGCCTGATGCCACCAGAGCTTTTATTAAAGGTCTTAGCGCTTCTGATTTAGAACATAGTCGCACTGAAGCACTGGTGGTCAATACTTTTCATTTATATCTACAGCCTGGTTTAGAGATATTAAAGAAAGCGGGGGGTGTGCATAAATTTATGAATTGGTCAGCCCCTTTATTATCAGATTCTGGTGGTTTTCAAGTTTTTTCTTTAGTTCATCGTCGTCAGGGTATGGGTAAAGTTGATGACAATCAAGTGACTTTTAAATCGCCACTTGATGGTTCTTGGCATGAACTAAGTCCAGAAAAATCTATTCAAATTCAATTTGATTTAGGAGTTGATTTAATGGTGTGTTTAGATGATTGCCCACCTAATGATTGGCCTCGACCAAAATTAGAAAAAGCCGTGGAGAGAAGTATTACTTGGGCACGTCGTTGTAAGGCAGAATATCTACGTCAGCTGAAGAAACGCAAATTAACAGCCACCAAAAAACCAATATTAATGGCTGTTGTTCAAGGTGGTGATTATGAAGATTTGCGCTATCATTGTGCTCAAGAGTTAATTAAAATTGGTTTTGATGCGTATGGTTTTGGCGCTCGTCCGATTGATGAACAGGGTAATTTTTTAGCTGATACTTTATATAAGACAGCCTCATATTTACCTGATAATTCTCTGCGTTTTGCCTTAGGTATTGGACTACCGGAAGATATTTATCGTTGTTATTTAATGGGTTGGGATATGTTTGATTGCGTTATCCCTACTAGAGAGGGAAGACATGCTAAACTTTTTTATTTTAAAGCTAAATTTAAAGGTTTTAAAAAAATTCCTAAAAAAATGGGACCAGTTGATAAATTTCCGGATTTTTATCATAGTATCAATATTAGTCAAGCTATTTTTAAGAAAGATTTTTCAGCCATTAATCCCAATAGTCGTTTTCCAGAATTAAGAAATTATACTAAGGCCTATCTCCACCATTTGTTTCGTTTAAAAGAACCTTTTGGCCAAAAATTAGCTACTTTAAATAATTTAGAATTTTATCAAAATCTAATTTTAGAATTAAAGAAGATAAATAGAGAAAATAATAAATAATAATAAAATTATGTTAACAAAAATTGTTGCCACTATTGGTCCTAAAAGTGATTCTGAAAAAGAATTAACAACTCTACTTGAAGCTGGTGTTGGCGTGGTGCGTGTTAATTTTTCTCATGCTAATTATAAACAATATCGTCAGATTAAAAAGATTGTAGATAAATATAATGCCAAGCATAATAAGGAGGTTAAAATAATGCTTGACTTGCAAGGGCCCAGAATTAGAGTGGGGGAAATGCCTAAAGATGGGATTTTGATGCATGAAGCTGAAATATATGAATTTATCTATAGTCGTCAGGCCTATCGTCAGCCAGGTGATTACATTCCGATTGATAGCCCAGACTTATACAAACACATGAAAAAAGGTGCGATGTTATTTTTATGTAATGGCGCGATTGAATTAAAAGTTTTATCAGTTAATAAAAAGGTGATTAAAGCGGAAGTATTAAATGGTGGTATTTTAAATTCTCGTAAAAGTATTAATGTGCCTGATACAATTATCAAAAAAGGCGGCATGACAGCTAAGGATATAAAAGATGTTAAATTTGGTTTAAAGACTGGTATGGATTATATTGCTTTATCCTTTGTACAATCAGCTGATGATGTTAAGCGTCTGCGTCGTCTTTTAGGTAAGAATAATAAAGTCAAAATAATTTCTAAGATTGAACGAGGAGTGGCTTTAAAAAATATTGATAAAATTATTGCTAGTTCTGATATGATTATGATAGCGCGAGGAGATTTGGGCATAGAAACACCGATAGAAGAATTACCAATTATTCAAAAAAATTTAGTTCGTCATGCTCATTGGCATAATCGTCCGGTTATTATTGCCACTCAAGTGATGACCTCTATGATTAAGAATCCACATCCCACTAGAGCAGAGGTATCTGATATTGCCAACGCTGTTTATGATGGCGCTGATATGATTATGTTATCTGATGAAACAACGGTTGGTGAATATCCCCTAGCAGCTGTTAAAATGTTGCGCAAAGTAATTGAAAGGACAGAATTTAGTATGTATAAAAGTAATCTCATTCATTAATTAATTTAAATATATGAAGATAAAAGCAATTAAAGCTTTAGAAATTTTAGATTCTCGCGGAAACCCCACTGTCTCCGCAACTGTAATATTAGACAATGGTATTACAGGTCAAGCAGCTGTGCCGTCAGGAGCTTCGACGGGTGCTTATGAAGCAGTTGAGTTAAGAGATGGGGATATGTCTCGTTATCACGGTCAGGGCGTATTAAAAGCTATTGCTAACATAGAAGAGAAAATTGCCCCAGCCTTAATTGCTCAAGATGTCACTCAGCAAGAGGTAATAGATCAGATAATGATTGATTTAGATGCGACAACTAATAAAGAAAATTTAGGCGCTAATGCGATTTTAGCTGTTTCTATGGCTTGTACCCGAGCAGCTGCTAATGCTAAGCAAATACCTCTATATCAATACCTCAGTCAATTTAACCCAGAATTTAAAGAAAAATATATTCTACCAGTGCCAATGATGAATTTATTAAACGGCGGCAAGCACGCTAACTGGGCGACTGATATTCAAGAATATATGATTTTACCTGTTGGAGCTTCTAATTTTACGGAAGCTATTAGAATGGGCGTTGAGGTCTATCATAGTTTAAAGCAAATTTTAAAGGATAATTCTTTAGCTATTAGTGTTGGTGATGAGGGTGGCTTTGCTCCTAATTTTAAGAATAATGAAGAGCCTTTTCAATTTCTGCGCACTGCCATTGAAAAAGCAAATTATATTTTAGCTAAAGATTTTGTATTAGCTATTGATGCCGCTGCCACTGAATTTTATCAAGATAATCAATATAATTTGCACAAAGAAGAAAAATTATTATCTACTGAGGCGATGATTGATTTTTATCATTCTTTAAGTTTGAATTATCCTATTTTATCTTTTGAAGATCCTTTGGCTGAAGATGATTGGACTGGTTTTAAAGCATTTACAGCCAAAATGCCTAATACTCAAGTTGTCGGCGATGATTTGTATGTCACTAATGTTGATCGTTTACAACGGGGGATTAAAGAAAAAAGTAGCAATTCTATTTTAATTAAATTAAATCAAATCGGTACTTTAACTGAAACTATTAAGGCAATCAATTTAGCGAAAGCTAATAATTTTACCACTATTATATCCCATAGAAGTGGTGAGACTGATGATGCTTTTATTGCTGATTTAGCAGTGGCTATGGGTAGTGGGCAAATTAAAACTGGAGCACCTGGTCGTGGAGAAAGAACAGCGAAATATAATCGTCTGTTAGAGATTGCTCAAGAGTTGGGGGATAGGGCAGAGTATGCTAAATTTCCTTTTCAAGCTTAAAATTATTTATGAAATATATTTTTTTCACTCTTAATATTATTATGGATTTAGGGGCACACTTTTTGTTGTTTTTTATTTGGATGCACTTTTTACCACTCAATAATATTTATGTGCAAATTGCTGCTGCCGCTGTTTTATTGATGTTTTTAGCTTTAACAGTTATTGCTCCTTTATTAATTCATTGGCGTGATAACATCTGGACACGTTCTTTGTATCTTAGTATTGCTTTGTGGGCAGGATTCATGTTGAATACAGTCTTGTTTGCAATCATTTTTTTCTTGTTAAATTTTTTGGGGATTGATTTTATAAATAGCGCGAAATTAAAGACTGTTTATATTATCTTGTTGCCATTGTTATTATTATTGCCAGAAGCTTGGTTGGCTCAAACAATTAAAGTTAAAAAGATAACTGTTAAAATTAAAAATCTACCAGAAGCGTGGCATAATAAAAACATTTTACACCTTTCTGATGTGCATTTAGGACCAATTTGGCGCCAACGTTTTTTTGATTCTTTAGTTGCTAAGATTAACGCTTTACAAGCAGAAGCAATTTTAATCACTGGCGATCTTTTTGATGGCATGGATACTGATTTTTCTTGGTTTCATAAGAGAAAGCTTATTGCTCCAAAAGGAGTATATTATTCTTTTGGTAATCATGACATCATCTTAGGAAGGATGAGAGTCAAGTCATTATTGGCAGATTCCGGGATTACTATCTTAGATGATGAAATAATGGTCGTTGATGATTTGCAAATTTTAGGTTTAAGCTGTTATTATGAGGGCGGTTTAGATGTCCGTCATAAGATTATAGACGAAATGAAATATCAGTCTAAACAAGCTAGTATTTTGATGTATCATGAACCTAAAGATGTTTCAGTTATTAAAGAATTGGGAATTAATTTACAATTATCAGGTCACACTCATGGCGGTCAAATGTTTCCTTTTAATTTAGTGGCTAAATTATTATATCGTGGTTTCGCGGCTGGACTTTATCGTTTAGGCGATTTTAATTTATTGGTAAATGTAGGAGCTGGTACTTGGGGACCTCCTTTACGTTTAGCTACTCGTTCTGAAGTAGTTTTAATCAACTTAGTTAAGGCTTCTTAAATTTATGGATTTATCAAAATTATCACAAATACTACAAGGAGAAGCAAAATTTAGATTTAAACAAGTCTATCAATCTTTGTATCAAGATTATATTAGTGATTGGCAACAAATTAGTGTTTTGCCTTTATCTCTGCGTGAACGTTTAATAAAAGAATGTCCCTTGGATATTCAGGGAGTGATTGTGAAAGATAAAAACGACAAAAGAGCAGAAAAAGCTTTAATTACTTTTAGTGATGGCATTAGCGTGGAGGCGGTTTTAATTCGTCATCGTGATGGCAGGCATACTCTTTGTTTGTCTTCACAAGCAGGTTGCGCCTTAGCTTGTAGCTTTTGTGCTACCGGTAAGGCTGGGTTTAAGCGCAATTTAAGCGCGGAAGAAATTGAGCAACAATATTTATTTTGGGCTAGACATTTAGTAGTTGAAAATAAAGGAGAAAAAATAGATAATTTAGTTTTTATGGGCATGGGTGAACCATTTTTAAATTATGATAATTTTATTAAGGCGGTTTATAATTTTCATAATCCTGAAAAATATAACATTGGCTCAAGACGCATGTCTGTTTCTACAGCAGGGATTGTTGAAGGTATTAAAAAATTAGCTTCTGAAAAATTACAAATCAATTTAGCTATTTCTTTGCATGCGCCTTTAGATTCATTACGTAGTCAATTAATGCCTATAGCGCAAAAATATTCTTTATTTAGTTTATTTAAAGCGGTAGATTTTTATATTGCAAAAACTGGTCGTCGTGTGATGTTTGAATATATTATGTTAAAAAATGTTAATGACGGAGATGATGACGCTCAGGTTTTAGCACAATTAATGCATAAAAAATTATATTTATTAAATCTTATTCCTTATAATCCAACTGGTAATTTTCAGCCTTCCTCAGCTCAAAGAATTGAAAGTTTTAAAAAAATTCTTGAGCAATCAGGCGTAGCTGTTACTACTCGATTCAGCCCAGGTCAAAGCATTGGCGCGGCTTGTGGGCAATTAGCCGCTAAGAAAGTAAATAAGATTAATTAATAAAAAAACCGTCTTTTTATGACGGTTGGAGAGTGGTAATCTCAATAATTACTCTTTTGATATGCTCTAACATCTTATTATGAGGAAAATTAATTAACGCCTCATAATCGTGATTGCTTTTTGGTAATTCAAAAAATTGAGATACTTGTAGTTTTTTGTTAGATAAGAACCAAGTTAATTCTTGATCATTTTCTCTGTATTGAATAATGCAGAGATAGGGATAGGTTTCAAGACAGAGCTTTCTCAGCTGAGCTAAATCTAGATATTGAGAAATATTATCAAGATAAGCAAAAGCAACATGACGATAAGGAAATTTAATAGTTTCGTCCAGCTTGATTTTTTTAAAAGCTTGCTTGGTTATTTCTTTTACTCTTTCGTAATGATGAACATAGCTTTCAATGAGATAATTATGAGAAACTTTTTTTCCGTGAAAGCGCTCATCTAAATCATTTAGAATTTCTATCCATAGAGATTCATACTCATCCAAGTTTGCGTCTCTACTTTTTACTCTAGCGGCATGTAAGGCGCGAGCATAATAACGAGCCAAAGAATTCTGACTAAATTCCCAGTTATATAAATCTTCGTCAGTTAACCCTATTTTTTGACTAATTAAGTAATGAAAATAAATAATATTATCAATTTTTAAGTTCATTACATCTTTTTCGATTAAAGGGCTAAAAATAAAAGCTTTAATAGCTTTTATATTAGTATGCAAATAATGAGACAAATCGGGGTGACATTCATTAGAGTTAGTAATATTTTTTGGATGAATATTAAGTAAAACAATCTCAACAGGATTGTTCTCTAAAAACAATGAAGGCTTAAAAGATGAAATTAGTTGATAGTCAGCTTTTAAGGCAGCAGCTGCTAACAGCAGTCCTGAATAATTTTTTGGATTAAAAATCATGATTTTTTTCATGGTCTTAAAAGTTTGTTGTGAAAGTGCTATTATCGAGTATATTGTCATATATTTGTTATTATGTCAAATAATAGCTTTTTTTAAATTATGTAATTAAGGTTTTTTTTGATATAATATATAAACCTGAAGTGATAAAATATCATTTAGGTTTATATATTATAATTAATTTACTTAAAACATATGTTTAAAATTAGCCCCTTACCTTATAATTATCAAGATTTAGCTCCATATATTTCTGCTCAAACCATGGAACTGCATTACAGTAAGCATCACCAAGCTTATGTTGATAATCTTAATAAATTAGTACTTGGCACTGACATGGAGACTATGTCTTTAGAAGAATTATTATTAAAGATTAATAATCAGCCTGAGAAGACGGCTATTTTTAATAATGCCGGTCAACACTATAATCACGAAATTTTCTGGCTTAGCCTGTCTCCGGTAGCGTCTAAAAAAGAAATGCCAAGCGCTTTAAAAATCATGATTGAAAGAGATTTTGAGTCAGTTGATAATTTATTAGCTCGTTTTAAAGAAGAAGCAGCGGCTCAATTTGGTAGTGGCTGGGTGTGGTTAGTGTTAAAAAATGATAAATTAATGGTGACAAAAACAGCTAATGGGCGGCCCGCTTTCTTAGATGGAGCAAAGCCGCTTTTAGCTTTAGATGTTTGGGAACATTCATATTATTTAGATTATCAGAATAAACGTTTAGATTTTGTAGAGGCTGTATTCAAAAATTTATTTAATTGGAATTTTGCCGCTAAACAAGCTGGTTTATAATTTTTGTTTATGAATAAAAATCCTTATTCCAAACTTCAACCTAAGACACGCGAACCTTACACTGAAGTATATTTAATTAGACACGCTCACCCTAATTATCGTTTACAAAAGAAATTAGGGGACGCTTTAATGCCATTATCAGCTATCGGTAAAAAGCAAGCCAAGACCATCTCTAAGCATTTTCGAAAAACAGAGCTGGATGTTGTTTATACGAGCAAATTAGCTCGTGCGCAAGAAACGGCGGTGGCTTTAGCTAAAAAATTACCCATTATCGTTGATGAGAGATTAAATGAAATTGATTGGAAAGATTGGCGTCGAGTTAAATATTTTCGCACCTCCGAAGAGCGGCGTAAACAGCATTTAAAAGATTACAATAAGTTAGATAAGCAATTAAATCGCACGCAAGCAGAAATGCGTCGTGTTTTAACTGATATTTTTCGTCAAAATAAGGGTAAGAAGATAGCTTTAGTTTGTCATGGCAATATTATTAAAAGTGTTCTGACGAGTATTATTAATGCTGACGTAATTGGATTTTTGTCTTTAGAAATATATCAGGCCTCAGTCAGTAAGTTGGTGATTGATAGAGACGCTTATGTAAAAGTTGCTTATATTAATGATGTTAATCATTTACCGGAAACTCCTTTAGAAGATTTATTTTTAACCTTAACAGATTAAATGAATATGAAATTAAAAATCTATTTTTCATATTTTTTTATTATCTTTGTTTTGTTAAGTTTTGGTCAACCTAGTTATGCGGCTGATTTAGCTCAGCGTTTATCGGGAAAAATTTTACTTCAAGTAGAATCTGTAGGTGAGGCTTGGTATATTAATCCACTTGATTTAAAAAGATATTATCTAGGACGACCGAGTGATGCTTTTGAGCTGATGCGTTCTTTAGGTTTAGGGGTGAGTGAATTAGATTATGAGCGTTTTCAAAAAGAGGGGGCAGAAAGATTAAAAGGTAGAATTCTTTTACGTGTTAGAGCTCAAGGAGAAGCTTATTACGTTAATCCTAGTGACAGTCGTTTGTATTATTTAGGACGACCGAGTGATGCTTTTGAAGTGATGCGTCGTTTTGGTCTAGGCATTAAAAATGATGATTTAGAACAAATTGTTGCCAATATAAATGTTAAAAGTGAAAATGACATTCCTGATACGCAGGTTAATACTAATAAAACATATCGTTGGCGATATCGTAATCAAGATTATAGTTTAGATTTTGCTTTAAATCCTGAGCTTTATCAGATTTATCAAGGGACACCTAAAACATATAGTTATTATTTAGGACAAGAACCGGAAGATATTAGAGATGCTTTCTATTCTTTATTTTTACAAACTAAACAAGAGGATCAGCAAACTTTAGCATTACTTGAGCGCTTAAAACAGCAGGCTAATGACTTGGGTTTAAGTCCAGATGAGCGAGCGGCTTTTGTCTTATCTTTTGTGCAATATTTAGAGTATGATCACATTAAAGCTGCAAAAACAAGCACTCAGGCTAATTATCCTTTTGAAACTTTATATTTACAACGAGGTATTTGCTCTGACACCACTTTTTTAGCAGTTTTGTGGTTGCGAGAATTGGGTTATGGAGCGGCTATTTTAGATTTTCCAGATAGTAATCATTCGGCAGTTGGTATTGCTTGTCCATTATTAGATTCTTTAAATAATTCTGGTTATTGTTATGTGGAAACTACTAACTACTTTCCTATTGGTGTTGTACCTGCT
Organism: Patescibacteria group bacterium; assembly: GCA_034002925.1. Lineage (GTDB taxonomy): Bacteria > Patescibacteriota > Patescibacteriia > Patescibacteriales > UBA12465. Next base: position 30,124 of record JAVEZP010000005.1, on the reverse strand, counting down.
GCCTTAAAAGATGGTCAAGCTCAGGGAAATAATACCAGTTTTGATAATTTATTTTCTATTTTATCCTTAGGTAGAATGGAGATAAAGCAAGCTACTAAAGGACGTATTTTTCAAGGAGTAGCGGCAGTAAAAAGAGAAGTGCTTAGCCTTAAAAACAAAAAAGAAAATCTTGATAATTTACAATCTAATTTAGACCTTAAATCCGCAGCTATTGATTTACAATATAATCAATTATTAGCCAAACAAGTTGAGTTACAAAATTTAAAAGAAGGGGGTAATATTAGTGCTTATAATCAAATGGTGCCGCTTTATAATGATTTGGTGGCTGATTATCAAGCAGAGCTAAATTTGTATCAAGCAATGGTCTTAGATTATAATCAAGCGGTAGCCGATTTTAACAGTGGTTATAAAGCTTTTTATCAGCAATAATTTATCTTTTATTAGCAAATATCACTCTAAAATAGGCTTGACACTTTTTAGCCTTTCCTTTATTATATAAGATAGATTAAGAACTTAGTTAAAATACTAAGAAATTAGTCTTTTTTTGTTTAATATTTAATAATTTTTATAATTAATCTGTCACGTCTATTTAATTTTTCTTGGTTTATATCGAAACAAAAGATATAAATTATATGGGCGGAAGCCTCATTTTATTGAGGGACAAAGAAAATTTATGTTTAAACTACCAAGTTTAGAAGAGATGTTAAAAGCCGGTATGCACTTTGGTCATCGCACTCATCGTTGGCATCCAAAAATGAAACCTTACATTTTTACCGCTAAGAATGGTATTTATGTAATTGATTTAGAAAAGAGTCGAGAAATGCTCGGCCAAGCTTTAGAGTTTATGTCTTCTTTAATTAAAGAAGGGAAGCACGTGTTATTTGTTGGCACTAAAAGTCAAGTAAGAGAACCAATGAAAAAAATGGCTGAAATGACTGGGCAACCATACATTGTGGGCAAATGGTTAGGCGGCTATTTAACTAATTTTAGTGTTGTTAAAAAATCGGTTAAGAAATATCAGGAATTAGTTGAAAAACGTGAAACTGGTAAATTAAGTAAATATACCAAGAAAGAACGTTTAGATTTTGATCGCGAAATTAAACGTTTACACGAAAGAGTGGGCGGTTTAACTTCTTTGGTAAAAATGCCTGACGCTCTCTTTGTTTGGGATATTAAAGAAGAAGCTACAGCAGTAGCAGAAGCTCATAAAAAAAATATTCCAGTGATTGGAGTGTGTGATACTAATGTTAATCCAGAAGAAGTAAATTATCCTATTCCTGCTAACGATGATGCCACTAAAACAGTTAAGCTATTGATGGAAGTAATTCAATCAGCCATCATTGATGCTAAAAAAGACTTAAAAAGTTAATAGCAGCATTTAAAATTTAAATTAAAATTATATGGAATTAATCAAACAATTACGTGAAATTACTGGCGCTGGCATGGTTGATTGTAAAAAGGCTTTGGATGAAACCGCCAACGATTTACAAAAAGCAGTAGAATTATTACGTAAAAAAGGCATTGCCAAAGCAGCAAAACGCACTGATCGAGAAACCAACGAGGGTGTAGTAAAGGTTGCTATTAATGAATCAGCCAATCAGGCTTATATTTTAAGCCTTACTTCAGAAACTGACTTTGTAGCTAGAAATGAAAAGTTTCAAGCCTTTGCTGAAGCGGTCATGGCAGTTGCTATGAAAAATGAAGTGGATAATCTTGAATCTTTGTTAGCCTTACCTCTTGAACAGGGAAGCGTAAAGGAGGATTTAGATAATTTAAGCGGTACAATTGGTGAAAAAATGGAATTAGCAAAATTTGCTCGTTTAGATGGTGCTAGTGTGGCTGCTTATTCTCATTTAGGTGGCAAGATTGGCGTTGTGGTAGCTTTAGATCAAGCTGGTAAAGAGGAATTAGCTACTGAAATTGCTATGCAAGTAGCGGCTGCTAATCCTAAATATCTAGAATCATCTGAAGTAGATCCTAGTGAGCTAGAAAAAGAAAAAGATATTTATCGTGAACAATTATTAAAAGAAGGAAAGCCAGCGGAAATGGTAGAGAAAATTTTAACTGGTAAAATGGCTAAATATTATAGTGAGGTTTGTTTGATTGAACAGGAATATATTAAAGATGATAAGAAGAAAATTAAAGATTTATTAGGGGATACAAAGGTTGTGGCTTTCTTGCGTTTCAGTCTTTAAATTATTAGGAATATGTTTTAGAAAGCCTCGTCTTTAATTATCACGAGGCTTTCTCTTATTATGAAAATTGCACAAGTACAATTTGCGGCTTGGGACAAAATCTATAGCTTTAGCTTAGGCGGTCATATTTTAGCTGAAGTGAATGATTTTGTAATTGTTGATACAGAATTAGGAAAAGAAATTGGCAGAATTGTTTCATTTGTTGAAAAAAATGATAATAATCTTGAATTAAAACCTGTTTTGTCTTTAGCGAGTGATAGCGAAGTACGTCAAGTCTTTGATAAAAATAAGCGTCAAGAAGCTTTACATCGTTGTCAGGAAATAATTGCGCGTCACGGCTTAAAGATGAAATTAATTGACGCTCGTTTTTCTTTAACAGCTAATCGTTTAACTTTTGCCTTTGTAGCTGACAATAGAATTGATTTTCGTGATTTAGTAAAAGATTTAAGCTCAACCTTTAATCTTAATGTTCGTTTATTTCAAATTGGCTCTCGGGATCAAGCTCGTTGTCAGGGTGATTGTGGTCCTTGCGGTTTATCTTTATGTTGTCGTTCCTTTGTACGTGATTTTTCTTCAGTCACATCAGACATGGCGGAAGCTCAGCAGGTGGTTCATCGGGGTAGCGATCGTATTTCTGGGATGTGTGGACGTTTGATGTGTTGCTTAAGTTTTGAATATGAGGGCTATAAAGATTTAGCTAAAGAATTACCAGCCATTGGTGAAAAAATTAAAGTTGAGGGTAAAGTGGGAACAATTATTGGTAGACATATTTTAAAACAGAGCTTAGATGTTCGTTTTGTTAGCGATAGACACGGAGAGCGCGACTTAATTTTGCGAGTTGATTTAAAACAATTAAATAATAAGCTAAATAAGGAGAAAAATTTCAAAAAGAAAAGATAACTCAAATTTTTGAGCCCCAATTGGGGGCTTTTTTAGAGTTAAAAATATGTTATAATATAATTATCTAAATATTATAAGGAATAATAAAAAATTTATGTCTATCAATGTCGCCATTAATGGTTTCGGTCGTATTGGCCGAGCTGCTTTTAAAAACATCCTAGATCATTATCCGGAATTGAAAGTAGTAGCTATTAATGATTTAAGTGATAATAAAACTTTAGCTTCTTTGCTGCAAAGAGATTCTTGTTATGGTCGCTATCATCGCGAAGTAAGTGGTGATGCGAAAGGTTTTTTAGTCGATGGTCGTCGTTTTCCAGTATTTTCAGAGAAAGAGCCACAATTACTACCTTGGGGTAAATTAAAAGTAGATATTGTATTAGAATGTACTGGCAGATTTACCAATGAAGAAGGGGCTTCTTTACATCTACAAGCTGGTGCGAAAAAGGTAATTATTTCAGCTCCAGCCAAACAGGGAAAGGTAAAAACCATTGTCTTGGGCGTGAATGAAAAACAATTAAAAAAGAGTGATCGCATTATTTCTAATGCTTCTTGTACAACTAATTGTTTAGCACCAGTAATGGCGGTGTTAAAAGAAAAAATAGGAGTTAAAAAAGCTTTAATGACTACTATCCATTCTTATACAGCTGATCAAAATTTAGTAGATGGTCCTCATAAAGATCCTCGACGGGCTCGAGCGGCAGCTGTTAATATGATTCCTACCACTACTGGCGCAGCTATTGCTGTGGCTGAAACTATCCCATCTTTAAAGGCTAAATTTGATGGCTTGGCGGTGAGGGTTCCAACCCCGGTAGCTTCTTTGTGTGATATTGTCTTTATAGCTAGTAAAAAAACTAATCCTATGATGATTAATACCGCTTTTAAGAAAGCGGCTACTACTAAATTAAAGGGAATCTTATTAGCCTCTAATGAAGACTTGGTATCAACCGATATTATTGGTGATAGCCATAGTGCTATTGTTGATCTGCAAAATACTAAAGTAGTGGATGGTGATTTGGTAAAAGTGGTTGCATGGTATGACAATGAATGGGCTTATGCTTGTCGTTTAGTTGATTTAGCTTTTTTAGCGGCTAAATTAAAATAATTTTATTATTTATAAATATATGGATAAAATTCAATCTCACAATCAAGAAACTAAATACTTAAGACCACCTTTAATTAGTCCAATTGCTTTAATTAAAGAATCTTGGACAGTTTTTAGTAAAAATTTCTTAGATTTTGTGGAAATGTATCTTTGGGGTTTACTTGGTTCAATACCTTTATTTGTGCTTGTTGTTATAGCTTATAGCTTTAATGCTTTCTTTGTATCATTACTTAATTCTTATGCTTGGTTATTAATAATTGCGTTAGTATTATTTGTTCTAGCTGCACTGTGGGCAATTTATTATGGTATTCGGGCTCATATTGGTATTTGGTTGTTATTAATTCATCCTGAATTGAAACCAAAAGAGGCCTTTCAAAAGAGCGTGTCTTTTATTAAATCTTATATTATTGTTAGCTTTGTAGTGGGCATTTTATTATTTCTTTTGTTTTTAGCTTTAATTATCCCTGGTCTTATCTTCTATTGTTATTGGGCTTTTGCTACTATGTTAGTGATGGTTGAAAATATCAAAACCCCTAAAGCAGCCATGAAACGTAGCAGGCAATTAGTTAAAGGATATTGGTGGCCAGTGGCTGGGCGTTTTATTCTCATAGCGTTAATTTATGCTTTATTTGTTGGCTTGATTAGTTTACCACTAAGTTATTTAAGTGATTCTGGCAAAGAAATATATAACTTCTTAGTTAATATGTTAAGTACTTTAACCACTCCTTTTCTCTTAATTTATTCATATAAACTCTATCAAAGTTTGGCAGAAAAAAAATAAAGCATGCATATTCCTGATTACATTTTAGACATCTTAAAGCGCATACAAAGCGCTGGTTTTAGTGTAGAATTAGTTGGTGGTTGTGTGCGTGATTTACTCTTACAGAAAGAGGCAAAAGACTGGGACTTAACCACTAGTGCTCGACCAGAGGAAATTTTGAAATTATTTCCAGAAGCTAAATATGAAAATGAATTCGGAACAGTCTTAATACCAGTTAAATTAGATGAAGTATTAATTAGCGTTATTGAAATTACGACTTATCGTAGCGAAAACAAATATTCTGACTTTCGCCACCCTGACGAAATTAAATTTGAAATCGAATTAGACAAGGACTTAGAAAGACGAGACTTTACTATTAATGCTATGGCTTTAGCCTTGTCTGATGAGGGTGAAATTAGAATAGATGATAAGCAATTCAAATTAATTGATCTGTTTGGTGGTCAAAAAGACTTAAAAAAGAAGGTTATTCGAGCAGTGGGCGAGCCGGTTGATCGTTTTAAAGAAGACGCTCTAAGAATGATGAGGGCAATTCGTTTTTCTGCTCAACTTGATTTTGAATTAGAACCGAAAACAGAAAGAGCGATTGTAAAATTAGCAGGGAGTATTAAATTTGTAGCGAAAGAAAGAATTAAAGATGAATTAATCAAAATTTTGTCTTCAGATCGACCTTTTGATGGCATTTTAGCCCTACATAACACTAAATTGTTGCAATATATTATTCCAGAGCTAGAACAAGGGGTGGGGGTGAAGCAAAATCATCATCATATTTATCCTGTTTTTAAGCATAATCTTTTATCTCTTAAATATTGTCCCAGTCCGGAGTGGCCTGTACGCTTAGCGGCACTTTTACATGATGTAGCTAAGCCAAAATCTAAAAGAATTATTAATGGTCAAGCTACTTTTTATAATCATGAGTATTTAGGGGCTAAAATGGTGGATAAAATCATGACTCGTTTGAAATTTAAGAATGAAGACAGGGAGAGAGTAGTTAATCTAGTCAAAAATCACATGTTTTATTATAATGTGGGGGAAGTAACTGCTGCTTCAGTAAGGCGTTTAATTAGCAAGGTGGGTAGAGATAATCTGCAAGATTTAATTTATTTACGCGTAGCTGATCGTCTGGGTTCTGGCACGCCTAAGGCCATGCCTTATAAATTGCGTCATTTACAATACATGATGGAAAAGGTGCAACATGATCCAGTTTCTGTGAAAATGTTGGCTGTTAATGGTCATGATTTAATGTCAATTTTAGAAGTAGAGGCAGGACCAAGATTAGGGGCAATTTTAGATGTTTTATTAGCTCAAGTTTTAGAAAATCCTAATTTAAACACTAAAGAAATTTTATTAGAACAAGCAAAATTACTATTATCAATGAATTTAGAAGATTTAAGATCTAAGGCTCGTCTTTTAATTGAAGAGACTAGAGAGGACGAGGATCATAACTTACAACGTAAATTTAAAGTTTAATATAATAAATAATCATATGAAACAAAATTATAAATTATTAATTACTATTGGTGCTTTATTCATCTTTGCGTTTACTTTGTCAGCTTGTACAACAGAGGAAACTCCTAATGTTAATGACAATGTTAATTTGCCTCCACTTAATAGTGCTAATAACACTAATAATCAAAGTGCGTCCAAAGTAGATTATGGTGAATTACAAGTTGAAGATGCGCCCGTTAATCAAGATATTTCTCAAACTAAAACTAACTCAAATAATATGGATAATCAAACTAGTGAAAATAACGAAAAAACTACAAGTGTAAAAGTTTTGCCACCAGACCAGCAAATTGATTTAATATCTCAATATAGTCGTGCGATTATGCAGACTAATTTGGGTGATATTGAGTTAGAATTTTATAAGGCTGATTCTCCAGTAACAGTGAATAATTTTATGAATCTTGCTCAAGCCGGTTTTTATAATGGTACTATTTTCCATCGTGTCATTGACGGATTTATGGTTCAAGGTGGTGATCCTAATAGTAAAAGCGCTGATTGGTCCACACACGGTTTTGGTGGTCCTGGTTATGCCTTTAAAGATGAAATCAATAGTAATAAATTAGTAGCTGGTTCTTTGGCTATGGCTAATAGTGGTCCTGGCACAAATGGTTCCCAGTTCTTTATTGTGACCGCTCCAGCTACCCCTTGGTTAGATGGTGCTCATACTAATTTTGGTCAAGTGGTGTCTGGTATGGAAATAGTTAGACAAATTGAAGCAGCTGCTGTTAATGCCAATGATCATCCTCTAGAAGATATTGTGATTGAAAATATTACTTTATTAAAATAGTTTAAATAGATAGTTACAAAAAAACTTCCACTCTTATCAAGTGGAAGTTTTTTAATTGTTTTAGATAAGCTTAGAAACGCTTCTCTAAAGGACGAGCTTCGTTTACAGCAACGCGACGACCATCTAATTCTTGGCCATTCCACATAGCAATAGCTGCTTGTGCTTCTTCTTCAGTTTCCATTTCTACGAAACCAAAACCTTTAGAACGTTGAGTCATTCTATCTTGAATGATAACAGCTGAAACTACGTTACCGGCTTTAGCGAAAGCATCCGCTAAAACTTGCTCAGTGGTCTTAAATGATAAGCCACCAACAAATAATTTTTTCATTTTTTTGGATTCCCAATCTCTATTTTTCAAGAGAGGCAGGGAATTGAACTTTACAAATTTGTAAGGCGACCTTTGTTGCCTACAAACTACAAACGGCTAGCTCGTCTCGTTTCAGTTGAATCGATTCGAACTAGCCGCTCGTGTTTCTAACAAAACTTACTCTTTGATAATAAGCTTTTTTCTATAATAAGTCAAGAGTCTTAAGAAAGTTCAACTTTGACGCTAGGACTCATAGAAGAGCAAATAGCCACGCTTTTAATATATGAACCTTTAGCAGATGATGGTTTGACTTTACGGATATTATCAATTAAAGCCTGAAAATTCTCTAATAATTTTTGATCATCAAAGCTTAATTTGCCGATAACAGCGTGTAAATTACTGGTATCATCGTTTTTAAAGCTAATCTTACCCTTTTTGAGCTCTTCTACGGCTTTAGCGGGATTAGGAGAAACGGTGTCATTTTTAGGAGAGGGCATTAAACCTCTAGTACCTAATATTTTTGCAATGACAGCTAAATTTTTCATCATTAATGGTTCAGCAATAGCTACTTCAAAATCAGTTTTTTCTGTTTTTTTAATTTGAGCAATTAGTTCTTCGCTACCTACTAAATCAGCGCCAGCTTTTTTACAAGCTTCTTCATTCTCAGCGGAAACAAAGGCAGCAACTCTTACGGTTTTACCAGTCCCATGAGGAAGACTAACCGCCCCTCTAACTTGTTGATCGCTTTTTTTAGGATTAATACCTAAACGAATATGAACTTCAACTGAAGGATCAAATTTGCTGTGATTAATTTTTTTTAAGATTGCCACCGCTTCATTAGGACGATAACTCTTAAGTTTGTCATAAATAGAGGATAAGTCTTTTTTCTTGGTTGTTTTTTTAGTAGTTGCAGTATTTTTAGTCATATTTTTAATTCGTGGTTAACGCTTAAATAAGCTCCCACAATATTTTAATTAATCTTTAATTTCTACACCCATTTGACGAGCAGTGCCTTTGATAATATTCATGGCTGCTTGGATGTCTTTAGCATTTAAATCTGGCATTTTAGTTTTGGCAATTTCTTCTAATTGGGTGCTAGTTATCTTTCCGACTTTATCAGAACGAGGTTTACCGGAGCCCTTACTAATACCAGCAGCTTTTTTTAATAATTCCGCTGCTGGTGGGGTTTTGAGAATAAAATCATAGCTACGATCATCATAAACCGAGATTTCTACCGGAATTACATCACCCATTTTATCACGGGTAGCTTCGTTGAATTTCTGACAAAACTCAGAAATATTCAAACCATGTTGCCCTAAAGCGGGGCCAACTGGAGGGGCTGGGTTCGCCTGACCTCCAGGAATTTGTAATTTAATTTTTGTTTTTAGTTTTTTAGCCATATTGTTGTTAGGCTGAAACGGCAGAAGCAATCCTTTCAGCTAGTTTGTTAACTCTTATGATTTTTTAATTTGTAAAAAGTCTAATTCAACTGGAGTCTCGCGACCAAACATGGATACAGATACTTTAACTTTACCTTTTGCTTCATCAATACTTGTAACTTTACCTTCCATGTTTTTAAAAGGTCCTTCGTTAATTTGCACAGATGAGCCCACTACCACATCAATGGTGAATTTAGGATCTTCCACACCCATTCTTTTTTGTAGTCCTTTCACCTCTTCTTCACTAATAGGAGTAGGAATGGTGCCGGTACCAATAAAGCCAGTGACATTAGGAGTATTGCGCACTACATACCAAGATTCATCAGTTACTTCCATTTCTACCAGAATATAACCAGGGAAGATTTTTTCTTCCACTACTTTTCTTTTACCATTTTTAATTTTAATCTTTTTTTCGGTAGGAATGAGAATATTAAAAATTTTATCCTCCATATCCAAAGACTCTACTCTTTGTTTAAGATTTTGTGCTACATTTTCTTCATAGCCAGAATAAGTATGGAGCACATACCAGCGTCGGCCTTGATTTAAAAGTTGTTTTGCCATATTTTTAGCGCTGCTCAGTTAGAATCTAACTCAGCATAAGCGTTGAAAAAATAAGTTATTGTATAATTAATTCTTGGAAACCTAAATTGAAGCCGAAATCTAAAACTCCTAAAAAAGCGGCAACAGCTAAAGAAATACCAATTACCAATAAAGTATATTGATAGGTTTCTTTTTTACTGGGCCAAGATACTTTTTTTAACTCCTCAATTGCTTCTTGAATATAGCGTTTAATTTTGCTCATATTAAATAAAAAATTAAATACTAAAAAGAGCCCTTACGGCTACTTTTTATATCTGCTTATATATTACCGAAATCTCTTGGCCGTGTCAAGACTGATTAAGGTTGGGCGTTGCTTTTTCAGGGTAAACAGGATAAAATGAAAAAGAATTAATTAAAACTATGGTTAGTCCAAATTTAGCTACTAAAAAAATTAATAGTGGCAGCGAAGAACTTAATGATAATGCGAAGAAATTATTTCAAGCCATTTATAATGATTTGAATCGTTCTAGTGATAAAGATGATGAATCGCCACGACTGCAAGTTTCTGAGCTAATCTCAAAAATGGCTTTCTTTTACGAAAAAGTGAGAAATGCTGTTGATTATGATGAAGACCACTTGTTGCGTAAAAATGCTATTGCGCGTATTTTAAAACGCCAAGTCCGCATAGAAGGTTTATTAAAGGCTTCTACGACTGAAGAATTAGCTCACCATTTATTGGCAGAGTTAATTAGAGCTAGTTATTTACCTAACAATACTTTACCAGAAGCTAAAATTAAAGAAGTGGCTCAAATTTTAGACAAATACTTACGCTTGAAACAAGAAGCTTTAAAAAGCTTTGATGCTAATTTAGGTCTTAAGACGGATCTGAAAAAAGCTAAGAATGTTTTACAGGATAAAAGCAAAATAGTGGTATGGGTTTTAACTTTGGCTGCTTGTGAGATTGAAGATAGTTTGGTGCGTAGTCAAACTAAACAAGCGATGGTGAATGTGATGTTTGACACTTTGCGTCAAGAGCTTGTTTTACCTCCTGAGCTGCCTTATGGACGTGATCTTGATATTCAAATTTATTTAAGTATTAGTCGTACTTATTCTCGTTTTGATGAAGACATGTTGTCATTTGTGTTGTTTAAATATTATAACCAAGGTTGGATTGATGATAGGGTAGATAAATTATTTAGGCCTAGTGATGAGAAAATTTTAGCTGTAGCTAATAGTATTTATGATCTAAAATCAGCTATAGATTTTCAATTAAAGCATCCTCTTAAAAAACAATTAGATAAGATAGTGCGTCGTTATGCTTTGTATTTTACTGTTTTGCAAGAAGTAATTGCTAGTGATCCAGCTAAAGTTTATAATGAATTTAAGCAAAATCCAAAAACTTTTTTTAATGGAGTGCGCAAAGTGTGTAATCAAAAATATAAAAAAGCTAAAGCTCGTTTATGGCGAGCAGCTACTCGCAGTATAATTTATATTTTTCTGACCAAGTCAATTTTTGTCTTTTTAATTGAGATTCCAGCTATTCATTGGTTTAATCAACCCTTAAATCAAGCTGCTTTGGCTGTGAATATTGCTTTTCCAGCAATTTTATTATTTTTTATTGTAACCTTTACTCGGGTGCCAGGTGAGGCGAACACAGAGCGTATTGTAGAAGGGGTAACAGAAATTTCTCTCTTAGGCGCAGAGCGCCGTAATCCAATTAAACTACGTAATCCCAAGAAAAGAAATCGCGTTGTTAATACGATTTTTAATTTGATTTATACTGCTACTTTTTTTGTATCTATTTATTTTATTGTTTGGTTTTTGACTCAAGTTAATTTTAATTGGGTGAGTATTGTAATTTTCTTATTCTTCTTAGCTTTTGTCAGTTTCTTTAGTATTATTGTCACAAAAGGGGTAAAAGAACTATTAGTGATTGAAAAGAAAGAAAATCTTTTTTCATTCCTTTTAGATCTCTTTTACATGCCTATTATTATGGCAGGAAAATGGTTGTCTGGTAATATTTCTAAAGTTAATATTTTTATCTTTATTTTTGATTTTATTATTGAAGCTCCCTTTAAGATTCTTGTTGATATTGCTGAGGATTGGACTAAATATATTAAAGAAAGAAAAGATAACATGGTTTAATTATGGCTTTAGGTATTCTTTATGTGGCAGCCACGCCTATTGGTAATTTAGAAGACGTAACTTTAAGGTTTTTACGTATTTTAAAGGAAGCTGACTATATTTTATGTGAAGATACGCGCACTACTAAGCGCTTGTTGGATCGTTATGAATTAACAATTCCTAGCATCTCATATCATCAGCATTCTAGTCCGGCTAAAATTCAGCAACTACTTGATTATTTAGCAGAGGGCAAGAAATTGGTTTTAGTGTCAGACGCTGGTACGCCTGGTATTTCTGACCCTGGAGTTGTTTTAATTGCAGCTGCTTTAAAGAGGTATGGTGCTGAGTTATCAATCGTTCCTTTACCGGGGGCTAGTGCTTTAATTAGTGCCGTTTCTATTTCTGGTTGGCCTTGCGAACGCTTTTCTTTTTTTGGTTTTTTGCCTCACAAGAAGGGTAGACAAAGCATGATGAAAGAAATATTTGCTAGTAATTATCCAGTAGTTTTTTATGAATCTAAGCATCGTTTAGCTAAATGTTTAAAAGAATTAACTGTGATGAGTCAAGATTTAAATGTAAAGGTTGAATTAATGATTGCTCGGGAATTAACTAAAATGCATGAAAGCGTGTATTATGGTCAGCCGGAAGAATTGTTAGAAAAATTGCAAAATGATCTCGACATGCAAAAAGGAGAATTTGTTTTATTGTTAAGAAAAATTAAATAATATGATGAATAGAGAAGAAAATTTTTATATCACCACTACTTTGCCTTATACTAATGCTCAGCCGCATATTGGCTTTGCGGCGGAAATTATTAAAGCGGATGTGATTGCTCGTTATCAATTATTAAAAGGAAAGAAAGTGGTTTTTAATACCGGAACCGATGAACATGGATCTAAAATACAGCAAGAAGCTGAGAAAGCTAATTTATCTGTGCGTCAATATTGTGATCCCTTGGCTCAGCATTTTTATGCTTTAAAAGAAGCTCTAAATCTTAGCTTTACTAATTTTATTAGAACTTCCGACGAGGCTCACGAAAAAGCGGCCCAGGAATTTTGGCGTCTTTGCGAAGCTAAAGGAGATATTTATAAAAAAAATTATAAGGTTAAATATTGTGTGGGTTGCGAAATGGAAAAAACTGATTCCGAATTAGAAAATGGCGTATGTCCACTACATCCCAATCGTCCTTTGGAATTAATTGAAGAAGAAAATTATTTTTTTCGTTTTTCTAAGTATCAACAGGCGCTTTTAGATTTTTATGAAGCTAATCCAGAGTTTGTAGTGCCGAGCCATCGTTTTAATGAAATTCGTAATTTTGTAGCCGCTGGTTTACAAGATTTTAGTATTTCTCGTTTAAGAGAAAAAATGCCGAATGGGGTGGCAGTTCCAGGGGACGACAAACAAGTAATGTATGTTTGGTTTGATGCTTTGGTTAATTATATTTCTACTCTTGGTTGGCCTAATAGTGAAGAACAATTTAATGCTTTTTGGCCAGCTATTCAAGTTTGTGGTAAGGATAATTTACGTCAACAAAGTGCAATGTGGCAAGCTATGTTAATGTCAGCTGGTTTGAGTCCCTCAAAACAAGTTTTAGTGTTTGGTTTTTTAACTGTTGATGGTCAAAAAATTAGCAAGAGTTTAGGTAATAGCATTGATCCTTTTATCTTAGTTGATGAGTTTGGAGCAGAAGCTGTGCGCTATTATTTATTAACTGAAATTCCTCCTTTTGAAGATGGTGATTTTTCTATAGAGCGTTTAAAAGTTAAGTACAATGCTGACTTAGCTAATGGTCTTGGTAATTTAGTGGCTCGGGTTTCTAATTTATTAGAAAAAAATCAAATTGAAACTAATTTAGAAATAGATTCTAAAAAAATTTTGGAGCGTTTAGAAGCAGAGAGTCATTTAGAAAAATATCAGTTCAATCGCGCCTTGCAATTTATTTGGCAAGAGATAGCCGTTTGTAATGAAGAATTAACTAATAAGGCTCCGTGGAAATTAGATAATAGAGAAGAAATTAGTCTGATATTAAAACCTTTAGCGGCTAAAATTTTAGAAATTGCTGCTTTATTGCAACCTTTTTTGCCAGTGACTGCGCAAAAAATTATTAATTTATTTACTCAAAAACAGATTATTAAATCTGAGATTCTTTTTCCTCGTTTAGAAACACATAAAAATAATTAAAATATATGTCCTATTTTGACATTGCCCTTATTATCATTGTTGCCGCCTTTACCTTGAATGGTTTTAGTAAAGGCTTGATTAGATTATTAGGTAATATTGTGGGTTTAATTTTTGGGATTTTTATTGCTAGTCGCTTTTATTTGCAATTTTATACCTGGGCAGAAACTTGGTTTGCGGGTAGGGAAAATTTAGGCAAAGTATTATCCTTTATTATTGTATTTATTGCCGTCACCTTAGCAGTTGATTTTGTTTTTATTATTATAGAGAAAATCTTTAAACTCATTTCTATTATTCCTTTTACTAAGTTATTAAATCGTCTTTTAGGAGCAGCCTTAGGTTTCGTTGAAGGTTCTTTGTTTATTGGTATTATTTTATTTGTAATTTCTCGCTACGCTTGGATCGGTACTTTATTTGGAGACAAACTAGTGTCTTCACAGGTGGCGCCTTTCTTTTTGAAAATGGTTAATTTAGTGATGCCTATCTTACCAGAAGCCTTGAAGGCATTACAGTCTTTAGTGTAAGTATGAAAATAAAATATTTCTCTACAGCCGATGAAAAAGAATTATATCAAGAAAGTGTTAAATTACTAAAGCAGGGTAAAATAGTTTTATTACCAACTGATACTATTGATGGCCTGTCTGCGCGTGCGGACAGAGAGAGTTCTATTAGACAAGTATTTCAAATGAAAGATCGCGATTTTAGTAAACCTTTACTAATTCTTGTTTCTAGTTTAAGAATGGCTCGTCAATATTGTTACTTAAATACAAAACAAAGCGAAAAGTTAAAAAAAATTTGGTCAGAATCAAGACCAACTTCTGTTTTGTTAAAACATCGATCTCTTTTGCCCCCAGTTTTAAATGCTAATAGTCCGTACTTAGCAGTGCGTTTGCCCAAAAGTGTTTTTTTGCGTAAAATGATAAAAGCAGTGGGAGCGCCTTTAGTTTCTACCAGTTTTAATCGCAGTGGTGAATTTCCTTTGAGCGCTGCCGAGGCAGCTGATTTTTTTCAAACAGCACCACGCCCAGCTTTAGTTTTAGTAGAAACGAAGAATAAAAAAACAAAAAAAGCCTCTCGCCTTATATCTTTAGATGAAAATGCTTGCATTAAATTATTGAGAGCTTAATAATTAATATTTTATGAATTTATCATACAATCAGAATAATAATAAAAAATTACCTTTTTATTTAGTGATCTTTGTATTAATGATCATGTCTTTTGCGATGGGTTTTTGGTGGCAAAAACAAGGTAGTGAAAAAAGTGTTTTAGAGCGCTATTTAGCTTATTCGCCTGAAGCACAACTTTTAACTCAGCAGCCAGGTTTTGATTTTAATTTATATTGGGAAGTTTGGGATCAATTAAAACGAGATTATGTTGATAAGAATAAGATTAGTGATAAGGAAATGTTTTATGGCTCTTTAAAAGGTTTAGCTGAATCTGTTAATGATCCTTATACTATTTTTATGGATCCTGAAGAAACCCGTGAATTTGCCAATGATATGTCTGGCACTTTTGAAGGTATTGGTGCAGAAGTTGGTATGCGTAATGACATTATTACCATTATTGCTCCTTTGGCGGGTATGCCAGCAGAAAAGGCCGGATTAAGAGCAGGGGATAGAATTTATGCGATTGACGGTGAAAGTACTTTAGGCATGAATGTGGATGAAGCTGTTAAAAAAATTAGAGGAGATAAAGGTTCTGAAGTAATTTTAACTGTGATTCGCGATGAGGAGGATCGTCCTTTAGAGATTAGTATTATTCGAGGCGTGATTGTTGTTAAAAGTGTTAAATCTGAAATCTTAGATAATGATGTTTTGCTAATTACTATTAGTAATTTTAATGATGATACTTTAAGTTTGTTCCGTGATACTTTACAAACTGCTTTATTGAATAATCCTAAAGGTATTATTTTAGACTTACGTAATAATCCGGGTGGCTATCTTGATACCGCGGTAGCGGTGGCTAGCGCCTGGGTGCCAGAGGGCCCAGTAGTAGTGGAGCAATTTGGCGCAGGTCGTCGGGAAGAATATTTTGCTCTTGGTGGCGCTCCTTTGCAAAACATTAAGACAGTTATTTTAATTAACGGTGGCAGTGCTTCAGCTTCAGAAATTGTGGCCGGAGCTTTACGTGATTACAAAAAAGCCACTCTAGTAGGAGAGAAAACTTTTGGCAAGGGTTCAGTTCAGGGTTTAAGAGATTTGAGCAACGGCTCTTCTTTAAAAGTTACTGTAGCACAATGGCTAACTCCTGGCGGTGACTATATTAACGATAAGGGGATAGAGCCGGATGTAGCAGTGGAATTAACAATGGAAGATGTTAATGCGGAGCGCGATCCGCAATTAGACAAAGCGATAGATTTAATTTTAAACAATAAATAAAAAGAGTTAAATATTGAGCTGTTTATCATCTCAGCTGTATTTTTCTATTTTTCTATGGATAAGAAAAAAAATATTCTTTCTGATAAAAAAGAAAATAAAAAAAGCGTCAAATATATTTTTATCGTTGGCGGTGTTATGTCTGGGGTAGGGAAAGGTATTAGTACAGCTTCTATCGGTCAAATTTTACAGGCTCAGGGATACAATGTTAGTGCTATTAAAATAGACCCCTATATTAATGTGGATGCTGGTACCATGAACCCTATTGAACATGGTGAGGTGTTTGTGACCGATGATGGTGATGAAACTGATCAAGATTTAGGTAATTATGAGCGCTTTTTGAATAAGAATATTTATCGAGAGAACTACATGACCACCGGACGAATTTATCAGACCGTTATTAATCGCGAGCGTAATTTAGAATATAAAGGTAAGTGTGTGCAAGTGGTGCCGCATATTCCTATGGAAATCCGTGATCGCATTGAAAGGGCAGCGGCTAAAACTCAAGCAGAAATAATGACGATTGAGATTGGTGGCACAGTAGGTGAATATGAAAATTTATTATTTTTAGAGGCAGCCAGAGTGATGAAATTATATAATCCTAAAGATGTTTTATTTGTTATGGTTTCTTATCTGCCTCTACCTAGTAAAATTGGCGAAATGAAGACTAAACCGACTCAGCACGCGGTAAGAAGTCTTAATGGCGCTGGTATTCAACCGGATTTTCTTATTGCTCGTAGTGAACAAGCAATTGATTATGTGCGTAAAGAAAAATTAGCTCTACACTGTAATATTGCTATTGAAGATGTAATTTCCGCTCCTGACGCTGATTCAATTTATGATATTCCATTAAATTTTGAAAAAGACAATTTAAGTAGTCGTATTTTAGAAAAATTACATTTAAAGCCACGCCTTAAAGAGTTAGATAATAAAGACTGGAAAAAGTTTGTAGCTGCTACTAAGAATCAGAAAAAAACTGTTGATATTGGTATTGTTGGTAAATATTTTAAAACTGGAGATTTTTCTTTGTCAGACTCTTACATTTCTGTTATTGAGGCTGTAAAACATGCAGCGGCTACTAATCATGCTAAGGTCCAGTTACATTGGTTAAGCGCAGAAGAGGTAGAGAAAGAAGGAACTAATGTATTAGCCAAAATGAATGGCATTATTATTCCTCAAGGTTGGGGTGGCCGTGGTTCTGAGGGAAAAATTAAAGCGATAGAGTATTGTCGTAAGCATAAATTACCATATTTTGGTTTATGTTATGGCATGCAAATGGCAGTGATTGAATTTGCTCGTAATGTTGCTGGACTAAAAGAGGCTAATTCTGCCGAAATTAATCCTAAAACTCCAGATCCAGTGATTCATATTATGCCTGGACAAGAAAAACTCATTGCGGAAAAAGGCTATGGAGGCACTATTCGTTTAGGGGCGTGGCCTTGTCAGCTTAAGAAAAATACCAAGATTGCCACTGCTTATCAGCGATATTCTCAAAATAACATTGTTTCAGAGCGCCATCGTCATCGTTATGAATTTAACAATGATTATAGACAACGCTTTGAGGATTTAGGTTTAGTAATTGGCGGAACCTCTCCTGATGATCAGATTGTAGAAGCAGTAGAAATTAAAGATCATCCTTTCTTTGTGGGTGTGCAGTTTCATCCGGAATATATTTCTCGTCCATTAGCCCCTCATCCTTTATTTGTTGAGTTTGTAAAAGCATCTCTACAATTAAAGTATAAAGATTAATTTAAACTTTTATTATATACAAAAAACCTCGCTTTTCTGCGAGGTTTTTTAATAGGGAAGTATAAATTTATTTTACTACACTAACAATTTTACTGGATTTTAATTGTCCGTTAAACTTTTTGAGTTTTTTAGTGCTGAATTTCACCAAGCCTTCCGCCACTGCGAAAAGAGTATCGTCGTTACCGCGACGTACATTCTCGCCCGGATGGTATTTGGTTCCACGTTGGCGAATAATAATATTGCCAGATTTAGCTTTTTGGCCGTCTGAGAGCTTAACGCCTAAGCGCTTACTTTCTGAATCACGGCCTAAGGCGGTTGAGCCGCCGGCTTTCTTATGTGCCATACAGGTGTTCGAGGATTAGCTTTCTTTAAATAAAAAGAAAACGGCTAACCTTTTCTCATTAATGATTTATAAATCAATGTAGCTAATATAACAAAATATTTTCTCCTTGTCAAATGATTTTTTGTGAAGGATTAGGTCAAAAATTTTTCTTTTTGTTCTGAAAAATAGGCTGTAATTTTTTTAAAATTATGCTATAATCATTAATATAGTTAAATAATTAAGCGAGAAAGCTAGTTTACTAGATTTTTCTTATTTTTTTATGATAAAAGTTAATCAACAAGCATGTATTGGTTGTGGTTTGTGCGCCAGTTTATGTCCTGACACTTTTCAAATGAATGAAGATTATAAGGCGGAAGTTATTGCCCAAACAGATAATGGGTGTGTTTCTAAGGCGGCGGATAATTGTCCCGTTCAAGCTATTGCTATTTAATTCATATGCCAGAAATTAATTTAGAAAAAATTCAAGCTACTTTAGAAAATAAAGCAGAAAAATCAGAGTCTGTTAGCGAACAATCTTTTGAAAAAGAAAAACAGTCATTAGAGCAGAAGACAAATCAGGCTGAAAGACTAAAGATTAGCAACCCAGCTGTTGCTATACCTAGTGTCTCGAATAGTGATGTTTCTTATGAGGATAGGCGGATTCAAGCTATTGAAGAGATCATGTCCGCTGGTTTGGATCAGGCTTTTTTAAAGATGAGTCCCAAAGAGCAGAAAAAATTTAAAGAGGAGGGGGA
Organism: Patescibacteria group bacterium; assembly: GCA_034002925.1. Taxonomy (GTDB): domain Bacteria; phylum Patescibacteriota; class Patescibacteriia; order Patescibacteriales; family UBA12465. Next base: position 11,067 of record JAVEZP010000005.1, on the reverse strand, counting down.
AAAAACTGCTAAGAAAATTAATATTTTATTCAAAAAAGCCAAATTAGAAGCTAGTAAAGTTATTAAGTTAATTAGTCGTTGGCTGCAGCTTATTCCTGGGGTTAATCGTTTTTTTCTGGAACAAGAAGCAAAAATTAAAAGTGATAAAATTATTAAAATAAAAAACAATCTTTAAGTTTTTTCTTTATGTCTTTAAGCGCTTGGCAAGAATCTGTACCTTTTTTTCAAAGTAGTTTTGGCTATTTTGTTTTTATTGTTGTAATTTTATTATTCGGCTTTCTATTTTTAACAGCTGTGCTGTATTTTTTAAGATTTATTGTGAGAAAGTTGATGAGTGATAATCATTATTTTGATCATCAAATTTTTTTAATTAAATTACCAAAAGAGAAACCGCAAGACGAGAAGCATGAAGATTCTTTGCAAGAGATGAAGGAAGAAATCGCTAAAGGTGAAACTATTTTTTCTAGCATTGGTGGGCTCAAGGCTCAAAAAGGAATTTTTGCTTGGTTATTTGGTCGTAATGATCATTTTTCGTTTGAAATTGTCGCTCATGGTAATAAAATTGCTTTTTATGCGGCCGCTCCTAGATCAATGGCTCGTTATTTGGAGCAACAAATCAATGCCCATTATCCAGAGGCAGTGATTGAAGAAATTGAAGATTATAATCTTTTTCAGCCCAAAAGTCAGGTCCTAGCAGCCTATTTAAAAACTAAAAAAAGCTATGCTTTACCTTTGCGCACTTATCAAAAAATGGAAGTAGATCCATTAAATTCCATGATTAATGTCATGTCTAAGTTAGATAAAGATGAAAGCATGGCTATTCAATATTTAGTACGAAGTGCTAATGGTTCTTGGCATGGTCGAGTGCGCAAAATTGTGCGTCGTATTCAAACCAAAAATTCCGTTAGTGGCGGCATTCAAGATTCAGCGTGGACGCAATTAATTAACAACTTAGGCGATATTTTTCAAACCACATCTAAGTCAGAACAAGGAGAAAGTCAGAACATTAAAAGATTGTCAGCTGTTGAGGAGGAAACGGTAAAAAGTATTGAGGAAAAAAATTTACGAGCTGGTTTGGATGTAAATGTGCGTCTTATTGTTACTGCAATCACTCGAGAAAAAGCAGCGGCATATTTAGAAAATCTGGCTAGTGCTTTTACGGAATATAATAATTATAGTTATGGCAATCATTTTTCTCGAGCTTTAAAAAATCAACAGGAAAGACAAGTGAAAGATTTTATTTATCGTCGTTTTCGAGAAGATGGATCTTCTTTACTGAACACCGAAGAGCTTACTAGTTTATTTCATTTACCTTTAAGTCACATGGAGACGCCTAATATTTTATGGTTAACTGCTAAAAGCGCAGCTGCTCCTTCAGAGTTGCCGAGCGAAGGTTTGTTATTGGGTAATAATATCTATCGAGGCGTCAGTAAAGAGGTGAGGATTAAAAGAGAGGATAGAAGGCGACATACTTACATTATTGGTAAATCTGGTGTGGGTAAATCCGTCTTGCTAACTAATATGGCGGTTCAAGATATTCAAAATGGGGAAGGGGTTTGTGTACTTGATCCTCATGGAGATTTAATTGAAGACATTTTACAACGTATACCACCAGAAAGAGCTGAGGATGTGATTGTCTTTTCTCCAGCTGATACAGAACGTCCCTTAGCGTTGAATTTATTAGAATATGACCCGCGATATCCTGAGCAAAAAAGCTTTGTTATTAATGAAATGATTGGTATTTTTGATAAGTTATATGATTTAAAACAAACTGGTGGGCCGATGTTTGAGCAATACATGCGCAATGCTTTATTGTTAATCATGGAAGATCCTGAAAGTGGCTCTACTTTAATGGAAATACCTAAGGTTTTATCTGATGAAGCTTTTCGTAAGCTAAAATTATCTCGTTGTCAAAATAAGACTGTGGTTGATTTTTGGAATAAAGAGGCCGAAAAAGCGGGAGGTGACGCCGCCCTGGCTAACATAGTGCCTTATATTACTTCCAAATTAACCGCTTTTATTTCCAATGACATGATGAGACCGATTATTGGCCAACAAAAAAGTTCTTTCAATTTTCGTGATTTAATGGATAGACAGAAAATTCTCTTAATTGATTTACCTAAGGGCGTGGTTGGAGAAATGAATGCCTATTTATTAGGTATGATTATTGTGGGTAAAATTTTAATGGCGGCTTTATCTCGTACAGATATGCCCGCTAAAGAGAGAAAAGATTTTTATCTTTATATCGATGAATTTCAAAATTTCACCACTACTTCAATTTGTCAGATTTTATCTGAGGCACGTAAATATGCTCTTAATTTAGTGATTGCCCATCAGTATGTCGGTCAGTTGAGTAAGAATAATAATACAGAAATTAAAGATGCGGTGTTCGGTAATGTCGGTACTATGATTAGTTTTAAAATTGGTACTGAAGACGCCGAATTTTTGGTTAAAGAATTTTCCCCTGTTTTTAATGAATATGATTTGATTAATATTGATAAAGGTACAGCTTATCTTAAATTATTAGTCGATAACAGCTCTACTAGACCTTTCTCTATTAAAACTATTTGGCCTCTTTTAGGGGTTCCTCGAGAGACGATGTCAGAGAAAATTCGCGCTTTAAGCCGTTTGAAGTTTGGTCAGGATCGTGCTATAGTCGAGGCTAATATTGCTCGTAGAGGGGTGGTGCTACGAGAGATAAATAAGTCGCAATTAAATAATAATTAAATTAAATATGGCAGTTATCTATCGTGATTATCGTCCTCAAAAATTTAATGACATCTTAGGACAAAATCATTTAAAAATTACTTTGCAAAATGAATTAGCGACTGAGTCTTTAGCTCATGCTTATTTATTTTGTGGTCCTAGGGCAGTGGGTAAAACCAGCATGGCTCGTGTTTTAGCTCAAGCTGTTAATTGTGAACGTCGTCAAGCTGGAGAATCCGAGCCTTGTGGTGAATGTGCGGCTTGTATTAGTGTTAGACAGGGTAAGGCATTAGATGTGATGGAAATTGACGCCGCTTCTAATACCGGTGTAGATAATGTTCGTGATAATATTATTGCTTCGGCGCGTTTAACGCCTAGTAGTTTAAAGATGAGAGTATTTATTATCGATGAGGTGCACATGTTATCTATTTCCGCCTTTAATGCCTTATTAAAGATTATGGAAGAACCTCCTCGTCATGTCTTATTTATTCTCTGTACCACTGAAGCTCATAAAGTGCCAGCTACTATTATTTCTCGTTGTCAGCGCTTTGATTTTAAAAGAATTAGTCCAGTTGAAATTATCAAAAAATTGAAAATTATTGCTCAGTCTGAGGGGGTTGAAGTTGATCTGCCTGTTTTAGAAAGTATAGCGAAACAATCTGGGGGTCATTTGCGTGATGCTGAAAGTTTGTTTGGGCAAATTTTAGCCTTAGGTGAGAAAAAAATTGATTTAAATAAAGCTGCTTTAGTATTATCGCCCCATTATCACCAAGAAGCTCTTAGTTTAATTGCAGCTTTAAGTCGTCAGGATGCGGGAGCGGCACTTTTGGCAGTTAATCAATTAGCGGATAACGGTGCTAATTTTAAGAATTTTTTAGATGAACTGTTGCTCTTTTTGCGAAAATTAATGTTGCAGTCTCTACAACCTGGTTTAGCCGAAAAATTAGGTTTAGATTTAGGGGAATCAATTGAATTAGAGTTAAATAGAATTGCTAAAGATTTACCTTTAAATATAATTGTAAATTATTTAAAAAAGTTTTTAGCATTAATGCATAATCAAGCTGGTCAGCTTGATCAATTATCCTTAGAAATTGTGATAGCTGAATTGTGCCTTGATTTACAATCAAGCCCTATAAAAAATGTGAGCGCTAAACTTTCCACTGGTCCGTCTGTACAACCAGAAAGCAAGTCCGTAGAGATAATTGATAAACCAACAATTAACAAAGGCCCAGTGATAAATTTAAGCGCAGAGGCAGTGATGGATAAATGGCCTGAATTGTTGTTAAAAATCAAAAAGCATAATCACTCCTTGTCTTTTATTCTCCAAAATTGTGTACCTGGTAATTTAGACAAGGGCTTACTTGCTTTAAGTTTTAAATATAAGTTTCATCGAGATCGTGTCAATAGTCCAAGCATTAAGGCGATTACCGAAAATACTCTCTCTGAGTTATTCGCTAGTCCTGTACAAATTGAGGCTTTATTAGATGAAAAGTTGGAGTTAGCAGAAAATGTGCCTGTGGAATCAGATCTAAATTATACGTCGCAGATTGACACTAGTTCCACTGATGATTTAGAATCTAAAAAGGATAATAAGTCTGCAGATTCTAATGGTGTTTTAGGAAATTTATTAGCTAATTTTGGAGGAGAAGCTTTATAAAAATTTATGTTAGATTTAAAATTTATTAGAGAAAATTTAGCAGCTAGTCAAGCCGCTTTATTAAAACGACTGCCCGCTGATAGCTTTAATTTAGAGGAGTTAATTGCTTTAGATGATAATCGTAAAGAGTTAATTACTAAAAGCGAAGCTTTAAAATCTCAGCGTAATCAAGCTTCTAAAGCAAAACCTGATGCTGAAACTATTGCCGTTATGAAGCAAATTGGTGAAGAGATTAAACAAATTGACTCAGAGCTTAAAAATTTAAGTGATAAAATTCAAGAAAAATTATCCGCTTTACCTAATTTTCCGGCAGATGATGTTGTAGCTGGTGGTAAAGAAAATAATGAAGTGATATTCACTTTTGGCAATCAGCCTAAATTTAATTTTGAATTTAAAGATCATGTAAATTTAGCTGAAAGTTTAGGTTTAATTGATTATGAAAGGGCGGCCAAAATGTCTGGCTCTGGTTTTTGGTGCTATCGTTCTTGGGGGGCTCTGTTAGAATGGGCCTTAATTTCTTATTTTATTAATTATCACCAAGCTCAAGGTTATCAATTTTTAATTCCACCTTTTTTATTATCAGAAGAGTCAGCCTATACTTCTGGACATTTGCCTAAATTTCGTGATGATTTGTTTTGGACCCAAGATAAACTGTGTTTAAATGCGACTAGTGAAATGATGTTGGGTAATTATCATCGTAACGAGATTTTACCTTTAAAAAATCTACCTTTAAAATATTATGCCTATTCTCCCTGTTTCCGTAGAGAGGCAGGTAGTTATCGTCAGGAAGAAAGAGGAATGATTCGTGGTCATCAGTTTAATAAAGTGGAGATGTTTATTTTTTGTCGCCCCGAAGATTCTTGGCAATTATTTGATGAACTACTGGAACATGCTAAAGAATTATTAAGTGGTTTAGGTTTGCATTATCAGGTTAGTAAATTAGCCGCTGGAGATTGCAGTGCTGCTATGGCTAAGACTTACGATTTAGAAGTATGGTTACCTAGTATGGGAATATATAAAGAGGTTAGTAGTGTTTCCAATGCTTTAGATTATCAAGCACGTAGAGGGCAAACAAGATTTAAAGATGCAAGTGGTAATAATGTTTTTGTTCATACTTTAAATGGTTCTGGTTTAGCTACTAGTCGATTATTACCAGCTATTTTAGAACAAAATCAACAAGCAGATTCTTCAGTGAAGATCCCTGAAGTGTTACGCTCTTATTTGCCAGGACAACCAGAGTTCATTTATCCTGATGATAATAAGATTTAGTAGCCATGAAAAAATTACTCTTTCCATCCATTATATTTTTTCTTCTGTTATTTATTTTAGTTCCTGCAGTTAGGGCGGAGAATAGCTATCCCCGCTTAGCTAATTATTATTTACGCTGGGAACTAAATGAAAATGAAGCCAAGGAGTTAGCACGCTGGGATTTAGTAATTTTAGATATGGAAAATCAGGAAAATAATCCTGATATGATAAGAAAGATAAGGGAGATTAATCCAGATGTCAAAATATTAGCCTATATTACTTCTCAGGAAATTATTGATGAGCCTCAATACTACAATAATGCCTGGTTGCGTCAAGACTTGTCTAGCCAATTAAGTCCCCAGTGGTATTTAAAGGATAGCCAAGGTAAAGCGGTTGTTAATTGGCCTTTTACTTCAATGCTTAATCTCAGTAATTTAGCCGGACCTAATCAAGATGGCTTGCTCTTTAACGAATTTTTACCTCGCTTTGTCAGAGATAAAATTCTAGCTAGTGGTCTCTGGGATGGAGTTTTTTATGATAATGCTTGGGGCGACGTTGCCTGGGTGAATGCTGGTGATTTAGATGTTGATCAAGATTTAAAAAAAGATGATCCTGTGGCAGCCAACATTCTATGGGAAGAGGGCTATAGCAAGATGTTAAAGTTGACTAAAGAATTATGCGGAGATGATTTTTTGGTAGTTGGTAATGGTCGTATTCATTGGCCTTATCAACACTTGCTTAATGGCATGATGTTAGAAAATTTTCCTTCTTCTTGGGAAGCGGGTGGTTCTTGGTCAGGTTCTATGACTTCTTATTTTAAATTACCGCAATTTAATCAAAGCCCAGTTTTACCTATTATCAATATCTACGAAAAGAATCAAGAAAATTATCGTCGTTTTCGCTTCGGTTTAGCCAGTGCTTTGTTAGGAGATGGATATTATAGCTTTGACTATGATGTTACAAATCATGGTCAATTATGGTGGTATGATGAATATGATGTAAATTTAGGTTTAGCTCAATCACCAGCTTATAATATTTTAAAAAATGGTAGTAAAGATTTAGAACCAGGTTTATGGCGTCGAGATTTTGAGCATGGTTTAGTTATTCTTAATTCTACTGATCAGCAACAAAATTTCTTTTTTAGTAAAGAGGAGTTTGAAAAAATTAAAGGACAACAAGATCCTGATGTTAATAATGGCTTGAAAATAAATTATTTACGTTTAGAGCCTCAAGATGGGATTGTATTACTTAAAAAAATGAATGCTTGGCAGGGAGGCAGCTTTATAAATGGTTCATTTTTAAGAATTTTCAATGAGCAGGGAGAGCAGTTGCGTAATGGCTATTTTTCATATATCACCTCTTTGCCAGCGGGTAGTGTGGTGGTTATGGGTAAGTTTTTAAGTGATAAGATTGATTATATCTATTTTCATAAAGGTGTTTTGAATTATCAACGAGACGGTGAAATAGTTTGGTCACTTAGGCCTTTTGCTGCTGGTTTTAAAGGTTCAGCTTCTTTGGCGGTAGCGGATATTAATGGTGATGGTCAAGCTGAAATTATTGTTGGCGCTGGTCGTGGTGGGGGTCCTCAGGTCAGGGTTTTTGATTTTTCTGGACGTTCTTTACTTAATTTTTTTGCTTATGATCCAATGTTCCGCGGTGGAGTGAATGTAGCGGCGGCTGATATTAATGGTGATAGTAGAGCAGAAATTATTACTGGCGCTGGGGCTGGGGGTGGTCCTCATGTAAGATATTTTAATCATCGTGGAGAGTTTATAAATCATTTTTTTGCTTATGATAAAGATTTAAGAACAGGAGTGCAAGTGGCGGCCGGCGATCTTGATGGTGATGGTCTGGCAGAAATTATTACCAATCCTGCTAAAGATTTTTCTCAAGTTAAAAGTTTTAATTTAAAAGGTGAATTACGTGATAGCTTTAGTCCTTTTGATAAGAGTTTTCAAAATATTATTTCTATTTCTTATTCTAATAGCTTTGGTCAAGCAGAAATTGCTGTCGGTATCTCTGAATTTTAATTTCTTTTTGTAAATTTATATTTTACATATATGCATAAACATTTCTTAAACTTTTGGCACAAACGTCGCGAACGTTTTTATCGTCGTCAGAAATGGCATTTAGTAGTAGATATTAGCTTGTTTGTTATTCTTATTATTTTAGCGGCTATTAGCATTAGATTAAGCACGTATCATCCCGAATTTATTAATATTATCTCTAATCCTATTTTTAATAACGCCACCTCCACGAAAGACAAGGAAGTAATAAAGCTATCTTTAACAACAGAAGCTGTAGAAGATGTTGTTAAATTAGAAGAGAAGCTTGTTTGGAAAATTACTTATCATAATGAAAGTGATTTTGAACTAAAGACATTAGAATTAGATTTTGCTTTTAATAGTGCCGCCTTTGCGCTTGATTCTTTGACCTTGGAACAAGGAGAAGCTGAAATAAAAAATAATAAATTAAAACTAAGCAATATTGCGCCTAGAGATCAAGGTGTATTAATGTTAAATCTGAATTGGCGCGTCCTCCAGTCTAATCCGCCTCGTAGTCTAGCTTTAGTAATGACGGCAAAAGCTGAGTCAATGAATAATAAGTATGAACAAATTATTCCTTTAGATATTATTAAAATTATTAGTGATTTAAATGTGTCTGCCAATCTATTTTATCATAGTTTACAAGGTGATCAATTAGGTATTGGCCCCGTCCCGCCAGTTGTGGCTATACCGACTAAATATTGGCTGATTGTTAAGGCTGATAATAATGGCAATGTGCTGAATAATTTTATTTTTAGTGCTCAATTAGCTCCAGAAGTGGAATTAAGTGAAGATTATAGTTTATTGGCTGGTGAGCTTGTCTATGATAAATCAAATAGGCGTTTAATTTGGAAAATAGACAGTTTAGATAGTAGTAATGGTAATTATATTGCTAATCTAGCCTTACAATTAACACCTACTACCGAACAAATAGGGAAAAATGCTATGATTTTAACAAATATTAATTATTACGCTGATGATTCGTGGACAGGGGTGGAATTAAGTCGTAGTTTAGAAGATCTTGATTCTTCTTTGCCAGCTGATCGTTTAAATCGTAATCAAGGTCAAGTATTACCTGAATAAAATGTTTATACAACGCTTGAAACAATTATTGAAGCCAGAGTATGATACTTTAAATCGGATTGAAATCAATCGTCGAGCTATTTTAGCTAATTTAGAGTTACTCAGACAAGAACAGGCTAATAACGAAATCATCCCCGTTTTAAAAGCTAATGCTTATGGCCATGGTTTAGCAGAAATAGCTAGGATTTTAAATACAGCTGATATAAAAATGTTAGCGGTGGATTCTTTTCCGGAGGCTCAAATTGCTTATCGTTATTCTCGCGCTAAAGTTCTTTTAATTGGAGAATTACCTTTAAAAGCTTATGCCTATTTAAATTGGAAAAGAACTGAAGTTTGTGTATACAATACTCAGACTTTAGTTTTTTTAGCTAAATTTTATCCAGGTGTAAAAATACATCTTTTTATTAATTCCGGCATGAATCGAGAGGGAATTAAAGATGTTAAAAAATTTTATTTAAATAATAGTCAATATTTAAATAAGTTAAAAGTTAATGGTCTGTGCTCTCATTTAGCAGACGGGGAAGGCGATGGTAAGTCTAATGAAATGCAATTAAAGCAATTTTTATCAGCCTTAGATTTTTTTGAAAGTCAGGGCTTAAAATTTGAATATGTTCACTTAGCAAATAGCGCGGGTGCTTTTAGTGTGAAGCACCCACGTTTAAATGCTTTTCGTCCTGGCTTAGCTTGTTATGGTTATAATCCCTTACCTAAATCTCATCCTCGTTTTAAAGTGGCATCCAAATTACAAGCGGCTCTTGCTTTGTATAGCAAGGTTATTTCTCAGCAGTCTTTAAATACAGATGAAGGAGTGTCTTATAATTATACTTTTAAAGCTAAAAAACCAATGAACATAGCAGTTATTCCTTTTGGTTATTACGAAGGTCTTGATCGTCGTCTTTCTAATCAAGCACAATTTAAAATAGCTGATAAATATTATAAAATCGCTGGTAATGTTTGTATGAATATGACTTGCTTGTCTTTAGGAAATAGCACAGAAAATTATGTAGGCAGGGAAGTAGAATTAATTTCACCTAATCAGTTGCAATGTAATTCCATTGCCTCATTAGCGGCCTTAGAAGGAACAATACCTTATGAGGTATTAGTCAAACTACAGGCTAATATTAGAAGAACTATTATTGACAAATAATATAATTTATGATGATTAGAGAGAGAACAAAATATCATACAACAGGGAAGCATCGGAAGAAAATTCGCAAGGATTATCAACACAAAGTCTTAAATAATCCCTTTTTTCGTGCACGACAGAAGAAAAAAATGCGCAAAAATAATAGTCGCTTAAAAATATATTTATTTTTAATTTTAAGTGGTGTTATTTTGGGATTATTAATATATTTTGTAGCTTTTTCATCTTTTTTTAAAATTAAAAATATTGATATAGAAGGCTTAGAAAGGACTAAAGTAGAATTGATTAGAGACTTAGTTAAAACTCAAACTAATAAAAAGCATTTTTTAATTTTTCCAGAAAATAATTTGATCTTTTTTAATGTGGAAGATTTGCGCCAAGTCCTTAATCAAGAATTTCGTTTTGAAGAGGTGCGGGTGTTTAAGAGGTTTCCCAAAACAATTAAATTGGAAATAAGAGAAAGAAATTTAGCTTTTATTTGGCGTCAACAAAATATTAATATTTTTAGCGATAATCAAGGTTGCTTAATCAATGAAGCTATTATAAATGATGAAGCCTTTTCTAAATATCCAATTTTAGAAAGTGAGTTAGAAATAGAATATCTTAACCCGAATAACTGCCTAGATTTGGATCAACAATATTTTAATGCCTTAATTGAACTTTTTGAAACTCTTCTTAGTCATCAAGACTTAGCTCCTGCTAGATTTATTTTAAGTAATGAGCGTAATAGTTTGATTATGGACTTAGCTAATGGTCCTAATATTATTTTTAACACGAAAGAAGATTTATTAAAGCAAGTTAATAAACTTATTATTATTCGCCAAGAACAAAGCGATGATGAGTTTTTACAGCTTGAGTATATTGATTTGCGCTTTGGCGATTTAATTTATTTTAAATAATTATTTATATATGGAAAAAACTTTTAAAATTTTGTTTTCTTTAGCGGTATTTTTATTTTCTTTAATTAGTGTGGGCGTATTTTTATTAATTATAAAAATACTGCTTATGTTTTATCCGGAAATAAATTTATTGGGATTGGTAATATATTAGTTGCTAATTGAATGCTAATAGTTAGTAATGAAATAAATTAAAGGGTGTATTAATATACATTATGCGAAGTATTAATATACATAAAATAAGGCTTTTTAGCCTTTTTTTGTTTTCCCATCTATTATTCCCTTCAT
>JAVEZP010000004.1:0-85378 GCA_034002925.1 Patescibacteria group bacterium | reverse complement strand
TTATAAGTCAAGCCAAGTCATTCTCTTTTCATGTAAATACTCCCATTCTTTCAATAATTTATGAGATATTTTTATAGCTTTTAAATTAGGTTCCACTTCTCTGTTTAAATAGCGCAGCCATTTAATACAATTATCGGAGACCGAGTATGAACTTTGATAATTATTTTCTTTAATGTTAGCCTGACAAATTGGACACAAAAGACCACCTTGGACAAAATTTAACTTATTATTACCCCCTTTCATAATCTGTTTTTGACAAGCTACACAACTATCTAATGAAAGTCCATAACCTAAAAAAGACAAGACTCGCCAATAGAACAAGGCCAAGCGAAACCGCCCCTCATCTTTATTAAAAGATCCTTGATATTGAGCCTGATCCAAACTAATTAACCACTTCTCTAAATAATTAAATAATTCTAAATCCTTTTCTCCTGTTTTAACTAAACTATTAAAAAAAGCGAGAGCTTGTCCGGCAAAATACAATTTATTTAAATCTGACTTGATATTTAACAAAGCTTTGTCTATCACCGCCGAAGCTACATAATTTTGTCCCCTGCCTTTAATGATTAATAATTGAGATATACTTAAGGGTTCTAAATGAGCGGCTAATTTAGAATTTAATTTTCTCGCTCCCCGAGCCACTAAAAACAAACGCCCAAATTCAGGCGTATAAACAGAAACGAGGCGGTCAGCCTCGCGCCACGCTTGTCTTTGTAAAATAATGGCTTTGCTGGGAAAAGTAGAGTCCATAAATTAAACTTGTTGATCAAGATAAGATTGCAAAATTAAAGCTGCCGCAATTTCATCACGACTCGCTTTATCTTTTTTTCCTCCCGTTAAAGCATCCGCTGCTTTGCTAGATAAACGCTCATCTATTACCACCACCTCTTTATCAACTGATTGTTTTAATCTATCAAGAAAGTTTAAAAATCCGGGATTATCAGCTTCAGCTCCACTCATTTTTTGCGGATTACCAATCACTAAAACATCAACATTTTCCTTTATTACAAGCTTTATTAATGCATTTAAATCCGAGACTGTGCAAAAAGGTAGGGCTAATTTAGTTTCACCATCAGCTAAGGCTAAACCGATTCTTTTTTCACCCCAATCAATACCAAGATAATTTTTCATGTTTAAAGTAGACATATTATTTAGCCGTTAAAATATCAGCCCCATTTTTAGTAATAGCTAAGGTATGTTCAAAGTGAGCACTCAAAGAAGCATCAGCCGTAATAATAGCATAACCATTATCAGCTATTTTCACTCTATGGCTGCCCTGATTGATCATTGGCTCAATACAAATAACCATTCCCTCTTGTAAAATAAGATTATCTGGAGAATTAGGATTAATAGCATAATGATAGACATCAGGCTCTTCATGAGCCTTATAACCCACTCCATGACCAACCAAATCACGCACCACTCCATAACCAGCCGCTTCAGCATGTTTTTGAATAGCAGTGCCAATATCATTTAAAGTTGCCCCTGCCTTAGCTACTTTAATACCAATATTTAAACATTCTTTAGTAACCCTAATTAATCTCTTAGCTTCAGAGCTAATTGCTCCGACTGGCAGAGTGCGACACATATCGGTATAAAAACCTCCTAGTTCTGAATGAGGATTAGTCACTAAATTATATTTATCTCTGATATCTTGTCTAATCGGCCACTCCATGCCAATATCTAAATCAATAATATCTCCTGCTTTTAAAATACGTCCCGGAATAGCGGAGCCATGCACCACTTCATCGTTAATAGAGGCGCAAATTGCCGAAGGAAACAAAATACCACCACCCATAGGATAGTCTTTAAACGCTGGACGTCCACCTGCCTGATCCACTAAATCTAACATAAGCGCTTCTAAATCAGCCGTATTAACACCTGGCTTCACTAAAGCGCTCAACTTATCTAAAATGGAAGCTAAGATTTTGCCACCCTCTCTTATGGCTTTTATTTCTTCTTTATTTTTAATTAAATTCATAACTATTTTTTAAAACTTTCTAAAATCATTCTAATTTGATCCTTATCTCTTCTAGTTAAATCATCTTCATCTCTTTTTTGATGAAGGCGATACATTTCTTTATTGATTAAATATTCGGAGATGCCCAAACCTCGACGAATCTTATCCTTATATTTCTTAACTAAATCTAAAACTATTTCTCTATTCTCAGAGCTGAGATTTTTAAAACGATAATTTTGTCTCACCAAAGAATTTAATTCTCGCTCTAGTCGATAGCTAGGCATGTCTTTAACAGACTCTAAAAAATCTTCTAATTGCATATAGTTAATGTTTTTTATTTAGTGAAAATAATCAGTTTTCTCTATCTATTTTTGTGGTGGCAACACAAATGAATTAGCCTCAGCTTCATTTTTAAACTGGTCGAATTCGACCAGTTTACCGGAATAGATTGAATAATACGAAAAATACCTTAAATATTAGCGTAATTCAGTTTTTGTAGTTTAAGGAAGTGATAATCTGCTCAAGCCCTTTATCCTAATTATTTACTTATTTCCACTATTAAGCCTATTATAACACAAAAATGTAGCCAGAAGCTACATTTTTATTATCATCAATATAACAAATTCCCTCTAAAGACCGTCGTAATCTCTCATAGTGAGCTGAGCTTCAATTTGTTTCACCATTTCAATTACCACTGATACCACGATTAACAAACTAGTACCACCAATCGCTAATGATTGATAGCCGCTAAAATAGCTCATGATAAGCGGCAAAATAGCAATAATAGCTAAGAATAAAGCGCCGAAGAAGATAATGCGATGAGCAGTATAAGAAAGATAATCAGCAGTTGGTTTACCAGGACGAATACCAGGAATAAAACCTCCTTGTTTTTGTAAATTTTCAGAAATACGATCTGGATGGAAAACAACTTCTGTATAGAAAAAAGTAAATGCAAATACTAAAACGAAATAAATTACTCCGTAAATTAATTGATTGTTAAAGATTTCAATGACTTTAGTCGCGAAAGAAGCTAACCAAGCTGAACGAGCGTGAATAAAAAATTGAGCAATCATCGGTGGAAATAACACTACAGAAATTGCAAAAATAATTGGAATCACTCCAGCCATATTAACCCTTAAAGGTAAATGAGTACTAGAACCACCAAAGGCTCTCTGTCCGCGAATCTGACGAGCATATTGAACCGGAATATTACGTTGACCCTCATTGATAATAACTACACCAATCACTGTTAAAACGGCAATCACAGCAAAACCAATTAGAGTAAAAAGTTGGATTTGATCAAAACTTAAAGCAATCTGTTGAATTTGTCTAGGCACAGCCGCTACGATACCAGCAAAGATTAACAGAGAAATACCATTACCAATTTTCTTCTCTGAAATTAACTCACCAATCCACATCAAGAAGACAGTTCCAGCGGTAATAGTTAAAATGATAGTAAAGAAATTGAAAGGACTGATATCGCCTAAAATGCCCTGGCTAGAACGTTGTAAAAGGGTAATCATGCCATAGGCCTGCATCGCCGCTAAAGGCACAGTGGCATAACGAGTCCACATATTGATTTTCTGACGTCCACTCTCTTCTTTTTGCATTTCTTCAATACTAGGAATAATCATCCCTAACAACTGAAAAATAATAGAAGCGGTAATATAAGGAGCAATACCCATCATGACAATAGAAAAGTTTTCCATGCCACCGCCAGAAAAGATATTCATTAAACCCAAGATTTGATTAGAAGCAAACAGACTCTTTAAAGCGGCCGCATCAACACCCGGCACTGGAATATGAGCAGCTAAGCGAAAAATAGCTAACATCACCAAGACAAACAAGATGCTATTACGTAAATCCTTAATTTTCCAAATTTGTTTGATTCTGTCTATCATAGAACTAAATTGATAAATTCAAAAAAAGCAAAAGCCTAAGCGGCAAGTTGCTTTTGTAAAGAAGCGCTCATTTGCACTTTTTCAAATTTAAGTTTTAGAGTTAGCTTTTCTTTACCTAAAACCTTAACTGGCTTATTAACACTCTTAATTAAATCTTTGGCAAATAATACTTCTGGATTAATAGTATCGCCATCTTTGAAATTAGTATTAAGAGCAGAAATGGAAACAATTTGGTTTTTAGGTTTCAATGATTTAAAGCCTCTTACTTTTGGCGTTTGCAATAATTGCTTACGCATACCCAAACGCTTAAGATTGCTGACGCCCGAACGAGACTTCTGCCCTTTTAAACCACGGGTACTATAAGTGCCATGTCCGGAAGCGTTGCCGCGGCCAACTCTTTTTCTGTTTTTAGTGGCGCCAGTAGAGCGCTTAATGTTATTCAATGACAGCATAGATATCTTAATTTAATAAATCCTTATTTTTTATCTTCAGTCTTTTTAACTGCTTTTTTAACTAATTTTTTTTCAGATACTACTTCTACTTTAGGGTTGTTCTTTTTTTCTTTAGTTGGCACTGGACGCAAACTCGCTAAAGCCGCAATCGCACAACGGGCATTATTAATTTTACTATTAGTACCTAAAATTTTACTACTCACATTCTTAATACCTGCTAATTCTAAAATAGCTCTCACTACCCCTCCGGCCATAACACCTTTACCTTGCTTAGCTGGTTTAAAAACAATTTTAGCAGCTCCTAATTTATGCTCGATCGCATGAGGAATGGTATCGTTTACTACCGGCACTTTGATAATGTTCTTTTTAGCACGATTAACTGCTTTATTAACAGCCATAGTCACATCAGCGCCTTTACCCAAAGCCACAGCAATACCGTTCTTGCGATCACCAATGGCAACACAAGCTCGGAAATTCATACGCTTACCACCAGCCATAACACGAGTCACACGAGCCACTTCTAAAATACGTTGCTCAAATTCATCACGACGTTCATCACGTCCACGGTTATCACGTCTTGGTCCTTTGCCACCTTTTGGACGTTTTTTTTCACCGTAAACACTTTGAGCAACAACGTTAGCGGCCTCTTGGTCACTAGCGCCAGTTTCTACTTTTTTGTTATCTTCTACCATATTTGAAATCTTAATATAAATAACTTAAAAAACTAAGCCTTTTTCACGAGCACTATCAGCTACCGCTTTAACGCGACCATGATAGCGATATGAACTGCGATCAAATACAACTTCTTTAATATTAGCAGCTATTGCTTTTTCCGCCAATAAAACACCTAAAGCGACGGCTGCCTCTGTTTTAGTCAATTTCTTATCTTTTAATTCTTTAACGTGAGCACTCACTAAAGTCTTAGAAGTTTGATCGTCAATTAACTGTAAATACATGCCCCGATTAGAACGAAACACATTTAAACGAGGACGAGTAGCAGTACCACTAATTTTTGCCCTAACTCTAGCCTGTCTTCTCTCTTCTCGAGCTTTATTTTTTTTAACTTTGTTCATCATATAATTTAGATAAAAATGGCTTTATTTCTTAGCGGCCGTTTTACCAGCTTTGCGACGAATAGTTTCGTCAGAATATTTAACACCTTTGCCTTTATATGGTTCTGGTTTACGCAGAGCACGAATCTTATGAGCAGTGTTGCCTAAAATTTCATTATTAATACTAGCTAAAGTAATAGTATTACCCTCTACGACTGCGGTCACTTCGGCTGGTAATTCAAATTCAATGGGATGAGAATAACCTAAACTTAAATTTAATTTTTTGCCGCTGACATTGGCTCTGTAACCAACACCATTGATTTCTAATTTTTTAGTAAAAGCTTCACTCACGCCAATCACCATGTTTTTGGCTAAAGCGCGATATAAACCCCAATAAGCGCTAGCATCTTTAGCCTCAGGATCAACGCTAATTTTTATTTCCTGCTCTTCAATAGTAACTATAGCTGGAGCTTTTATTTCTCTTGATAATTCCCCTTTTGGACCCTTTACATGAAGAAGGCCATCTTTAAACTGAGCGCTAACGCCAGTCGGGAGTTGAATTGGTAATTTTCCTAAACGAGACATATGTTAGATGACGAATCAGACAAAAAGACTGAGCCGCGAAATTATTAATACACTTCTCCAAGCACTTCCCCGCCAATATTTTGGCGACGTGCCTCTTTATTAGTCATTAAACCAGTGGAGGTGGAGATAATAGCAATACCAAAATTATTTAATACCACTGGCATATTGTCTTTACTGACATAAACACGAGCACCTGATTTACTTACCCGATTAATCGCGTTAATAAAAGGTTTGCCGTTTTTTTGATATTTTAAAACAAGCTTTAACTGATCAAATTGATGGCGACGAGTATTTAAACCACCGGTCACTATTTCGACACGATTAATCCAACCTTCTTTTTCAAGAATTTTGGCAATTTCGTGTTTTATTTTACTCATCGGCATTAACACCTCAGCCTTTTTGACCATAGAGGCGTTACGGATTCTTGTAAACATGTCTGCGATTGGATCTGTCATATTATTATACTAAATTTAGATAATGTGAGGCCGGAAATTACCAGCTAGATTTCTTAATACCCGGCAAATCACCGTTATCAGCTAATTCTCTAAAACAGATACGGCAAAGGCCGAAGTCACGCATATAACCATGATTGCGACCACAACGCCAACAACGATTAATTTTTCGTGTGGAAAATTTTGGTTTGCGTTTTGCTTTTACAATAAGAGCTGTTCTTGCCATATATGATATTAATTATTTTTCTTTCTTTTTAAAGGGAAAGCCGAAAGCAGAAAAAAGAGCTAAGCCTTCCTCGCGATTTTTTGCATTAGTATTTAAACAAACTTCTAAGCCATGAATATTATCCAAATCAGCGGCACTTAATTCTGGAAAACAAGAATAGTCCTTAAAGCCAACTGTCATATTACCACTGCGATCAACTCCTTTATCGCTAATCCCACGGAAGTCACGAACACGAGGAAAAGCAATATTTACTAATTTATCAACAAAGTCATACATTCTCTCACCACGTAAAGTAGCTACTGCACCAATTACCATACCTTCTCTCACCTTAAAAGCAGAAATTGATTTTTTAGCTTTGGTCATAATTGGTTTTTGACCACTAATTTTAATCAAAATTTGTTCAATAGCGGCAATTTTTTCTTTCTCTTTAGCGATTTTACCAAAACCAATATTAATAACAACCTTTTGTAATTTTGGCACTAAACTCACATTGCTATAAGAAAATTTTTCTTTTAGCTGAGGCACTATTTCTTTTTGATATTTTTCTTTTAAACGCATAAATTTGGATTATTCAATCACGGCTTGGCATTTTTTGCAAAACCGATATTTTTTTGAACCTTTTTCACCACTGACTACCTTATAGCCAACTCTAGTCTGACGATTACAAGAAGGGCAAATTAAAGCGACATTGGAGGCCTCAACAAAAGCTGGAAACTCAATTCTCTGTCCTTTTTCACCATCACGATTAGGACGCATGTGTTTTACCAAGAGATTTAAACCTTCAACGCTTAAGCGATGATCTTTTGGCAGAACCTGCAAAACTTTTCCGCTTTTGCCGCGATCTTTACCGCCTAGCATTTTAACTGTGTCATTTTTCTTAATATTCATATAAACGAAATATGGATTATAAAACTTCAGGTGCCAAAGAGGCAATTTTGGCAAAACCAGCACGACGCACTTCGCGGGCGACTGGACCAAAAATACGAGTACCTTTAGGATCCTTCTTTTCTTTATCAACTAAAACTACACAAGCGTTATCATCAAAACGTAAGTAACTACCGTCAGTACGACGAATTTCTTTACTGGTACGCACAATCACCGCTCTTACCACATCACTCTTTTTCACGGCAGCGTGAGGAGCAGCTTGTTTCACTGTGCCCACAATAACATCACCAACGCGAGCATAGCGTTTACGATAACCACCCAGCACACGAATGCACTGAATTTCTTTAGCGCCGGAATTATCGGCAGCTTTTAATCTTGTCTGTACTTGAATCATAGCAATAATGCTCACCTTTACCTTGAATCAGGCAAAGGTTAGAGCGGCTTTAGTTCTCAATTAAGCGCCAACGCTTAGTTTTACTTAAGGGGCGACATTCAATAAAAATAACCTTATCTCCTTCTTGGCAACTATTCTTTTCATCATGAACTTGATAATTACGACTAACCGTATAGCGTTTCTTATATTTCTTGTTTAATTTAACGGTTTCAACTCTAACAAGAACAGTTTTGTCATTTTTAATACCAACGACGACGCCTTGAAATTTTTTATTGATTTTTTCTGTTGTTGGCTCATGAGCCTCAACTGTTTTTTTTGCTGGCATAATTTTTTAATTAAGCTTGGCTATTTAAAATAGTCAGGATTCTAGCAACAATCGCTTTCACTTTCCTGATTTCCCGAACATTTTTTAATTGACGATTAGAATCTTTAAAACGCATTTCCCTTAAATCTTCACGATATTGGGCCAAAAGCTTTTGTAAATCAGCTGGGTTTTTGCTTTGTAATTCTTTCATTTCCATATTTTTTGATAATTTAACTGATGGAATTATTTGCCCACCACCTTACATTTAACAGGTAATTTATGAGCAGCTAAAATCATCGCTTCACTAGCTGTTTTAAAATCTACGCCTTCCATTTCGAACATAACTGTACCTGGTTTAACAATCGCTACGTAATGATCAACTGCACCCTTACCTTTACCCATGGGCATTTCTCCACCATGATTGGTGACTGGTTTGTCAGGAAAAATTCTAATCCACAATTTACCAGTTTTCTTGGTATAGCGAGTTAGAACACGACGAGCAGATTCAATCTGACGAGAAGTTACCCAATGAGCAGTAGTGGCTTTTAAACCCACGCTACCAAAACTCACTTTAGTCATTCTCGTAGCCACTCCGCCTCGACGACGTTTATGATCTTTACGATATTTAGTTTTCTTAGGCATTAACATATCAGTATAAAAATCTTATTTTGATTAAGCGGTAATTAATTCACCTTTATTATCTTGATCTTTTTCAAAAACCTCTCCTTTATAAATCCAAACTTTAATTCCAATGGTGCCATAGGTAGTCTGAGCGGCTCCACGAGCATAATCAATATCAGCTCTTAAAGTTTGTAAAGGCACTTTGCCAGATACTAATTTTTCAGTACGAGCAATTTCTGCGCCGTTTAAACGACCACTGACTGACACCTTCACCCCTAAAGCGCCCCCTCTTTCCACTCTACCAATTAATTGCTTCATCACTTTACGAAAAGGCACTCTTTTTTCTAAATCCATAATTGCGCTTTGCACAGCAATCTGGGCACTTAATTGGGGACGACTAACTTCTTTAATATTTAAATTAATATCACCCATGCGGAAATTGCGCAAAAACTCATCATGTAATTTCTTCTTTAATTCTTCCACGCCCGTGCCACCACGACCAATAATTATACCGGGTTTAGCGGTCCAGATATCAATGCTAATCTTACTCAGGCTTCTGATAATTTCCACCTTATCAATACCAGCTTCGCGCATGGTTTTAATAAGATGTTTACGAATGGCGATATCTTGCTGAATATTCTTAATATAATTCTGACCACTTTCGAACCAGATTGAAGGCCAAGTTTTGGTAACGCCTAAGCGCATTACTTTTGGATTTACTTTTTTTCCCATACTATTGAGGATGCGTTTATTTTCTTATGAATTATTTACTACCAGCTTTACGATTGAAAACCTTAGTGGTAAAACCTTTACTTGATTTAGTATCGGCCTTAGCTTTAGTGTCTGTATTACTTTTTGTAGATTTTTTAGTACCACTCTTCTTTTCTGCCTCAGCTACAACCTCTTCCAGCTTTAAAGGAGCTTCTAATTTACTCTTACGGGCTTCCTTTTTACCGCTTTCAACAATTTCTGCTAAAACTAGATGAATATGACAAGATCTTTTACGCAGTACAGTCGCTCTGCCATGAGCACGAGGCATCCAACGTTTTAAAGTCATGCCCTCATCCGCCTTTATTTCTTTAATAAAAAGATTATTTCTGTCTAAATTAAAATTATGTTCTGCGTTCGCAATACCAGATTCAATTAATTTTTTAATAGGATCAGCTGCTAATTTATGAATAAATTGCAATTGTTCCAAGGCCTTATCAACTGGTAATTTGCGCACCACGTCTAACACTAAACGCGCTTTGCGAGGAGACATTCTTAAATGATTTAAACTTGCTTTAATTTCCATAAGGTTTACATGCCGCTAAAGATTAAAATCTATTAGCCCGCTTTATTATTTACCACCCTTAGCTTGAGTCTTGGCCATCTTACCACCATGAGAAACAAATTTCTTGGTCATAGCGAATTCACCTAAACGATGACCGACCATGTTTTCAACAATATAAACAGGCAGATGTTGTTTGCCATTGTGAACACCAATTGTATGTCCAACCATTTCTGGCACAATTGTACAAGCTCGATCCCATACTTTAATCACCGTCTTATCGCCTGGCTTTAAATCTAAAATTTTCTTTAAAATGCGTTGATTAACGTAAGGTCCTTTTTTTAAACTTCTTGACATATGCTTTTATAAATTATTTCTTCTTACCGCGACGCTTAATGATTAATTTAGTAGACGGATGTTTGCGTCTTGTCTTGACACCTAAGGCTGGTTTGCCCCACTTAGTCTTAGGATGACGTAAACCAATAGATTGTTTACCTTCACCACCACCATGAGGATGATCAACTGGATTCATAGCGGTACCACGTACAGTAGGACGAATACCTAAATGACGACTACGCCCGGCTTTACCTAAAGAAATATGACGTTTATCTGGATTACTAGCTTGACCAACTGTACATAAAGCCTCTTTTTTCACTAAACGAATCTCACCGCTTGGCATTTTAACTTGAGCATACTTACCTTCCACGCCCATCACAAAGACGGCATTACCAGCGCCACGAGCAATTTTGGCACCTTGACCTGGCTCTAATTCAACACTACTAATTGCCACGCCAGCTGGAATATGAGCTAAAGGTAAAGCATTGCCAACCTTAATATCAATTAATTCTTTGGAACTTAAAACTTTATCACCTACTGCCAAAGCCACGGGAGCAATAATATATCTTTTTTCGCCATCAGCGTAAGTTAAAAGAGCTAAACGAGCACCACGATTTGGATCATATTCAATGGCTGTTACAGTGGCTGGAATATCAAATTTATCACGCTTAAAATCAACCATTCTGATATAGCGTTTAGAACCGCCACCACGATGACGAACGGTAATTTTACCTTGACTATTGCGACCGCTATTTTTTTTCTTAATAACAATCAATTTTTTTTCTGGAATAGTCTTAGTGATATCGGCAAAATCGTCAAAAGTAGCATGACGTCGGCCGGGAGTATTAGCTTGTACTTTTTTGATACCCATATTAGTGGATTACTTGATGATTAAAAATTAGACGCCTTCGTAAATTTTGATACTCTCGCCCTTCTTTAAAGTAACGATAGCTTTTTTCCAGTCCTTTCTCTTGCCTTTAATGCGACCTCGAGTCAAAGTTTTACCTTTCATGGAAATAATATTAACATTAAGTGGTTTTACTCCATAAACAGCATAGACAGCTTTAGCTACTTCAATTTTATTAGCCACGGTATTAACTACGAAAGCATATTTATTCTGAGCACTTAATTCGGTAGCCTTTTCAGTTACTAAAGGCTTTACTAAAGTTCTAAAAGCGCCATCAAAATTAGAAGTAGAAGTATTTTTTTTGCTACGTCCTGTTTTTTTAGTCGCCTCTTCTGCATATAAATCCTTCATGCTCTTTTCGGTATTATCAAGGCTAGGATTTTCTTTTTTTACTGCTTTCTTAACGGTTTTTGCCTGAGAATCCTGCTTTTTATCGCTTTGCTCGTCTTGATTGTCTTGAGTTTTTTTTGCTCCAAATAAAGCCATATTTTTACTATACTAACAGCCTATAAGGCTGGTACAATTAACTTATTTTTTTCCGTAATTTTTTTCTAAAGCCTTAATTCCCTCCTCAGTCATCATTACTTGACGATGAGATAATAGATCAACAATATTAATATTTTCTGGATTAATAATATCTACACCTTTTAAATTACGACCAGAATAGAATGCTTTGTCATTCTTAGCACCGTTTACAATCAATAAATTACGACGTACTGGTAATAATTCTTTTTCAAAAGCTTTTAGCATGCTATTAAAATCCTTGGTTTTAAATTCTTTCATTTCTAAGTTTTCTAAAACAATTAAACTGGATTGAGCTAATTTATCTGATAAAGCCATCATAATAGCTTTCTGTTTCATTTTTTTATTCAATTTCTTGCTAAAATTACGATCTTTAGTAGGACCAAAGGTAACGCCACCGCCGACCCAAATAGGAGAACGACTGGAACCAACACGAGCCCGACCAGTACCTTTTTGCTTCCAAGGCTTCTTACCACCACCTCTTACTTCACTACGATCTTTAGTGTGAGCTAAAACCTGTCTTTCGTTAGCTTGTTGCGCAACTACTGCTTGATGTAATAAATCAGCATTAGCTTTAACAGCAAAAATTTCTTTAGCTAATTCTAAATCTTTAACAGCAGTAGCACTTTGATTGTAAACTTTAACTTTAATAGACATATATATTATGTGACCGAATATAATTGATTAATCTTGCTTAAGGTCTTCAGTATTTTCTTTCTTCTCTTCTGCCTTTTCTTCTGTTTTTACTTCTTCTGTTTTTACTTCTTCCTTTACTGCTTCTGTTTTTATTTCTTCCACTTCTTTATTCTCTTCCTTAATATCTTCAGCAACAGATTGTTCTGTGGCGACAGCTTCCTTTTCAGACTTAGCAGCTTTAATCACTAATTCACCACGTCCTTTAATTTCCAATAAAGCATCAATTGAACCAGGAACTGCACCTTGAATATAAATAATATTATTTTCTAAATCAACTGAAACTACTTTTAAATTCTGGATACTTACTCTTTCATTGCCCATACGTCCAGCCATGCGCATTCCTTTAAAAACGTGAGCAGGGCCTTTGGCGCCAATAGAACCAGGCATACGTAATTGATCTTTATTACCATGACTTTTACGTCCACCTTGAAAACCATGACGTTTCACAACACCTTGAAAACCACGACCCTTAGAAGTGCCACTGACTTGAACTAAATCACCAGCTGTAAAAGATTCAACAGTAATCAAATCACCAGCTTTTACATCCATATCATTCTCTAGTCTGAATTCACGCACATGCATCGGAGCAAGACCTAACTTTTCATATTTTGCTCTTTGTGGTTTTTTTAAATTTTTGGCCTTACGATTACCATATGCTAATTGCAAAGCTGAATAATTATCAGTCTGCTTAGTTTTTATCTGAGTAATAACACAAGGACCAGCTAAAACCGGAGTAACAGCTATTACTTGATCATTGTCCCAAATCTGGGTCATCGGCATTTTTTTTCCTAGAATGAATTTCATATTTTTAAAACAAAAAACTGGTTTATTACCAGCTTGAAAACAAAATCTAAAATTGCCAGATGCGACTGAAAACTCAATTTTTTATTATTTTCTTGCTGTTTTCTCCTTAAATGCGGCTTATTTATCGGCCAGCACTTTCTCATCAAACATAGATGAGAGTTACTGGAAAATCACTAAGCAGCCTTAGAATTTATTTGATTGTATTTTACTGCATTTTTATTTCCACGTCAACCCCTGCTGGTAAATTTAAATTTGTCAGGTTTTCAATAGTAGTAGCAGTTGGATCTACAATATCAATAATACGCTTATGAATGCGCATTTCATATTGATCACGCGCATCTTTATGCACGAAAGTAGAACGATTAACGGTATATTTTTTCTTTTCGGTCGGTAATGGAATGGGACCAAAAAAACTAGCATCGCTACGCTCAATCGTATCCACAATAGTTTTAGTGGACTGATCAATAATCTTGTGATCAAAAGCTTTGATCTTAATGCGGATTCTCTGTTTGTAATCCTTCTCTTCTTTCTTAGGTTCGGACATAGAAAATATACACTTATGTTTTAATTAATAAATAAACACTAGCAGTCTGCCCTTAAATAAGAGCAGACTAAAGTGTTAACTTACTTGATAATTTTAACTACAGTACCAGCACCCACTGTGCGTCCACCTTCGCGGATAGCAAAGCGTTGCTTTTCTTCTAAAGCTACTGGAGAAATTAATTTAACATTAATGTTAACAGTATCTCCAGGCATAACCATTTCAGTACCAGCTGGTAATTCTACCTCACCAGTTACATCAGTTGTGCGGATATAGAACTGAGGTTTATAACCTTTAAAGAATGGTTTATGACGACCACCTTCATCTTTAGATAGAACATAAATCTGAGCTTCAAATTCAGTATGAGGAGTAATGGTGCCAGGTTTACATAAAACTTGACCGCGTTCAACTTCATTCTTTTTGGTACCACGTAATAATAAACCAGCATTATCACCAGCTTCACCACGTTGTAAAGATTTGTTAAACATTTCTACGCCAGTAATAGTAGTTTTCTTAGTTTCGGTTAAACCAACAATTTCTACCTCATCACCAACGTTAATTACACCACGTTCAATACGACCGGTAACAACGGTGCCACGACCTTCAATAGAAAAGATGTCTTCAATCGGCATTAAGAATTCATGATCGATATCGCGAACAGGAGCTGGAATAAATTCATCTAACTGTTTCATCAGTTCCATAATTGGAGCTGCATCTGGGCCAGCTGGATTTTCTAAAGCCTTTAAAGCGCTACCACGAATAATTGGAGTAGTATCTCCAGGGAATTCATATTTCTTTAAAAGATCACGAACTTCTTCTTCTACTAGGTCAATTAATTCTTGGTCCTCAACCATATCACACTTGTTTAAGAAAACAACAATGTGAGGTACGCCAACTTGACGAGCCAATAAGATGTGTTCACGAGTCTGAGGCATAGGACCATCAGTAGCGGACACTACTAAAATAGCACCGTCCATCTGAGCAGCGCCAGTGATCATGTTTTTTACATAATCAGCGTGACCCGGACAATCAACGTGTGCATAATGACGAGCTGCTGACTCATATTCAACGTGAGCAGTAGCAATAGTGATACCACGCTCTTTTTCTTCAGGCGCAGCATCAATTTCTCCGACACCCTTTTTAGAAGCGTTTAAGCCCTGAGCGCCGAATACCGCTAACATAGCGGCGGTTAAAGTAGTTTTCCCATGGTCAACGTGGCCAATAGTACCAACGTTAACATGGGGCTTAGTGCGTTCAAATGTTTCTGCCATGTTTTTATGCTTACGGCCCCCGAAAAAGGGGTTTCTTTCCTATTAGAGGAAACCAGCCGTGAAATTAATTAATTAAATTATAAATAAAAATTATTTATTTTCTTTATTTTTTAAATCTTCAGTTACTGATGCATCTTCTACTTTTTCAGCTTTATTCTTAATATGAGGAGGAATTTGCCATCGTGGATTATCTTTGCTTTCTTCAGCCAAATATTCCGCCTGTTCAGTATTTTTCCAGTCGGAGATTTCGCGATTAATTTTATCAGTTAAATCTCCTTCTGTCAAATTAGCTTGATATATTCTATTTTTCTCATCTAAAACTCTAGGCTCAACTAAAGTTTCATAGCGATCAAGATCAATAATAGCGAAAGAATCATCCGGATTTTCAGCATCAAAAAAGATAATGGCATCATTTGTCTTTCTAGCTAATTTCAAAGCTTTTTTGAGTTGCTTGCGCATATGTTTGAAGCCTTCCCCCTTATGGCTATTAGTCAGAACTCAATAAAGTTACAATTTTCTTAAATATATTTTCAAAATTTCTCACAATTTCAATTTTTTCTTGGTCGCTAGCAAGACCATATTTATGTAAGTCTTGCACAGTTAATTTATCTAACTCTTTTTGCAAAGAATTTAAAGTTACTGCCGACAAATTATCTACAACATTTTTATTTAAAGTTTCAAACCAAGCCTTAAAAGAAAATGGCAAGCTTAAGCGGTTAAGATTTAAGCGATTGCTAGCATAATATTCTAATAAATCTGGAGACATCTGCGATTCTGCATACTTATCTTCCCAAGAACGTCTTTTTCCGTGATCTTCATGAAAACTATCAGTAAATAAAGGACTATTTAAAAATTCATTTGCTCTAATTAATAACATTTCTGCTATATCTTTATCAATATCGGGTAAATTCTGCCAATATTTAGATAACTTTAAATCTGTATCTATTACTTTGCCTGATTCTAAAATAACAATTGGATTGTTATTCTTTTCACAAAAATCTAATAACGCTTTTTCTTTTTCCCTTAATTCCTGCTCCGGACTTAATTCTTCTTCTTTTTCTAAAATATTTTTTTTGTTTTCAGAAAAAGAATTTTCAAAATTCATATATTTCTATTTACCACTACGTTCTTTAATTTGTTCTAAAATATTACGTGGCACTTCACTATAATGATGGAATTCCATTACATAGTTAGCTCTTCCTTGAGACATTGATCTTAAAGCAGTGGAATAGCCAAACATTTCTGATAAGGGTACTTTAGCTTCAATCGCTTTAATCTTATTAGGACGATCAATCATTTCTTCAATCTGACCACGTTTAGAATTTAAATCACCAATCACATTACCCATGTATTCTTCAGGAGTAGTTACTTCTACTTTCATCACTGGTTCTAATAAAATAGGTTTAGCCTTTTGACAAGCTTCTTTAAAAGCAAAAATACCCGCCATTTTAAAGGCAACTTCTGAGGAATCAACTTCATGATAACTACCATGATAGACAGCGATTTTCACATCAACCATTGGATAACCAGCCACTACACCACTTTGCATTCCTTCTTTAACGCCCTTTTCAATTGCAGGAATAAACTCTTTAGGAATAACACCGCCTTTCACTTCATCTAAGAAGGCATAACCACCGCCTTCACCAGCTGGTTCAACCCGCAAGCAACAATGACCATATTGACCACGACCACCAGATTGCTTAGCATATTTATGTTCCGCTTCAGCAGTTTGGGTAATGGTTTCACGATAAGAAACTTGAGGATTGCCAACGTTAGCTTCAACACCAAATTCCCTCTTCATGCGATCAACAATAATATCAAGATGTAATTCACCCATACCAGAGATCAGTACTTGATTGGTTTCTTCATCGGTCTCTACTCTAAAAGTCGGATCCTCTTCAGCTAAACGCGCTAAAGCAACGCCCATTTTTTCTTGGTCAGCCTTTGTCTTTGGTTCAACTGCAATTTTAATCACTGGCTCTGGGAAAGTAATAGGCTCTAATAATAATTGACTATTTTCTGCACACAAAGTATTACCAGTGGTGGTATTTTTTAAACCAATAATAGCAGCAATATCACCTGCGTACACTTCTTTAATTTCTTCACGATGATTAGCGTGCATACGAACTAAACGTCCAACTCTCTCTTTATTACCAGTAGAACTATTAACGATATAAGAACCAGATTGTAAGACGCCTTGATAAACACGAACAAAGCATAGTTTGCCTACAAAAGGATCGGTTGCAATTTTAAAAGCTAAACCAACAAAAGGAGAATCATCATCCGCTTTAATAAGAGTTTTTTTCTCTTCATCATTAACATCACTTGCCTCTACAGCCGGTACATCAATAGGTGATGGTAAGTATTCATTAACAGCATCTAAAGCAAACTGCACGCCAATATTTTGCAAAGCCGTACCGCAAAGCACAGGATAAATTTCATTATTAATAACTCCCTTGCGCATAGCTTTCTTAAGCTCTGCAATACTAATTTCTTCACCAGCTAAATATTTTTCCATGGTAGCCTCATCACACTCTACAATTTTTTCTACTAATTCAGAACGAAACTTTTCTACCTTTTCTGGCATATCGGCTGGCATTTCAATTTCAACAATATTTTCACCAAAATTACCAGTAAATTGATAAGCCTTCTTTTCAAATAAATCAATTACACCGCTTAAATTATCTTCAGCTCCAATTGGTAATTGAATAGCCACCGCTCTGGAATTTAAACGTTGTTTAATGGAATCTAAACTCATATAAAAATCGGCTCCGAGTTTATCCATTTTATTAATAAAACAAAGACGTGGCACTTTATATTTATCTGCTTGACGCCACACTGTTTCTGATTGTGGCTCCACTCCTGCTTGACCATCAAATACAGCAATCGCCCCATCTAAAACACGCAAAGAACGCTCTACCTCAACGGTAAAATCAACGTGACCAGGAGTGTCAATAATGTTAATTTTATTATTTTTCCAAAAACAAGTAGTAGCAGCTGAGGTGATAGTAATACCTCTTTCCTTCTCTTGTTCCATCCAATCCATATCAGCGGCACCTTCATGAGTTTCGCCAATTTTATGTTTTTTGCCGGTATAAAAAAGAACCCGCTCAGTAAAAGTGGTTTTACCAGCATCAATGTGAGCCATGATGCCAATATTTCTAATTTTATCAAGGGAATAGTCACGAGGCATAGAATGTGATTATTAAAAAATTAAAACTTAAATAATTTTTATTAATTAAATATAAACAAAATAGATATTTGCTCTTTTCTTTATTACTTAGAACGAGAACGAGAAAAGTGAGCAAAAGCCTTATTAGCTTCAGCCATCTTATGAACTGCTTCCCTCTTCTTAATAGAAGCACCTTCACCATTAGAAGCATCTAAGATTTCAGCCGCCATTTTTTCGGCCATAGAGCGACCACGACGAGCCTTAGCGGCGTTAATAATCCATTGACAACCTAAATAAAAACGACGTTCTCCACGTACCTGAAACGGCACTTGATAGTTTGCGCCACCAACTCTTTTACCGCGTACTTCCACTAAAGGAGAGACCCTTTTCATGGCTTTATTAAAAACATGACGAGGATCTTGCTTGGTCTTCTCTTTAATTAAATGAAAAGAGCCATAGACAATTCGTTCGGCCACGCTTTTTTTACCTTCCTTCATCACATAATTAATTAATTTTGTGATGTTTTGGTCATTATATTTGCTGTCCCCGCTTAACTCTCTTTTTGGGGCTGGTTTTCCTCTCATAAGACTTTTGGGGCGTATCACTAGCTATAATTTGATACGCTCTTAATTATTTTACAGATAAATCAAATTGATAAATTAAATTAACTCTTTTCTGCTTTTGGCTTCTTTGCACCATAAGAACTACGACCTTGGCGACGAGCCTCTACTCCAGCCGTATCATAAACACCACGCACAACTTTATAACGCACACCTGGCAAATCTTTCGTTTTTCCACCTTTAACTAAAACAATTGAGTGCTCTTGTAAATTGTGACCCATGCCAGGAATATAGGCAGTGACTTCCATGCCATTAGATAAACGGACACGAGCAATCTTACGTAAAGCGGAGTTTGGCTTCTTAGGAGTGGTAGTAGTCACCTTTAAACAAACACCTTGCTTAAAAGGAGCTCCTTTCGCACTCACTTTCTTTTTGCGATGCAAAGAATCAAAACTGGTATGCAAAGCTAAAGAAGTGCTACGCTTACTTTTTGGCTTACGGGGTTTTCTTACTAATTGATTAATAGTCGGCATAATGCTTCGGCTTTAAAAAGCTCGGGTTATTTCATCTCGACCCGAGACTGAAAAGAGCGAGTTAAAAGCAACACGCTTCTTTTTGTTAATAATAAATAATATTCTTTTGATAACAAAATATCCTGACCCATCAGGATAGAGTTATTACTCGCTTACTTTATCAAAATCAAAAAAATAAGTCAAGAACAAATAAGATATTTATAAACCCGTTAAAAGTCTGAATAAAGCATCAACTAAAGGCAGAATCCAAGAAAAGGCTAACCAGGCAAATAAAATAACAAAAATAAAACCAAAACGTTCCAAACTTAAATAACGTGCTTTAGCATTAGGAGAAAGAAAAGCAGCTAAAATTTTTGAACCATCTAGAGGAGGAATAGGGATAAGATTGAAGACCATTAAGATTAAATTAATATAAATAATTAATGCCAACAAACCCGCAAAAACTGAAGCAGTGCTGGGTAAGAAATTCAGCAATAAACCAAATATAGCCGCTACTAAAAAGTTAGCTAAAGGACCTGCTGCTGCCACTTTCGCTTCACCCCAACGATGATCTTTTAAATTTAAAGGATTATATGGCACTGGCTTAGCCCAGCCAATCGCAAAAGGCATACCCGACATTAACATTAAGCCCGGCAGAAGCAAAGAGCCAAACCATTCTAAATGAACTATGGGATTTAAACTCAAACGTCCGGCTAATCTAGCCGTTGGATCGCCTAAACGATCAGCCATCCAGCCATGCATATATTCATGAATCACGGCAGCAAAAATAAGAATCACAATTTGAAAAATAATAATGATTGTGTCTGACATGCTTATAAAATTATTTTCTAATACTCTTATATTCTAGCACAACTTGATTATTTTTAAAAATGTGCTACCATTTATACATTGAAACTATAAAAAATTAGCGGCCGCCGAAAAAGCCCGTTTTTTCGTGCATTAATTCCGGCCGTCTCAAAGCATATGGCAAAAAGATGTGATTTATGTAAGCGTGGAGCCACTAAAGGTGCAAGCCGCTCTCATTCTAAAATTCAAACCTTAAAGAGACAAAATATCAACCTCCAAACAAAAAAAGTGGGTGATATTAAATTGAAGATCTGCGTCAAGTGCATGCGCACTCTGGCAAAAAATGAGAAGTAATTTTAGCTCAACGAAATAAAGCACCTCTTTCGGAAGAAGGAGGTGTTTTTATTTTACGCAATAATAAATAAAACAAAGCTAATATAAAATAATAAACAATGATATCTATCATGCTAAATTTTAAATTATCTATATAAGCGAAAGACCACCTAGCAATTACATGAGCCAAAGCAATTAAATATTCCAATAATAAATAACTAGGCCACCAAAAATATAAAGATAAACTAAATAAAGAAGATAAAAGCAGAGCCCCTAGAACACTAATCATAATAGGCGCTAAGACAAAAAAAGCCATTACATTACTAATTGGTGCTAGCAAAGAAATGCTATGAAATTGATTGACTAAAATAGGAACAATTAATAATTGAGCTGAGATAGATAAAAATAAAGCTTCTAAAATTAACTTAATTAATACTTTCTTATGTTTTAAATTAAAGATTTGATAAAATAAGGGTTGAAAAATAATAATGCCCAAAATTGCCCCAAAAGAAAGCTG
Source organism: Patescibacteria group bacterium (assembly GCA_034002925.1). GTDB lineage: Bacteria > Patescibacteriota > Patescibacteriia > Patescibacteriales > UBA12465. The sequence goes on along the minus strand of JAVEZP010000004.1, from coordinate 64,298 downwards.
GAAAGCTACATCATAACGCCAAATTAATGGTTGATGATATAACATTAAAGCAGCTACAAAAGCTAAGATTTGTCCCAACTGATAAACCCTGCCTCGTTGCCAAACATAGAAAGCTAAGAACCCCATCAACCAAGCACGAATCGTAGAAGTCTGAAAGCCTGTTAAAATTACATAAAAGAGTAATATTAATAAAGATAGCCACCAAGCAGCTTGACGCTTAAAAGCTAAAAAAATTAAAAAATTAATTAATAAATATAAAATAATCGCAATATGAGCACCAGAAATGGCCGTTAAATGGCTAAGACCAGCTTTGCGCATATCTTCTTTTACCACAGGGGATAAACTCTGCTTATAACCCAATAACAAAGCATTAGCTAGACCTGCGGCTGGCTCAGGTAGACCCTGATTAATTATTTGTCTTAGTTTTTTGCGCAATACAAAAATTTGCTTTAAGTAAAATGATCCTAAATTACTTTGCTGTTTTTGTAAAAGCCGCGGCCAAGAACAAACACTGCTAATGTTTTTTAAACTTAAATAAGCAGCATAATTAAAATCAGAAAAAACTGGCACTGCTTCTAAGCGACAAGAAATAGTAAGTATATCAGCATATTGCAAGTGTGGATATAAAGGTAAATAAGCAACAATGCGATCATTCCCCACTCCCAACTCTGACAAAGTACATAAAACGATTTTTTGATTTTTCCAAGTAAATTCAGGGTCTTGGCAAACCCAAAAAGACCAAGTAACTTGTTGCTGCCAATAAAGACTTAGAGATTTATCAAGATGAAATTGACCACTTCGATAAATACCAAGAACAAAAAAGAAAACAAGTAGTAGTGAAAACCGCATTCTTGATGAACATCTAAAGACAACAAGCAACAAAACAACTAAGATAAGATAAACCAAGCTCAATTTCCACGCTTGAAGTTGTTGTAAAAAAAGCCCCAGCCAAAAACTAGCTAGATAATAAAAAAGAGAGTATTTCATCTCTCTATTTTAAAGATATATCACTAACTAGAATCTAAAGACTAAATAAACAAATAATATTTTATTTTAACCAGCGTAAATAAGCAGCGATAAAGCCCTGTAAATCACCATCTAAAACTGCTTCAACATTTGTGTTGGAAAAATCTGTACGATGATCTTTTACCAAGCGATTACCATAGAGCCAATAAGAACGAATTTGTTGTCCCCAATCAGCTTTCACCTCGCCTTTTAATTTTTTCTCCTCAGCCTCTTTTTTCTCTAACTCTAATTTAGCTAATTTTGCTCTTAAAATCGCAAAAGCATTCTCTTTATTCTGATGTTGTGAGCGCTCACTTTGACAACTAACAGTAATGCCTGTTGGCAAATGAACTAAACGCACCGCTGAATCAGTAGTGTTAACACTCTGGCCTCCTGGACCGCTAGAACGAAATACATCAATGCGTACATCTTCTTCTTTGACATCTATTTCTCTAGCAGGAATATCAGGGATAACTTCAACTGAAGCAAAAGAAGTTTGACGTAAACCATCAGCGTTAAAAGGAGAATTACGCAATAAACGATGAGTACCATTTTCACTTTTTAAATTACCATAAACTCTCAAACCAGAAAATTTAATCATCACATTTTTTAAACCAGCCTCATTAGCAACAACACGATCAATAATCTCTGTCTTCATGTTTTGTCTTTCTGCAAAACGTAAATACATGCGCTCTAATATTTGTGCCCAGTCCTGAGCATCTACCCCGCCCGTGCCAGCACTAATAGTCATAATAGCCGCTCTGTCATCATAAGATCCTTGATATAAAGCAATAATCTCTAACTCATTTAAATCCTGATTGAAATTTTGTAATTTCTCAACAAATTCTTGGCTCAAGTCAGCATCAAACTCATTTTTTAATAATCCAGCTAATTCTTGTAAATATTTTAATTCTTGTTCTAATTTTTGCCATCTTTCCCAATCCTTGTTTAAATTCTCTGCTCTTTGACTAATCTGAGCAGCCAAAGAAGCGTCTTGCCAGAAATCAGGCGCACTCATTTTTTGTCGCAACTGATCAATTTCTCTTTTCATTTTAGGAAAATCAAAAACAGATACTAATTTCTTGTAACGCTCAATTAAATTAGCTAATAAAGTATTTAAATTTTCTAATTTTGTTATAGCCATGTTATATATAATCTTATATTATCGATGCCATAATTATTTTTTAATCAATCCCGCATTATCTTTATATCCAATAATCCTAGTATACCCTTCACACCCATCAATCCCCATCACACCACAACTACACCAAGTCATTACTTTTTTTGTATCAAAAAATATCTCGTCTCCGCAAGTTTTGCATTTCCAATATACTTTTTTACTTTCTTTTTTGTTCATTATTATTTTTGAAACAAATTCAAATAATCCCTCAAAACATACAATCTATTTCGAGAGTATCCGGTAAGCTCATCCAATATTTTTAATTCTTTTAAGTCGTTTATTAACCTACTCGCACTATTAAAACTTACACCAAAAGTCTGCTCTACTGATTTTATGCTAATTATAGGCTTTGAAAACATGTGTAATATTAATTTTTGAGCATTTTTTGCTCGGATACCAAGGCTTAAAATCTTTTGTTCATATTGTAATCGTAAATCTATAATACTTTTAAATGTATTGATACCATCATTTGCCGTATCAATCACACCATTTAAGAAAAATTTAATCCATTGTTCTAAATCATTATTTTTTCTTACCATACTTAATGAATCATAATAAGAGCTTCTATTTTTCTCAAAAAAAGCAGACAGATAAAGAGTGGGTACCGTTAAAATTTTTGATTCCACAAGTTGTAAAGCAATCAAAAGCCTACCAACCCTGCCATTACCATCTAAAAATGGATGAATTGTTTCAAATTGATAATGTATAATCCCCATTTTTATAATTAGCGGAAGATGTAGACTTTTGTTGTGCCAAAATTTTTCAATATCAGTTAATAATTCAGGAAGTTCTTCGTGACTTGGCGGAACAAAAAAAGCATCAGATAAAGATGACCCTCCTATCCAATTTTGACTTTGCCTTACTTCTCCTGGATTTTTATGTTCTCCTCTTACTCCTGACAAAAGCTTTTTGTGAGTTTCGCGAATCAACCTCATGCTAAGAGGTAATGTTTTTAATTCGGCAATAGCAAAATTAAGTGCTTGAATATAATTCTGCACCTCTTCCCAGTCATCTCTTTTTTCTGGATCAATTTCCTCTCTTGGTAAAACTGCTTCATCAATCCCCGTTCTAGTACCCTCGATCATACTAGATTTAGTTGCTTCTCTAACAACGTTCATCTGAATAAAAAAATCAACATCTGGCACTAGATGCGAATAAGCATTAAGCTCGCCAAGTAATCTTGTAGCTTGCTCAAGTAAAACATCGATTCTTTTATCATGCCAATCAAAATCTCTATTTATAAAAAAGGGAGAGAAACTTTGATATTCATATTCTTTATTTTTCAACTGTTTTTTATATTTTCCAGCAATAAAATTTTTCATAGTTTGACAATATAATATTTTATATTTCTATTTTAAACGATATTTGGAAATAAGTCAAATCTTATTTCATTTTTTACTTATTTTTGGAAATATAGATTTTTATACTTCCACTTCTTGTATATCCAAATATACAAGAACCCTCTTTCTGGTATATTATAATATACTAGAAGCGATTATATGTGTGATTATAAGTGAAAAACAAAAAAATCCGCTATAATTAACGGATTTTTTGATATATAATTGCAATCAATATCTATCTTTAACGTTTACTCCATTGAGGTCTCTTGCGAGCACCTTTTAGACCAGGCTTCTTTCTTTCTTTCTGACGAGGATCACGAGTTAAGAAACCATGAACCTTTAATGAATCTTTTAATAATGGGTCTAATAATAATAAAGCGCGAGTAATACCATGACGACAAGCTTCAATTTGACCACTAACACCACCGCCTTTGACAATGATAGAAAAATTTAAATCACGAACATGGCCAGTTACTTTTAGAGGTTGAGTAGCAATACTAATACCATCACCAACAAAATAATGAGAACCTTTTTTGCCATTAATCACAATAATACCTTTACCATCCTTATACATTCTCACCTGTGCTACTGAAGTCTTACGACGACCGACAGATTTTAAATATTCTCCCTTAAATTCAAAAGTCTCTAAATTTAATTCCCGGCTTTCTTTGCTTTCTTGAAAGCCTTGAGTTTCTTCACTCTCTAAAACTTCTGGCTTTTCTTCTTGGGTGCTAGTAGTGGCCTTAATTGGCTTTTTTTCTTTAGCTGTTGTTGTTTTCTTTTCCATAGAAAATAAATTATCTAATGATTAAACGCTTTAGCTGACTATCACGTAATTTAGTAGGTGGTAACATCTGTTTAACGGCACGACGTAAAACTTCTCCCGGATCCTTACTAAACACTTCAGACATTCTTTTGGTTTTTAAACCGCTCTGATAACCGGAATAGCTAAAATACTTTTTTTGTAAAAGTTTTTTACCAGTAAATGTAGCTTGAGCTAAATTACTAACCTCAACAATATCACCATTATCAATATGAGCCTGAAATTCTGGCTTATTCTTACCACGAAGAATAATAGCAATCTTACTAGCTAGGCGCCCAATTGCCTCACCGCTAGCATCTATTTTATGGATTTGTCTTTCAATTTTATTCATATATAAGATAGATCTAATTACACTAATTCAATTTGCACCATTTCTGCTCCATCACCTTTTCGTACGCCAATTTTCACCATACGAGTATAACCACCCGGACGATCATAATAACGTTTGCCTAAAACTTCCATTGCCTTTTTAATAGCATTTTTTTGGAGCAAAACTTTAATTAAACCACGACGAGCATTCAAATCACCCGCCTTAGAAGCGCTGATCATTCTTTCTACTAAAGGTCTAACTGCCTGAGCTTTAGCTTTGGTGGTTTTTACTTTCTCATAAATTAAGATACTGGAAGCTAAATTGCGCAACATTAATTCGCGCGGCCCCTTCTCTCTATCTAAAATTTTATTGGTGTTTCTGTGACGCATATATTAAAATTAAGGAATCGTTATTTCTTCGTAGTTTTTTTAGTTTTTTTAGTTTTTTCTTCCACAAGTGCTTCTTCATCTACTAGCTCATCTTCAGAAACTACATCTTCTACCGCAAGCACTTCTTCTACTGGCTCAACTACTTGAGCTCCTGGTAAAATAGCGGAAAATTGGTCTACCAAAATTTGAGCTGATTGATTAAAAGCTTCCATTGGACTTAAAGTACCATCTGTTTTAATATTAACTAAAAGCTTGTCCCAGTTAGTCATTTTACCAACACGAGCACTCTCAACATTTAAACTTACCGCTAAAACTGGAGAAAAAATGGAATCGATTTCAATGAAACCAAGTTCATTATTCTCTCTCTTAGCGCCTTCGCTCATACGATATCCACGACCAGGACGGACTAATATTTCTAATTCCAAAGCAGCCTTATCATCAGTTAAATTAGCAATTACTAAATCTAAATTTTTAATTTCTACCTGACTATCTTTCGTAATATCAGCCGCAGTAACAACCTTTTTCCCTTTTACTTTTAATTCTAAACGCAACTCTTCATCACCGTGAATTTTTAAGCGTAACTGCTTAATATTTAAAATAATTTCCAAAACATCCTCTTGAATCCCAGATAAAGCCATGAATTCATGACTAGCCCCTTTAATTTTGACACCAACAACAGCAGCGCCCGGCAAAGACGATAATAATACGCGACGCAGAGAATTACCTAAAGTCATACCATAACCAGGATATAAAGGTTCTACTACGACTACCCCTTCGTTGTCGTTGTCTCCAGCAATAAACTCTACTTTTTTTGCTAAGGCGATATTTTCCATAAAATATAGGCCGCTATGCTCGCTGTTTTACTTAACTAATGTTAAGCCTCCTCAACGAGTTAGACGACAGATTATTTTGAATAATATTCAATAATCATTTGAACATTAATGTTTGTTGGCAAATCATTATCGGTCGGATCATGTAAAACTTTAGCTTTTAAATCTGCAGCTTGTAAATTCAACCAAGATGGAGTTTCTGCTTTTTTTAATCTCTCTGTTACTTCTTTAAAATATGGACTCTTACGAATACGCATACGCACCGAAATCTCTTGCCCAGGTTTAACTACAAAAGAAGGAATATCAGTCTTTACACCATCTACTTCAAAATGACCATGATTAACTAGTTGTCTAGCTTGTTGGCGAGAAGTAGCAAAACCAAGACGGAAAACTACATTATCTAAACGTTTTTCTAATAAACGTAAGAAATTTTTACCAGCATCACCGCTTTTTCTGGAAGCTTTTTCAAAGGTTAAACGAAATTGCTTCTCCATGAGATTATAATATTTTTTCGCTTTTTGCTTTTCAGCTAACTGCGTACCATAATCGCTTAATTTACGACGCCCCTTAGTAGGACCGTGAAAACCTGGAGGGTAGTTACGCTTTACCATAGCACATTTAGGTGTGTTACAGCGTTCTCCCTTTAAAAATAGTTTTTCTCCGACACGACGGCATTGTTGACAATTACTGTCTAAATTTCTTCCCATATGTTACTAAATATTAATTAAACTCTTCTAGGTTTTTTCGGACGACAACCGTTATGAGGAACGGAAGTGGTATCCTTAATAGCGCTAACTTCTAAACCGTTAGCATTTAAAGCTCGAATAGCTGATTCACGGCCAGTGCCAACACCAGAAACAAATACGCTAACTTCCTGTAAACCGTATTCTTCTTTAGCTTTCTGAATAGCAATTTTAGCAATTATTTGAGCAGCATAAGGGGTAGCCTTTTTAGCTCCTTTAAAACCAGCAATACCAGCACTAGCCCAAGAAATAACATCACCGTTATTATCGGTAATAGTAACCATGGTATTGTTGTAAGTAGCATTTACATAAGCTCTACCTACCTTAACTACGCGAGCGGTTCTCTTTTTTCTCTTTTTAACTAATTTCTTTTTAGCTCGAGCTTGTTTATTTTTTTCCAGTTTCTGTTTAATTTCATCTGGTAATTCCTCATCAGCGCTAGTATCAAGTGAAAATGATGGAACTTCTTCTTTGTCTTCATTTTTAGTTTTTGAAGTTTTAACATCAATATCAGCGGGAACTACTTCCTGCTTTTCTTCTTCTGGGTTTAAATTCTTTTCTTCAGACATAATGATAAAAATTTAATCTATAACAAAACAATATTAATAGTTTAGGTTTTTTGAGCCTTAACTTTACCACTACCCATAGTAGAACGCTTATTACCGCGTACTGTACGGCTATTGGTTTTAGTTCTTTGTCCGCGCACCGGTAAATTACGACTATGACGTTGACCGCGATATGAACCAATTTCTTTTAAACGCTTAATGTTACTCGCAATTTCACGACGAAGATCACCTTCTACTACATTCTTTTTTTCGATTTCTTCACGTAAAACATTCACTTCATCTTCTTTTAAGCTCTTGGCTTTAACCTCAGGATTAATGTTTAACTTTTCTAAAATTTTACGAGCACGACTAACGCCAATACCGTAAATATAAGTTAAAGCAACATCGATTTTTTTATCATTGGGTATAGTAACACCCGCAATTCTAATAACCATAATAAATATAAACTGGAAATTTAATTAAGAAATTTCCAAGCCAAATAATTATCCTTGTCTTTGTTTATGTTTAGGATTTTTACAAATAACAACAACTCGTCCTTTACGACGAACTGTTTTGCAATCTTTACAGATTTTTTTAGCACTAGCTCTAACTTTCATATACTATATTAAAATTACAAACTCAAAACAAATAGAACAAAAGATACCGCTCAGGCGGTTTCAAAGGGTGACACCTATTAATATCTCTAAATTAGAGACGGAAAATTATGCGCCCTTTGCTAAGATCATAAGGACTCATCTGCATTCGTACCCGATCTCCAGGGAGAAGTTTAATACGATTCATCCTCATCTTACCAGAAAGGTGCGCCATAATTTCGTGACCGCTATCAAGCTTAACTCGAAAAGTGGCCGCAGGCATCAGTTCCAAAACCTCGCCCTGAATTTCAATAAAATCCTTAGCGTTCAAAGTTTCAGCACCGGCTTGGTTTTTTGTTTGATCTTTTGACATTAACACAAAAAAATTGATACAGACTAAAAGTCAGTCTTATCAAAATTTTTTAGAAATATTGCGATGTAATTTATTATTACTCTCAATGGGAATAGTATATAGACTGAAGGAAAAATTGTCAAGTATAAAGCTGAAAAAAGAAATATAACTGATTTTATTAGGAGTCTTACTCTAAAACCGCCTTCATTCTCCTTACCCCCGCTGATGATGCTTCTTCTTTAATAATGCGAAAATTACCCAAAACACTTAAATTGCTAACATGAGGCCCACCACAAATTTCTCGAGAAAAAATATTCTCCCAATCTTTATGACTCTTGCCATTATCACGACCGACTGTATATACTTTCACGCTATTTTCATATTTATCATCAAAAACGCCAGTTGCTCCCGTAGTCTTGGCCTCTGTTAAAGAAATCTCCTCCCACGCGACATCTAATTTTTGAGCAATGGCATCATTCACTAATTTTTCAATCTCTTGAATTTGAACAGGTGTCACTTTTTCAGGATGAGAAAAATCAAAACGTAATCTTTCGGCGGTAATATTACTTCCCTTTTGCGCCACGTGATCGCCAAGCACCTTCCTTAAAGCTGCTAACAATAGATGAGCAGCCGTATGAAGTTTGGTAGTTTCTTCACTATGATCAGCTAAACCACCTTTAAACTTACCTGCCGCGGCTGTTCGTGATAACTCTTGATGTTTTTTAAGCTCTTCAAAAAAACCATGCCTATCAACTTTAATTCCTTTTTCTTGAGCTAGTTCCTCGGTAATCTCTAAAGGAAAACCATAGCTTTGATAGAGATTAAAAGCACTAATTCCATCTAAATCGTGAGTAGAAATTTTTTCAAATTCTAAAATACCTTTCTCTAAAGTACGATTAAATTTAGTCTGTTCTTTATTAAATTCTGCAAAAACAAAGTCTTTATTCTTTTCTAACTCGGGATAGGCTTGAGCATAATCGTTAATAAAAAGAGCAGCTAATTTTTCTAACCAATTATCATCTTTAATATTTAATTGACGACCGTAGCGAATAGCCCGACGCAATAAACGACGCACAATATAACCCTGATCAGTATTACTGGGACCAAGCCCTCTTTCATCACCAACAATAAAAGTAGCGGCTTTTAGATGATCAGCAATGACCTCAAAAGCTCTCTTATTCTCTTCATATTTAAGACCAGATAATTCTTCAATTTTTAAAATAACTGAATGGAATAAATCCGTTTTAAAAATACTATTCTTTCCACTTAAAACCATTAAAATTCTTTCTAAACCGCCACCAAAATCAACATTTTTGTTTTGTAATTCTTGCCAACCATTGCTAGTTTTTTGATACTGCATAAAAACAGAGTTGCCAATTTCTAAGAAACGACCACAATCACAATTAGGATGACAATATTTACCAAAAGCAGGATCATGCGCTTTGCCAGTATCATAGAAAGTTTCGCTATCCGGACCACCTAATTCCCCGACGGCATCGCCTCGCTGCCACCAGTTTTTATCTCGATAAGCAAAAATTCTTTGTTTACTAAAATCTAATTCCTGCCCAGAACCAGCATCTCCCTTTCCTAGAGTTTCCGGACCTTCTGCTGTACTTACGCCATATTGAGTAAATAAGCGTTGTAAAATTTGTATTGATTCATTGTCTTTAGTAATCTTGCCATCTTCACTACCAGCATAGACAGTTTGATAGATTTTAGAGGGATCCATTTTTAATTCAGTAAATAAAAATTCAAACCACCAACTAAGCTGATCTTCTTTAAAATAATCACCTAAAGACCAGTTACCCAGCATTTCAAAAAAAGTATTATGACGGCTGTCGCCCACTTCATCAATATCTTCTGTTCGAAAAGATTTCTGGCTATTGACGAGACGAATACCAGCTGGGTGTTTTTCACCTAATAAATAAGGCACCAAAGGAAACATACCCGAGTTAACAAATAATAAACTAGAATCATTTTCTGGCAATAAAGAAGCACTAGCAATTAAAGCGTGGTTCTTTTTAATAAAAAAGTTGAGATATTTTTGACGTAATTCATTAGCAGTTATATTCATATTTAAAATATTTTAAGATAATGTTATTAAATAATATTCACTTCAGGCTCTAAATTAATAGCAAATTTTTCTTGAACTCCAGTTTGCACCCGCTTAATATGCTCTAAAGCTTCAGCTGCACTCGCACTGCCATAATTTACTAAAATCAAGGCTTGTTTCTCATACATTGCTAAATCACCAAAACGCTTACCCTTAAAACCAGCCCGCTCAATTAACCAGCCAGCCGGTATTTTAATTAAACCTTCTTTGGAACCAGGAAAAAATTTAATCTCTGGATAAGTAGCTTGAAGCTTAATAAAATCAGCCTCTAAAATTTCTGGATTCTTAAAAAAAGAGCCGGCGTTAGGCAAGATAGTCGGATTAGGTAATTTACTGTCTCTAATTTCTTTAATGGTCTGAGCTAATTCTTGTAAACTAGGCTGCTCAATACCTTTGGCTAATAAACTAGTTTTAATATCACCATAATCTAACTTAAGTTGAGGTCTCTTACTTAAGCGTAGAGTGACTGATAATACAAAATAACGATTACGATATTTGCCTTTAAATACCGACTGCCGATAGCCAAATTCACAATCATTCACATTAAAGACTTTTCTCTCTTTAGTTTTTAAATCAATAGCTTCTAATTCAAAAAAAGTGTCTTTTAATTCCACGCCATAGGCGCCAATGTTTTGAATAGGAGCGGCCCCAACCGTACCTGGCACGTAAAATAGATTCTCAACGCCACCCCAACCTTGTTCAATGGCAAAATAAACAAAAGCGCTCCACAATTCTCCAGACTGACCCTGAAGCCACACTCTTTCATCATCTTCTTTGATTTTTTTAATACCTTTTATCTCATTTTTTAAAACTAGCGCTTTCACTGGTTGAGAAATTAAAAGATTAGAGCCACCACCTAAAATCAAAATGTTCAGACTATTATCTCTAGCAAAATCAATTGCTTCAAATAGATCTTGTTCTTCTTTTAAAACCGCAAAATAATCAGCTAATGAGCCAATTTTAAGAGTGGTATATGGTCTTAAATCTATATTTTCTTTAATCTCTAACATACAAGTATTATAACTTAAATTAAAGCTAAAAGTCCACTCTGAACTTTAGTCAATATCTCCCATTTCTTGTAGTTTTAAAAGTTTCGCATAAAGACCGCCAGAAACATTAGCTAGTTCTAAATGACTGCCCTCTTCCACCACCTTGCCTTTTTCTAGCACAATAATTTTATCTGCTCTCTTAATTGTGCTTAATCTATGAGCAATAATAATAAGCGTTCTATCTTTAGATAATTTAGCTAAAGCCTCTTGGATCAAGCGCTCACTTTGACTATCTAAATTAGAAGTAGCTTCATCGAAAATAAGGATTTTAGGATTCGCTAAAATAGCCCGAGCAATACCTAATCTTTGTCTCTGTCCGCCAGATAATTTCACGCCTCTTTCTCCTACCATAGTATCATATTGCTGATCTAGTTTTAAAATAAACTCCTCTGCGTTAGCTATTTTAGCAGCTGCTTCAATATCTTTTTGACTAGCATTAATATTAGCATAGGCAATATTATCACGTACACTCACGTCAAAAATCTCTACCTCTTGAGGAACAATCGCTAGAAATTGACGATAATTACTAACCTTCAAATCTTTTAGATTATAATTGTCCACAAAAACATCACCCGCTAAAGGATCATAGTGACGATAGATCAATTTTGCTACCGTAGTTTTGCCCCCACCCGAAGGCCCCACTAAAGCCACTGTGCTTCCAGCTGGAATTTTAAAGGAAACATCATCTAAAGCACGCAAATGAGACTCACGATAGACAAAAGTAGTATTTTTAAATTCAATATTCCCTTCTAGTTTTTTTAGCTCTATAGCTCCTTCTTTTTCAACAATCTCTGTTTTTGCCTCTAAAAGTTTCAAGAGACGACTAACCCCTTCTCGACCCTCTTCCATGCGGTCATAGAAACGAGAAAGACGATACAGCGAAGCATAGGCTTTTTCGCTTAAGGTAAAGGCAAAAATAAGGGTACCAACACTAATTTGACCTAGATAAGTCAGATAAACACCTAAAAACAAAACCGCGGCTCGGCCAATATCAACAATTAAGTTCCGCCCTAATCCTATCTTTATCATCCAGCTCCACTGCTTGTTTTCATTATCACGGACTGAGGCTTTAATACTTTCAAAGTCTGACAATTCTCTTTCTTCCTGCACAAAAGATTGGACCGCATTAATATTAATAATAGATTGCGCCATTTTACCAGAAGCTTTTTCATAAGAACGATATATCTCTTTTCTCACCGGATGCATTTTAGCGTTAGCCCAATAAGTGACAAAAATAAAAAGAGGGGCAAAGAACAGAAAAGAAAGGCCAATAAATAAATTAGCCCAAAATAAAGCAGCCAAGGTGAAGACAAATTGCACTAAAGTAGGACCAACTTCCCAAGCAATATTATTGACTAAAGTAGAAATACGGTCGACTCCTCTTTCAATCTTTACAATCTTAGCCCCAGTATTTTCTTGCTCGTGATAGGAAAGACTCAATTCTAATAATTTAGCTTGAGCTTTGATGCCAAGATGATATTCTAGCTTCACTAATAATTTAAGAATAAAGCGATCATTAAAATACTGAAACAGTGATCTAATTTGATCAGTGCCTAAATAGATTAAGATTAACCAGAGTAAAAAATTAAAATCAATATTAGCAAAATCATACAAAGCATCAATCAGTAACTTCAGAATATAAGGTTTAAGTAAATCAAGAGCAGAAATTAATAAAATTAAAGCCAGAATGCTAATAATTAATTTTTGAAAAGGAATTAAAAAAGACCAAAGAGAACGCCAAAACTCTGACCAACTCAGACTCGCCTTCTTTTCTTGATTATTTTGTTCTTTGTGTTTTTCGTTAACACTCATAAAATTAATATTCTCTAATCTGTTTTTATACTATAGTATACGAAATAAATCAATAAATATTACAAAATTAGCCAAATTTATTTCATTTTCCATTGACAAAATAGACGAATAGTAATAAAGTAACAGGAATTCTTTAACAATTAAATAACCAAAAAATTATACACATGGAACAAAATCTAAAAATTGAAATTATCAAGTTGTGGGAACAAAAAAACTATGACGAAGCCTCAGAACTAATTCTGAGAGCCTCTCCAACACTTATAAAAGAATTAGTGCAAACACTTGAATTAAATCTTTTAAGCGGACAAGCACTAGCCTATATCTTAGAAAACATTCCTTTAAAAGATTGGGGTCTCAACGAAACCCTTAAGTTCAACCAAAACAATACTCCTATTATCATCCCCATTCTACAAAAGAAATATCAAGATGAATTCGATTTAGCCAATTTAGACACAAAAATAAAAATGTTTAAAGAGGCTAGAGACAATTACACAATCTTATGGGTGAGCGCCGATGATTTTTTAATCAAAAATTGGCAACACTTAGTCCACTTAATAGCTAATTTGGAAATTGGCATAAAAGTTCATGACGCCCTTTTTATGCCCCAACCACAAAATCTCTGGAGTGCGGTGGCAGCCCTTAAAACTATCAAAGTAGCCATCAGAAAACTTAGCGTCATCGAAACAGAAAATCTTTATCTCACACTAAGACAAAATTTTAAAGATGATTTAAGTGATCCTATTAGAGTGATGATGGCCGAAGCCATCTTAAAAAAGATGGAGCAATAAAACACAAACCCGAATTAATCGGGTTTTTTATTATCTCTAATTCCTAATTAAAACAATCGCCTGAATTATTTTTTCAGCAACTTCTCTCCCACTCTAAAAACATCACCAGCCCCCAAGAGCAAAACAACATCATCTTTTTTAATTTCTTGCCTTAACCATTTAAGCGCTACTTCAAAATCTTTTAAATATACTACCTTTTTTAGCTGGTGTTTAGCCTTGTCTCTAGTTTTATTCCTCTTATTAATTGCTTTAACTAAGTCTTGACTAGATACACCTCCTTGCACTTCACGAGCAGAGCCATAGATGGTAAGCACTCCTAAATAATCAGCCGCGTTAAAACTGGAAACAAAGTCTTTAAATAAAGCCTTGGTGCGAGTAAAGGTATGGGGATGAAAAATTACAATTAATCTTTTTGACGGATAAAATTCTTTAAAAGCTTGAATTGTTTTTAAGACCTCAGTGGGATGATGGCCATAATCATCATAAATTAGAGTTCCTTTATAGCTACCCATTAATTCGGAACGTCTAGCTGTGCCTTTAAATTGAGCCAAAGGCTTTTTTACCAGCTCAGGAGAAATACCTAAAGCGACAACTGAAGCAATCACCGCTAAAGCATTAGCAATATTATGACGACCAAAAAGACGAATTTTAAATTGGCCAAAATCATTTACTTGAAAAGTTTGATATATTCCTTTTCTGCCTACAGAATGAGCTAAGAGAGTGAGTCCTGTTTTCTCTTTCTCTGTATTAAAATTATCAGCCAAAGCATAAGATATCACTCGACTAGGAGATAATTGTATTATTTTTTTCACTTGTTCATCTTGAGCGTTGGCCACTAAAAACCCAGAACTGGGGATTTTTTTAACAAAATCAGCGAAGACCTGATAATAGGCCTTCTGACTTTTAAAATAATCCGGATGATCAAATTCAATATTATTTAAAACTACGCCATAAGGTTTAAAATATTGCAACTTGTTTTGATACTCATCTGCCTCAGCAATAAAATAAGAAGATTTACCTAAAACCGCACTGCCTTTTAATTGTGGCACTCTAGCACCGACTAAGATATTGGGCGATAAAGCTAATTGTTGCCAGACAAAACCCAGCCAAGCAGAGGTGGTGGTTTTACCGTGACTACCGCACACTGCAATACCTTTATATGAACTAAATAAAGCCCCGATGGCCTGAGCGTAATTTAAGACAATACTGTCGCCTAATTTTGCCTGCTCATAAGCAGCCGCTACTTCCTCATTATTTTCAATGGTATAGGCACTAGAATGAATAATTATTTTTTGTTTCATCACTCGTTCCGCTTGAAAACCAGCCCATACTTTAATCTTAGCTTTCTTTAAAACTTGATCAGTCATAAAAACATCACTAATATCTGAGCCCGATACTTCTTTACTCAGATTTTTTAAAAACTGAGCTAACATAGTCATGCCCACGCCTTTAATGCCGATAAAATAAAAATTGTGATATTTCTTAAGATTCATAAATTAATTTATAAATTAGTGAAGCGCCTTTAGTAGCAGCCTGAGGCGGCATGATTGTCTTTATATTCTCTTGCAACATTCTTCTCTGCTCTGTATCTCGCCACAGAGAAAGTAATTTATGGGCTAACACTTCACCGCTTAGTTCTGTTTGTGGCCAATATAAAGCCGCTTTTTTAAGAGCAAAATATTGGGCATTATCTTCTTGATGAGTTTGGGGCATTGGTATTAAAACTACTGTTTTAGCCAAAGCTGAAAATTCAGTTAAAGCACCTAAACCCGCTCGTGACAGCACTATATCGGCCCGATTGAGTAAAGCATTAAAGTCTTCATGGGCTAAAGTTTCAAACTGATAATAATTTAATCTACTAACCTCAATTGTCTTGCCCGAACCAGTTTGATGAATAATCTGCCAATTAGGAGGTAAAAAAGGTAAAGCCTCTACTAATAATTTATTTAAAGCCACTGCTCCACTAGCCCCACCAGCTAATAGTAAGACTGGTTCTTCTTTTTTTAAATTTAACTCTTGCAAGAGCCGAGAAGACAAATCTTGAGACAATTGTTCTTGTAGCAGTGGATTGCCTAAACATACAGCTTTGCGACCATAATCTTTAACTGATTGCTCAAAGGCCGTGCTAATTAAATCGGCTGTTTTGGCCATTAAACGATTAGCTAAGCCTGGACGCAAATCTTGCTGATGAATTACAATTTTTATTCCTCGCAATTTAGCTGCCCAAGCTAAAGGAACACTAGCAAAAGAACCAGCTGAAATAAATAAATCAGGCTTAATTTTCTTAAACCAAAAATAAGCCAAGACAAAAGCATAAAACACTCGAAAAATATCCAAAAAATTTTGCCAAGCAAAATAGCGTCGCCATTTCCCCGCTGGAAAAGATTTGTATTCAATAGCTAGTTCTTTAAAAATTTGGACAAATAACTTTTTTTCTAAAACAGGATTCGAGCCAATAAAAATAAAGTCAATATCTTTATCTTTAAGCCTTAAAGCCTGACCCAAAGCTAAGGGCACAGTGCTTGGACCGCCCGTACCGCCGCCTGATAAAATGACTAATTTTTTTCTATTTTCTGCGCTCATACTGTGCATGTTTACTAATATTAGCTAATATACCTATGGCCATAGCGAGGGACAAGATTGAAGACCCGCCAGCCGAAATAAAAGGCAAAGGGACACCGGTCATCGGAATTAAATTCACCATCCCGCCAATATTAAGAAAAGTTTGTACTGACAACCAAGCCACTATTCCCACCGCCAAAGCTGTGCCATAAGCATCGGGTGCATAACGAGCTATTTTTAAACCTCGATAAAACAACAAAGCAAACAACATGAGTAAGCCAGTACTGAAAACAAAACCAATCTCTTCCGCAATAATTGGAAAAATAGCGTCTCCCCAAACTTCAGGCAAATACATAAATTTTTGTCTACTCTCTCCTAAGCCCCTACCAAACAAACCGCCAGAACCAACCGCAATTAAAGATTGATTAATTTGATAACATTCTTTTTGAGTGCTGTAATTAGGGTTTTGATAACACAGAAAACGAGCATTACGATAAGAAGCACTCGCATACAACAGTAGTCCCAAAGCTAATATAGCTAGTAAAATAGTAATAATGATATGAGAAAATTTGCCGCCGGCAACAAAAAAGGCCACGAAAGAAGAAAATAAAATAATAAATAAAGTACCTAAATCAGGCTGAGCCATCATTAAAGCACCAATAATTAATAAACTACTTAAAAATGGAATAATACCACTACCCGCTTCTTGTAGTTGTCCTTTTTTGGCTTCTAGCCAAGTAGCTAAATAAATTAAAAATGTGAGTTTTACCAATTCGGCCGGCTGAAATGATTGTCCAAAAATTACAATCCAACTTCTAGCCGTACCATACTCTGAACGTAAGCCAGGAATAAAAACCAGAATTAATAAAACAATCGAGGCTAATAAGGCCCAAACCGCAAAACGACGCCAAAAGCGATAATCAACAAAATAAAAAATAGTAAAAAAACCTAAACTCACCACCACTGCAAATAATTGTTTGAAAAAGTAGTGATAAGTATTATGAAAATTGGCATAAGAGACAATCGCGGAAGCACTTGATAGCATCACTAAACCAATAATTAATAAAGAGGCGGCAGAAAATAAAAGCCACGGATCAGCTGGACCCGCTTTTTTAGCTCTTTCTAGAAAATGGCGTATTTTTTTAAACATGTAAAACAAAATTACCACTGACGGTCAACTAAGAAAATAATTAAAGCCAAAATAGTGCCCAAAGCAGCAATTACCCAAAAGCGCATCACAATTTTAGCCTCTGACCAACCAATCGCTTGAAAATGATGATGAATAGGAGAGGATAAAAATACTTTTTTGCCCCGTAATTTTTTAGACAGCACTTGAATAATCACTGACAGAGATTCAATCATAAAAATTAAACCAATTAAGGGCAACAATAAAGCGCTATTTGTCAGCATAGCAATTACTCCCAGTGTCACCCCGAGACTCATCGCGCCTGTGTCCCCCATATAAAAACGAGCTGGAGGAATATTAAACCAAAGAAAGGCCAATAGAGCGCCTAAAATCACCCCACAGAAAGCAGCTAAATCATAACGACCCATCGCAAAAGCAATAACTGCATAAGCAGCAAAGGCAATTAACAAAGTGCCCCCCGCTAAACCATCTAAACCATCGCTTTCATTAACCGAAAAAGAGGTAGCTACAATTACAAACACAAACACTGGGATATACCACCAAGAAATTTCAAAATTACCCAAAAAAGGAATATGAAATACCGTCCAATCTAATTTGAAATAAAACCAAGCTGCTCCCGCTAAAGCAATCAAAGTATAAATTAAAAGCCGATGACGTAATTTTAAACCACCGCCGCCAAAGACACCATGTCCACTCACATCCAACCAATCATCAATTAAACCAATAATAGCACTCGCCACCAATACCCCTAGAGGCAAAAGAGTTTCCGAACGAGAGAAAAAATTTAAATATTTAAAAATCTCCCCTGGCATTACATCAGCTAGAAAGGAGAAAAAAACCATAAAGACCAAAACTGTACCCCAAATTAAAATGCCACCCATAGTTGGAGTCCCAGCTTTATGCGCATGTAATTTACTAAAAATGGGAGTCTCGCCATTATTACGAATCTGCTTACCTAACTTATACTTATATAAAAAATTAGTTAACAGTGGTGTCAGCGCAATCGCAAAAATGAAAGCTAAAGTAGATAAAAGCAATATTTTAACAATGTAGAAAATTGTCATATTAGGCAAGAAAATTGATTAAATAAAGAGACATTAAAGCTAAATAAGCTAACAAATGTAATAATAAAGTAGCTAGGGTAAGTGCGTGGGCCAAAAAATGAAAAATCCGTTTACGAGCCACAGTCACGACTAGTCCAATATTTACAAATAAGATAACTAAAGTAATTAAAGGAATCTGAAAAACACGTTGAGCACTACCAATGCCATCAATACCAAAGTCTACATTATAATGCGAAACAAAGAGCTCTTCGCCCACTAAATTAAAGATGTGATAAGCTAAATACCAAAGACCAGCTTGTAATATTAATAGTACCAATAAGTACCAACGATTAGGTAAATAATGCCAATAAGATTTAAAAGCTGAAACAAAAGTTTTTTGTAACTTATACCATGTATTGTAAGCAGAAAAAGACATATAAAAATAATAAATAAGCCTAGTTGTTAAAAAATGAACAACAAGAAGCTAATTACATTTTATCACATTAATAGCTATTTTTAAAATCTCCTTGATAATGTTATAATATAAACATATGCCTCACAAAACAATTAAAAAAATTTGCCGTTATGCTCAAGAAAAAGGGCATCGCCATCTTAGTCTAGAAAAAAAAGACGGACTTTTTGTATGTCGCTATGGAGATAACAGCTATTTACAACTAGACGCTAATTTAGAAGAACATATCATTGGCGTTTTTCGTTCTTTATTAAATAGTCAAGAACATGAGTTTGTGCATAATAAAAATTTCAAAATTACTGATGGAAATAAAGTGATTAGTGGTTCTGCGAGTATTATACCTGGTAATAATGGTGATAAGCTAATTCTTAGCCTACATGAAAATAAAATTCAAGTACAAAGCTTAACCAGCTCTGGCCTCAATAAACAACAAGCAGAAACAATTAAAAAAGCTCTAAACAAAAAAACTGGTTTAATTGTAATCAATGCCAGTAACGCTAATGGTGCTAGTAGCACTTATTATTCCTTTTTACAATTAATAGATCAAAATAGATCTATCTACTCTCTTGAAGATTTTCCTGCTCACAAAATCTCTTCTGCTTCGGTCATCCCAACTAAGATGTTTAGTGACATTAGAGATGCTCTATCTTTATTAAGTCGTCTTGATAGTGATGTCATTGCTTGTGACGCTTCTTTAAGTCCAGATGAACTTAAAGCTCTATGGCAAGCAGCTGGGAGTAAATTAGTTATTATCACCCTTCCCTATCAGTCAGGAGCTAAAGTCTTACAAAGTTTAAAAACAGCTGGTCTTTCCACTCAAGCAATCACCGAGCGCCTATTGTTTATTAGTACTCAAAAATTGTTTAATAAACTTTGTTTGCATTGCCGCACTAAACTAAATGAAGATGCAAAAATAAGACAATTTATTGAAAAGAAATGGCCAATTACGAAAAAATACTGGCCCAAACAAAGTTATTTTAATAATGGCTGTAAACGCTGTCAAAATAAAGAAATAAATAATCGCATTGCTGTATTTGAAATCATGAGCTTTAATCAAGATGGCTCTCTAAAAAAAGACTATAAACCCTTAATATTAGAAGCTCTTAAAAAAGTAGAATCTGGAGTTATTAGCTTAGAAGAAATTTCTGATTGGGCAAAATATTCAAATCATCTATGAAAATTGCCTGCATTATTCCAGCTTGGAATGAAGAAAAACACATTAGCCAAGTAATACATAAAGTTAAAGATAAAGTTGATTTTGTGATAGTAGTTGATGATTGCTCTCAAGATCAAAGCTATCATTTAGCTCAAGCAGCTGGAGCCATTACTCTTCGTCATCCTATTAATCGTGGACAAGGTGCCGCTCTACAGACAGGCTCAGATTATGCTTTAAAACTAGGAGCTGATATCATTGTTCACTTTGACGCTGATGATCAATTTTCAGCCGCAGAAATACCAAATATTATCCAACCTATTTTAAACCAAGAAGCAGACGTCGTTTTTGGCTCTCGCTTCTTGCAAAAACAAGATAACTTACCTAAATTAAAAAAATATATATTTTGGCCTTTAGGGCGATTGGTCAATCGCTTTTTCGGAGTCAAAACTAGCGATCCTCAAAGTGGTTTTCGTGCCTATACTAAAGAAGTAGCCAATAGCTTTAGGATAGAAAATAATGGTATGGCTCACTGTAGTGAAATTCTAATAAAATTAAGCCAAGCTAATTGGCGCATCAAAGAAGTACCTATTACTGTCACTTATCACGAATTTGGACAAAAATTTAGTGGTGGCATCCGTATTATTAAAGATTTAATTATACAAAAAATAAACCAATAAAAAAGCGGACGATAATCACATCCGCTTAAATTTAGCCTTAGAATTCTAATTGATTTAGATAAGACACCAGAAATTCCATGCCAAACATTAACAACCACACAAAAATCAATCGAATCGCTACTAGCCAATAAGGATTCCTTTTTTTCAAAATTGCCTTAATAAACAGAAAAGTGAAAATCAAAAAAGAAATTCCACCTAAGGCAGCTAAGACTATTTGGATTTCCAACACGTCAAAGTGCCCCCAGCGCAAAAAGAAAAAAGCCGAGACTGAAAACAGGCTAACTGCCAACAACATCAAATCCAATGAATTTTTCTGGCCAGTGTAAACCAGCCAACTGAGACATAAAGCGCCAAAAAAAATAGCAAGAGAATCAAAATTCTGCTGACCCATACTTTGAGTCGATAAAATAATTCTCACTAGGGCATAAACTAAGATGAACCAAGCCAGCCCTTTAGCTTGTTCCCAAGAAATTTGCTTCATGATATATTAATTTTTGAAAAGAACAATAATGATTTAATAATATATTAAACTCTAAAAATTAAATTTTGTCAATATGATACAACAAATAATCGCCCTACTCTTTATCCTCCTCTTTGTTCTTAGGCTTTATCAGCAAAGAAAGAAAAAACAAATAAATGGCAATGAATTCTTATTTTGGCTTAGCTTCTGGTCGCTTGGAGCAATCGCTATTATTTTTATTAAACAATTAGATGCTCTCCTTGCGCAATTAGGTTTTTCTAGTGGTGGTATTAATTTTCTATTATATTTAGCTGTTTTATCTTTATTCTACTTCATTTTTAAGTTAAGACTCAAAATTAATAAATTAGAAAAGAATCTGACCGATTTAGTACGGGAAATTGCTTTAAAAAAATAGTATGAAAATTGCTCAAATTGTCTGTGCTTTTCCTCCATACGCCGGTGGCATCGGACAAAGTGCCTATCGCTTAGGGGAAATATTAAGTCAAGAACACCAGGTGAAAACCTTTACCCTTAAGCCACAACAACTAGAAAAAGCCAAAACACAAAATGGAGAACAAAAAGTAGTTTTTTTGGATCCTAAAATACGCTTTGGACATGGAGCTCTGCCCTTTTTCTTGCCTTTTCGTCTTTGGCAATATGATATACTGTACCTTCATTACCCTTTCTTTGGGGTGGACGCTCTTATCCTCTGGTGGCACATTCTTCGCCCTAAACAAAAATTAGTTATCCATTATCACATGGATACTCCTGCTTTATTGGGCTTTAAAAAAGTACTAGCCTTACCCTCAAGAATAATCCGTCCTCTATTATTCAAAAGAGCGGTAAAAATAATTGTTGCCAGTGAAGACTATGCTCAGCAAAGTCATTTAGCTAAAATTAAAAAACATCAACCTTATAAAATTAAAACCGTACCTTTTGGTGTAGAAACTGAAATATTTAAACCAAAAATCCAAAAAAATAATAATTCCCTCCTGCAAAAAGCTAATGAAATTGTCGAATTTGTTAATAAAACTTTTATTAAAAAAGGCAGTCACTCTCTGCTTTTTGTTGGCGGTTTGGATGAAGCTCACTATTTTAAAGGCCTGCCCATATTATTAAAAGCTCTTAGCCAAATTACCTATCCTTTTCAGCTCAATATTATTGGAGATGGCAGCTTAAGAGCTGACTACGAAAAACAGGTAGAACTCTTAAAATTAACTAAAAAAGTCAAATTCTTAGGCCGAGTGAGTGAAGATGAACTCATCAGAAGCTATCAAAAAAGCGATCTCCTACTCCTGCCATCAGTGAATAGTCATGAAGCTTTTGGTTTAGTACTGATTGAAGCTATGGCCTGTGGGGTGCCAGTTATTGCCAGTAATCTACCTGGAGTGCGGAGTGTTTTTAGAGACGGACAAGAAGGATTATTATGTCAGCCTGGCAATGTTGATGATTTGATTGAGAAGATTGAAAAAGTTTTAAGTGACGAAAATAAGCGTCAAACCATGTCACTAGCTGCCAGAAAATTAGCCGAAGAAAAATATGCCTGGGATAAAATAGCAGATGCTATGTTGGATGAATTTTCTAATTTAAAATAAACTATGATAATTGGTATTGCAAATAATCTATACCCACCCTTTGGACGTGACAGTGGTGCTGAAATTATTGCTCAACAAATGGCTGCAGATTTACGCCAACAAGGTCATGAAGTTTTTGTGATTAGCACAAAAACACCAAGCTCATCACGTCCACAAGAAAAAGATTTATACTGGCTTAATTCTCGTTATGAACTGTTGGCAAACATGAATATCATCCAGAAATTAACTTGGTATTTTATTCAATTATTCTTCCCTCCTCACCAAAAAGCATTAACTAAAATTTTACAAAATAGACAAGTCGACCTATTTATTACTCATAATATTCTAGGTCTGAGTTTTGCACTTCCTAAAATACTACATAAGCAAAAAATCAAACATCATCATATTTTACACGACATCCAATTATTACACCCTTCTGGATTACTTTATTTTGGTCAAGAAAAAAAATTAGACTCTGGTCTCGCCTATCTTTATCAAGCACTAACTAAAAAAATCTTTAAACACAGTCAGCTGATCATCTCTCCCTCGCAGTGGCTGCTTAATCTGCATCAAAAATATAATTTTTTTCAACAACAAAAAACTGTAGTGCGCCCTAATTTTGAACTTGATTTGAAAACAAACACTAAAGAAAAAAACAAACCAGTACGTTTTCTTTTTGCTGGTCAATTAGAGGATCACAAAGGCCTTAATCTGCTCATTGCCGCCTGGAAAGATACTAAATTAAATCCCACTCAAGCATCTTTAAGTATTGCTGGTAAAGGTAGATTATTGCATCAGGTAATACAAGTAAGTAAAGAATTAAAGAATTTACAATATTTAGGACATCTTAATAGAGAACAAATGGAAAGCGCTCTTAAAAGCCATGACTGTGTAGTTATGCCCTCCACTGTTTACGAAAACTCCCCCACCATTTTATGGGAAGCATCTAGATATCAACTTAGTGCTATTGCTTCTAATTTAGGCGGTATTCCCGAATTAGAGCCACATCTTGATTTAAAATTATTTCCGCCAGGAAACAAAAAAGCCCTGAGTGAGGCACTACGTCATTACGCCCTAACATAAAACCAGCTAAATTAATTAGCTGGTTTTATATATGTGATTAATAGCTAACTAAGCTTGAAAACTGCGCAATCTTTTCTGAGCCTGTAAAGAGAAAATTGTTTTTTTCAGACCATTTTCTAGAGTCACGACTGGCATCCAAGCTAAAGTTTCTTTGGCTAAACTAATATCAGGTAAAGCTAATTCTTTCATAAATAATTTAGTCTCTTCATAGCGTATTTTGGAATTCGATTCAGTTAAGCGAATTATCATCATCGCTAAATCAGTTAGATTAACATCAACATCGGATCCTATATTTAAGGGTCCGAGCTGATCAGTTTTCATGAACTTTAAAACACCGTCAATTAAGTCATCGATATAACAAAAAGAAGAAGAAAAATTTTCATCACCAAAAATAACTAAATCATTTCCATCTAAAGCATTGTTAATAAAGTCAGGAATCATTTGATCATCATTTAATTCCATGCGAGGACCATAGATTCTAAAGACTCTTAAAATCTTGGCATCAATTTGATGGACATCACGATAATTAGCAACTAAAGTTTCGGCAAAGCGTTTCCCTTCATCATAAGCTGCTCGAGCTGATAATTGATCTAAGGCGCCTAAATCTGTTTCTAACATTTTTTTATCTTGACTACCTTGCTGACGATGACCATAAACAACTGAAGAAGAAAAATGTAAAAACTTAGCTTTAAAACTCAAGGCTAATTCTAAAAGATTATTAACCACTAAAGAATTGGCTTGCAAAATAGCTAAGCGATTATCTAAAAAATGTTTTGGTGACATCGGACAAGCTAGATTATATATTTCTTGCAAACCTTGAAACTCTAATTTAAATTTTTTCAATTCTGGTAAATTCATCAAATCAAGCGGCTGACTTAAATCATGATTAATGAAAATAAAATCAGGATTAGATAATAAGTGATCAATGTTGGACTCACTACTTGATAAAAAATTATCTACACAAATAACCTTAGAATCTTTTAACAATTCATCACAAAGATGGGAGCCAATAAAACCGGCGCCACCTGCGACCAAGACATTCTTTTTTTCAAAAATAACTTGTTTAGACATATGTTTTAATTAATAAAATGAGCTATACCAATATTAACACCACCACTATAGTCGGTGGGGTAAAAATAAAATGATTCCTGTAAAATGCCGGTGCCACTAAAAACGCGTACATGAGGTGTCGCTCCAGCTTGAGCTGCAACCGCAATATCAGCTCGGCCATCATTATTCAAATCGCCTGCTGCTAAATTAACACCGCCTTGCCAATTTTGACGAAAAGCTAAAAAAGAGTATTTAAGAATTGCCTTATTAGAAAAAACTTTCACTAAAGGCTCTCTGCCTATACCTGAAGAAACAATAATCTCCTCTTTGTTACGATCTAAACGTCCATCAACATTAGCAACTGCTACTTGTAATCCTCCTCTAAAAGATTCTTCATAAGCTAAAAAGACACCAAAAAGATTGCCACGACGATCAAAAATTTTTACTTCCGGCTGAGCTCCTGGGCCACGAGCGACTATAATTTCTGCCGCTCCTACACCATCAATATTACCAGCAGCCACTCTCACACCACCCCTAAAGGAAGCTTCAAAAGCAAAAAATTGACCTTTTAAAACTCCTTTATGATCAAAAATACGTACATGCGGACCGCCGCCAGCTCCAGCGCCAACAATAATTTCTTCTAAACCATCACCGGTCACATCAGCTATTGCTAAAGAAAAACCTCCTTTAAAATTCTTATCATACACTAAAAATTTTCCTCTTAAAGTGCTATCAGCGCCATAAATACTCACATAAGGTTCTTGTCCAGCTGGAGCAGCGGCAATAATTTCATCATCTCCTTTGCCGTCAACGTCTCCAGCTGCAAACACACCAGCTAAAGCTTCAGGTAGATCAAATTGATTAATAATAGCACCATTTTTTTCTGTGACAGCTAAGGTGCTAGTACTCATTTCACTTAAATCAGATTTAGCAGCAGGACTAATTAATAGGCGCCCTAAACGAGTATATAATCTTTCCTGAGCTGTCATTAAAGCTCTTTCCAAATTTACCCGCCCAGAACCTAGCTGACCAAGATGATTAGGATTTAAACGACTAATATTATCAGCTGATTGTAATAAAATATTAACAATTTCTGTTGGTTGAAGTTGGGGATTTATTTCCGCTACTAAAGCTAATGATCCACTAATAATTGGCGTTGCCATAGAAGTTCCCGACCAAAAACCATCATAAATTTTATTTTCCTCTAAAGCATTACTACCAGCTGGAATAGTACTAAAAAAACTAACACCTGGAGCAGTAATATCAATGCAATTAAAACCATAACTAGAAAAATCTGTTTTTTGATCCAAAGCATCACTCGCCGCTACTCCTAATACAATATTTTCTCCATTACGACCATTATAACAAGCGGGGTAAATTGGCTGATCGTCAGTATTATAAGCTTCCCCACCTTCTTGTTCATTGCCAGCAGCAGCAACCACAATAACGCCAGCTTCATACGCGCGTTGCAGAGCTTCTTGCAGGGCTTGATTATAGCTAAAACCAACAAAACTAAGATTAATAATATCAGCCCCATTATGAACCGCGTAATCGACAGCTCTGATCACTGCGCTCATTCGGCCCTCTCCTTGATCATTTAAAGCACGTAGTGGCATAATCTTAGCCTCCCAAGTAACACCACTTATACCTTCTTGATTATTACCAGTGGCGGCAATAATGCCAGCAATAATAGTGCCATGGGCCACGCCTGATTCTGTCCAGCCCTCTTCAAATTTTGGTGATGGATCAGGTATGTTGTTGACAAAATCCCAACCATAAACATCATCAATAAAACCATTACGATCATCATCAACATTATTATTTGGTATTTCTTTAGTATTTATCCAAATATTATCTTTTAAATCTGGATGATTAATATCAATACCAGAATCGATCACCGCGATAGTAATACTGGGGCTGCGACTAATTTTTTCCCACGCTGAAATAGCCTTAATTCTGGTTAAATACCATTGGTTTTTATAATAAGGATCGTTCGGCAAAAAACTAGCACCGGCGGGTAGTGCTAAAACGAGAAATAATATAAAAAAAGATGTTATTAGTTTTTTCATAACATCTTTAGCATAACATATTTAAATTAATAATTCAAAAATAAAAAGCTCTTAAATCTGCCTAGAAAAAGCTAAAAAAATTAAAAATTATAAAGCCTCAATCACCGCTAGAGTTTCTTGGGCTGCTTTCTCCCAGCTAAATTCACTTACCCTAGTTAAACCTCTATTAGTTAACTCTTTTTGCAAATCTTCATCTTGATAAATTAAAGACATTGCCTTTAACATATCATAACGATCATAAGGATTAAAATAGAAAGCAGCCCTCCCTGCTATTTCACGTAAAACTGGCAAATCAGAAATTAAAGCAGGTGTTTTACAAGCCATCGCCTGTAAAACAGGAATGCCGAAACCTTCATGTAAGGTAGGAAACACGAAAGCTAGAGCCGCACTAAATAAGGCCGGCAAATCTTCTTCCTCCACCCAACCAGGTATAATAACATCTTTATCTAAATTATATTCTTCAATAATATATTTGACCTCATCATAACCAAAACCGGCATTACCAATCAATAATAATTTAGTCTGGCTATCAGGATGTTTTTCTTTAAATAAGGCAAAAGCTTCTACTAAAGCAGAGGTATTTTTCTTTTTTTCTAAACGTCCAACGTAAATAAAAAAAGACTCAGGCACATTATATTTATCTAAAATTTGCTGACGCTCTAAAGAGTTTGGAATAAAACGATAGCACTCTTTATCATAAGCATTATGCACAACATGAATTTTATGAGCAAAACGATGAGAATAAACCGCAATAATCTCATTCTTGGTAAAATCTGAAACCGCAATAATGGCCTGAGCTTTTTTTAAAGCATATTGGGTTGACCAACACAAATAATCTAAGGTATTAGCCTGATAATGCCCTCGGGTAAAGAATTTGATTGCATAATGCAATAACCGCCTAAATACAGGACGACTCAATTTAACATTTTTTTTCTGATAAACATTTTCATCTCTAATAAACGCAATATCATGAATCGTGGTGATAGTTTTTTTAGGGCGAAACAATGGTAATGCATGAGCCGGAACAAATAAGACATCTGGCGATTTAACTAACATCTCTAAAGATAGTCTACCAAGAGTCCAAAAAAAGCGCCAAGGCCAAGCCAAGCGCTTAAAACGTACGTTAGAATATGAAGATACCGCTTCTACCAAATCTGGGGATGCTTCAGCATCAAGATAGAGCAGATATTGATTTTTTTGATCAATTTGTAATAAATGTCTGATAATGTGAAAAGCATACCATTCAGTGCCGGTACGCAAACTTCTATTGGCTCTTGAGGCATCAATACCAATTAACATAATTACTTAGTCGCTAAAATGCTACGTTTATAAGAATCAAGATTATCTAAAGCAATGCCGGTGCCTTTAGCTACGCACAGCAACGCATCATCAGCGATATAGGCGGGCACTCCAGTTGTTCGAGCAACGAGCTGATCGATATTGCGTAACAAAGCACTGCCACCAGATAAAATAATACCCTTATCAATAATATCAGCCGCTAATTCTGGTGGTGTTTTTTGTAAAACTTTCTTAGCAGCTCCAATAATTGCTTCTAACTCATTTTGGATAGCCTCAGTCACATCATCGCTAGAGACAGTGATGCTTCTAGGTAGGCCAGTCACAATATCACGACCTCTAATTTCCATATACAACTTATCCTCCATAAACAAAGCGGAACCAATATTAATTTTTATTTCTTCGGCAGTTCTTTCGCCAATAGCCAGATTATATTTTTTTCTCACATGTTCTAAAATAGCAGCATCAAGCTTATTGCCACCTACCCGCACTGAAGTAGAGGCCACCACTCCGCCTAAAGAAATCACTGCCATTTCTGCTGTGCCACCACCAATATCAATAATCATATGACCAGTAGCAGAACCGATGGGGATATCAGCACCAATAGCTGCTGCCACTGGCTCTTTAATGATATATGCGGCTTTTGCCCCCGCAGCAATTGTAGCCTCAATCACCGCCCTTCTTTCAGTAGAAGAAATACCAGCTGGCACTGCCACCATCACCTCCGGACGAAATAACCTAATACCTCCTAAGGTTTTGTTGATAAAATAACGAATCATCGCTTCGGTAGTACGATAATCAGCAATCACTCCATCTTTTAACGGTCTAGCTGCTACAATGGTGTCGGGAGTTCTGCCCAACATATCGCGCGCTTCGTTACCCACTGCTAAAATTTTATTGTCATCCACTGACACCGCTACAACAGATGGTTCATTAATAACAATGCCCCTTTTTGGCAAATGAACCAAGGTATAAGTTGTGCCTAAATCAATTCCAATGCGCTTAATAAACATAAGATAAAAAAACAAAAAATTACTAATAAATACTTACTTTAGTAGCCTTAATATTACTAATAAATAGCAAAAATGTCAAACTAAAAAATTAATCTAGACCAAGATCTAAATCCTCGGCACTTACCGGGTCATCTTGATTGGCAATAATTTTTTTAATTTTTTCAGCAAATTGATAAATATCGAAATCATCTTTAAGAAAATATTGGTCAGCCCCCATATTTAAACTACGCTGACGACTATCTTCATCGCTTAAATCGGTAAAGATAAAAACCGGAATATCACTCAGTTCCGCCTCTTCCCTAATTTTTTTTAACACTTCAAAACCATCTAACTTAGGTAGAATTAAATCAAGAATAATGTAGTCAGGATCAAAATCTAAAATGGACTGCAGCAATGCATCCAACTCTTCATCACCATCACTGGTCTCCACTACAAAATCCTCGGCTCCTAGCTGAGCAGATAAACCGTAGAGAATGTCAACATCATCTTCTATAATAAAAATTTTTTTCTCAGACATATATTTTTATATTATTAGCTTATTTCAAAGTTCGCCACCAAGCTTCATTATTTTTATACCACTCAATCGTTTTTGCTAAACCATCTTCTAATTTAATTTCTGGCTCCCAAGCTAAATCTTTTTTAGCTTTGCTAAAATCAATGGCATAACGCAAATCATGGCCCAAGCGATCACTCACATGTTCAATCATTTCCTCACCATAACCCATTAACTGCAAAATTAAATGACTCATTTCTAAATTATTTTTCTCACTATTGCCCCCCAAACAATATGTTTCACCAATTTTGCCTTTTTTAATAATTAATTCAACTCCACGATTATGATCATCAACATGAATCCAGTCACGCACATTTAAACCAGAACCGTAAAGTGGTAATTTTTTTTGATCAAGCAAATTAGTGATAAAGAGAGGAATTAGTTTCTCTGGAAACTGATAGGGGCCATAATTATTTGAACAATTAGAAATAGTAATCGGTAGCTTATAAGTATGAAAATAAGCACGCACTAAATGATCAGAAGCCGCCTTAGAAGCACTATAAGGGGAGCGAGGGTCATACGGACTATGCTCATTAAAAGGAGCTGCTTCTAGAGTTAAGGCGCCAAAAACTTCATCTGTAGAAATATGATGAAAACGAATATTACCTAAACTTCTAGCCGCTTCTAAAAGAACTCTGGTACCTTCAATATTGGTACGAATAAAATTAGTGCTATCTACGATAGAACGATCAACATGGCTTTCGGCTGCAAAATGTACGACCACATCTACCCCTGTCATTGCCTGAGCTACAATCTGAGCATCACTAATATCTCCTTTAATAAAACGATAACGTGAATTATTGGCAAGATCGCTTAAATTCTCTAAATTACCAGCATAAGTTAAGCTATCAAGATTAATGATTTCATCATCTTGATATTTATTGAGCCAATAATGAATAAAATTAGAGCCAATAAAACCAGCTCCGCCAGTCACTAATAATTTCATAAAATAATTTTATTTTTTTAATTCTTGAGACATTAAATTTTCTACAAAATGAAGTAAAGCAGGGATTTTTGATTTTTCATCTGGATGCACCAACAAATCAGCTCTATCCCTTAAAAACCTTTTTACAATTGACAAAGAGTTTAGAGTAGTCAAAGGAAATTTGTTATTAAATAAGGCTAACGACATGTTTTTATGATCATTATCGCCCTCTTTAAACAATAATTGTTGTAACATTTTTGGTGAATTTTTAAATAATCCCAATGCTTCATTATAAATTTCTGTTCTCAAAATTTTTGCTGCCTCACAGACACTCAAATAATCCAAACTATCAATATCGTGCTCATAAAGCCCTCTTGATTTAGGCAGACCATCTTGACTGTTTGCTTTGATAACAGGTTCAAAGCATTCACCAGAAAAGTTAGGCATAATTTTAACACTTTAATTTATTTTGTATTTTCTCAGCTTCTCCAGCGGCATATTCTTGCTGTGGCCAACCTTTTAAACCATCGCCACTCACGCGCGGAATAATATGAAAATGCAAATGAGGAATTTCTTGATTAGCTACTGGATCGTTATTCAGACAAACATTATAACCCTCATAATTCATTTTTTCTTTTAAAGCGCCCCCTAATTTTTTAACAATTAAAATTAAGGCCTGTAAAGTTTCGGGACTGACTGCTTCTAAAGTAGCTACGTGTTGTTTAGGAATAATTAAAATATGACCAGGATGAACTGGTTTAATATCTAAAAAAGCCAACACTTTTTCATCTTCATAAACTTTATAAGCCGGAATTTCTCCAGCAACAATTTTACAAAATACACACATATTATTTTAATTAATAATATAAGGACTATTTTCATCTTCTTCCCAACGAATCTCATCAATCTCATCCGTCTTCCCCACCCCTTTATAGAGTTTATCTGGTAAATTAATAGACAATGCTGGAACATCAGAAATACACTTATAACCATGAACAACCCCTGGTGGCACTAAAACAGCGCAAGGATTATCAACTCCAACCTCTATCTCCATTTTCTTGCCATTACTAGCAGAACCAGATCGCCTGTCCCATAAATAGAGACGAAAATTACCTGGTCCAATAAAGATAAAATAATCACTTTGATAAACATGTTCATGAGGGCCACGAACCACTCCTGGTAAAGTCAGGCTCACATAAGACATAGCCGGAGAGCTATCTAATTCATCACGACGATAGATTTCTGTTAACCAGCCTCTGTCATCACTAAATTTTTTTAAATTTTTTATTATTACCCCTTCAATCATATAATTAAATTAATTTTCTTAAATCTAATAAACCACTTTGAGCGCCAAAATGCGCAATTTTAGCGGCCGTATTTTTAGCCCCTACATAAAGAGCTTTTTTTATATCGCCACCACTGAGATTTAAACCGATAATAAAAGAAGAATTAAAAGCGTCGCCAACACCAGTAATATCAACTCGCTTTTTTTCTTTAAAAATATTTTGATGATAGAAATTTTTACCATCATAAGCATCAGCTCCTTTTTCGCCATCAGTAATTAAAACTATTTCCGGACCCATATTCTTTAAAATTACCAAGAGATTATTAATATCTTCTAAAAAATTAGGATGCTTACCACGATAGGCAGAATGACTTAAAACTAATTCAATAGCTTCATCTTTATTCACACAAAAAACACTAGTTTTCTTTAAAAACGGTTGCAACGCTTTCAGCCCAGCCTGATATTGACTCAGGCCTGGATTCCAAGCAATTTTTGGACCTGATATAGCAAAAATTTGTTTTAAAGTTTGGC
The DNA here is from genome assembly GCA_034002925.1 of Patescibacteria group bacterium. Lineage (GTDB taxonomy): Bacteria > Patescibacteriota > Patescibacteriia > Patescibacteriales > UBA12465. The sequence goes on along the minus strand of JAVEZP010000004.1, from coordinate 31,530 downwards.
GCCAAGATCCAGACAAAGACGCTAGATAAAGCCAATCAGCTGACTTTAAATATTTTTGCATCTCAACTCCAATTTTTAAATTATTATTCGCTGAACGATTGGTAAAAATAATACGCTCCCCTTTATCAGCCACCAAAATAAAAGACAAGCCTGTCTCTTGTTTTTTATCAACTAACATTAATTTTGTATTTACTCCCCGCTGCTTTAAATTACTAATAATCTGTCGACCACTATCGTCCTCACCAACACAAGCCAAGCAAGACACCTTAAAAGCGCTTTTAGCAAAATTTACGGCTGCATTAGCTGCTCCCCCGCCAAAAAGATTATAGAAATGATCTACCTTAATTTTAGCCCCATATTCAAAGGCTAATAATTTTTGACGTAAAATATCACGATGATTATCAATTAAGACTCCTTCGGTGGTTAAAAAAGTGATATCACGTGTCGCGCCTCCAATAGTAATAATTTTTTTACTCATATGCTTATTTTATCTACTTATCATAACATATTATCCCTTACTTAAAAAGAAAGGCTTTAGCTTTTTATTAAGAATAACAATTAAATGAAAGGAAAGAATGAGTAGAATAAGGCCAAAGAAGAGACTCCAAGCCAAAGATTCCCAGAAAAATCCTTGCCACAAAAAAAAGCCAGAATTATTCCCAGACCAATCAAAAATAAAAACAAAAAAATGATAGAAAAGCCGATCAGTTAAAATACCCAACATGGCTAAAATAATAAAAGAATAGAGCGAACGATTAGTGAGTATGTTTTCCAGTACTAAATAAATAATTAAAGCACTTAAAAACATAGAAAGAGTAGCTGCTCCAAAAGATTGAAAACTAAAAATATCCACTAAATAACCCATTGCTAAAGCTAAAAAAAACACCCGCTCTTTAGGGCTAACAAGAAAAGCCAGAATTAAAACTAATAAAAGCAAGTTAAAATTATACCAAGGATAAGGAGTAGAACTAATAAAAGAAAATTGTAAAATAACCAGCAAGAGTGCTAAAAAGAATAAAAATACCGACTGAGTAACTATTTTAAACATAGGTTCAAGGAATAATAACTGATACCACGGTTAGATTATAAATAGAGGCTAAAGATTCAATACTAACATCCTGCCAAATTTCATTACTTTGTTTATTTACTTGCGTTACCCGACCAACAACTAGCCCACGAGGAATGTTGTCGCCAAGACCAGAAGTAATAACAATATCACCTTGATTTATATTTTCTAATTGTGGCACGTAATCTAATTTAATAGTTAGACCAAGATCACCATCAGATAAGCCCAAAGTACGGTCTGAGTTCAGAATGCCTACGGCTAAATTACAAGCCGGAGCTACTGTTAAACAAGCCCGAGCACTATAATCTTTACTCTCCACTATTTTACCAATAATAATTCCCTGCTCATCAACTACTCCTAAACCAGGAATGACACCATCAGCTAAACCTTTATCTAAAATAATATCCTGAACCCTGTCTGTGCCATTAAATAAATTTTGACGCGAAACAATATTAGCGCTTAAAGTACTGTAATCATTATTACTAACAAAATCCAGCTGTTGTCTTAATTTGGCATTCTCTTCCACTAATAGCTCCATTTGTGCTTCATTAACTGTGGCCCTAGCTAATTGCCCCTTAAGCCTCGCTAATTCCTCATTAGCCTCATCTAAAGAATCAAAATCTGAACCACGATCATAAATATTAGTTGATAAACGATGAAAATATTGATTAATCGGACTAGTTGCTCTTAGTAAAACACTTTCTAGCGGTCTTAGTAAGCCGATAAAGTGAAAAATAAAAATTAAAAAAATGAGTAATAACCAGAACCAAAATTTTTTTGAATGCAAAAATAATTTCATAATTATTTATCAGGCACCACGTTAGCTAAAGTCACTTTAGTCAACAACTCGGGATCACTAATTAAAATACCAGCTCCGCGAGCCACACAAGTTAAAGGATCATCAACAATTTTAACAGGAATCTTAGCCGCTACTGAAATAGCCTGATCTAAACCTCTCAGTAAAGAACCACCACCAGCTAAATAAATGCCTCTCTCATAAATATCAGATACTAACTCTGGAGGGGTAGTTTCTAAAATTGTCTTAATATTATCAATAATCTTAGTCACTGTCCGACTAATCGCTTCTCGTATCTGCTCATCGTTGACAATAATGGCTTTAGGCAAACCATTAATTAAATCTCGACCACGCACTTCCATCTCTTGTGTTTCTCCAGTGGCAATTGCCGAACCAATGTTTATTTTTATCTCTTCAGCTAATTGCTCACCAATTAAAATATTGAACTCTTCCCTAATGTATTCGATAATATTGTGATCAAATTCATTGCCCGCTAAACGTAAAGATTTCCAAGTGACTACACCACCCAAAGAAATGACGGCAATTTCAGTACTACCACCACCAATATCAACCATCATGGTGGCTGTTGCCTCAGTCACTGGTAAATGTGCCCCAACAGCAGAGACCATGGCTTCTTCCACCAAATAAACCTTACGTGCACCCGCTGATCGAGCCGCATCTTCCACCGCTTTTTTCTCTACCTCTGTTAAATCAAGAGGAATACCAATAACAACTCGAGGGCGTGGGAATAAAGCAAAGTGCTCACGATGCACTTTGGCTAAAAAATACTTCAACATTTTTTCAGTAACCTCAAAATCAGAAATAACCCCATCAATTAAAGGTTTAATAGCTTCAATGTGAGCTGGAGTTTTTCCTACCATTTTTCGAGCCGCTTCACCAACCTCTAAAATTTCATTTGTTCTTTTATTAATTGCCACTACCGATGGCTCATTAATAACTAAACCCTTGTCACTCATCACGATGAGGGTGTTTTTAGTGCCTAAATCAATACCCAAATCATGACTAAATTTACCAATAATTTTACTTAACATATGAGATTATTTCATTAATATTTACAATCTTAAAATCTTTTTCCTGACGTTTTTTAAATTCCACTCCTCCGGCTTTCAATGATTTCTCGCTCACTACTAAACGATAAGGACAACCGATTAGATCGGCATCAGCAAATTTTTCACCCGCCGAAACATCCCGCTCATCAAATAGCACTTCAATGCCAGTTTGTTGCAACTCGTCATAAAGCTTTTGCGCTTGTTCGTTCTGCGTCAAAGATAATAAATGCACTCTAAAAGGAGCAACATTCATTGGCCACATCAAACCTCGATCATCATGACAAATTTCTGCAATCATACCCATAATACGGCTCAAACCAATCCCATAACAACCCATAATCACCGTCTTTTTTTCACCATCAGCGCTTTGATAATGTAAATTAAAAGGCTCAGAATATTTAGTGCCTAATTTAAAAATATTCCCCACTTCCGATGCTTTCATTTCTTTTAAATCACTATTACCGCACTGAGGACAAGTTGATTGTTCACTAATAATTTCTTTATTAATTGCCAAACGACATTTATCACAAACATAAATCAAATCCTCCCCTGCCTCAGAAATAGTCTGAAATTCATGAGAATATTTAGCAAAAGTACCACCAGAAGCAAAGGTAAGATATGTTAAATCACCTAAGCCTACTCTTTCAAAAATACGAGTATAAGCGCCAATTACTTGCTCATAATACTGATCTAAATCTTCTTGACTAGCATGAAAAGAATATAAATCCTTCATTAAAAACTCACGCCCCCTGAGCAAACCAGCCTTAGCTCTCTTTTCATTACGAAATTTAGTTTGAATTTGAAACACCGCAAATGGTAATTCCCGATAAGAGTAAATAAATTTTTTAGCTAAAGGCGTAACTACTTCTTCATGGGTAGGATTTAAAGCATATTCTTTCTTGTCGGAAGCCGAAATTTTAAAGAGAATATCAAGCGACTCCCAACGACCAGTCGCCGCCCAATTTTCTTTAGGAGCAAAAGCAGGCATATTAATTTCTTGACCACCCACAGTTTCCATTTCTTCTCGAATAATATCTCTAATCTTACCCAGCACTCGCCAACCTAAAGGCAAAAAAGAATAGACACCAGCCGCCACTTTATCAATAAAACCAGCCCTTAACAATACTTGTGCATTATAATTTGTTTCATCTTTCGGTATCTCTTTTAAAGTCCGAGTAAATAATTGCGATTGTTTCATATAAATTATTTTAGTCTTTTACTTAATTTTTTTAAGGCCGCTTTCACTCTCTCACCACTATCTGTGAGATTAGAATCTAAACTCTGCAAGGCCTCTCTTGCTTCTACTAAGGCGTAGCCTAGTGACATTAAAGCTTCTAACTCATCACTAAAAGTAGAGGGTAAATCTTTAAAAACACTAACTTGACTAGCTAATTTTTTCATAATCTTACCCTTTAACTCTAAAACTACTCGTTCCGCTGTTTTTTTACCAATACCAGAAACTTTAATTAGTAAACTAGCATCGTCTCTCGCTACCGCTTCTTTAATATCTGCTGGTGAAGCTAAGGCAATGACCGCTAAAGCCGATTTGGGGCCGACACCTGAAACTGATAATAATAATTCAAACATATCCAACTCTTCTAAATCTTTAAAAGCATAAAGATCAGAGGCCTCTTCTCGGACTTGATGAGAGATATAAAATTCTTGAACGGCAGTCACCTTTAAAGACGCCAAAAAAGCTTCAGTAGCAAATAATTTATAACCAACATCATTTACCCCTAATATTAAATAATTATTATTTTTAGCCAAAACTTGGCCCTTAAGATAGGCAATCATATATTATTAGTATAATATATCTTTCACATTTATTAAATCTTGACAAGAAAGCTAATAATAATTAAGAAAATACCCCGAATAGCGGGGTATTTGCTTAAAAACGCTTGATTCTAATTAAGCCAGAAATTGGCACCACCTCTATCCCCTGTTTCTCAATCTCATCTAACAATAAATTCATGCCCAAAGAATCAGAAGACATGTGCCCGGCAATAATGACATTAATGTGATGTTTTTCTGCTTCTTTGCGATGCTCTTCACTCATATGCATGCCCACAATAGTACCAATGCCATACTGAGCCATTCTTTCATAAATATCTTTGGAACCATTAGTACCACCGGTAAACTCTGTCACTACCACCTTCCCTAAACTACGCTCAGCACTACCAGCAAAGATTTTTGGTCCCGCTTTTAACTTTAAAGCAGCCGCATATTCTGGAATCTCTAATAAAAATTCCATCAAATCACCGACCGTCTCTAATTCTTCTCCCTTCTCCGCAATGGCGGTAGTAACAAAGTTAGCGGACATATTATCAGCGGGAGTATGTAAGCACATAAAATTTAGTTGCAACAACTTCGCAAAATCCACTGATCGTTGATGATTAATCGGACTAACCCCACGATTTACCTCAGAAATACGGGGCTGAATCACTGACTCAGCGATATTAATTGGCACACCATGTTGTGCTAAAACTTCTGCTTGTAAGTGCATCACGGTTGACAAATCAGCTAAAGCAATCCCTTCGGGATGATGAGCAATTACTAAATCAATATCACCACGCTGCTGCGCAAACATTAATTCTGGAGATTCAATATCAATACCAACTAAAATCTTTTTAATTGGCTTATCATTAGCTAAATTTAAAATACGCGAATCAGAATAAGGATTAGTTAAACTTTCATCATCAAAAGTGGCTAATTCTTTAGGAGATAATTCTTCCTTCTTTTTTTTATTCTTAACTAATAAACGACGAACCCTATCTTCGCCTCGTAAATCATTTTTAATGCCTAAATCAATGGCTAAATTATATATATCTTGTGTATTCATAAATTTAAAATTAAATTACAATTTTAGAGACCACGTAAACGCGCAATCCTTTCCCCTACCGGCGGATGTGTCTGCCATAATTTATTAAACCAAGAAGCGTTCTGTTCTTTAGCTTTTAAAGGAGAAGCAATATACATGTGAGCCGTCGCCTTATTAATCGTTCTTGTCGGCATAGCTGTATCACGACTAATTTTTTCCAAAGCTCGGGCTAAACCCTCGGGGTAGCGCGTCAAAAGAGCAGCGTCAGCATCAGCCGCAAATTCTCTTTTACGAGAAATAGCTAACTGCAATAATTGAGCAAATAGAGGTGCTAAAATTGCAAAGACTAAAGCAATAATAGTAATCACCAAAGTAATGCGCCCATCTTTGCGATCATCATCTCGACTGTGACCACCAAATAAAGACCAGCGCCAGAATAAATCAGATAAAAGAACAATCACGCCCAATAAAGTAGTAGCAATAGTAGCAATTAAGATATCACGATTACCAATATGAGAAAGTTCGTGCGCCACAACCCCTTCTAATTCCACCTTCTCTAATTTACCTAAAATACCACTGGTAAAAGCGATGGCGGCGTGTTGAGGGTTACGACCAGTAGCAAAAGCATTAGGAGCGGGATCATTGATAATATAAATTTTAGGCACAGGTAAGCCTGCAGTAATACATAAATTTTCTACTAAACGATATAATTCTGGTGAATCTATTTTTTTAATTTCTTTAGCCCCAGCTACAGCTAAAACCATTTTGTCGCTATGCCAATAACTAGTCCAACTCATAACGACACTTAGAATAACAGCTATCAATAAAATTTCAGGCATGTCCGTGGCCAAAGAAATGAAATAAGCGGCCACTATAATAAAGATGAAAAACCCGGTCATTAGCAACCAGGTTTTTCTTTTATTAACAGCACTGTAATTATACAAATTAGTCATAATTATTTATCACCTGAACTTTTTTTTGCAAAACCATCAAAGGCTTTAAGTACTTCTAAGGGGGTCATAAAGATTACCGTATTTGATTGATCAGAAGAAATATCATTAATAGATTGCAGAGTGCGTAAGTGTAAAGCGCCTGGAGTTTCAGCTAAGGTTTTAGCTGCTTGAGCAATATTTGATGAAGCTGCTAATTCACCTTCAGAATTAATAATCACTGCCCTTTTTTCTCTTTCGGCCTCGGCTTGCTTAGCCATAGTTCTTTCCATGGCTTCTGGCACGGATACATCCTTTAACTCAACATTGTTAACTTTTAAGCCCCAGTCATCGGTTTCCTTATCAACAATATCTCTAATACGCTCAGCAATCTTGTCTCTTTGACTTAATAATTCATCTAGAGTAACCTCGCCGACAATATTACGCATTGTAGTTTGAGCATATTGAGAAATCGCATATTGAAAATTTTCCACTTCAATGACAGCTTTTTCAGCAGCTGAAACTTTGTAATAAATAACGGCATTAACCATCACTGGCACATTATCTCTAGTAATGGCTTTTTGATCAGGCACATCTACTGCCTTGACCCTAATATCTACTTTATGAAAACTCTGAAAAACAGGAATTAATAGTCTCCAACCTGGATTCATGACATAAGAATAACGACCCATGGTAAAAACCACTCCGCGTTCATATTGATTGACTTGCTTTAAACAAGCCAAAACCACAATCACCAAAAAGATAATAATATAATAGATCATATAATTTAAATTAAAGATTGATGATTAAAACTCTACTTTCACTGTCTCCTTTTCATTTTCAGCTGCCTCAAAAAACTCATAAGCCTTAAAACCTAGCTGTTTTGCAAAAATATTAGTTGGCACTACTTGTAACTTAGTATTAAAGTCGCGCACATTAGCATTATAGAAACGACGAGCAGCCATTACTTTGTCTTCAGTGTCAGTTAATTCTCTTTGTAATTCTAAAAAGTTTTGATTAGCTTTTAAATCTGGATAATTTTCTGCTAAAGCAAAAATAGATTTTAAAGTTGAAGATAAAGCATTTTCTGCTTGTTCCACCGCTTTTGGATCTTTGCTATCTTGAGCAGCCATAGCATTACTACGTGCTTCAATTACTTTTTCAAAAGTTCCTTGCTCATGAGCAGCATAGCCTTTAACCGTTTCCACTAAATTAGGAATTAAGTCGTGGCGACGCTTTAATTGCACATCAATATCGCTCCAAGCTTCATCAACTCTATTTTTAGAACGAATTAAATTATTATAAATAGCAACCAAAACTAATACAAACAAGATAATGGCACCAAGAATAATCCAAGTGGTCATAAATTTATTAATTAATTTATAAAATGTCTCATTATTATAGCAGATTTTTAAATTTTTGTCTAAAATTTAAAGCAATCTACTAATAGAAATTTCTAAGTTATTTTCCGCTAACTCTAGCTCTTTTACCGCTAAAGCACTAGGATTTTTATCTAAAATCAAATCAGCAGCAATCGTAGCTTTCTTTAAATCTTCAGCAATTACCCCTAACCAAGCAATAGGATCAGTTTTGGCCTTAATATAAATATTAATGGTATCAGCCGCACTTAAACCAGCTTCTTTACGTAAAAGATTAATTGTTCTTACTAATTCCCTTTTATAGCCTTCTAACTTCAATTCAGGCGTAATTTCTAAATTTAAATCAAGTTGCAAATTAGTATTGCCCCCTTGCCATTTAACTGCTTGCAAATTTAGCTCTTCTCTGATTAATTCTAAATATTCTGCATCCAATTCTGCTCCCCCTTGAAAATTAGCACAAGATAACATTTGTCTAATTTTAATACCAGCCTTATCGCGTGCAGCTAGACCCATTTCAGCCGCTTGTCTAACTAAAAGCATTTTTTCTAACACCACTTGATCATTCTTATTTATATTTCCTAATTCTGGCCAAGTCTCCAAATGAACAGACTCATTGCGCTCATTAAAATCTTTTAAGCTTAGTGACTGCCATAATCTTTCCGCTATAAAAGGTAAAAATGGTGCCATTACTTTTGCCAAATTAATTAAGACAAAACGAGTTGTCGCTAATACGGCTTGTTTGTCTTGTTCATCCTCGCTTTTAAAACGATCTCGGCTACGACGCAAATACCAGGTAGACAGCTCATCAATAAAAGCTGTGACAGGACGCATGGCCTTCGGTAAATTATAACTTTCCATAGCAGCGTCAACTTCTTGAATTAATTGTTTGAGCTTTGCAATAATCCAAACATCTAAAACATGCTTTGGCGCCACTTCTCCACCTTGATATTCAGCGGCATAATTTTGATAGAAACGATAGACATTCCATAAGGTCATAACGTTTTTACGCAATGACTCTTGAACGCCATTCTCCATAAAATTTAAATTTTCAGCCTGCATAACTGGTGAAGAGAGTAAATATGCTCTTAAAGCATCAGCTCCATATTTATCCATTACTACAGCCGGATCGGGATAATTTTGTAAACGCTTAGACATCTTTTTACCATCTTCAGCCAAGACAATACCATTTACAATTACATTTTGAAAAGCATGACTATCTTTTATGCCACCAGCAATAACATGTAAATAATAAAACCAAGCTCGAGTCTGATCCGCTCCTTCAGCAATAAACTGAGCAGGAAAATTTTGTTCCAGTTTTTCTTTATTTTCAAAAGGATAATGTAATTGCGCATACGGCATTGAGCCAGATTCGAACCAACAATCAATCACATCACTAATGCGATGCATGGTTTCTCCGCAATCAGGACAAGCAAAAGTCAAAGGATCAACCTTATCTTTATGAATATCAGTAATTTTTTCACCTGTTAACTCTTCTAGTTCTTTAACTGAAGAAACGACATGATAATGACCGTTTTTACACTCCCAAATAGGAATAGCACTGGCCCAAAATCTTTGACGGGAAATAGACCAATCACGAGCACCCTCTAGCCAATTACCAAAACGACCCTCCTTAATATATTCTGGAGACCAATTAATAGCTTTAGCGCTTTCTAGTAACTGATCTTTAATTTTTGTCACCCCCACAAACCAAGAAGAGGTGGCATAATTAATTAAAGGGGTCTCACAGCGCCAACAATGAGGATAGCTATGTTCATATTTTTCTTTATGAAAAAGCAAATTATTCTTAGCTAAATATTTAATAATTTCGATATCAGTTGCCATGTGATCATCGAGTGGTTTTACATGTAAACCTTTAAAGTCCGTAACTTCATCTTTAAAAATACCATTAAAAGCTACGTGTTGGATAAAAGGTAATTTCTTTTCTTTGCCTAGTTCCATATCGTCAGCACCAAAGGCTGGAGCAATATGAACAACACCAGTTCCTTCATCAGTTGTGACAAAATCAGCCGTATAAACTTGCCAAGCATTCTCTTTGTTGTCCAAACTTTCATCTTGAGAATAATAATTAAAGAGAGGCTTATATTTCTTACCAACCAAATCAGCTCCTTTAAACTCAGAAATAATTTCAAACTCTTTATCCTTCATGACTAGTTCTAGTAAATCTTTAGCCATTATATATTGTTCTTGATCAACTTTAAGCTTTACATAATCAATATCATCTCCCACAGCTAAAGCCACATTACCAATCAAAGTCCAAGGCGTAGTTGTCCAGGCTAAAATAAAAGTATTAGCTTCATCTAATAATTCAAACTTAGCAATAGCGGATAAGTCCTTAATATCTCGATAACCCTCTGTTACTTCTGATTGTGACAGTGTGGTTTCACAACGAGGACAAATATGCATGGAGCGATAATCTTTATAAATTAAACCTTTGTCCCATAATTGCTTGAAAACCCACCAAACACTTTCCATAAAATTAAGATCCATGGTGCGGTAGCAATTTTCAAAATCAGCGAAACGACCTAAACGACCAATCACCTTTTCCCATTCATCAGCATAAGTCATTACTTTAGAACGACATAATTCATTAAATTTATCCACTCCTAAATCTTCAATATCTTTCTTAGTCTTAGTGCCCATTTCTTTTTCAACAATATTTTCAATAGGTAAACCATGGCAATCCCAGCCCCATTTACGAAAAACCCGAAAACCCTTCATGGTTTGATATCGAGGGACAACGTCTTTCATTACACTAGCCACAATGTGTCCATAGTGAGGAGTACCGGTAGCAAAAGGAGGTCCATCATAAAAAACATATTCACCTCGTGGCGCTTCTTTAGCTAAAGATTTATCAAAAATTTTTGCCTCTTGCCAAAAAGTCAAAACCAACTCTTCTGCTTCCGGAAAACTGGGCGCTTTTGACTCTAAATTATCATCTTTTTTCATAGATAGCATAGCTTAATTATCTCTAATTTTATAATAGGATTATAAGGATAATTATACCTCTCCCCTCACTTTTGTCAATCAAAAATGGCTTTATTTGAGCCATTTTTAAAGATTTATTACTAATTTTAATGCAGCTAATATTTACTATTCATCTTGATCTAAATATTCTCCCGCCGCCGCATCTTTACCAGCTCTCTTGTTGGGGGTTTGCCAAAAACTATTTTTTTTCTGAATATGCTTTTTTGTCACAGCTTTTGTTTTCTTTTCCTTATTTTTTTTCTTCAGTTGACCTTGTAAGTTATCAAAATTAATAGATTTCTCTTTCTTAAAATTTATATAACGCATATAAAGCAAAGCGGACTCTCGAAAATCCTCTTCATCTTCTAATTGTGGGCTAACTAACTTACGATATAGCGCTTCTTTATCGGGGCCATTTTTAGCCACTTCGTAGGCTTGACGAAAATCAGATAAACGTTTCTGATAAGCCTCTATTTCACCCATAAAAGGAATAAAATCACTTAAACCAAGCTCTTCCTGATTGTTTAAAATTTTAAATCTTAAATTTGCCAAATCTAATTGCTTTTGAGCAACTTCTTGCTGTTTCATTATTGCTTCTGCTTCTAAGCGTCGACGCTTTTCTGCCTCCTCAAAGACCAAGGGATCATTTTCCTCTAGATCAAAATCCTCAGCCTCTGAGTCATACTCTAAATCTGACTCAACTGTTTTATTCTTTTTTTCTATTTCTTCGTCAAAGATGTGTAAAAAATCTAATTGTTTCTCTGACATATATTTTAATAAATTTAATTAATCAAATTTAAATTACCCTTCAAACTAATCGGCTGCATACCTCTAATTTCTTCACTACAGTCCATATCAGGCACATTATATAATAGATATATTTTTTTCTTTAAAAACATAGCAATGCCCATTTCAATTAAAGTATTGGCTCCCACATAACCCAAAATACCATTTTTTTCTTGATTGATCACTAAAATTGCATCAGCCCATTCTTCTTTAGCAAAATGATTAAGCATAGCTTCTTTTTTGGCTAACCAGATCCAATCATCTAATTTTCCAGATTTCCTAATTTGATAATATTCCGCCACACTAATTAAGTCACCCGCCTGATTTTTAATTTGGCTAGGTGGCAGTTGAACTTCATGACCTCTTGTTTCCAGCTCTGCTTTCACTTTTAGCATTTCTTCATAGAAGGCAATGCTGCCACAAATTGTTATTTTCATAAATGATTTATCTTAATGAAATTATTATCATGGCAATACCACACATTCATTTCTCAATCCAACATTCTAAATAAGCGTTTAATTTATAGAACAGCTTAGTTCTTTTCATAGTTAATTATTAGTTATCAAGTTCCTGAATCCTTGTGTATCCCTTCAATATTAGCACAATCAGTTGCTCTTATTTATTATTGACAAATAGCTCCTAATGATATATAATTTTTATAGAATCACGACAAAAAAGTTCTCTAAGGGGTTGGTCCCTGAGAGAGCTTTTTTATTTTTCTATATTCCAATTTATTACGCTGATCTCCAACAAAGATTAAAATATTATTAGATTTAGAGCTTAAACGGTTAAGCAGACAAGAGTAGTTATATTGATTAGGCACTAGGACTTTTTTTAGCTTATCATTTTTTATAAAATACTCAGTCAAACAATAAAAATCACCATCTCCGGAAACCAATATAGCTTTATCATAATTTTTGTATTCAATCATGGCATGCAATACTAATTCAGCATCAACATTTCCTTTTACCTTGCCGTCTTTTAACTCCAAAGTCGGTTTAAAGACACAGATATACCCATACTCTTGTAACTTAGTGTACATTGCTTGATGTCCTGGTATGTAGCCAATAAACAAAAAAGCCTTTTGAACTTTATATTTATCTTTCAAATATCTACGAAATCTTTTATAATCTAACTTCCAGCCAGAATATAATTGTTGACCATTTTGAAAAATATCTTTAGACAAACCCTGATAAAGATTATTACTATCAATAAAGGCAAAGTTGTTTTCGCGTGGAATCATGTCTTTTATATATTTTTATTTACTGCCCACAACATTTCTTAAACTTTTTACCACTACCACAAGGACAGGGGTCATTTCTACCCACCGTCTTACCGCTTTCATCTTTAGTCTTTTCTCTCACTAAATCAAAATTATCACGCTTGGCGCTCATTTTAGCCATCTCTTTTGGCGCACCTTCTAATTTAAGATTTTGGGGTTGATTATTAGCGCTCATTTGCATCAGGGCGCTAGGAGCCATATTTAAAGCATCGCCCGTTCGATAGATAGAATAGACTAATTGTTGACGAACCAAATCTAAGAGCTCATGATAAAGACGATAGGCTTCTTTCTTATACTCTACCAAAGGATCGCGTTGCCCATAGCCACGTAAACCGATACCACGACGCATATAATCCATAGTCTCTAAATGATCCACCCACATTTGATCAATTGAACGCAAAAGCATGCTTTTCGCAATTTCTAAAAAATTAATTCCCGCTTGAGCAAATTTATCTAAAAGATTTTGATAAACAGTTTGCGCTTGTTCTTGAAAATAATTAATAATTGCTTGGCGACTAGCTTCTAAATCGTTAACGATTAAGCTTTTTAACTTTTCTTCCTGCTTTTCAAGATTTAACATTGCTTTCATCGTTTCCGCAATTTCTTTTAAATTCCAATCACCGCTTTTTTCTGCACTAGTATGAAAGCTAACCACTTTAGTGATTTCTTCTTTTGTTTGTTCAGCAACAATGACATTCAATTTCTCTAAAGCACCAGATTCTCCTTCTGTTATTTCCTTTTCCGCCGCCTCTAAAATCTCACGACGACGACGATAAATAGCTTCACGATGCTTATTAATAACATCATCATACTCCACTAAATGTTTCCTTAAATCAAAATTATTTCCTTCCACCTTCTTTTGAGCTGACTCTAAAGAGCGGGAAATCATTTTATTTTGAATAGGTACATCTGGTGGTAGTTTCAAGGTGTTCATCATTGACTTCATACGATCACCACCAAAAATACGCATTAGATCATCATCAGTAGAGACATAAAATTGTGAAGAACCAGGATCTCCTTGACGACCAGCACGACCACGTAACTGATTATCAATGCGACGTGACTCATGACGTTCTGTACCAATCACATGTAAGCCGCCCAAAGCCTTTACTTTAACTTGTTCTTCTTTGGCCTTTTTCACAGCATCTTCATCATCAGTATCCGGATTGCCACCTAAAATAATATCCACTCCACGACCAGCCATGTTAGTCGCTAAAGTGATAGCCCCTAAACGTCCCGCTTGAGCCACAATTTCGGCTTCTTTTTGATGGTTCTTGGCGTTAAGCATTTGTGGGCGCAAACCTTCGCGCTCCATCATTTGAGTTAATAACTCATTCTTTTCAATGGAAATGGTACCAATTAAAATTGGTTGTCCGGTCTTATTTCTCTCTTTAATATCACGAATCACCGCCGCAAACTTATCTTCTTCAGTACGATAGATTAAATCATTTAAATCTTTTCTGATATTAGGTTTATTGGTTGGAATCACTACCGTTTCTAAATTATAGATTTTATAGAATTCTTCTGCTTCAGTTAAAGCGGTACCGGTCATACCAGATAACTTGTTATACATCCTAAAAAGATTCTGGAAAGTGATTGTTGCCATTGTTTGTGATTCTTTTTGTACCTTCACGCCCTCTTTAGCCTCGATAGCTTGGTGTAAGCCTTCACTATAGCGACGACCAGGCATCATTCGACCGGTAAATTCATCAACAATAATAATCTCATCATCTTTTACTACGTAATCTTTATCTCTTTTAAAAAGCACCCTTGCTTTTAAGGCTTGTTCTAAATGATGAACGTCTTTAACTCCACCCGCAACATAGATATTACCCACACCCAACCATTCTTCAATTTTATTAATCCCCGCTTCAGTTAAGGTGGCGGCTTTCATTTTCTCATCAATATTATAATCTTCATTCTCTGTTAATCTCTGGACTAATTGAGAAAATTTCACATATTTATCCGTTGACTCTTCAGCGGGAGCACTAATAATCAAAGGCGTTCTAGCCTCATCAATTAAAATAGAGTCAATTTCATCAACAATTGCATAGTGTAAATCTCTCTGCACTGTTTGAGCCAAACTATAGGCCATGTTATCGCGCAAATAATCAAAGCCAAACTCATTGTTAGTACCATAAGTCACATCACAACGATAGGCTTCACGGCGAGAAATAGGGCGGAAATGACGTAAACGTTCATCATACTGATTTTCATCACTATAATCTGGATCATATTGAAAAGCAGCATCATGCACAATCACGCTCGTAGTTAAACCTAAAAGATGATAAATAGGCGCCATCCAACCAGCACCAACTCGCGCTAAATAATCATTAACGGTAATTAAATGCACACCCTTGCCACTTAAAGCATTTAAATATAAAGGCAAAGTGGCCACTAAGGTTTTTCCTTCACCAGTCTTCATTTCGGCAATCTGCCCACGATGCAAGACAATCCCACCAATTAACTGGACATCATAATGACGTTGTCCTAAAACTCTTTGCGCTGCTTCTCGCATTAAAGCAAAAGCTTCTGGTAATAAATCATCTAAACTAACACCACTAGCTAATCTAGTTTTAAATTCATTAGTTTTTTCTTTAATCTGAGGTAAATCTAAAGCTTGCATCTGTGGTTCTAAAGAGTTTATTAGCGTCACTGTTTTACGGATCTCTTTAATAATCTTCTCATTAGGATCCCCCATTAATTTGTTTAAAAAATTCATAATATTATTTGAATTAGACAATGCTAAAATATCCGCTAAAAGCGTTATTTTTAGTATAGTATGCTTTGCTAATTTAATAAATATTGACAATATTGAATAAAAATTATTTTAAAAAATAACAAAAATTTTTTATATTTTTATACTTATCTTAATGTCAATTTTTTTATCTTTATATTGTTAAAATAATTGACATATATTTTAAATGATATATAATATAAAGACAAATATTAATTATAATTGTATGACTCAAAAGCTTAATCAATTTATCAAATCTCTCAGAGAAAAAAAGGGGATGTCACAACAAGAAATAGCTAATAAATTAGCAATATCTCGCCCTTCGTATATTGCCGTAGAACAAGGAAAGAAAGAATTATCTTTATCTGAAGCTCAAAAGATAGCTGATATTTTTGGCATCAGCCTAAAAGACATGGAAACAGGACTAATCCCTGATTATGAAAAATATAAAGAAATGATTCTTTCTTTTTTAAGAATTTTTAGTTTAAATGGAGATGGCAAAATACCAAAAACTAAATTAGCTAAATTATTATATTTAGCTGATTTTGCTTGGTTTTATGAAAAAATGGAAAGCATGAGTGGCATGCAATATCGCAGAATGCAATATGGTCCGGTACCTGATTCATATTTTCGCGCCTTAGATGAATTAGAGGAAGAAGGAAGAATTAATAGAGATAACAAAAAAAGTGATGTTATTTTGATTAGCGAAAATAAAGGATCAAAAAAAGAAGAACTAAGTAAAATGAAAAAAGAAGAACTAGATTTAATTAAAAAAATAAGCCAAAAATGGCAAGATAAAAAAACTCGGGAACTTGTTAACTTTACTCATGGACAGTTACCATATAAGTTATGTTCATCTGATGAAATAATTCCTTACGAACTCATTATTCAGGAAGATCCAGAATATGTCTATTAATTATCATGTAAAAATTGAACACTTTGCTGAGAGTCACTATATTAAAAAGTTTTATAAAAAATATAAAAGCTTTTGGGATTTTACTATCAAGGGCATCATATCGGAGTTAAAACGTTTTGATGAATTTATAAAAACAGATCATATTGATGTAATTAGTTATTGTGAAAATATTACTATTTTGAAAGCCAATTTTCGTGTTGCTAGTACAAAATTTTCCAGAAAAACTTCAGGAAATAGATATATAGCATCATTGGATAAAAACAAAAATGAAATCAAAATATTACTAATATATCATAAGAATGATATTGGCAATAAAAATGAAACATTTACTTGGAAAAAAATGATTAAAACCAATTATGCTGATTATGATTTTTTAAATTAATTTATACTTATCTCATTTTATAAAAACCACTTGAAGCTTATCAAGTGGTTTTTATAATTTTATGACTGGCAAGACTGGCAATTTTGCAAATCTTTGAGGCGACCAAACTGTTGTGCAGCGTTGATGCTATGTTGATAGTATAAAGTCTTAATACCTAGCTTCCAGGCATACATGTATAAAGCATTAATTTCTTTCGCTGGAACCGAAGGATTAACTGCTAAATTAAGAGACTGTCCTTGATCAATATATTGCTGACGAGCAGCTGCTTGTTCAATAATAGCTTTCTGGCTAATTTCTTGAAAAGTCTTAAATATTTCTTTTTCTTCTGAGCTTAAAATATCTAAATGCTGCACCGAGCCATCATTATCACGAATACTATTCCATACTTCTTTAGTATTCTGCCCCTTCTCTTCTAATAATTTTTCTAACTGCTTATTCTTAATTGTCACCTTCATCTTATCAATATCTTTCACATAACAGTTAGACCAAATAGGTTCAATACTCTGAGAAACTTGACCTAAAATAAAGGCCGAGGAAGTGGTGGGAGCAATCGCCATTAAAGTAGTGTTGCGACGCCCATAACCTTTCAAAACTTCAGGCTCACCATATTCAACTGCCATTTTTTTTGAAGCAGCATAAGCTTGATTCTGGATATCTTGGAAAATTTTCACATTTAAACGCGCCGCCTCTTTACTATCAAGCGGCAACATTTTGCTCTGCAATAATGAATGCCACCCCAAAACTCCCAGACCAAGAGCACGATTGGCAACAGCAAAATTATAAGCGCGACTCATAAAGTGAAAAGCTTCTTGTTTGCGTTTATCACTGCTATCGCGCATCTCTTCTAAGCGACCAATAAAATCAGACATAACTGCATCTAAGAAATAGACTAAAGTTTCCACTGCATCTGTATCTTTCCACTCATCGTAATGCAAAAGATTTAAAGAAGACAAATCACAGACAAATGACCACTCCTCATTAGATGGTAATAATATTTCTGAACATAAATTACTAGCATGAATCTTTAAATTTTTATCTTTATAAACATCAACTGTATTATTATTCACCGTATCAGTAAAGAAAATATAAGGATAGCCCATTTGGCTACGACGTTGTAGCACTTTCGCCCATAAGGCTCTTTTTTGCGCATCACCTGCTTCCATTTCTTTTAACCAAGCGTCTGTCACCGTCACTCCATAAGTCATTTCTTGAATCGGATTACCTTCAGTGCCAATATTTAAAAACTCATCAGCATCAGGATGTTCAAGCGGAAGATAGGGGGCAAAATGACCACGACGAACCGAACCCTGACTGACAACATTTACCAAAGTCTCAAAAAGCTGCATAAAATGCACCGCACCAGATGAGGTGCCATTGTCTTTAATTTCTGCTCCACGATGACGCAAGTCACCAAAATAACCAGCTGTACCACCACCATATTTACTCATCATCCCCACTTCTCCTTGAGTAAATAAAATTTGACCCATGTCATCACCTAAATAAGAAGAAAAACAACTAATAGGCAGACCTTTATTGACGCCAAAATTTGACCACACCGGCGAAGCTAAAGAATAATAGCCTTTTGACATATACTCATAGAACTTATCAGCAAAACCTGGCTTATTTAAAATTTGTTCTGCCGTCTGAGCAATATTTTTAATTCTTTGCTCCGCACTCATCCCAGGAGCTAAATAACCCTTTGCTAAAAAAGAGCGAGAATAATCGTTTAACCAATACATATTTTATAAAAATAATTAATAATAAAAATTGAAAGTATAATAGCTTTAGAACAAATCATCACCCGTAATACTCTGGCTACGTTTGTTGTAATTAATAGAACGCTTGACGAAAAAGTCACCATGTTTTGTGGTCACAATTTCCTCATCAAACCATTCGGTTTGCTCCACCATTGCCTCATCTACCTCAAAGATCTTATCTAAACCAATACTAACTAAAGAATTATTGAGACGGTTTTTAATAAACTCTAAAATAACCTGCTTAGGCAAAAAGTCTAATTCTCCTTTTTCTAAAATCCAGTCCACCACCTTCTGTTCTGATTCATAGGCCTCACGACAAGCGGCTACGATTTTTTCTTTAAAGCTATCGTCAAACCATTCTGGGTGTTCAGCTTGGATTAGATTAATCACTTCAATGCCAAAGAGACCATGAATTTGCTCCTCTTTAGAAGTAGCTTCAACAGCATTAGAGATACCTTTAAATAAGTTTTTATGCTTATTAAAAGACATCATGATTAAAAATTGAGAAAAGAGAGAGACATGTTCAATAAATAAAGAGAAAAGCAAAATAGCTAGAGCATATTCTTTATTATCATCACTTTTAGCGGTGCTAATTGCTCCTTCTAAATATTGCACTCGCTCCATTAAAACGGGAATGTTTTCAATTTTAGCAAACTCTTCATTTAGACCTAAAATTTCTAAAAGATGAGAATAGGCATCCATATGACGAACTTCACTTTCAGCAAAGGTAAAACCAACGGCTGCAATTTCTGGTTTAGGCATTTTTTTATAAATATCACCCCAAAAAGCCTTGACTGCCACCTCTATCTGAGCAATCGCTAACATCGAGTTATGAATTGCCTGTCTTTCTACTTCATTAACTTTAGTTTTAAAATCCTGCACATCACTTACATAATTAAATTCCGTATGAATCCAATAAGAATGACGGATAGCACTCACATACTCATACAATTCTGGATACTCATAGGGTTTAAGATTAGTTCGTTTTTTAAATAAATCGCGTTTACGCATCGCGGCTCTTTTCTCACGATAAATAATATAAGCCTTAGCTACTTCCGGAAAAGAACTAATCATTAACTCTTTTTCTACTAAATCTTGAATCTGCTCTACCGTTGGTATCTCTTGAATACTAATATTTTTAAGACTCAGAGCTACTCTTTGGGCAATTTTACTGGCCTCTGCTTCACCGCCTTGATTTTGAGCTTGCATTGCCTTTAAAATCGCCGCTTGTATTTTGCTTAAATCGAAAGGCACTTGACTGCCATTTCTTTTTAAAATTGAGAAATTATCTGTTTTCATAAAATAATAAATTAATTTTTTACTAATAATACCTAATCTATATATAGTATTATAATTAATCTATATTATACTATATATGGTGTTTAGCTACAAGAGCGAAAAAATAAGGGAAAATTGATTATTATCTAAATTTTAATTTCTCAATCTATAAAAAATAAAAAATTAATCTCTTGATTTCTATATCTTAATCAAATTGCAAACAATCTAATTCCATAAATTCATACAAATTTATGGAGTCTAATTCCATAAATTTGACATATTTTATGGAATGTAATATAATAAAATTATCAATAATATAAATATATGATTCAAAGAATTTATAATAACCTAGACAATTATTTTAAGGCTAATCAAGCTTTAATAATATACGGACCTCGCCGAGTAGGTAAAACTACACTATTAAATAGTTATCTAAAAAATACTAAATTTAAATATAAATTAGATAATGGAGACGATATTAAATTACAAAACACTTTAAAATCACAAGATTTTAAAAAAATTTTAGCCTATGCTGAAGGTTATGAATTAATAGCCATAGATGAAGCGCAACAAATCCCTAACATCGGCATGGCTCTAAAAATATTAGTAGACAATAGTAAAGGTATTCGCATTATTGCTACCGGATCATCTTCTTTTGATTTATCTCAACAAATAGGAGAGCCACTGACGGGAAGAAAAATAACTATGAGTCTATATGCGCTCTCTCAAAAAGAGTTATTATCAAAATTTAATAAACACGAACTAAAAGAAAATTTAGAAGACTTTCTCGTTTTTGGATCATACCCTGATATCGCTTTAGCTAAAAATAATGAAGAAAAAATAGAATTATTAGAAGAATTGGTCAGCTCTTATTTATTAAAAGATATTTTAATTCTAGATAAAGTTAAATCTAGTGCTCTTCTATTGAATCTGCTAAAACTATTATCTTTTCAAGTTGGTAACTTAGTATCTCTTAATGAGTTAGCTAATACTTTAAAAATAGATGCTAAAACTATTGATAGATATTTAGATTTATTAGAAAAAAGCTTTATCATTTTCCGACTAGGTGGTTTTAGTAGGAATTTAAGAAACGAAATTAATAGTAAAGCAAAATATTATTTTCTAGATAATGGCATTAGAAATGCCGTTATATCTCAATACAGTAATTTAAGTAATCGCAACGACGTGGGTCAATTATTTGAAAATTTTATTTTCTCCGAAAGATTAAAAAAATGTACGTACGACAAAATATATGGCAGCAGATATTTCTGGAGAAATTATAATGGCAAAGAAATAGATTTAATAGAGGAAAGAGATGGTAAATTATTTGCCTATGAAATTAAATGGTCCAAAGATTATGTTGTAGCGCCAAGTATTTTTACTGAAACTTATCAGAATAGCGAATATCAAATCATTAATAAAAACAATTATTTAGATTTTATTTTATAATTTAAAAAATGATTAATTAAAACAGACCTTATAAAATAAGGTCTGTTTTAATATAAACTATTTCTACAAAAAATATTACTTCCCTCTCTTCTTATCCCTTAATTTCTCCTTGTAGCTAATGATCATTGCCTCGACATGATCTTTTACCTTATCAATCGCTTTGTAGAGATCACTTTCCGTCTTTTCTACCCGTAATAATTCACGTGGTATTTGTAGATTAATTTCTGCTCGAAAAATCTCACCTTTATTCTGACCACCGACTGCTTTTTCTACCTCAAAATCACAATTAATCACTTGTATATCGCCTAGATATTTCTCTAACATATCTACTTTAGTTTGCACATATTCCGTAATAGCTGCTGTGAGCTCTAAATTAGTAGCACGAAGATTAATAGTCATATGGTTAAATAGGCTTATAGTCAGCCCTTATAATTAATTTTAAAAGAGACGCATAATGTCTTTATAAGTAATCACTAAAATTAAAGTAATCAGAAGCCAAAAACCAATAGTATGAATCCAAGCTTCAACCGACTGTCGCACTGGCTTACCTTTAAATTTTTCGATTAATAAAAACAGGAGGCGTCCGCCGTCTAAAGCGGGAAAAGGTAAAATATTGACTAAAGCCAGATTTAAAGACAATAGCGCCATAAACTGCAATAAATACGTAATACCTAAAGACGCCACTTGTCCGGTTAAAGTAGCAATACCGACTGGTCCCGCTACTTGTCCGCTAACACTCACGCCAATAATCAAATCTCTAATTAAAGAATAAAAGGCAAGAATAATCAACCAAAAAGTGAGTCCGGTTAATTTAATACCCTCCCAAATAGCTGTGAAAAAAGGATAGCGCACTAAACCAGAGGCATAAATAGACACACCAATCACTGCTCGATCAACTGCTTCGGAGAAGCTAGGACGAATAATTATATTCTGCTCTTCCCCTCCTCTAATGATAGTAAAGCTCGTGTCTTGATCTGTGCGCTTAGATACTAAGTCTTGCAATTCTTCATTACTAGTAATTTTTTGCCCTTCCACGGCTTTAATAATATCCCCGCTTTCTAAACCAGCTTGAGCGGCAACAGAATCAGGCAGAACTTCCATTACAAATACTTGAGCCTCGCTGACCTGAGCAGAAGCTTTTACCTCATCTAAAGACTGGGGTAGACCAATCATATAGCCTACGGAAAGCAAAGCGGCCGCTAAGACAATGTTCATAATAACTCCGGCCGATAAAATTAAAGCTCGGCGCCACAAAGCTTTAGCCGCAAAACTATCAGAATCCTGCTTCCCTTCGCCATTTTCTCCTTTAATTTTAACGAAACCACCTAAAGGTAAGCAATTTAAAGAATAAACGGTGCCAACTGGCCTCTCTTCTTCGGCTAAAGAATCAGGTGAGATATTGCCTTTTAAAAAGCGCCAACGTCCACTTTTACTTTTAAAAAATCCTAAAGCTCGAGGAGGAAAACCAAAGCCAAACTCCTCCGCTTTAACCCCTAAACGACGGGCTGTCCAAAAATGACCTAGTTCATGAACAAACACTAAAACTGATAGAACTAGAATAAATAATATTACAGTAGTCATAATAATTTAATTAAATTTCCATGATATCTTTTTCTTTACGATCACGCAAGGCTTTTAATTCATCATTTTTAGCCGACACTAACTCATCTAAATCTTTCATCGCTCTAAATTTATCATCTTCTGATAATTCCTTAGCCTCTTCGGCTGCTTCAATGGCATTTTTTAATTCTTCTCTAGCCTGTCTTAAACTAATACGCGCTTTCTCCATTTTTTCATTCAATTTTTTCACTGTATCTTTGCGAGTTTCTTCTGTCATCGCTGGTACACTTAAACGAATCTTATCCCCTTCATTGACCACTCCAAGACCTAAATCAGCTTCAATAATGGCTTTTTCTAAAGCCTTAATCACCCCTTTATCCCAAGGAGTAAGCACAATACCTTGTGTGTCTGAGAGAGAAACGTTAGCAACTGCGTTAACAGGGTTTAAGACACCGTAAGCTTCAACTTGGATTTTTTCTAAAATAGAAGGATTAGCTCGACCAGTGCGCAAAGTAGCAATATCACGCTTAAAAAAATCTAAAACTTGATTAAAATGATCTTGTTTATCACTAATAAAATTATGCATATTGTTATAATTAATTAATTTTTTTTGTACCTAAATAAATAATCTCTGGATTATTAAGATCAATCAATAATTCATTACCTGCCCGACTAGTATTTAATTCTTTACTACTCCAACTAATACCCCCATCTAGAGAGGCAAAGAAGGCCGTGTTTGTAACATAATAAATCTCTTTGGAATTTTTAGGACCAATCGCTATGGCGTTAATAATAGCGTCTTTTTCAGTGGGTAGCAAATTAATCTTTTCCCAAGTAATCCCTTGATCAGGAGAGCGCATAAGCACCTGAGAACTAGCTAATAATAAGGTCCCATCACTGGCAGAAATAGCAATATCACGAAAATTTTGTCCTAAATTAAAATCTTTTAAAACATCTCCTAAATTAATCCAATTATCCACTGCAAAGTTATTTTCAATCTCAACATTATTATCAACATTAGTATTAGTGTTAGAGCTAAAACTATAAATATTATTCTTATTCGTGGCCACAAAAATTAAACGACTGTCTTGAGGAGAAATAACTAAGCGCACAATTCCCTCGTCTGCTCTCTTAATAGTACGCCAAGAAAAACCATGATCAATGCTTTTTATAATCTCGCCTCTTGAAGTGCCGATATATACATTATCACTATTATAGTGATCAATAGCAATGCTAGTGACGCTCACCCCCGGATTATTGTCAAAGTAAACTTGCTGCCAAGTGCGACCACAATCAGCTGAACGTTGCACTTGATTACTAATTGCGACATAAAGAATGCACTTACTTTTAGGATCAACTTTAACATCATTAATTGTGCCCTTGCCTAAAGACTTCACTTCTGTCCAGCCCTGAGAAACGTTATAGGTATAATATAAACCATAGCCAACTGTACCCAGATAAACCGCCTTACTATCCTGCGGATCGGCGCTCATAACGTTAACATCCAAGCCTCCTAAACTTTGCGCTTTACCACTAATACTAGGAATAGCGGAAGCTTGTTTCCAAGTTCTGCCCTTATCTGCACTCAACCAAACACCACCGTCACTGCTACCGGTAATAGCATCTTTGCCGATAGATAAAGTACAAGCCGAACTGCTAAGAGCAAACAGAATAATAATAATTGATAACTTAAGATAGCGCATATGTTTTAAAAATAAATAGCTAAATTTTCTAAAATATTTTTTGGATTAATTGCTCCCTGTAATTGTTGTCGGCTTGCTTGTAAAACTTGCAGGGCTGCTAAGGCAGTTTTACTCAGATTTAAATGAGGATTTTTTGTCTGCAACTCGTGCCACTGCTCTTTTAAAGCCGGATAGCGCAAACGATCAATTTGATTAAAACTGAAGAGCAGCACATCACGCCACAAATTTTCCCACACTTGTAAATATAAAATAATTTTTTCCCGCTCGGGACTATCACCAATATTATCTTTAATCCAAGCTAAGCGCTTAGCTAAATCAGATAAGATAAAATCCAGAGCTGAGCTTTGTAATTCCAAAACAGCTTGATATTGTTCCGGCTCTTGCAGCCATTTTAAAGCTCTTAAAGGGCGTCCTTCGGCTAAAGCGGCGATTTCCTGCGCCTGAGAACGCTTCCCTGGTGCTTGATCTAATAGATAGTCATAAACTGCTTCTTGAGAAACGGGATAGAAATATAATAATTGACTACGTGATAAAATAGTAGCTAACAATTTATCTGGAGACTCAGTTAATAAAATAATTATCACTTGTGACCTAGGTTCCTCTAAAGTCTTTAGTAAAGCATTCTGTGCCTCCAAACTTAAGCGATCTGCTTCTTTAATGATGCCAATTTTATAGGAATTAAAAAAAGAAGCTAAAGATAATTGGCGCACAAATTCTCGTGCTTGATCAACACTAATCTGCTGCTTATCTTCTAGACGACTCAAAACACATAAATCACTATTAAGACGTGCCTTAAAACTATCATCATCACTCTTAACCACATCCTGACGCCACAGATTATGCGCGAAAGCCAAAGCCAAACTGTTTTTACCCAAATCTTTTGGACCAGCAAAAATATAAGTATGGGTAATTTTTTGTGCTAAAATACTTTTTTCTAAAAAGGATATCACTCGTTCTTGTCCAATTTTAGGCCAAGTAAATTGTCCTAGCGTTTCACTCATAAATTATTGACCGATGTTTAACTGATTTAAATTCTGATTACTAATACCTAGGCTTAAATAACGCATAATCTCAAAAGCACTCGCGCCATCACCTAAATAATAACGTTTAGAATCAGCGGGATTAACATACCACGCCTCACCGTGACTTTCAACTTGTAAAAAGATTTTCCCTTTTTGTTTGTTAGCAAAATTTTGATCATATTTCAGGGAGCCGCCGCCTAAAGGATTGTAATTGGCTCTTAATTCTTCCCCATCAAGATAAGAATCACCATCGCTATCGCTATTATATGGATCGGTGCCAATAGCAGTTTCTAAACCATCAGGCAAAAGATCGCCATCACTATCTTTCAACTTAAAGCGATTATCTAAACCAATTGGAATTTTACTTAAATTATCATTACTAATACCAACGCCAGTACGACGCATAATCGCAAAAGCACTGCTGCCATTAGCTAAATAATAGCGCTTAGAATCAGCGGGATTCATATACCAAGCCTGCCCCTTATCTTCTACCTGTAGCAAAATATAACCCGCTACTCGTTGTTCTAAACTAGCATTATTTGCCACTGGTGTATCGTTTTGAGAACCAGCGCTCACCGACATCAGCGCCATTGAAGGACTAGGCTTTGATAAGCTAAAAGATTGATTAGCTGACAATAACTGCTCTTTAGACATCTTCACATTAATAGTATTAATTTGATTATTACGAGCCCAAAAAGCTGTACCAAATTCTCCTTGATTTTTATCACTATAGACAATTAAATAAGGCCCTTCGGCTAACCAAGCCTCTCCTTGCTTATTATCCTTTAATTTCATGGTTCCAATTTCCTTATCGCGGTAATAGCGACCATCATTCGCTTGATACAGAGAATATAATTTTAAGGCAGCTCCAGCTGGCATTGATTCTCCTAATGAGCTAGTGAGACTGACTTTAGTGACATTTAGATTTAAAGAAGCGCGATTAGTCTGACCGTCTTTAATAATCGCTTGCCAAAAAACATTTTCTTGTTTAAAAGAATCAGCTACCACTAAGGCATAAGTACCAGCCGGATATTCGAAATGAATATTACCAGTATCATCAGTGCGACCACTACTTAGAAGCTCACCCAAACGATAATTATTCCCTTCTTTAATTTGTTCGTATAATTTTACCTCATAATTAACGGCGGCCTGGCCAGAAGTAGCGCGGACATTGAGTGATAAATCACTAAAAGTATATTCAAAACTCACATTCTTTTGAGCATCTACCGCGACATTATAAGCATCAAAAGTAGTCTTGCCTAAAGTAGCTGAGAAAACATAAAGACCACGTTTGCTTTGATTAAAGGGATGAAGAGGACCAAGATAAATACGCGCCGCCCCATTGCTGCCCGTTTTTAAATTAGCAATTAATTTATTTTTATCTTTAATTGGCTTATTATCCGCATCATAACTTTGCTCATAAATAGAGAAAGAAGTGTCTTTTTTTAAATTACCTTGCCCATCACGTAGCACAATTTGTAGATAAGGCAAGCTACGACTAAAAGAACGGTCATCGCCACAAGTAAAACGAACGGCATCAAAGAACCAGAACTCTCCTAAATCAGCCTTATGCTGATAGGCACGAATAACGTAATTTTTACGAGGATCGGGTTTAAAAGAAAGATCAGCTCGACCAAAAGAATTAATTGTTCCTCCTCCCACTTTATTACCTGCAATCGGCCGACCAAAACTATCAACACTTTGCTCAAAAACTTCATATTTAATTCCACTTAAAGCTTCTCCACCTAAACCAAAGAAAGACAAATTAAGATTAGATTTAGTCGCACAAGTACCAACTGTATTTTGCCCTAAATTAAGCGTCCAGTCATATTCATTTAATTGTCCATTCCAAATTTCTACATCCCATAAATATTCATATTGACCATTGCTATCTTTAAAAGCTAAAACATATATACCCGCCTCCGCTTCAAAAATACCATAACCCTCATCATTAGTTTCAAACTCTCCCACTTTTTCACCTTGAACTTGATCATTGCTGCCACTAACATCCTGTTTATAGACCTCAATATCGCTACCCCCTGGGAATAAAGCTCCTAGAGAATTACGTAAAAATACTTTCATAGCACTGGAATTATAAGTAACGCTAGTAGTTTGTCCTTCATTAACTTTAATATCATAAAGCAAAAATTTCTTTTTATTCCGACTAATTTCCGCTACATAATAATCACCTTGAGAATTATCAAGACTATGAAGACTGCCTTGAGGAACATAGACTTTCGCAGCGCCAGTGGCACCACTATCTAAGCTAGCCACTAAATCCTTACGCTCTTTTACTGGATTGCCATCCACATCTGCTCTTTGTGTATATAAACTAAAATCAGTATTATAGAGCAAATTACCATCATAATCACGCAAAATAATTTCAACGGCACTAAGAGTTTTTTCAACATTTACCGTTTCACCACAAGCAATTTGGACATCATAATACCAAAAACTAGCAAAATCTTTAATAATAGACTGAAGACGGACCGCGTAAACATCAGTTAAAGCGTCACTATTGCGAAACTTTAAAGTAGCAATACCAGTATTATCATTAGCTGTTGCGCTAGTAATACGTGTACTTGGCTTTTTATTACCATCGGCATCAATCACTTGGCGATACAATTCAGCCTTCACACCGGGAATAAAAGCACCACTAGCATCACGTGCCACCACTTCTAAATAACTATAGTCACTACAAACAGCGGCTTGACTGGGCTTAGCTAAAGCAAAGGCAGCGGCCATAATAATAATTAACAAAAAAATGTTTTTTATTTTCATATATTTACTCTTTTAACTCTTTTATTTGCATTTATTATAGCACGAACACTGACTAAAAGCCATCAAGAAAATTATTGATTATTTTTGAAAACTATAGAAAAACGTCACAGCATTGATTAAAAAACAACAAAAAACAATCAATATGTGTTTATAATTATGAGTTAAATAAGCTTTTCATTAAAAAAACAGGTCTCAAATCTATCAAACCTGTTTCTTCTAAATATTATTGTAAAATAAAGCTTTCTTCAAGATTATCGATGCTAACCGGCAAGAATAGTTCATAGGTACGCCCTTCAATTTTAGCGCTTTCAAGATCTAAATTAACACTTCTGCCAACTTGATACTCACTGGCATAATTCGCACCAATACTTAAAGTTACACTTTGGCCAGCCGGAATACGTAAATAATTAACAGCGAAAACAATGCGACCACGGTCCATCTCTGGAGCAGCAGAAACTACTTGATTGTCACGACGCAAACGGAAAGCTTCTAAATCATGATAATTAGCGTTGCCATTATTACGGAACACTAATTCTCGGACATAGATATCTTCTTGGCCGCTAGTTTCACTAATGGTAAAACTAGCTAAATTTTGACGATTAGCATCACTGCCAAGGCTATTTTCTTGGATATTGACATTAGCGACAATGTTGGACGCTTCCACAAATTTAAATTCTGGACCAATGATTGGGAATAAAGCCACAGCTTCACCAGTGGCAACAATACTATTAGCCTGTTCTAAACGCAAACGTAAATTCTGATTCTGAACATTACTAATATGTTTAAAACTAAGTTGCACTTGAATAGTAACACTGCTATTAGCCGGAACAATGAAAGCATTATCATTAAAGCGAATGTTTAACTGACTATCGCTAAAAGAACTGGACTTACTTAGCTCTCTTTGATCGGCCAAACTAATAACTCGTGCCTTATCTACTAAATCACGATTATAGACCCCTTCAATCTTAAAAATTAAATTATTAACTACCACTGCTTCTTCTCCGGCAGTTAATTGAAGATTTAAAACTGGATTATCATTAGTGCCCGCCACTAAACTCAAACCATGAGGTGCGGCTTGCAGCGCCACTAAGCTCAATTGAAGATTGCGCCCTTCCGCTAAACCAGCTTCTTGATAAGTAGTTTCTGTGTCATATTGGGATAATTCAAATGCACTGACAGTAATAGGCAAGACATCTTCTAAGTGATAATTCATAATATCAGCCACTGTATTCATTTTAATCTTGCGATTGCCTTCAATATAATACAAATCATCACTATCAGCTGTTTTAATTAAACGGGCTTCTGGCCAATTTGCTAATACTTCTCTGCTAATAACTTTCACATCACTCCAGTTATTGCCATAGTCTAAAAAGACCGCTTCGTTAATATAGGCTTTACGTTGACCGGTCGCATGATGGAGATAATAGACAGTACTGCTATTAGGAGTTTTAACTTGCGTAAAAACTGGACTTAAAGCATAACTTTCGCTAATATTTAATAGAAAAAGAGCGAAAAAGCTAACAATGACTCCTCCAATCAGCTGAATATTGATTTTTTTATTTAATTTAAGCATAAAAATATAATAATTCTTCATTTTTTACTTAGTCCTATTATAGCACTTTTTGTAAATGATGTCAAGGGTAAGATGATTTTTTATTGCCTTTACTAGCTCTTATTGATATCATTAATCTATGAATAATAGACTGAAAAAAATCTTTTTTTTATTGGGTGATGTTTTTGTTTTACACCTTTCCTTAGCCATCACTCTCTCCATTCGCTATCGTCTCATTGAAGGCATTCCCGGTATTAGCCCTTATTGGCGAGACCACTGGTTTTATTTCGTGGGAGTCTTTGTTATTTTTCTTTTAGTTTTTTATATCAATAATTTATACAGTCTGCGCCGCATGGCCTCTTCTTCCCTCTTTATCAGTCAAACTATTAACAGCGTAATTGTGGCCTCGCTGCTATCAGTCATCTATTTCTACGCCTATCCCCGCATTGATATTGCTCCTAAGACCAACCTCATTATCTTTGCTCTGCTCTCCCTCCTATTTTTTCTCATTTGGCGACGCTTCGCCTATTGGCTTATTAGCTCTAATGGCTGGCAAAACAAACTCGCTATTATTGGCTATGGTTCAAAAATAGAAGAATTATTAACTGAATTACAGAAGAAACCTGGCTTAGGCTACAAGAGTGCTATAATTTTTAAAGATGCAATTGACTTAAATACCTTAGAAGACAAAATTAAACAAGAGAATATTAAAATGGTAGTTTTAAGTCATGAAAATATCTTAGATCAAAGCTATCAAAACACTCTCTTAAAACTTCTAAGCCATCGAGTAACTTTCAGCTCCTATCAAGATTTTTACGAACAAGTCTTTGCTAAAGTCCCAATTGAAACCCTAGAACAAGATTGGTTTTTATATAATCTCAAAGAAGCTAATAAAAACTATTTTGATTTAATTAAAAATATTAGTGATAGAGTTTTAGCTCTCCTCTTCTTTTTGCTTTCCCTGCCCTTCTATCCCGTAATAGCCTTGCTTATTAAATTAGATAGTCGTGGTCCTGTCTTTTTTAAACAACAACGCTTAGGAAAAAATGGAAAATTATTTCAGATATACAAATTCCGTTCCATGCGCATTGAAAACAATCATGGCGAGATGACTCAAGATAATGACCAAAGAATTACAAATATTGGTCAGTTTCTACGTAAGACTCGTTTTGATGAACTGCCTCAACTTTTAAATATTTTAAAAGGACAAATGAGTTTTATTGGCCCACGACCAGAGAGACCAGAATTAGCCCAAGAATTGAGTCAGCAGGTTCCTTTCTAC
>JAVEZP010000003.1:0-87170 GCA_034002925.1 Patescibacteria group bacterium | reverse complement strand
GAGAAAAAGAGTTTAAAAAAGAAAAACAAGAATTTATCAACAATCTACCCGACCTTGTTTCTGCCTATAGCTTAATTAGCAATAAGCCAGGAGTTAGATTTTATGAAGGTGAGGAGGGGGTAAAAAAAGTTTTATTAGATACTTTAATAAGTAATCCTCAGAAAGAATTATGTACTTTTTCTGATGTAGCTAGCTATGCTCATTATTTAGGAGAATGGAACACTGGCCACTATGCTAGCCAAAGAAAAAAACTAAATGTATTTGAGAAAGTTATTATCCCGGACAATAAAGGCGCCTTAGATTATATGAAAGGTTATAAATCTAATGAAATTACTAATATTTTATTTATTGATCATAAATCCTATCCCTTCTCTACTGAAATTAATATTTACAACAATAAAGTTTCCTTTGTAACCTTTAGACCTGATTACATGGTTGGTTTAATTATTGAAAATGAAGATATATATAAATCATTTTTATCCATTTTTAATTTTATGTGGGATTTCGGTAAAAAACATCTTAAAAAAAGCCAACCAAGTTGGCTTTCTGATATTAAAAAAGATGAAGAAATAGTTATTGACTAGCTGGCTGAACTATATATTTTTGAATATATTTTAATAAATCGAGTAAACTTTGAGAATTATTAAGTTCTGTTATTAATTCCCCCTTATCCTTAGATACCTTCTTAAAATAATCTAAAGGCGCATTGTCAAGTGTCTTTAGATAATGACCAAGCATTGGCTTTAATACATTATTAGCATACTCTATTTGCTTAGAATGCTCTAAGGTTAAAATTTTACCACTAATATATCCATCTTCTAAGGCAACCACTTGATCACTATTAGTTAATAAGTCTCCTTTTGATTTATAAAAATAGGTACTATATGGCTCTTTAAATTTAACAGCACTTTCATTTTTTTCAATGTCTCCTCGCCAACCAAAGCTAGCCGAACCAACGTCAGGACAGGAAAAGTTTAACACTACATCACTCTTTTTAATTCTTTTATCAGGCTTAATTTTTTTATCAATATTTATTTTATTCAAGTGCTCTTGTAGTCTTTGAAAATATAAAAAAGGTGATGACTTTTTTTCTAATTTTGATTTTTTTTCATTAATAATATCTCTTAAATTTATAAATATTGCTTGCAAAATAGTCAAAACATTTTCATCGTCTAAACTATTTATAGTATCAATATTTAATTTATCACCAAATAACTCTAAATTTTTAATAACCGCTGACAAAATATCGTATCTAGCTTCATTTAAATGCCCAACTTTTGTGCCATCAGTTGAAAGTATCCAAGCCAGTTCTTCATTGGCGTAAGACAAATACTCCGCTTTATCAGCTCCAGAAACTGATTCTTGGACCATTGATAAGAACATCTTTTCAAAAACCGGATGATTTTTTAATTTTTCGACAACCTGAGTATAATGATCATAATTTTCTTTATTCGAATCTAAAAAATCATTATATTTTACTATATTTATATTACTAAGATTAAAACTATCAATAATTTTTTGATAATTTTTAGACTCTTCTTCCCCAATTTTCACACTTAAAAACTGAGATTCTTCTTTGGTTTTACCAAAACGTAGTTGGTAGTTATTAACCTGAATCTCGTCACACACGATTAAATCAATTTTTCTATTTTGGTTATTTAACCAGAATAAATAGCCATACAAATCAATTGGCTTAGCAAACTTCATATCCCCTTTTAAAACTGACTCCCAAGCGGGAAGATCTTTTGATATACCAACCGGAAAATATAGTGGGGCTTGTTCTGGTATTTTTTCAGGTGACACTTCACTATTTTCAAAGTTTGTAAAGTCTTTGGGTAATTGCGCTAAGTCGTAGCCATAAACTAATTGATCAACTTTCTTTTCTAAGGCTTTTTTTATGCGATTAATTTGATTACTTGAGCCTGTATTCTTATCCTCTTCATTAATTAAAGAGATAGCATGATTTAAATCATTGGCAATATCTTTTAATTCCTCTATGTTTTTAAATTTATTAGCAATTTCCCGGTCCAACTCTTCAAGTAATGACTTTATCTCTAATTCAGTTGCCGAAGAGTTATTACTTTTTATTTTATCATGAGCTGATAATAATAGCTGATTAGCTCTTAACATCATCAATTTTACCAATTTATCTTTATCTATATTTTTATCATAAAAAATATCTTTATATAAATCTTCTAAATTCTGTATATTTTTATTTAAGTGTTCGACAAATTCAACATATTTGGAAAAAAGCATATCGGTTACACCCGGCTCTTTATTAAAATGCTCTCCAATTTCAACAATCTTGACCCCCATGCTGTTGTCAAACTCTAAAGAAAGAAAAGACTTAACTTTGTTTATTTTGTTTTCTTTATTATTTCCTTGATTTAAAAATTCCTTTATTTTCTCAACCTCCTGCTCATCTCTTTCAGATAAAAATCTTAAAAAATGTATATGGTAGTGGAAAGGTAAATCATTAAATGAAATACCAAAATCCTGCTCAATCTTTCTTCTCATGGCAGGGTTATATAAATGTTGAAATAATAACTCCCCATCATTAACGTCAAAATCCTTTAAGGTGCTACCATAATCTTTAAGTAAATTATCAAAAGAAACAAAATTAACTGATATTTTATTTTTTCTTTCTTCCTCAATAATTGAATCAAGCTTAGCTTCAAAAACTTCTAAAACATTCCCTTTGTCATCCTTAATTTTTTTAAATAATTCGTTAAATTTTACTATATCACCTTGAAGTGCTTCTATTAATTTATCATCGTAACTGGACACAGCTTCTTCATATTTACTTATATTCATTTCAAAGCTATTTTCTAAGTTATCGTATATTGACAATAAATAATTTGACTTTTTTAAAAGGATGTTTTCCGGCTTATCATCATTCTTATTATCTGATGCATTATTAATAAGGGAGCTAAATGAATTATATCGGCCAACCAAATATTTTAAACCTGTTTTTAAAGAATTATAACAATGAAATGCATGCTCATAATTACCTGATTCATATGCCTCAATAAAATTAGTATATGCTTGATTAACATCATAGTTATTTGATTGTCTTAAAAACTGAGGATATTCAGTTTTAAGAATTTCATAAACTTTCAAAGTTTCTTGAAAGTTTTTTTGTTCAAGCTCCTTCTTTTGATTAATTTTATATTTTTTTAATTTTCTAAAATAATCTTTTCTAACAAAATCTAAATCAAAATATTCTTTCCAATCTTCTTTCGAAATGCTACTAAAATTAGACCAAATGATTGCTAATTCTCCTGTATCATTTTTATCTATATTTTCTAAAGGAATAAATAATTTCTTATTACAAAATTCAATAAACTCATCAAAAACTAACTTCTCTTTATCTTTCTTATATACGTCAATACATTCTTTTATGTCCATTAAATTTTCGCCAGATATATTTGACCTATATTTTTCCTTATTCTTTAAATCAATATCAGAATATGCAATTGGTAAATTTGAGTGATCGGCAATCGCCACGATATTTTCAGCAATTTGAATTATTTTTTCGCCTTGCTCTAAGCATCTACTAGGAATTACTATATTATTTAGTAAGTCTGATTCTTTCTTTTCTTTTTCTGTTAAATTTTGCCAAAGTCTAGAATTTCCTGGATCACTAGAATTATAAAAAAACGTTCTTGAGGGATTTTCTTCTTCATTGCCTAAATTATCTTCTAAAATATCAAGATAATATTTTATAAAAAAATTATTGTTACTCTCCTTTATTTTATCTATTAGTAACAATAGTCTTTCATCGCCTTGATGATGCATAACACCAGTGCCAATCAATTCGGAATAAATAGACCCCAACAAATTAATCTTATCTAGTTTTTCAGAAACTGATCCATTATTAAAGCTCTCAAATAATGCATCATTTTCTGAATGCGGATCATAATACTGATCAATTCTATATCCTAACTCGCCAACAATAACCCTACCTATTACTGGCTGCATCTTTTTTACTCTTGTGGCTTTTGCGGCAAGATCAAAATGACTTTTAAGATCTAGATGTGTTGATATATTAGGACTTCTTGAAAAGAATATTTTATAAGTTAATTCAAGAAAATTATCAACCCTTTCATCATTTTCATTTTTTTTTGTAATTTCAACAAATTCCTCTAAAAAAATATAAAGAGCCGCCCTAAAATTTTTTGTAATACATTTTATTGAACCCCATTCATCTTCTGACTTTGACAAAATACTTAAATTATCTAAAAGCTCATTATTAAGCTCATGATATATTTCCGATCTATTATCAGCTAAATTATTTTCTACCTCATTTAAGAAATTTGAATTTAATAAGTTATTAAAGTAATCTTTAGCGTATTCCTTGACCTCAATGTGACTAAATTCTTTATTTAATTCTTGCTCTTCTACAGAATCTAACAACTTAGACTCTGAGTCATTAGTTTCTGGTTTATTTATTTTTGAGATAAAATTTTCTTTAAACATAAATATTCTTCGACAAAAGGGAGATTTCTCCTGTAGTTTATTAATACCGGAAAACCATCCCTCAGAAAACTAAATTTTACTATAAAATTAGATAATATTTAAGATATTTTCAACATAATAAATTTAATCCTACCGTATATAATAAATATATCTAATCATTAAAGACAAATAGCGATCGACCTATTTACCACAAAGTTAAACTAAATCAACCATTTCTTCCTGTCCACTCTCCATGTCTTTAATTTTATATTTCTTTAAAGCTTTTTCTTCTTCGCCAAAAATAATCACCTTCTTTATTCCCTGCCTATTAGCAAACTCTAAAGCCTTGCCTGGTCGCTGTGCCTCAAAAGCAAACAGCACATTTTCTCCTTTAGTTCTTAAATGAGCAGCTAGTTTTTGTGTGTCAGCTAATAATCCAGCACTTAAAAGAGGGAGATATAAACGATTATCATTAAACTTAGGTAATAAATTCCATGCTTCTAAAAATAACTTAGTAGTTTCATCACCAGGCGCTACTCC
The DNA here is from genome assembly GCA_034002925.1 of Patescibacteria group bacterium. Classification (GTDB taxonomy): domain Bacteria; phylum Patescibacteriota; class Patescibacteriia; order Patescibacteriales; family UBA12465. Next base: position 82,172 of record JAVEZP010000003.1, on the reverse strand, counting down.
TACCGCAGAAAAGGATTCAGCTCCAAAAATTTCTGAGAGACCATTATAACGACCACCACCAAACAAAGCTCTATTATTATCAGGATGATTATCAAAGACTTCAAAAACAAGTCCATCATAATAATCAAAGCCACGAATTAAAGTAGGGTCAAACACAACTTGGCTATAGCCTAAAAATTGCAATTGAGTAATTACAAAATCTATTTCTTTCTTTGCTTCCTCTAAACTTTTATTATCTTTCATCAAAGCGCTGAAAGAATCTGCTTTAGCTGACATGAAAGTAGTTAAAAAATCTAAAGCCTCCTGACTTAACTTGATTTTCTTTAAACTGCCAATAAAATCCGAAGTACTTAACTTATGATATTTATCTAAAACTCTAAAGACTTGACTTCTTTTATTTGTTTCGATTTTTAAGTAATCTAAAATAGCATCCAACAACTTACGACTATTAACTTTCATAGTAAAGGCTTCTTTAGGGGCGCCAAAAGCTCTCATAATATCTAAAGAAAGTTGCATAATTTCTAAATCAGCCGCCAAGGAAGAACTGCCAAAAATATCACAATTTAACTGCCAAAATTCACGATTTCTCCCTCGTTGAGGTTTTTCATTGCGCATAAAATTAGCAATCGAGAAAAATTTAATTGGCTTAGGACTGGCAGTATATATTTTTGAAACCAAACGAGTGACTGACGGCGTCATTTCTGGTCTAATAGCTAGATCCCTTCCCCCTAAATCTTGAAAAGCCAATAACTCTTTACCTCCAACATCTTCACCAGATTTCGCTCGATAAATATCAGCTGACTCCACTAGTGGTGTTAGATATTCTAAAAAACCATAACTTTGACATACCTTGCGCCAAGTAGTAAAAATATAGCTTCTAATTTGTAATTCTGGCGGTAACCAGTCACTTGTTCCTTTTGGTTCCTGATTACTTAATTTTATTTTAGACATATATATAGATTACCTTTTTATTATAAAGACTTGCGCCCTTCTTGTCTATTGTTTAAATATTGTTTAAGTCTAATTTAAATAATTATTAGCCAGACTTTTATATAATAAAATGGCTCCGCCCTAGAGAGCTTAAATATTATTATATGAAAATTTTAATAATTGATGACGAAAAAGATATCATTTCTTTTGTGCGCAATGGCTTAAAAAGCAGAGCTCATAGTGTCGATGTCGCCTATGATGCTAAACATGGCCTATTTCTCGCTCGTAGCAATCATTATGATTTAATCATCTTAGATTATAATTTACCTGATAAAAATGGCTTAGAAATTCTTCAAGAAATTAGACAAGCTGGTCAAAAAATACCCATTTTAGCCCTCAGCGTTAAAGCTGAAACTAATATTAAAACAGAAATGTTTAAAAATGGAGTAGACGATTATGTCACTAAGCCTTTTTTATTAGAAGAATTACTTTGGCGAGTTGAAGCTTTGTTGCGCCGACCTTTAACTTTTCAGAAGAATAAACTCAAACTTGGAGACTTGCAACTTGATCGACAAAGACAATTAGCAATTCGACAAGGCAGAAGAATTTATCTAACTAGCAAAGAATACGCTTTATTGGAACTCTTTTTTCGACGCAAGGAAGAATTATTATCACGAAGCCAAATTATGGAAAATGTCTGGGAAAATAACGCCGATCCTTTCTCTAACACCATTGAAGCTCACATTATGAGTTTGAGAAAAAAACTAAACGCTAAGGGAGAAAAAGACTATATTCACACTTTTGCCGGCAGGGGTTATAAATTTTCTTTAAGTAGATTTTAAAAATTTTCTACCTTTTAATTTATCTGGTAAATATTCTTGCTGACTATCATTCTCTAAAGGTGTATATTTGTAATCAGCGCCATAGCCTAAATCTTTCATTAAATTTGTTGGCGCATTACGCAAATATAAAGGCACCGGCAGATTGCCACTATTTTTTACTTCATTACTAACTTCCTGCCAAGCCATATAAACAGCAATGCTTTTTTGACTTTTTGCTAAATAACTCACAGCATGAGCTAAATTAACTCCACATTCTGGCAAACCAATACGCTGACAAGATTCATAAGCAGCATTAGCTAAAAGTAAAGCGCTATTATTAGCTAAACCAATATCTTCACTGGCAAATCTAATTAAACGCCTAGCAATGTAGAGCGGATCTTCCCCTGCCTCAAGCATTCTAGCTAAATAATATAAAGCCGCATCAGGATTAGAGCCGCGCATGGATTTATGTAAGGCTGAAATGAGATTATAATGCTCCTCCCCTTTTTTATCAAACAATAAATTAGGTTTATTAATAATACTTTTCAATAAAGCCAGATCAATATCTTTTTGATGAGCCGCTGCCGTTTCAATTAAACCAATTGCTCGACGAGCGTCACCATTAGCTAAACGAGCGGCTAAATAAGCAGCTTCGCTCTTTAATTTTACCTTTAAACTCTTCGCCGCTCTTTTAGTAATAATAACCAAATCTTTTTCTGAAAGAGCTTCAAGCACTATTACCTTTAAGCGTGAAAGCAAGGCGCTATTCACTGCAAAACTAGGATTCTCTGTTGTAGCGCCAATTAAAATTAAGGTGCCATTTTCCACTTGAGGCAAAAGAGCGTCTTGCTGAGCCTTATTCCAGCGATGAATTTCATCGATAAATAAAATAGTATCAATCCCTAAACGTTTCCCCGTTTTAGCCTTGTCAATTATTTGTTTTAAATCTTTGACACCACTCTCGGTAGCTGATAACTCAGCAAATTCCGCCTTTGTTTCTTTGGCAATCAAAGAAGCTAAAGTAGTCTTACCAGACCCAGGTGGACCCCAAAAGATAAGCGAAGGCACACGATCATGAATAATCGCCTCTCTAAGCCAAGCTCCAGGATTTAAAATATTTTCCTGGCCAACCATTTCTTCTAATTTCTGCGGGCGTAAACGCGCCGCTAAAGGCAAGCTTTGTAACATATATATCATTGTATAATGAATCAGGAGAATCTACCACCCTTGACAAAGTAGAAAAATAGTATTGTAATATAATTAATTCAATCGTTCTTTAACTTAAAACATCAGCAGCCATGAAAAATTTCATTACCAAGCTTTTTTTAAGCATTATTTTAATGTTTCTGCTCTGGCTTATCCTTACAACACAGCTCGATGGCTATTGGATATTTGCCTGGAGTATTTTCGCTCTGATATTTATTCACTCACTTTTTGATAAAAGATCGCAAAATATTAAGCCCCAACTTCGTGGCTATTACATTTTTGCGCCTTTTATAGTCAGCAACCTGCTCACATTAATAGCTATTATATCTGCTATTATATGGTTAAATGGCTACCAGACAATATTCGGATTAGCTTTAAACAAGTTAACTCTGAGTACCCTGATCTTGGCCTTTGTGCCCAGTGCTTATTTTCTTGGATCCGGTTTTGCAAAATCAATGTTTGAACAAAAAAATTTAGCATGAAAAAGCTATACCAACTTATTATCTTATTTATTTGGAGCTGGCAAATAAGACAAAAAATAAAGAATAACTCTTAAAACAAAGGCGAAACTAATTAGTTTCGCCTTTTTCATATCTACTATCAAAAAATTCTTATTCACTCTTATTCTTATCTTTCACTATAGTCATATAAAGAGTAGGAACAATAAAAAGCGTTAAAAAAGAAGACAACATCAAGCCAAAAATTACTGCCCCACCCAAAGCGCGCCACATCTCATTTGATAAAGTAATTGGCAAAATACCAAAGATAGTACAAACAGAAGTAATCACAATTGCCTCTAAGCGAGATTTACCGGCATCAACAATGGCTGCTTGAAAAGGAATACCACTTTTAATATTTAAATTAATTTTATCCACCAAAATAATGGCATTTTTTACCACAATCCCGAACAGCGCCAGAATACCAATTAAACCCGGAAAAGATAAGTTAATGTTAGCAATCGCTAAACCAAAGAATACGCCAATTAAAGCCAGTGGAATAGTTACTAAGACTATAATAGCCTGACGGAAAGAATTAAATTGAATAATTAAAGTTGCAATAATCAACAAGAAAGCGATGGCCATGGCTTGAATAATCGATAAAACAGATTCTTCATTTTGTTCGTTTTCGCCGCCATAACTAATTTCATAGCCATCAGGGAATTGAAAATCTATAATTTTAGCTTGAAAATCTTTTAACACCATTGCTGCATTAGTTCCTCCCTTAATACCAGCCGAGAGAATAACAGTACGTGATTGATTAATACGCGTAATCGTTTCGACTGAGGCCTTTAATTCAACTTGAGCTACATCTTTAATAAAGACGGGCTGACCTTGCAGATTAAGAATCTGTAAATTTTGAATAGAAGCTAAATCTGGAATCTTGTCTTCAGCAAAACGCGCAATCACTTTAATTTCTTCTCCATCACGTAAAACCGTCGTCACCTCGACACCAGAAATCGCTAAACGTAAAGCTGAACCAACATAAGCAGCATTCAAATTATATAATTCTAAACGATCAGGGTTGAGCTTAAAGGTATAATCAGCAGGCGACTCTTTTAAAGATATCTCCGTGCTAACAACTTCAGGGATAGATTTTAAAATTAATTCTAAATCACGAGCTAAAGCATCTAAGACCTGTAAATCATCTCCTTTAATTTGCGCTTCAAAAGCCGCCCCAGCTGGCGGACCACTGGAAGGTGACTCAACATTAATTTTAGCTTCTGTAATACTGCTTAAGTCATCTCTAATGATATCAGCTAATTCATAAGCCGTAATTTTTCTAGATTTAACATCGCTTAACTTAAGTGTTAAAGAGGCTAAATGAGTGGAACTATTCCCTACTCCCACCAAATTATCAGCCGAACCAGAACCAACTAAGGTGGTAAAATTTAATATTTCTGGATATACAAATAAACGCTCCTCTACCTGTCTAACAATTTTATCAGTTTCTTCTAAGCGCAAACCAACGGGCGCTTCAATATCAACATAAATAATATCGTAATCTGAGGGTGGAAAAAATTCATTCTGAACTAAACCTAAGGCAGGTAAAGATAAGGCAGCTAAAAATGTTAAGAAAGTCACACCTAAAGTCACTAAACGTCTTTTCTTAGTAATCAGCAATTTTTTTAAATATTTTTCATAATAAGGCAGAATCCGATCAAATTTTAATATGCCATGCATTAAACGATTCAAAAAATTATCATCTTCATGACTGCCCTGTTCTCGAAGTTTCTTTTTAATTAATTCATCATCCTTCCATTCCGCTGATACTAGCTTACTATTGTCTGATACGGTTCTCTTTCCTCCTTTAAAATACCAACGAAGCAAGAGACCGATTCCTATAATTAATACTAGACTCAAAATAATACTGCTTAATATGTTAGGAATTAACCAAGCAAATGCAAAAGATAAAATTAAGAAAAATAAAGTAAAAGAAAAAACTTTTTTTGTTAATCTAATGCGTTCTAAAATAGCAGCTAAAGGATGATTAATAATTAAAGCAATAATTAAAGAAGAGGCAAAAGTGACAGAAACAGTAATTGGAATTGATTTAATAAATTGACCAATAATACCACTAGCCATTAATAAAGGTAAAAAAGCCCAAATAGTAGTTAGGGTAGTGGTAAGCAGCACCACTTTAAAATCATTTAAAACTAATAAAACGGCTTCCTCTGGGGTAAATTTACCTGTTCTTAAATACTGTTTAGTGGCTGAAACCACCACAATAGCATCATCAACTAATAAACCTAAGGCTAGAATTAAAGAAAAGAGAGAAAGAAAATTTAAACTAATGCCAATCATTAACATAACCCCAAAAGTAGCAAAGAAAACCAAAGGTATGGCTAAACCTGCTACCAGAGCCTCTTTCAGTCCAATCACTAAAAACAAAATAGCAAATACTAAAATAAGAGTTAAAAGAAAATCATGGCTTAATTGTTTAAAATCTGCATCAATTTGATCAGCGGCATCATAACTAATAGTATAAGACACATTAGCATCTTGACTCACAAAATCTTCTAAAATTACTTTCGCTTCAGCTGAAATATCAACAATAGAAGCGCCTGTCTTTTTTACTATCTGAATGGTTAAGCCTTCTTGACTACTATTTTCTCTAGTAGCTAAACGAGAATAGACTGACTTTTTAATAGCCTTTTCACGAACTTGGGCAATATCTTTGAGATATACTATTGCTCCATCAGCCGTATGCATTAAAGGAGTGTTGGCTAATTCTTGAGCGGTAAAAAAACGATTCTCTACACGAATAGGATAGGAATATTCTTGTCCAGTAAAATTACCAGCCGGTATCGCTAAATTAGCAGCCGCAACAATCTGATTTGCCCTATCAGCGGAAATATTAAAAGTAGTCAGTTTTTGTGGGTCATAGGCAATTTCAAACTCCACCTCATCGCCACCAGATAAATTGACTTCTCTAACTCCAGGAATCTTTTCTAATTCATCTTGCAAAGATTCACCTAAAGTGCGTAAAGCAAAACCTTCGTAAGGAGCTGCTAATGACACATTCATAATTGGACTATCATCAAAGGAAATTTCTTTTACAACTGGATCGTTAGCATCTTCGGGTAAAGATGATTTTACATTACTAACTTCATCTCTTAACTTGCGCAAAGAGCTATCTAAATCAGCTCGAGCATCAAATTCAACAGTGATCGCCGATAAAGAATTAGAAGAATTTGATGTAATTTTGCTCACGTCTTTAATACCAGAAATAGAAGTCTCTAATTTTTTAGTTAATAATTCTTCAACATCGGCTGGTGAAGCCCCTGGATAAGTCGTAAAAACAACGGCTATCGGAATTTTTACCTCTGGGCTAGACTCGCGTGGCAACAAAGAAAAAGAATATAAACCCCAAGCAGTTAAAGCAATAATTAACAAAATAACTACTCGAAAATTAACAATAAAAAAATTTAACCAACTTTTTCTTAACTCTGGCTTAAATTCTAAAGTTTCTAAATATAACTGATCAGAGCTCATATTAGCAGCCTTCTCATTCTCCAAACTTGCCTCTTTTGGTTTATGTAAATTTATTTTTAACATATGATTAAGGCTTGATATTAACTACTTGACCATCACTTAAAAATTTATTACCAGAAGTAATAATTAAATCATTATCATTCGCTTCTAACTTCAATTTTGCTGTCTCACCAATCACGCTTTCAATCATCACTTCTTGTTTATAAGCTTTGCCATCACGCAGTAAAAAAACATAACTACCATTTTGTCCAATCTCTAATATTGACAAAGGTAAAAAAATTGAACCATTACTTAACAAAGCATCTTTATTTAAAGATAATTTCACATTAACAACTGTGCCTAATAAAGGAGGATTTTCCATATTATCTAAAGTGGCCTCTACCTGAAATCTCTTAGAAATAGAATCTGCTTGAGCGGCAATCGAAGAAATCTTTCCTTGATATTCTCTTTCGTCACTATCTACTGCACGAATAATTTGACCAACAGATAATAGTGGCACATTTTCTGCTTCAATGAAAAATTTTAATTTAAGACCATCTGATTTACCAATTACAGCCACTAATTGCCCTGCACTGACAGTATCTCCATTGCTGACAAGTTTTTGAAACACTGTAGCATCAATAGGAGCAACAATAGAACGACTGTCATAGAGACTTTGTAAATTCACTAAAGCATTCTGGTATTGAAGTTGAGCACTATCCATTTGAGTTTTAGTAGCTGCAATTTGAGAATCTAATTTAACTTTTAAATTTTCATATTGATTATCCGCTAAAGCCAAAGAAAAAGAAGCTTGATCTTGCTGACTAGTATTACCAGCTTGTAAGCTTTTTAAATTTTGAGCCGCACTCGCTTCTTGCTTTTGGGCTAAATTATAAGCTTGATTAAGAGAGTCTAGAGCACTGCTACGTTCTAAGGAAAAATTTTGCCAAGCTTGTAAACTGTTTTGAACTTGACTAAAAACACCATTAGCTTGAGTTTGAAAAGCAGCTGCTGAACTCTGCAAAGAAGCTAAAGATACACCAGTGCCTCCATTTTGAGGTAAATTTGAAGATGGAATACTTTTGTCAAACAAATATTTCAAAGCATCACTTAATTCTTGTGCCTTAGTAACTACAGCTAACAAATCTCGTAAATCTTGCTCTGTATTTTGTGACTCACGACTTAAATATTCTTTGTAACTATTTTGAGCTAATTGATAAGCATCTTCGGCCCGACTATAAGAACTAGAGTCTAAAGCACCTAAATTACTACGATAAGAAATGTTAATTACATTGTTTTTATCAAAACCTGTTAAGTTATTAACACCACTTAAAATAGAACTGATGGCATTTAAAGATGAAGAAATATTTAAATCAGCGTTATCTTTTAAATTATTTTCATTTTGAATTAATTGTTTTTGACGATTTTCTAAATTTAATTTCGCTTGTTCACTAGCTAATTGCGCAGCTTCATAAGCTAACTCAGCGCTTTTAATGCTTTCATCGGCAGTGCTACCTAAATTATCTAAACCCTTCGCTGCTTGGTCACGAGCAATACGCGCTTGTTCTAGATCTCGAGCCGCAGAAATAGTGGTATTTTCATAATTAGAACGAGCTAATTCAAATGATTCCTGAGCTTGTTGCACAGCAATTAAAGCCTGCTTTATCTGATTACTACTCGCCTGAGCACTAGTAGTCGTATTAGCGCCAATTTCGTTCACCTGAGCTAGAACTTGACCAGCTGTCACGGTTTGCCCAACAGCAAAATTAGCCTCAGCAATAATGCCCGGTAATTGAGCAGTTAATCTCGCTTCCATATCAGCTGACACAATAGCAGGATAAGAAACTTGTTGGGACAATTCACGACTATCTGCCACTTTCTGTACACTCACTGACACTGGCTCTACTATGCTTTCTTGCACTTCTTCCTCGCTGCCACAAGCAGTTAACAATAAAGTTGGCAGCAACAAAAAAGCAAGTAAAAAAGTTTTTCGTTTCATATTTTTTAATTTTTAAGCTTTGGCTGGCATTGATCTAGCCCATGATTAAGTTTACGAAATAGACGAATCAATTCTTTAACCTCTGCTTTGCTAAAATAATTTTCTATTAATAAATTGTTATCTTTTACTAGTTGACGAGTAGCCACAACCTGCTGTTTGCCTAATTTAGTAATCTGAGCCAGCACTCTTCTTTTGTCATTATTAACTTGACGCTTCACTTTAATTAACTGTTTTTTTTCCAACCAATGTAAGCGTTGAGTTAAATTAGATTTGCTACTACCTAAAGCCGCTATTAGATCAGACGGAGACTGAGGACCCAAACCATCAAGAGCCATTAAAATACGAAAAGTCGCAGATGTTAATCCTAGAGGCTTAAACATAAATTCATCAGCTAAAGTCTCCAGTCGCATCGCGCTAAAAACTAACCAGCCGGCTAAGCGATGTTCCTCTAATTTGTTATAAATAATTTTTTTCATACTAGATATTAATTCAGACTAAATAGTTTATCAATAAACTAAATGATAGTCAACACCTCATTTATTTACTAATAATCAAGAAAAAAACTCATAATAAAAAAATAGACTTGTCAGTAATATCAGATTTTGTTAATATAGCTATACCTACCCCCTAGGTATTAAAATAAATAATATGAACCATCAAAAAGAAAAACAAAAAATTCTTATTAGCTTAAAAAAAGCCCACTCTCTTAGTGGCCGCTTAATTCATATGCTAGAAGACGGAGAATACTGCATTGATATTATGCAACAAAATTTAGCCGTCATTGGACTACTTCGCTCTGCTCATCAAATGCTCTTTGAAAAACATCTAAACACTTGCTTTAAAAATGCTATGGCCGCCGGTAGTCCGAAAATACAAAATAAGATGATTGAAGAAATATTAAAAGTGAGTAAATTAGCTAATAAATAATTTTATGTCTGAAAATAAAATATTAAAAGTTAAAGTTTCAGGTCTACATTGTAAAGCCTGTGAGTTATTAAGTGAAGAAAAATTATCTGCTTTGCCTGGTGTGAAAAAAGTCAGAGTGAGCCATAGTCGCGGCCAAGCTGAAATAGAATATCAAGGCGAAATACCTGATAAACAAAGCATCCAAAAAGAATTACAACTATTGGGTTATGATTTAGAGGAAAACACAAAGACTGAAGACAAAAATAAAAAAATCAAAGAACTAGTCTATGCCCTTTTAATTACTCTCACTATTGCTATTATCCTCTGGTTTAGTGGTTGGCTTAATTTAGCTGATCAATTAAATCCCGAAACAATGAGTTGGGGCGCAGTGCTATTAATTGGTTTGATTGCTGGTGTTTCCACCTGTATGGCCCTAGTAGGTGGTATCGTTATGGCTTTAGCCACTGATTATGCCCGCAGACACCCACAAGCCAATCGTGTACAAAAATTTTTACCACATATATTTTTCAATCTTGGTCGCGTGATAGGCTTTTTTATCTTAGGTGGTTTACTAGGTAGTCTAGGCTCCATCTTTAAAATATCTATCACTTTCAATGCCTGGTTAACAATTATTATTGCTTTTATTATTATTTTCTTAGGTTTGCAAATTCTAGATATTTTTCCAAAGATACAGCGCTTTAGCATCACCTTACCCAAAAGTCTCAGTCGTTTTGTTCCTACTCATACTAAGAATAGAAAATATCGCCCCCTAGCTGCTTTTAGCGCTGGTGCTTTATCTTTTTTCTTGCCCTGTGGCTTCACTCAATCCATGCAAATCTACGCTTTAGCTAGTGGCAGTTTTTTTAGTGGCGCTATTATCATGGCTATTTTCGCTTTAGGAACCGCTCCTGGATTCCTAAGCTTAGGAGCTTTAGTCTCTGTCTTTAAAGGAAGAAATAATGGCACATTCTTTAAAAGCGCTGGTTTAATTATTATTCTCTTTGGTTTATTTAATTTTAATAATGCCTATAAAATATTACGACTTCAAGCTGCCAGTGATAATAGTATTAGCACCCAAGAGATTAATCAGACTAAAGACATGCAAATAATTCGCATGGAACAAGCTAGTCGAGGTTATATACCTAATCGTCTGCAAGTAGAAGTGAACAAGCCCGTGCGTTGGATTATTACCAGCACCAATCCCTATTCATGTGCCAGTAGTTTAGTGGTTCCTAGTTTAAAGATAAATCAACAGTTAAAAGAAGGAGAAAACATTATTGAATTTACCCCCTTAAAAATAGGCGAGATTCGTTTCAGTTGTTCAATGGGTATGTATAGCGGAGTAATTGAAGTCTTAACTCCTAATAGCTCGATCAATAACAATCTAAATAATACTAATCAAACAGAAAGCCCAGTAGTTGAATCAACTTGCAGCTTAAAGGGTTGTTTTTAAAAATATGTCAAAAAAAACATATCCGATTGTGGGCATGCACTGTGCTAGTTGTGCCCAAATCATTAAAACAAAGTTAGAAAAAATACCAGAGATAAAAACGGTTAACATTAATTACGTCAGCGAAGAAGCTATCTTGGAATTTAATTCAAAAAGTGAGCCAATAAAAAAAATAAATAATGAATTATTAAAATTAGGCTATCATCTTCAAAACACTCAAGACCACTCAGACACTGCATTAAATAAAGCAAACAAAGAAGAAAAACATGATTATAATAATGAAAAAGCAAATTTCTATCTAGCCGTACCCGCATCTATTTTAGTTTTTCTTTGGATGTTATACGAAATTATGGCTCGCTCCATTCATTTCCTGCCAGAAATTATAATACCTATGGGAATAATGAACGGCACATTAATGATTATAGCTACTGTTGTGCTATTTGGACCGGGTCAAAGGTTTCTCAGCGCTTTATTGCGCTTTATTCGTTATGGTGCAGCTAACATGGATACTTTAATTGGCTTAGGCACTGTGAGCGCTTATGTTTATAGTTTAGTAATTTTTTCTTATCCAGATTTAAAAGCAATTTTATCTTTGCCAAACTTTTATTATTTTGATGCCACAATTGTGGTAATTGGCTTTGTTATTTTAGGAAAATATTTAGAAAATAATGCTAAACAAAAAAGTGGCGCTGCTATTAAAGCTTTGATGTCTTTACAAGCAGATAAAGCTATTAGAAAAAATGGAGTAAAAGAAGAAGAAATTAAGGCTAGTGATATTTTAGTTGGCGACATTTTAGTGGTCAAACCAGGTATGAAGATAGCAACTGACGGGATTGTCATTGAAGGTAGTTCTAGTGTTAATGAATCTATGATTAGTGGTGAAGCGATGCCGGTTGATAAACAAATTGGTAGTAAATTAATTGGCGGTACCCTCAACACCCAGGGCTTTATTCTCATGAAAGCTGAAAAAATTGGAGCCGACACCGTTTTAGCTAAAATTATTCAATTAGTGAAAGAAGCCCAAAATAGTCGTGCCCCTATTCAAAAATTAAGTGATCGCATTGCTAGTATTTTTGTGCCCATTGTTCTTGCGATTGCTTCTCTGTCTTTTCTGACTTGGATCATTATTGGACCATTCTTTTATAGCTCAAGCCTTAGTCTTAGCTTAGCTATTTCTGCTTTAGTTGGCGTATTAGTAATTGCCTGTCCTTGCGCTCTTGGCTTAGCTACACCAACTGCCTTAATGGTCGCGATCGGCCGTGGAGCTAAAAATGGAATTTTAATTAAAAATGCTGAAGCTTTAGAAAAATTAAAAAATATTGATACCATTGTTTTTGATAAAACTGGAACTTTAACTACCGGTAATGTGAGCGTGAGCGCTTATTATAGTTTAAATGATAAAATGAACGCACAACAAGTGCTAACCCTAGCTGCAGCGCTAGAGAGTCGCTCGGAACATCCTTTAGCCACTGCTATTGTGAAAGAAGCTAATAAGGAACAGTTAGACTATAACTCACTGAAAATGGAAGATTTCCAAGCTCATAGCGGCCAAGGAGTTAGCGCTATAATAGATGGTAAAAAAATTGTAGCTCAAAAAAGTAAAAACAATTTTCATGCTCAAGCACAAGCACACATTCAGGCAGGTGATACTATAATTGACATCTTATGGGACAATCAAGTTATTGGTATGATCGCTTGTAATGATGTTATTAAAAAAGAAGCAAAAAGCGCATTAAAGCAATTGAAGTCACAATCAAAAAAAATTATTATGCTCACTGGCGATCGCTTTGAAGCGGCTCAAAAAATAGCCAACAGTCTTGAAATTACAGATTTTCAAGCTAATGTTCTACCAGAAGATAAGGCAAGAATTATTAAAGAATTACAAGCTAAAGGTCATAAAATAGCTATGATTGGTGATGGTATTAATGATGCTCCTGCCCTGGCTCAGGCTGACAGCGGTATTGCCATGGCTAGTGGCACCGATGTTGCTCTAGTCACAGCCGATATCACCATTATTGGTAGCCGTTTAGACAAATTAAGTGAGGCTTTCCATTTATCAAGAATAACTTTTAATACAGTTAAAGAAAACCTCTTCTGGGCCTCAATCTATAATTTAATTGGCATTCCCTTAGCTGCCGGACTCTTCTATCCCCTCTTTGGCATTAGCTTAAATCCAGCTTTCGCTGGTGCTGCTATGGCCATGAGCAGTGTTTCTGTAGTTCTAAATTCACTTCGTCTTAATCTAAAAAAATAAAAACCGCTTTTAAGCGGTTGTTATTTTTAATAAATATAGTTATTTTTTAGGCGGCCAAAGTAACAATGGACTGGTTTTTCTTTTGTATTCTAAGAAATCGGCTCGGCCTTGATATTTTTTCTCAGTTGGCAAACCAGAAACAAAGAGTAAAACATAAGTGATGGTTAAAGGAGAAATAATCAGCATCCATGATTTAGGAGCTCCCCACACTAGAAAATAAATCCCCCACCAGAAAATGATTTCCCCTAAATAATTAGGATGACGACTAAAACGCCACAAACCCCGAGTCATTAACCTATCTTTATTTTCTACTTTATTTAAAAATGCCGTACGTTGCCAATCAGCTATCGTCTCTAAAGCCAGGCCTAAAAAAGCCAAGCCTAAAGCAAAATAATTAATATCAAATAAAGTTAAAGTGATAAGACGCAAACTATAGACTAATGGCAGTGATATAATCATGAGCAGTGCTGCCTGCAAAAGAAAAACCTGAACAAAGGTACAAATGGAATATCGACAAGCTCCATCTTTTTCATGCCAACGGTGATAGCGCCAATCATCCTCTTGTCTTAAATTACGTTTAAAAGTATGCCATAACAACCGTGCAGCCCATAGAAAAATTAACAATAAGAGCCACAGAGAACGTGCATCTAAACTAGATTCCCGAAAATATATGGCCATTAAAGCAATAATAACGAAAGCTGGTCCCCAAGCAACATCAATCACATCATAACGTTTTACTTTCAAGGAAACTAAAAACCAAGCACTCATATACAGAAAAGAAAAAACCGGCAAGAACCAAAGTAAATTCATAAAATTAATTCAATATTAATTATTTTTTTGATTAATAATGTCTTGTAAAATGTCTAACACTAATTGAAAATTACCATCATTTAAAATGATAGCATCATAACGATTTTTATAAACTGGTAATAATTCTCTAATACGATCATTTAAAAAAGCAATCTTTAAAATTTTTCTCAATGAAGAAGACTCTGCCATGCTCGCATCATCTAAGCTATCTCCTAGTAAAATAACATTAGGACGTTTTTTAATTAATTCATGTAAATTAAAATCCGCTATCATGCTTTCATCTTTATTGCACGAATGAATGATAGGTTCTTTGACGCCTATCGCTTCCCCGGCCTCTGACCAAATAAAATCATTGGCAATAAAATGAATATTTTCACTTAACAAACCACGTTTGTGAAAAAAATACTTCAAGCCAGAAACTCCCAAACCAGAAGCAGAAAAAATAAACAAAGGAATATTATATTCTTTTAATAAAGCTAAGAATTCAGGCACGAGGGGACGTAAATTGGCCAAAGAGTTATCAATAGCTGAAGTAAGACTTTCCTGATCCAAGCCAGATTTTATTAATAATTCAAAATGACGTCGATACCATTCTGCCATCAAACTATTTTTAGTCTGCTTATCTAAACTAAGATCCATTTCTAAAGGAGCGTAATAATCATATAAAGCCTGAGCCGCTGCCGGATATTCTGAGCTCAGATATTTACCATCACGTAAAGAAGCAATTAAAGAAGGAGATTTTCTTCCTTTAATAAAATTAGTCGTCAAAGTGCGATCAAAGTCACTAATAATATGTAATTGTTCTGCCCCTCCCTGTCTGATTTTTTGTCTCAACTCTGCGAAATTATCATGATGACTAATAATAATATCATCCATAAAACTAATTTAACTGCCAAATACTATAAGTTAATAAAGTGGCAAAAGATACCCACATTAAATATGGCAATAAGAGATAAAGACTGCGTTTATCAATTTTGTAAAAATGAATCATCATAGCAATAATAAAAATAATGAGAGCAATTATTTCTAAAAAAGCTAAGCGCGGATTCTGTAAATAAAAGAAACAAAAAGACCACAAAATATTAAAAATCAGTTGTAAAGAAAAATATTTCCAAATATGTAAAATTTGTACTTTTGTCTCTGCTCTGCGCCACACCAAAAACAAGGCAATACCCATAAAAATAAACAACAATGTCCAAACAGGAGCAAAAATCCAATTAGGCGGATTAAAACTAGGTTTAGTTAGTAAATCATGCCAAGTTCCCGGTCCTGTAATGGTAAAAAAAGAACCAAAGAAACCAGCTGATAAACTAACAGCTAAGCTCACAATTAAAAGAAAAAAATTTTTCTGTTTCATAAAATTAAAATTAATCTACCTAATTATTATAGCACAAAAAGAAAAAATGAGCCCTTATCTTAGGCTCATTTTTGAAATAATCTAATAAATAGCAAAGTAATTAATTTAAATGCATTAGGATAGGCGTTAATTCGGGATAATCTTCTAATAGATCAACTAATAAATCTGGCTCTTGTTGTTGTATTTCACGTAAAATAATAATTAATGCCTCTCTTTCTGGACTAGATGCATTATTTAACTTAAAACCTGGGCTTCGCTCAATATTACCGGATTCAAATGGTGTACGCATACGCATAAAAAACTCTCTACCGGGCTGCATAATCATTAATTCTTGTGCCTGAAATTCATTTTGAGCTTCAATTCTACCA
Organism: Patescibacteria group bacterium; assembly: GCA_034002925.1. GTDB lineage: Bacteria > Patescibacteriota > Patescibacteriia > Patescibacteriales > UBA12465. The sequence continues at coordinate 66,100 of JAVEZP010000003.1, read as the reverse complement.
ATTAATTTAATTACCTGACCCACTTTTACCAAATGATCAGCTTGACCACCATGAATTACTTGCCATTGACCTTGATCACGATCTAATAAGATAAAATGTTGATTATCTTGTTTTAAAACTATTAAACCCGCTAAGCGCCCTCTTTCTGGTTGTGACCACATGTTAATGTGGGGATTAAAAACACGATTATATAAAGGAGCTCTTTGGCTTAAAACGCTATCAATATATTTACCCATGCCTAAAGTAGAAAAAAGTGCACCCAATAAAATACTAAGCAAAATAGCACTAGAAATCAGTAACAAAGGGTGATAGCGATAACCCTTTTTGGTGTGTTTAATATTATAATATAAAAGATAAATAAACAGGGCTAGGAAAAATATCCAAAAATACGGCAACGATAATAAAAACCAAGAGATAAAACTACTATCAACCTGCTTATATAAAGCTAAATCTTGATTATTAACTAAATAAAAAATAACTGACATGGCGACTGCGCCAATTAAAAGAGTCACTATGCCCGCCGTCCAAACTAATCTGTTTTTTAACAAAAAATGCCAACGAGGCTTTGGCTCTAAATGAGTATTTTTAATTTTATCAAGTATTTTTTGACCCAGATTATCTGACATATATTTATTCTATTTAATATTTCCTTGTAACTTTTTTAATAAAGCTTTTTTCGCTCGATTCAGTAAAGAGGCGACACTCCCTGTTGGTTTTTTTAAAATATCTGATATTTCTTGATAACTTCTTTCTTCAAAAAATTTCAAAACAATAATTTCTCGTTGCTGAGCATTTAAAGATAATAACGCTTCTTTTAAATGCTCTTGTAATAATTTTAGATCAAGCTCTTTTTCTAAAGACAAGTCACTAGACAAAGCCTCAAAACCATGCTCATCAAGAGGAGAAGAATATAATTCAGGTCTAACTTGATTTTTTCTAAATTGACTAATTGTTTGATTATGGGCAATGCGATATAACCAAGAAGAAAACTGTAAATCCAAATTAAAATCATTCAAATTTAAATAAACCTTTAAAAAAATATCTTGCACAATATCCTCGGCATCCTCTAAACGACGTGCGCCCAAGCGACGCACATATTGCAACATCTTCGTCTGATAACGATTAATGATATGGACAAAGTTAGCAGAATCTAGCAAACTTAAGCGCACTAACTCAGCATCATCTATTTCTTCATGATAATTTTGTTGAGACATGAAATTATATTACAACTATTAGTACGCAAAAAAGAATATTTTCTTCCCTATAAGGCCTCATTCATCGTCAATAAATGATCAATCAAAATACGATCATTGCTTAATCTTGGTATCTTTGCCTGACCACCTAAACGATTTTTCTCTTTTAACCAATGATAGAATAAATCTTTTTTAGCTATCACTAATAATGGTGGAGCTAAATTCAAATCTTTATAACGTTTAGCCTCATAATCCGAATTGCTTTTTTTGAGCTCGTTATCAAGTAAGCGCATAAATTGAAGACTATCACTAGGCGCTTTTTCAAATTCAAAAAGCCATTGATGAGTAGCTGCGGCAGTTTTATTATGATAATAAGGAGCGGCTGTGTATTCTTTCACTAAAGCACCGGTTAGTTGCGCTGCTTGAGCCACAGCCTTATCCGCATTTTCCACTACCAACTCTTCGCCACAGGCATTAATAAAAGATTTAGTACGCCCACTTAAAACAATTCGAAAAGGAGCTAAAGAAGTGAAACGAACGGTATCCCCAATCAAATAACGCCACAGACCAGCATTAGTAGAAATAACAAGAGCATAATTTTTATCCAACTCTACTTCCTCTAAAGACAGAGCACGTGGTTTAGCTTTAGCTAATTCCTCTAAAGGCAAAAATTCATAAAAAACACCACCGTTTAAAAAAAGCAATAAATCAGAACGCGATAGATCATCCTGAAAAGCAAAAAATCCTTCAGAGGCATTGTAAACTTCCAAATAATTCATTGAGCTGGGCATTAATTTTTGAAACTGCTCACGATATGGAGCAAAGCTAGTGCCTCCGTGAATAAATAATTCCAAATTAGGCCACACCTGATGTAAATTTTTTTTCTCACTAATTTCTAAAATCTTTTTTGCTAAAATCAAATTCCAAGAAGGCACCCCGGATAAGCTAACAATATTTTGATAAGTAATAATTTCCGCAATACGATTTAATTTAGTTTCCCATTCGGGCATAGCTGCTACGCTAAAACGAGGACTACGTCTCAAACGAGCCCACCAAGGCAAATTCTTCATTAAAATCACTGAAACATCAGCAATATATTTACTACTACCAATAGGATCGTATTGACGATTTCCACCTAAAGCAAAATTTCTGCCTAAAAATATTTTAGATTGAGGATAGTGATGAAAATAAGACGCGAACAAACTCCGACCGCCAGCATAGTGATTATCTTTCAAGGCCGCATTACTCACAGGAATATATTTACTCTTAGAACCCGTAGTACCAGATGACTTAGAAAAATACTTTATTTTCTCTGACCACAAAACATAATCCCGCCCCTGCAATAACTGATCAATATAAGGACGCAAACTTTCGTAGTCGCTAATTGGCACCCGCTGCCTATAATCTTCATAATTTTTAATATTACGATAGTTATAAATTTTTCCCCAAGCTGTTTTAGCTCCTTCTTTTATCAAATAATTAAAAATTTTTTCTTGAGCAGCTAAAGGATGAGCATGATCGTATTGCATTAAACGCCAACGTCTAGTAAAAGCTAGGGTTAATAAAGAGTTTTTTTTCATATTTTTAACTACCATTTAAATCACGTGTCTGCTGTCGACGATATTTTTGCCAAGCAGTTTTTCTTCCCAACTCTCCATTGCGAACAATTTCTGCCGCCCAAGAGCCTCCTAATAAATGAGGTAAGATGACATAATCTGCTCCCGCTTGATATAAGGCCGGTAAATACTTTTTGTGATATAAACTAGCAATCATAATAGCCTTAGGATTAATTTTTCGAATAAAATTAATCAAGAGCAGTTGATCCTCAGGAGACGGAATAGTAGAAATAATATACTTAGCCTCCTGTAAAGGTAAGGACTTTAAAAATTCAATATCTGAAGCATCACCAAAAAAAGTTTTAATCCCTTTTTTATTAAAATGCTCTACCGCGCTAGGATTAAAATCTACCGCCGCATAATCTATACCCTTTTCCTGTAAAGCAGCGCCAATTTTCCAAGCAGTACGATGATAGCCAAAGATAAAAGCGGTAAATTTTTCTTTTTTGTCTTCTGCTTGTAAATATTTATCTGGACCTATTTTCGTAAATAAAGGCAATAACCAATTATAAATTTGATAACTATAAGTCATCATGTAAGAAGAAAAGAAAATAGTGATAATAGCCGCTAAGGTAAAAATGGCCATTTCTCGATCAGCGATATAACCCGTGACTGCTCCAGCAAAAAGGATAATAAAACCAAATTCGCTTAATTGGCCAGAAGTTAAAGCTCCTAAAAAACTATTACGTCGAGTAAAGTGACGAAGACGGAATAAAAAATATAAAATAATCGGTTGTGCTACTAAAACAAAAACTGACAAAAGCAAAGCGGATGGCAGAATCTCTTTCAAGTTACTAAAATCCGCTTGGCTGCCCAAAAGGATAAAAAATAAAACTAAGAAAAAATCTCGCAAAGGCTTGATGCGACTAGCAATTTCTGTATGAAAACGCGAAGAACCTAAACTAATACCTGCAACAATTGCTCCTAACTCTAAAGAGAGGCCGCTCCAATGCAATAAACTAGCCACCCCAAAACACCAAGCGACGGTAAAAATAAATAAAAATTCTCCTGAAGAAGCAATTTTTTTTAAAAAAGTAGGCAATAAATATTTAGCTGCTAAGATAATCACCCCAAATACTCCTATTATTTTTAACAAGGGCCAAAGAGAAAAATTATTATCAATGCTTGAGTCAGGCATTTTAAAACTTAACCACAATAAAACTGCAATTGAGAGCATATCTTGCACCAACATTAAACCAATTGTATAACGACCATAAACTGCTTCCGTATCCTGCTTATCTCCTAAAATCTTTAAGACAATAATGGTGCTGGAAAAACACGCCGCTAAAGCTAAAAAAATCGCACTCGCCCAAGTTAAACCAAAATAGAGGGCCAAGGGAAGAAACATGCTAAAATTTAACACAAACTGCAACAAGCCAATAATAGTCGCTTCTTTACCAATTTTTTTTAAATAAGAAAAATTAAGATCTAAGCCAACAATAAACAATAACAAAACCACACCAAAACTAGCAAAAGCGTCATACATGCTTTCGCCAGCATGCATAATATTTAAAAATAAAGGACCACCAATAATACCAGCAATGATATAGGCAATAATTAAAGGTTGTTTTAATAAACGAACAATAAAAGCAATGCTGACTGTAATCGCGAGCAAAGAGCTTAATTGAATAAAAAGATTAGTCTCCATATAAAATCAAAAAATTAATCATAATATTTTTATTATAACACAAAAAGCCTAAGGCTATAAATAGAAAAAACCTCTAGCATGACAAGGTTTTAAAAATATGCTATACCAGAAATATTAATATATTATTATATGACTCTTATTCTTCACGCTCTCATCCTACTACTAGTCTTTTATTTATTGGCTATCGTCTGTGATCGCTATTTTGTCAGTTCATTAGATCGAATTGCAACAAAATTGAAAATGAATTCTGATATGGCCGGAGCCACACTTATGGCAGTAGGCACTAGTGCTCCAGAATTATTTGTGTCACTGATCGCTGTTTTTAAACCAGGTGAAGAAGCTTTAGGCGCCGGCACAATTGTTGGTTCAGCTATTTTTAATATTTTAGTAATCATCGGCGCGACGGCGATTGTGCGCAAAGCTTTTGTAGCCTGGCAACCAATTATTCGTGATGTCTTATTTTATTCTTTAAGCATTATTCTTCTTATCGTGTCTTTTTGGGACGGAAGGATTGTCTTAATTGAAGCTATTTTATTCATTCTGCTTTATGCAATATATATATTAGCTGTTTTAAAGTGGAAAAAAATACTACCCTATCAAGAAGAGGTAAAATCAATAGAAACTGAAACGGTCATTAGTAATGAAACGGACAATAAACAAACAATAATCAGTCCATGGCAAAAAATTAATCAGATTATTATCAGCATCTTAGATTTTATTTTTCCTAATCCCGAAAAATATTGGCGCGATTTCTTTTTCTCTATTATCATGATTGCAGCTTTAAGTTGGGAATTAGTTGAAAGCGCCGTCCAAATTGCTCAAAGCCTCAATATCCCATCTGTTATTATTGGCTTAACCGTGCTAGCAGCTGGAACTAGCATTCCTGATTTAATGTCTTCTATTATAGTAGCCCGACAAAAAAGAGGCGGCATGGCTATCTCTAATGCTATCGGTTCTAATATTTTTGATATTCTAATCGGTCTTGGTTTGCCTTGGTTAATTATTACTGTCGGCGGACAAGTTGTCCCGGTAGTGACAGAAAATTTAACTAATTCTATTATTCTACTTTTTGCCACCGTCATTGCCATTTTAGCCTTTTTGATTGCCAAAAAATGGCACATTGGCCGTTTTGCAGGCGTGAGTCTTATTATCTTGTATTTAATTTATCTCAGTTGGAATATTTGGCAAGTTGTATAACAGAACAGAGATAATAAGCATACCAAAAAAACCTCCATTAGGAGGTTTTTTATCATTCAATAAATATCTATTATTCTGCTAAAGGGCAATTACCGCGCATACCACGATTAGCTCTGTTACCAGCATGTTTGCCAAAACCGCGCTCACCGGGCATAAATTGAGACATTTTTTCTCTTGCTTGACTCATCTCTTGATGAGCTAAAACAAATTCCTGAAAATTATCAGCCGTAACCTTGGATAAAATGGGAGCATCTTCGCCCATCTCTGCTTTAACTGTTTCTACCCAAGTATTATAGTCACCTTGAGCCATTACTTGTTCCATGGTAGCACGTCTAGCTTCGGCTTCAGCCTGTCTTTCTGACCGCATAGCTTCTCGATCTTCAATGCTTAAATTATATCCACGTTGCTTATTAGTGGTATCAGCAGAGGCTTGATTAGCTGAGGTAAAAACTATTACCAAAACCGCTAAGCTCATTAATCCTAAAATAGCTAAATTTTTTTTCTTCATATTGATATATTCAAATTAATTTACTAAAGCTAGTATAATTAAGTTTGATATTAATTAGTTTATAAGAAGTTTTTAAGAGCTCTTCTATGTTATAATACGCAAGAGTTTAATATTTCTTCCACTAAAAAACCGGCTACTTGCCGGCTGAATATATCAAAGTAATTTAAAAAACTATTCTGTACGCAAGGCTGTGACCGGATCTAGTCGCGCTGCTTGTTTAGCAGGGCGATAGCCGAATAATAAACCACAAGCTAAAGAAAATAATAAAGAAACTACAATGCCATCAAGCGGCAAACTAAAAAACCAATCAATCTGAAAATATTGTGCCACCAAAGTTAAAAGATAGGAAAATAATAATCCTAACACCACCCCTAAGAGCCAGCCCCAGAAAGTAATGAGCAAAGACTCAATTAAAAACTGCCGCACCACATCTTTAGCGGTGGCCCCCATCGCTTTTCTTAAACCTATTTCTGGCGTTCTTTCTGTGACTGTGACATACATTATATTCATAATACCTACCCCACCAACTAATAAAGAGATAAGAACAATCGCTAATAATAAAAAAGTAACAGCACTAGTTACCGTGCCTAAAGTATCTAACATTTCTGTCATAGTGGAAACGCGAAAATCATCTTTTTCAGGATCACTAATCTCATGTCGGTCTCTTAAAATTAATCTAATCTCTTCGGCCGTTTCTTCAGCTCGATCAATATCACGCAGCTGATGCATAAAATATAAAGCATAATCAATGCCTAAAATTTTATTATGCAAAGTTTGAATAGGAATATAAGCAGAATCATTAAAATCTAAAAAACTAAAGCCACCCCCCTGCTCCGCTAAAGAGCCAATCACCCGAAAACGCTGACTACCCACTCTAACAAATTTACCCACTGCCTCACTATCTCCAAATAAATATTCACGTAAAGCCGAACCTAAAACAATAACGGCTGCTTGACTATCATCTTCTTCGGCGCTAAAAAAAGAACCTTCAATTACTTTGGTCTTGCTATCAATATCTACATAAGGCGCACTTACACCAAACAGTAATACTTTTTTACCCTCGCCACCATAAGTAATTTTTTGCTGCCCTAAAGATACAGCGTAACTCATGCTCACATTATCCAATTTATCTATTTCCGCCATGTCATCTAATTTTAAACTCGTAATTTCCGCAGTCGCCGCTACCTCTTTTCCTGGAACTTTCACTTCAGTCTGCACTACATTAGTGCCGTATGATTCAATTTCACCATAAACTAAACGAGTAATACCATCACCAGCGGCGAACACCACTACAATAGCTGCTACACCAATCACCACGCCCAAAACCGTCAAACTAGTACGTAAGATGTTAAGGCGTAAAGAGCGCCAAGCTAATTGAAAAGCGACAATAATACTATTCATAACGTAAAGCCTCAATCGGACTTAAACGACTGGCTCTTTTAGCAGGATAATAACCAAAAATCACACCAATCATGATAGATAAGCCAATCGCAATTAAAACTGAAGATAATGAAACCGAAAAGTCCCAATTATAACCCAAAGACTGCACTACTAAAGCAATTAAATAAGCAAACAAGACACCAAATAATAAACCAATCACACCTCCTATTAAGGTTAAAGCGATTGCTTCAAATAAAAATTGATTAAGCACTTGATTATTAGTAGCTCCCAGAGATTTGCGTAAACCAATTTCTCTTGTTCTCTCTGTCACACTCACTAACATAATATTCATAATTCCAATTCCTCCTACCAAAAGAGACAGAGCCGCCATAGCGGCCAAGAAATAACGCAAAGCATCGGTGATAGTAGTAACTAAATTGAGCGCATCACGAAAACTACGCACTGAGAAATCTTCATCACCAATCTTATCAATATCATGGCGCTCCCTTAAAACCTGCTCGGCCATCAACATACTTTCATCAATATTCCGCGGATCATCAATCTTAATTCTAATAGCACTAAGATAATCAACTCCAGCAATTTCTTTTTGTACAAAAGCTAAAGGTGATAATACTAAATCATCATAATTAGAAAAACCTACTTGGCCCCTTTCCGCCATCACGCCAATCACAGTAACACTCTTATTTTTTACTTTAATTCTTTGTCCTATGGGATTATTATCACCAAAAAGCTCTTGAGCTACACGACTACCAAGAACCACTAAACGTAAACTAGAATCTAATTCATCTTGAGTAAAAAAACGTCCCGCTTTTATTTCGCCGCCATCAACCGCTAAATAATCACCAGCAATACCATTTAAATCAGCACTATAATTAATGTCCTGCCAAGATAAAATAACACTGGTGTCATAATAGGCAGCAACTGAAACGGCATGGGGCATATTTTTTTCTTCACGCAAAGCATTGGCATCACTTAATTTTAAAGTAGTAACCTTAACCCCAAATACAGATGCTGGTGGCCCTTTTTCATCAGATTGCCCTGGTAAAATACCAATTAAATCACTACCAAAACTATCCAATTGACCTAAAATTAAAGATTGTGCTCCCGCCCCTAAAGACATAATTAAAATTACTGCCCCCACACCAATAATAATTCCCAACATTGTTAAAAAACTCCGGGTCTTGTTACTAAAAAGAGCCCGGAAGACTAAAGTCATTAATTGTCGAAAATTATCTAACATAAATTACTTCAATAATTCACCTTCTTCGGCTATCCGTCTTTTCTTGACCTTATCATCACTTACAATTTGTCCATCGTGAACACGAATAATACGCTGAGCGTGTTCGGCTGTAAAAGTTTCATGAGTAACTAAAATAATTGTTTTGCCATCAGCATTTAAATCTTGCAGAATTTTCATCACTTGCGTACCTGATTTAGAATCCAAATTACCAGTTGGCTCATCTGCAAAAATAACCGCCGGATTATTAACTAAAGCTCGAGCAATGGCTACTCTTTGTTTTTCACCACCAGAAATTTGATTAGTATAATAATCTAAGCGATGTCCCAAGCCAACGCTTTTTAATACTTTAGTAGCTCTTTCATCCATTTTTTTCTTATTTTGTGAATAAATCAAAGGTAATTTTACATTATCTAAGACGCTAGTTCGAGCTAATAAATTAAAAGCTTGAAACACAAAACCTATTTCTTGATTACGTAAATGAGCTAATTCTTCATCATTTAAAAGTGAAACATCACGACCAGCAAAATAATAATGACCAGCACTAGCTCGTTCTAAAAGGCCTAAAATATGCATTAAAGTTGACTTACCAGAACCAGATGGTCCCATAATTGCCACAAATTCACCCTTTTCAATTTGGAAAGAAACTTGCTTTAAAACCTGAGTTTCCAATTCCCCACTCACATAGGTTTTTTCTAGAGATTGTAAATCCAATAAAGCTTTCTTCATATATTTTAATCTCTAATAAAAGTTACCACTTGATCCCCCTCTTCTAAACCGCTTAAAACCTCAATTAAACCATCATCACCTCGCAAACCAGTCACCACCATCTTCTCAACAATTTCTCCATTTTCAACTACACGCGCTATTTTAGCTCCATCTTGTTCAATAATAGTACGAGCCGGTACTTGTAATACCTTGTCACGGCTATCAGTGGTGATAACAACATTACTAGTTAAACCTGCTTTTAATTTAAAATTCTCAGCTTCAATTTGAGCTAAAGCTGTTTGTAAATTCTCAAATTCAACTTTAACTTTATAATAAACCACATCTTGAATTAAAGTACGTGCTGGTTCAATAAAGCTAACCACTCCTTTAATCACAAAATCATCGGAAAGAGCATCAAAAGTAATATCAACCTCATCACCAATTTTTATCTTACTAATATTAGATTCAGCAATATCCACTTCAATATTAAAACTATTATCAACCAGCATTACAATCATCGCTTTTGTGCCTGGGCCAAATTGTTCACCAATTTCATAGTTAACCTCTGTAATTACACCATCAAGCGGTGCTGTTAAAACAGTTTCACTTAATTGCTGTTCTACCCCAGCCAAAGCAGCTTGAGCTTGACTAATCTGAGCCCGAGTTAAAGCAATATCTTGAGCCCTAGCAGGGGCAGCAGTGCTACTAAATTGAGCCTTTGCGGATAACAAAGCTTTTTCAGCCGAAGCTAAACGTGCCTCTACCGCTGCTATCTGCTGATCACGACTAAGTTCTAAATTACTAACATTATTACGTGCTGCCAAAATTGCATTATCTAAAGCCACCTCGGTTTGACGCCAAGCTTCATAAGCGTTAGCCACCGCTACTTCTTTATTTAAAACGGCATTTTGATAAGCTTGAGAAGCACTTTCAATTGTTAAACTAGCAGCGTTAATTTGACTTGACTGACTACTAACTAAATTTTTATAAGCATCTAAATTAGCTTGAGAAAAATTGACGCTAGTAATAGTTGCCTCTAACATGGCATAAGCATAATCTAAAGTAGTGCTAACTTGACGTAATAAAGATTGTAAGGCTTGAGCAGCTGGCACAATTTTACTTTCATCTGCTTGCATTTGATTAGCCAAAGCATCAGCTTGCCCCACTAACAATAAAGCAGCGCTACGAGCATCTTCTGTTTTAGATAATAAAGAGCTGTTCTTCACGCTTAACACTGCCTCCGCATCTTTGTCTTCTAAAATCGTATTAATATTATCTAGAGCAACTTTAGCCGATAAAATCTTGTCATTAATGCTAATTATCGCCGAACTGCGAGCATTATTAATATTAGCCGTTCCAGTTTGCTCGGCATTATTTAAAGTAGTGAGAGCAGAGGCAACGGCTTGTTCGCTTGGAGTGACAGTCTCAGTGCTATCTGACTCTAAATCTGCTAAAGTTTTTTTTGCTTGTCTCAAATTTTCAGCAGTAGTAGCTTTTATTTTCTCGAGTTCTATAATGGTAGCATCAACATTAGCTTGAGCCTGATTAATAGCTGCACGACTAACTGCTAAATTTTCACCACTAGCACCAGCTAATAATTTATCTAAAGAGGCTTCCGCTATTTTTAAGCCTGCCTCAGCTTCTAATTTACGAGACTGTAAAGCACTATTATCTAAAGCAGCTAATTCCATACCTGCAGTTACTTTATCACCAACCGATACTGACAGTGACTGCACCCGACCAGAACTAAGAAAATTTAAAGATAATTCTCGCACTGGCTTTAAGGTACCGCTTTCAGATACAGTCTGTACTAAAGGACCACGAATCACATTCACAGTAGAATAGGAGACTTCTTGATCACGATTAGCAAACCACCACCACAAAGCAAGTGCAATCACGATTATTAAAAAGAGCCACCACAATTTTTTAATTTTTTTCATATAAATCAAAGAAGAGATTATTATTACATTTTATTTTACATTACATTATATTATAGCAAACAAACGATTAAAAATAAAAAGATTACAAAGAGCGCAATTTTTTTCTTAACTCTCTATAATCCGGCATTGTTTTCGCTACTAAATGCCAAAAAGAAGCTGAGTGATTCATCTCTTGTAAATGACAAAGTTCATGCACAATCACATAATCACGTAATGAATCTGGCAAATAGATTAAACGATAATTAAAATTTAAATTTTTTCGTTGTGAACAGCTACCCCAGCGACTGCTTTGATTACGAACACTCACTCTTTGATAGCTAAATTGATAAAAAAGGTTAAAATGGGCTAATCGCTCTAAAATTAAAATTCGCGTCTCTTCTTTTCTTAATAAATAATCCGCCCGACTACCAGCATTTAATAAAGATTTCTTTGATGATTTAAACTTAATTAATTGTTGTTGCAGCCAATCCTCTTGAGTAGCTAAAAAATGACTAGCTTTTTTCTGGCTAATCCACCACGGATAAGTTAACAAGATACGGCCATCAACCCTAACACTTAAACGTATATTTTTAGAACGACGCAAACGTCGAAATTCAACCTTATCAATCATCATAATCGGTATTTTTGACGCCACGCTTTAATAATTGATGCAACTGGCTTAATTTGATCCTTAAAAGAATGGTCAGCGTGAGGAATTAAGTGAAAAAGAAATTTTTTCGTCGTTGCTGTACGCTCAAACCAATTTCTGATTACATCTAGCGGGTAATAATTATATTCATCCTCAGTCGCAAATAAAGCTAAAACAGGAATCTTTACTTTACTTAACAACGAAGTTCTTTTTTTACTAGCATAACTAAATATCTCTTCTTCACTCTCAGGTGTATAAAGACTAAGAAAACGTTGAGCGGAAATAGGGTGGCGCCAAAGTTTAGAAGGCAACAAAGCTTGAGCATCTCTTTGGCTCACTAATCTTTTAGCCGCACGCAGAGCTCTTTGATAAGAAGCATCTTTCTGATCTATAGTAGCATAATCACTCACTGGCGCTAAAAGAATCGCCCCTTGCACTTTTACTCTTTTTTTCTTAGCTAAATAATAGATGATTTTTTGACAACCAGTAGAGTGGCCAATTAGAAATATGTTTTTAGCTCCTCGTAAGCGTGCATAAGCCAAAGCGCCATCAATATCATCTAAGCATTCGCTAAAACGTTCGTGAGCCATACCGGCCAAATAATATTCTTTTTCGCCCGAAGCTTTTTGCTTTTTAAAAGAATTAATTAAACCGAAACCGCGATTGTTAAAAGTTAAAACGGCCGTATCTTTCTGAGCGGCTAAATTTTCTAACAAAGCAGAACGAGAAAATAAACTACCACCTAAACCATGCAAAAATACAAAAACTGTTTCCGCTTTTTGTGTTCCCAGCCATACTCCATTTAATGGAATTTTATGAGGAGTTAGAAAAGAAACTAAGACTTGAGACATAATTAATAATTATGATTAATTAGATAAAGAAGATTAGTGATATTTTTTTCATACCATTTTTTCTCTAAGACTATTTGTTCTTGCTTAGTAATCCAAGGCTGCCATTCAAAAACTTCGCCATTCTTTCTCTCTCCCTCTCTATCTAGATAAGCTACTGATTCTGTTAATAAACCTTGTTTTTGGTATTTTTGTACCAGCATTAAAACATCAGGAGACAGCATACTTAATTCAAAAAGCCTAATTCTAGAATCAGGCATACGACTTAAAGCCAAATTAGTGCGTAAAATAAATTGCTCTACCGGTAATATACTAATTAAGGCATACATCCATAAAAAGAGCATAATTACAAACTTTAAAACATTAGCTCTTTGAGTAGCAAATAATTTTATTATCAACCAAATAAATAAAATAACCGCATAAATCACCGTATAAGAAGCAAAAAATTTCTCATAACTAAAACCGTAATAGGTAACATATAGAGCCATGCGATAAGCAGCTGAGGCTAATAATAACAAAGACGCAAAAGTGAAGGCTATTAAAATCTTCTGCACCCAAGAACTAGTCTTTCGATAGGTAGTTAAATAAATTAAAATATTAATAATTGATAACAGCAACAACTGCCAAAAACCACTTTTAACTAAAGTCTCCGTAGTTTGGAAATCAAAAGGCAATGAACCAATCCATAAACGACTCATTTGAATAGCTAAAAATAAAAGATAGAGCCCTAAAATACCAGCCAAAACAATCCCTGATATAATCGGATCAACCTTTTTAGGCAATTCCCTTGTCTCTTTATAATCAAAACTACTACTCCAAGCACGCAAGGCAGCTAAAAACAAAAGCGCTAAAAATATTATCATCAATAATTTATAAATCAACACCGAAGAAAAAACATTCATCACCGCTTCATATATCACTTGTAATTTCTCTGCAAAAACAGCGTCAGCGGCAGACAAAAGAGGAATAAAAATAGTAAAGGCAATAATCACAAATAACAATAATCCCACCACAATCCGCCAAGCAACATTCTTATTGGCTTTTTTAGGACTGAGCAGCGTCAAGAAAGAACGTAGTGAAGCAGGAATCTCATTAAATAAAGCGAATAATCTAATAACAATTTGATTTAGAAAACGAAAATTCCAAAATATCTTATCTTTATCTAACAAAAAAGCTTGATTATAAAAAAACGCCCAAATAATTGGTATCAGCAATAAACTACTAATTTTTACAAAAGGATTATCATACAATGAATAACTCAAAATTAATAAGCTCAAAGGAATAAGCCAGTTTAAATCACAACGACGATAATGTTTTTTTCGATATAAAACCCAAACAAATAGAGCTAATAAAAGATAAGCAAAAATAGTAGCATTAAAGCCTAAGGCATAAACACCTTTATCCCAAAAATTCCATAAAAATATCACCCAGAATATAGCTGGTATCAAAGATAAAAGCACAGTCGAGTTTAATCCTTGGCTTAATTTACTTAAAAATTTAAAATTATTCATATATTTCAATTACTACCCTCTTATTATAACCTTATTAATTAAAAAAATATAGCAAAACCGCCCCCTAAAGGGAGCGGTTAACGTTAACATTATTTTTTTCTTTTATAGCGAGGGGTAAAAGATTTAGCCCTAAAGCTACGACTATCATCACCGCCCTTTTCTTTAGGTTTAAAAACCTTTGAACCAGAACTTCTGACACCAGTTTTAAAGTCAGCTCGAGCAGCTGGTCTGTCTCTCTTTACATCTTTATCAGTCGGCCTGTCTTGAGTCTCTCTTTTCTTAAAAGGACGTCTTGATCTACCTTTAGCTGCTTCTTTTAATTGATATAAATTACGACGAAAGGCAAAACGGTTACCACCATCAAAACTAGGATTATGCATTAAAGGCACAAATTCTTCCTCCTCTGATTGATGATTAAATTTAGTTGTTTTAGTTCTTTGACGATTATCTGTATGTTTATTTCTTGACTGATATTGAGCTGAAACCCCCCGAGATGAACGCGGCTGCAGATAATCAGGCGTAGCGGTAGGATCAATTTGACTAGCTCTTTTTTTAAAACCTAAACTAGTATGTTTAAGGTTTTCTTGAAACTCCTCTCTTTTTTCAATCCTAGCCCTTGTTCCCTCTTTTTTTCTCGGCATGACTGCCCTATCAGCTCTTTGACGCGGAATTATTTGTGGTCTGCCACTGCGATCAAAATTATTAGACACAAAACTAACTGCTTCAGGATGAGAGCTGTTAATTCTTTTACTAGGTAAATTTTTTCGAATTAGCTGTTCAATTCTCTTTACTTCTCTTCCTTGTTGAGGGGTGGCAAAAGAAATAGCCTTACCCTTTTTACCGGCTCTAGCTGTTCGACCAATGCGATGAACATAATCTTCAGAATTATCAGGTAAGTCATAATTTAAAACTAATTCAATATCATTAATATCTAAACCTCTGGCCGCCACATCCGTGGCTACTAAAATACGATGCTTACCGCTTTTAAAACCGCTTAAAGAGGCCTGTCTTTGGGGAAAAGAAAGATTCGAGTGAATTTCAGCGGCTTGATATTTATTTTCTTTTAATTTTTTACTCAACTTAGAAGCACCATGTTTAGTTCTAACAAACACTAAGACAGAGTTCTGATATTCTTTAAGTAATTCTAACAACTGATGCCAACGCTCTTCTCGGCTCATGATATATAATTCTTGATCCACTAAAGCAGCGGTTGTTCCAGCTGGAGCTACTTCCACCCTGACTGGAGTTTTTAAATTTTTTTCTGCTAATTTCATCACGGCTAAAGGCATGGTGGCGGAAAAAAGCAGAGTTTGTCTTTCTTTAGGGACGCTCTTCATAATTTCTTCAATTTGAGGAGCAAAACCCATATCAAACATCATGTCAGCCTCATCAAATACTAACACTGAGACGGTATCTAGTTTTAAATTACCACTCTTTAAGAGATCAATTAAACGGCCTGGGGTGCCAACTACGATATGAGGATGGCGTCTTAGGGCTGGTAATTGTCGATATACTGGCTCACCGCCAATTAAAAGAGCGGTACGTAATCCCAAAGGACCACCTAGACTGTGCAAACTCTTTTCTACTTGAGAAGCCAATTCTCTAGTGGGTAAAACCACTAAACCCCTACCCTTATTGAGAGCTAATTGCTGCAGCATGGGAATACCAAAAGCAAAGGTTTTGCCAGTACCAGTTTGAGCGATGCCTACAATATCTTGGCCACTTAAAGCCGCTGGAATAGCTTGTAGTTGAATAGGGGTGGGAGTGCTTAAACCTAAACCGGAGATAATTTTTAAAATAGTTTCTTTAATTCCTAATTCTGTGAAACTGACAATTTTCTCAGCAGGAACATTTTTTTCGTTCTTTGACATAAAAATAAGCAACTGGAAAAAAGCCAGTCACTTTTAACGTTATTAATAATGGAGAAGAATAGATTTCTTATCTGTAATTAATATAACATAAAATATAAAAGAGGTCAAATTTGGCATGATTTATATTTTATCAATTAAGCTCCTATTAACAGTCTCACAAAATTCTGCAGTGAATCTATCGTCATAATTTAGTCCTTCTATATACTCACGCAATTTGCTTATTCCATTAATAATATATACACCGGATTTATCATTAATGCTTATATTCCCATTAATAAACAACAAAGCCTTTTTAATCCTAAAACCAACTAAACCCAAGGAATATAAATAATGATTTAAAGATTTGCAATGATTTATTAGCTTTACACGAGGATCGCAATTACCAAACAAAAGAGTAGTTTTCCTAGAATATCCTTCTCCCTTTATTCTCCTAGCTTCTTTTTCTGTAAAAATATAGGAATTTGAACTATTTTTTACTTCTATCACTATTAATCCCTTAGGGCCAACTATTAAAAAATCTATATCAAATTTACGATTAGGTATTTTAAAATTTTTATAAATTTTATAATTATTACCCAGAAATTTAACTAAATTAAGATAGGTTAATTTTTCTCCTTCGTTTCCCTTCCTAGCCTTATTTATCTCAGTATCAGTTTTTGAAAAGAAATTATTAATTAACTTTAAAAACCACAAAGACAATATACCAGAAAGAAAGCCTAATGTTAGTAAAGCAAAAACCCTAAGCGTATCTCGATCTAAATGTCTATATTTATTAATAGAATAAGAGAGGTAAACAACAATAAGCAAGAAGGCAAAAATATAAAAAATCCACTGTTTTATAAGATTAATTTTAATCTTTTGTTTAGAATATGATTTTTCTTTTTTAAAAATGTTCATATAATAAAACACTTTATACATCCTTGTGGCACATCAACGGTTTTTAAATTCATCTCAACAAGCTTAATGATTTTTATATCTTTAATTAAAAGATTTCATTTAAAATACCCTTTTCAACCATCTCTAAACTAATCACATAGTCATTGTGATTAAAGGTTTCCCTAAGGGGCCGGGCTGTAGACTTCCAGCCATTACCATCTGTAATCCAAATAAACTTATATTGACCTTTTAAGACATTAAAAAGGTCTCTATATTCTCCAGCAGTTGACTTTAACTTAGAGCCACTACCACCATAAAAATTAGTTTCAAAAATAACAAGTTCTTTGCCAGTGTTAACAACAAAATCATATCTGCGAGAAGACTTGTCCACTGGAACGTCATAGCCCCATTCTTTATTTATTTTCTCTGAGGTTGCTTCTTTAATATAGCTATATTTTTTACTCTCACAAACATCTTTAATAAAAAATTCTATTATACTCTCCATAGAATGGCCACCTCTATTTTTTCTACCATTACTATCAAGCCCAGCCTCTACGCCAATCATATAATCAACAAGGTTTTTGATTTTTTGTGAGATAATTAAATCTTTTAATCCTGACTCTTTTACAAACATAAGATACTTTTCCACGTCCTCATCTGTCATCTCTTTTTTAGAAAAATCGTATTCTTCATAAACTAGTTTCTTACCTTTATAATCAACTAAAATATTAAATTTATTAGTATTACTTCCATCACGCACAACCAACGCAGGAATAACTTTAGCAATTTCTGGATTTTCCTTAATTAAAAATCTGAATTCACTATCAAAATCTTCTTTTCCAATTAAATAATTAAGATTATTTAAAGCTATTTCTATCTTTTTGGTATTATTAAAAACCTTATCCCAATTAACAAAATAAGACCAAAGAATAATACTTGGCTTTAAGTTATTAATTAAATAATTAAAAACTTCGTCTTCATTTTGACAACTTAGTTTTTTTTTGTAAAAATTTAGAAATTTCATATAATTTTACCGGTCTTTAAAATATTAACAAAAATATCATAAACATCTGATGCTATATCTTCAGTTCTTCTTTTGATAGATTTTTTATAATTTTTATCAAAATCATATTTTAAAATTAATTGATGCTCTTTATATGGACTTTTTTTATAAATACTAATTTTATCTTTAAATTTTGTCGGCAATTTAGAATTCTCACTAAGTTCAAAAATAGTAAGATTACCAATTTCATGGACATAATCATCATCTTTATCACATTGACTTATTATATGCTCTATAGTGGGCTCTTTGAATGATCGAGCCCCGCCCTTAGAAAAAACATATCTCTCTAGAACAAACTGCACATCTCCACTTTTAGATACTTTGTAAATGCTTTTTTTTGAAAAATTTTCTACGAACTCGTCGTGACCGTTCTTTACTAAATTGTGCAATTCTTGAAATAGTGTATTAACATCCTTGTTATTTTTAGCAAAGCCAGCAAATATTTTCTCCGCAGAACTTGGGCTTCCTGCAATATACTTATACAAAAATTGAAAAGCTGCTAATCTATTAAGCATTTTTTTAAACTTATCTTTGCTTTCATTTTTATAAAAAAATAAAATTGGGGCATAAACCTGATCTACGCTCAAAAAGGAAAGAAATTCAAGAACCTCTTTAACGGATTTTGCATCAAATCTTTTCCATTTTTGTATCTTGCTTAAAGACTCGGCATTGGCAGTCCTCAACGACACATAAGTAACTGCATCATGTGCTAATTCCTCAGAATAGCTTACCGAAGTGATTTTTTTTTCTTTATGTTTTACTTCAACATCAGAATATAAACCAGAATGACTAATATAATAGCCATTGCTTATCCAGTGATGTCTTAAAAATGTTTTGAAAAGTGCTCTATTGTCTGAAAATATATCCTCTAATTTTTGCCAATTTGTTTCAACTTTAGATAGTAAAGACTTATCTTTTGATGCATTTTTAAAAAGAAAATTTTTAATTAAATCAACGCTAGCCAATGACATTCCGGTAGCGTTTATACTCTCAAACAATTCATATGCTATTGAATTATTTGTACAACTTATAGCAATAACCTTAAGCGTTTTTATCTTGTTCAAAAAACTCGTGATCTCTACATCAATATTTTTGCCACACTTTTTAGCTAACTCTTTATAAATATAATTATAATTATCTAAAATTCTTTTTTGTGTTTCTGTTTCAGGAGATCCGGCTTCTCCTTTTAATAATTTTATATAAAAACTATTTGTTCTTTTGTCATAAAATTCTATTCTTGGGCTCTTTTTTAAATCATATGAATCTACAAATTCTAAAAAACCACTAATTTCACGCAAGGCATCGTTTAATTTTTTCTCCTTTTTATGCTTTATAATTAGATCTCTTATTGCTATCAAAATTAAAGATATGGTTATCATCCGCTGTTGCCCATCTATAATCTCATCCCTTCCAACGGTCCCGTTCGACGACAAAACAAAAACCAAACTACCAATAAAATAATAATCATTGCTAGTTAAAATGTCTTCAATAAATTTTTTCACCTGTTTTTTATCCGTCCAGACATAAGGCCGCTGTAACGTTGGTATTAAATGTTTTGCTGAAACTTTATCTATAATTGAAGAATATAGATATGAACCAGCATATATGTCATTATTCATAAAATTCAAGATTATATTTATTTATTGCCTAATAAATCCTTATATCTCTTAACAGACAACTCCAAATATTTCTTCTCCAAATCGATGCCAATGAATTTTCTATCATTTAAAACACAAGCTAAGCCAGTTGTGGAGGATCCAGTGAATGGATCAATAACTAAATCACCCTTATTAGTACTAGCTATTACAATACGAACTAATAAATCTATTGGTTTTTGAGTCGGGTGTTTACCGTGTTTTTTCTCTGCTGGCTTAGGTGTACCCATTGACCACACACTACGCATCTGTAAATTAGGTTTTTTCAAAAAGTCCTCTGGCCAATGACCATTTTTCATTAAATCATAATTAAACTTATGTTTAGTATTAATCTTTTTACCTGTTTTAGGATGCACTAATTCTTTTCTTGCCCAAATGAGAGTTTCGTGACTAGCTGTAAAAAAGCGACAACTTAGATTAGGAGAAGCATTGGGTTTAAACCATGCAATATCGTTTAAAATATGAAACTTGCTTACCTGAAGAGCAAAGCCACATTGATAAATAGAATGATAGGTTCCAGAAATCCAAATTGTGCCACCAGGTTTTAACACTCTGTGACAAGCCTGAATCCACGCTAATTGAAATTCAAAGTCTTTTTTAAGGCCATTGCTAACATCCCATTCTCCCTTATTAACACTAACCATTTTCCCAGCATGCACTGAAAAACCACCATTAGACAACATATAGGGCGGATCAGCAAAAATCATATCAACCGAATTCTCTTCTAAAGTAGCCAAAAATTCCAAACTATTAGCTTGATATAATTTAAAGTCTTTGTCTGTAAAAAATGGATTTAACATTTTTTTGCTTTTTTTCTTAGTTTTTGTGGTTTTTTTTGGCTTAGTCATATTATAGCAAATTGAGTATAACGAAAAGATAAATTTTTATTCTATGGCTTAATTTTACTCTTTTTAAACGACTTTGTAAACCAATATTATCCGCCAAATCCTTGCCTTTAAACCCCTATTCCTCTATGATAAACACATAATCATTCACATATGCGTGTACCCATTAGAAAAGGCGACAGCCGTGTCTTCGCCCCTAAAGACTACTATCTCAGCCCGAGTAAATATCGGGAGCTTGAAGCTGAAATTGTTCGTCTCACCGCTAAAAGACCAAGCTTAGCTAAAGAAGTCAAAAGATTGGCAGAAATGGGAGATTTCTCAGAAAATGCCGGCTATCAATTGGCCAAAGGACGTTTGCGTGGCTTAAATCAACGCATTCTTGAAATCACTGATCGTCTCCGTAAAGCGGAAATAATTATTGGTGACGAAGACATCTCAGTCGTTCAAATTGGCCATACTGTCAGTCTGAAAAGTGCTAGTGGTCACAAAAATTATACAATCTTAGGTGGGAGCGAAAGTAATCCTAGTCAAGGTATAATTTCTCATCTCTCCCCCCTTGGCTCTGCCCTATTAGGTAAAAGCGTAGGCGAGATAGTCTCAATTAACGGCAAAAACTATCAGATATTAGCAATCAGTAATTAATATGCCCATTCTCTTGCAAGTACAAAAGCTAGGAAAAGAATATGGCGGAGAAAAAATCTTTAGTAATCTTTCTTTTGCTGTTAGCGATAAACAGAAAATTGGTATTATTGGTCGCAATGGCGCTGGTAAATCAACTCTATTTCGCATCATCACTCAAACAGAACAAGCTGATGAGGGTCAGATTATCATTCACGACAATGCTAAAATTGGCTATTTAAAACAACATGATGACTGGAATAAAGAAGAAAGCGCTTTACAATATTTAGAAAGATTAAGTGGTCAAGCAGAATGGAGAGCACGACAAGTGGCGAGTAAATTTGAATTAAGAGCAGATAAATTAGAACAAAAAGCCGATAGCCTGTCTGGTGGTTGGCGCATGCGTCTTAAACTAAGCGGTATGCTCCTTCAAGAACCCAATCTCTTTCTACTAGACGAGCCCAGTAACTATCTTGATTTAAACACCGTCTTACTTTTAGAAAACTATTTACGCTCATATAACGGTAGTTTCTTAATTATCTCTCATGACCGAGAATTTCTAAAAAAAAGCTGCAAAGAAACTATCGAAATATCTAAAACCGGCTGCTATCACTATCCTGGGCCTATTGAAGCTTATTTGAGCTTCAAGGCTCAAAAACTAGCCACTATGATTAAAGCCAATGAAAGCTTAGAAAGACAACAAGAACATTGGCAAGATTTTATCAACCGTTTTCGTTCTAAAGCTTCCAAGGCTAAACAAGCTCAGGCTATGATGAGAAAAATCAGCAAACTAGAAGAAAAACGGATAAAGATTGAAAATGAAGCCGGACTACAAAGGATTAACATTCCAAAAGTAGTGAAAAAAAATAATTTTGTTTTAAAAAGCACTAATCTTAGTATTGGCTATCAAGATAAAAGCGTGGTAGAGGATATTAATCTAGATCTTAAAGCCGGAGAAAAACTAGCTATTTTAGGTTTAAATGGCCAAGGCAAAAGCACCTTGCTTAAAACTTTAAGTGCTAATCTCCCTCCCCTCTCTGGCTCATATCATTGGTCAAGTGACAGTCGTATTGCCCTTCACAGTCAAGAAGAAATGGAAAAATTAAACCCCCTAGAACAAGCTGGAGACTATCTTCGTCGCCTTGCTTCACCCGAAATTAAAACCGAAGCAGTTTTAAAAATGGCGGGTGATTTTCTCTTTAAAGATGAAGAACTTAAAAAAGTCATTAGCGTTCTCTCAGGAGGAGAAAAGTCAAGACTACTTCTAGCCGCCATTCTACTTTCTAAACCAGATGTTTTATTACTTGATGAAGTAACTTGTCATCTTGATTTTGAAACTAGTGAAGCTCTAGCAAAAGCTTTAAAAAGCTATGAAGGGAGTGTTCTTTTTGCTAGTCATGATCGTTCTTTTTCTCAGAAGATTGCAACTACTATTTTAGAAATAGATAATGGCAAAGCTAAACCTAAACATGAAGATTACGCTGATTATATCAAACACTTAGAACGTCATCTTAAAATTCAGCAAAAAGAACAACTGGAAAACAAAATTACTCCTAGTATTGAGAAAAAAATATCTAAAGAACGTTATCTAGAAAATAAACAAAGACAGAAAAAAATCCAATCCCTAGAGAAAGAATTGGAAAAAATGCAAATTTATAAACAAGAATTACTGAACTATTTTTTAGAACACTACAAGGAATATAACCCGCAGAAAAATCAAGAGTTAGAAGAGATTAATAGAAGAATAGCTGACAAAGAAGAATATTGGCTCACTTTACAGAGCGAGGCGGAAGCGAATCGATAAAATGATATAAGACAATACCAGCCGCCACCATCACATTTAAAGATTTATTAAAGCCGTGCATTGGCACTTCTGCTGTTGCATCGGCTTTTTTTAAGGTTTTTTCTTTCACACCATAACTCTCATTACCAAAGACAAAAGCTACGGGCAAACTTTGTTCTATTTCCCGAAAATCTCGCGCCTCCTTACTTTGTTCAACAGCAATAATTTTAACTTTTTTACGCTTCAACTTTTTGATAGCTGTGAGCGCATCTTTACAATATTCCCAGTCAACTAATTGATAGGTGCCAACTGACGCTTTCACAATCTTGTGATCCGGCGGAATAGCGCAATCACCACAAAGATATACTTTTTCAGCCGCAATAGCATCAGCTAAACGAAAAAAGCCCCCGATATTATAGGTATCAAGCACATCTTCTAAAATAATATAGACAGGATGACGCCGTCTTTTTTTTCTAATTTTTTCCGCCTCCTCTGCACCAAGAGAGCGTAAAGTTTTTGCATCTAAAACCATAATTAATTATCTTTTATTCTCTGTTCTAGCTTTTAAGGCTCCCTGTAAAGACTGTAAGCCAATTAAGGCACATTTATGACGGCGAGGGCTAATATTTATACCTAAATATTTTTGAACATCACTTAAGTCCATCGTCATAATCTCTGCTACCGTTTTGCCAATTAAAGCTTCACTTAAAATAGACATGCCTGCCATCGCTACCGCGCAACCATGACCTTCAAAACTAATTTTATCCATTTTCTCTCCTTTCATCTTAACAAAAACAGTCACTTCATCTCCGCAACTACTGTTAAGAGAACGACAAGAGGCATCAGCCTCATTTAAAACACCCTTATTCCTTGGATTTTTATAGTGATCTAAAATATTGTGCGCGTAGATATCCATAAAATTTAACTCAGCTTTGCCTTAATAGCGATTAATTTTTCAAAAAAATAATCAATTTCTAAGGTGGTATTATAAAAAGCAAGACTAACTCTTAAACTTGAGTTAATTCCTAATGATTCATGTAAAGGCTGGGCACAATGATGACCAGCGCGAGTAATAATTCCTTCTTCTCCCAACAAATCAGACATATCATGGGGATGTGCGCCCTCTAATACTAAAGAAAATAGCGGCAAACGATTATTTTTTCCACCTAAGAGCTTTAAGAAAGGATATTGTTCTAAACTCTTTAAAAAATATTGTGCCAATTCTTCTTCTTGTTGATTAATTAGCTCCCAACCAATACTTTGTAAATAGCGACAAGCAGCTCCTAGTCCAATTACCCCTTCAATATTAGGAGTACCGGCTTCAAATTTATAAGGCGCCTCAATTGATTGAAAGGATTGCTCCTTTACTTCGCTTATCATGCTGCCACCACCAAAAAAAGTTGGCATTTTGTCTAACAGTTCAAAGCGACCATACAAAACACCTATCCCACTGGGAGCAAATAATTTATGACCAGAAAAAACTACAAAATCAGCACCTAAATCTTTTACATTTAGTTCATGATGAGCAATACTTTGTGCCTCATCAACTATAGTTATTACTCCCCGCTCTTTTGCTCTAGCTAAAATATCTTTAAGATCATATAAATGCCCTAAGACATTGGAAGCTTGAGTTAAAGAAAGAATACGCAGTTTTGTATCATTTAAAATATTATCCAAGCTAGATGTTTCAAAATCACCTAATTCATTCACTTTAATATATTTTAGCTCAATTCCTATTTTTTCTTTAAGCTGCAACCAAGGCACGATGTTAGCATGATGCTCCGCCTGACTAATAGCAACTACATCACCTGTTTTTAAATTAGCCTCTCCTAAAACTCGGGCCAAAAGATTAAAAGCAGCGGTGGCGCCACTAGTAAAAATAATTTCTTTATGATCTGCACCAATAAATTGAGCGACTGTCTTTCGACTATCTTCAAATAAATCAGTGGCTTCTTCTGCTAAAAAATTAGGTCCCCGATGAATATTAGCATTATGCTCTCGATAATATTTATTAACCGCTTCAATCACTAATTCTGGCTTAGGCGTAGTAGCGGCATTATCAAAATAAACTAAGGCTTTGTTATTATGCTGACGAGATAGCAAAGGAAAATGAGAACGATAATCTAGCATACTATAAATAATTATTGATTAAAGCCAAAAGCTCTTCTTTGAGCTTCACATCTTTTAAATCAGCTGCAAAAGATTGAGCTAAAGAAAGAATAAATAAATTTCTAATTTGCTGGGCAGACAAACCACGACTGCGGAGATAAAATAAATCCTCTTCTTTTAAACGAAAGGTACCAGCGCTATGCCCAGCCTTGACATCATTAGCCGCAATATTTAAACCTGGGGTCATCTCCCCTTTGGCTTCATCACTTTCTAAACGTAAAGTCATATCAACCCGTGTATCACTTTGTTGAGCAGTGGGCAAAACATTAACATCAGCTACACAATTTAATTGCGCTTTAGATGTTAACAAAGAATCAATATTGACTCGACCAAAACTTGCCTGACCAGAAAAATTATAGACAGAATTTAAATTAAACTGCTCATCGGTCATACCAATTAAAAGCGACCGACTGTTTAATACAGCTTTACTGCCAATTTCATGTTGAAAACTCCAAGTCTGATGAGCCTTATCTTGCAAAAAGAGACGACGAGAATCTAAAGAAGAATTATTTTGCAAATCCCATTGTCTTGTAACCGCTAAATCAAAAGCTTCATCCACTATTAATAGATAGCTAACTTTTGCTCCCTCTTCAATTTGAAAAGACAGAGCTTGAGCAAAGTCTTTTTGACTAGTTCTTTCAATAATAAAATCACCATCTTTTAAAACTCTTTTTTCTATCTTGTTGTTTAATTTATTATTATGCATAAAGATTAACCAACGCTACCTTCCATTTCTAATTCCACCATTCTATTCATCTCTACAGAATACTCTAAAGGTAATTCTTTAGTAATAGGCTCAATAAAGCCGTTAACAATCATGGCAGCCGCTTCTTCTTCTTTTAAACCACGACTACGGAGATAGAATAAATCCTCCGCATTAATTTTACCCGCACTCGCTTCATGAGCAATGGCGGCACTAGCATCATGAATTTTCATCACTGGTACAGTATCAGAAGAAGAAATAGCATCTAAAAGTAAAGCGTCGCACTTAACGGAAATAGCAGCATTAGTCGCTCCTGGCTTCACCTCGACTAAACCGCGATATAAAGCTTTACCTCCATTTTTACTAATACTTTTCATAATGATGTTCGAGCCAGTATTTTTAGCGACATGAATCACTTTAGCGCCCGTATCTTGAATTTGACCTTCATTAGCAAAAGCCACTCCTAAATGATCAGCCGTCGCTCCCTCACCTACTAAAATAGAACAAGGATAAAGCATAGTAACATTGCTACCAAAATTACCTCCCACCCATTCCATATGGGCTTTTTTCTCTACTAAAGCCCGTTTAGTATTTAAATTATAGGCATCTTTACTCCAGCTTTCCACACTGCTATAACGAAAACGAGCTCCTTCTTTAACATATATTTCCACGCCACCCGCATGTAAGGAATCAACCCCATAGCGAGGCGCGCTACAACCTTCAATATAATGAGCTTGAGCACCTTCCTCAACAATAATTAAAGTGTGCTCAAATTGACCCATACCTTTAGCATTCATCCGGAAATAGGCTTGTAAGGGCTCCTTAAGCTTCACCCCCTTAGGAATGTATAAAAAAGTGCCACCGCTCCAAACTGCACCATGCAAAGCCGCGAATTTATGTAATGATGCCGGCATCAGTTTCATAAAATAAGGCTCCACTAATTCTGGATATTTTTGCACGGCCACATCTAAATCTTCAAAAATTACACCTTTTCTTTTATATTCTGCCTTTAAACTATGATAAATAACTGTTGACTCATACTGCGCCCCCACTCCCGCTAATACCTCTTGCTCAGCCTTAGGAATACCCAGTTTATCAAAAGTACGCTTAATATCTTCAGGCACATCATCCCAACTCTCTGCCTGCCTGTCACTAGCCCGAGCATAATAAGTAATTTTATCTAAATCTAGGCTTTCTAAACTGGGCCCCCAAGTTGGTAGAGACATCTCTTGAAAAACCCCAAAAGAAGCTAAGCGTTTTTCTAACATCCAAGCCGGCTCCTTCTTTTCAGCAGAGATAAAACGAATCAACTCTTCATCCAAGCCTGGACGAGAGTCTTTCATATATTCAGATTGATTATATTCATCCCACAGAGAATCATGGGAATTTATCTCTTCATTCATAGATTATTTAAACTGAGAAAAACCTTCTTGTTCTAAACGAGCTGCTAATTCCGCTCCACCCTGTTCAACAATCTTGCCCTGAGACATCACAATTACTAAATCTGGTTTGATATATTTTAAAACTCTTTGATAATGAGTCACTGCTAATAAACTCTTTTTTGCTTCTTTAAAGCGTTTAAGCGCTTGACCAGCTACTTCTAAAGCATCAACATCTAAACCTGAATCAATTTCATCAAAAATCGCTAAATCGGGCTGAGCTAAAGCTAATTGCAATAATTCTGATTTCTTTTTTTCGCCACCAGAAAAATCTTGATTTAGTTGACGAGAAGACCAATCATCCTTAATTCCTAATCTATTTAATTCCTCATCTAATTTATCCTTAAAAGCGAAGACACTTTCTTCTTTCTCTCCTTTGGCAGTACGTAGAGATTTATATGAATCAAATAAAAAAGGAAACAACTCTAAACCAGCAATTTCACGTGGTTCTTGAAAAGAAAGAAATAAACCAGCCTGTGCTCTTTCTTCCGGTTTAGCATCAGTAATATTTTTTCCTTTAAAAATAATCTCACCTTCTAGAACTTGATAATCAGGATGACCCATTAACACATTAGCTAAAGTACTTTTACCTGAACCGTTAGGACCCATAATAACCACACTTTCACCTTCATTAATATTAAAATTAATATTATGTAAGATAACTTTTTCACCAGCTGCGACTTTTAAGTTTTTGATTTCTAAAATTTTCATATTATTTATTATCTAATAAAGAAGCTAAATTACGTTTGGCTAAACTGCTTTTAATATCATCTAAGAGAATAGGCCAAGCACTTTTTAAGCCGCATTGCCTAAAATGAGGACAAACCTTAGCTTCACCATGAGCGCAACGAACTTTCATTTTTCCCGATAGCGCTTCTAAAATATCTAAAATTCTAATTTGTTTAGCTGAATGAGCTAAATAATAGCCTCCGCCTACCCCTTCTTTGCTTTTAATTAAATGAGCTTTACTTAGCTCTTTAGCAATTTGGCTTAAATATGAAGAAGACACCCCTAAATGCTTAGCCAAAGGAGAGAGCGGAACAATCTGACCAGCTTGACGCGCTAAAGTAAGCATAATTAGCAAACCATAGTCTGTTTTTGCACTAATTTGAAACATAAGTTAATTAAACTATAAGTAAATTGATTATAGTTAAAGATTTAAAAAAAATCAAGGCCATAAAAAAAGGGGCCGTTATTTAAAAAACAGCCCCAAGTGTCGGGAGACACAAGACATCAACCAATTCATTCATTAACTAAACCAATCATTATGAAAACAACTAATAATAATTTATCATATTTTTAGAAAAATAGCAATAAGTTAAACATATTTTTTTAAAAACAATAAATCATTCTCAATAGCTAATTTTAACTCATCTATATTATTAAAAGCTCGTACTTCTCGCACTTTCTCTAAAATCTGCACTTTAATTGTCTGATTATAAATATCAGCTTCAAAATCTTTAATTAAAATCTCCGCCGAAACATCTGCTTTAAAGACATCTTTAAAACCAAAATGCAATAAGCCGTAATACTTTTGCCTATCTATAAAAACTTGCACCGCATAGACTCCATGAGGCATATCAAGCGCATCTTTATCTAAATTAGCCGTCGGATAACCCAGAGATTTGCCCTTCCCTTGACCAGTAATAACCCGAGCCTCAAAAGACAAAGGTTTAGCCTTGCTAATGAAAGAAATGCGAAAGAAAGCTATCAACAAAAAGCCCAAAGCAATAATTTGAACATAATTTAAATAATTGCCATTGAAAATATAATCTAAAATTAGAGCCGAAAAAGGCCAAAAAAGTTCCAATAAGGTTGCAGCTGACGCGCTCACTCGACGTAAACCAAAATAGTATAAAAACAAAGCCCCAGCACCACTACTGACAACAATTAGTAATAGAAACTGCCATTGCAGAGAACTAATTTCTTGGCTTAACAATATATCGCCATTAAATAATACCAGAATAAAAGCTAAAACAGAGGTCAAACCAAAACGCAAAGCAGCTACCGCTTTATAATCTAAATGATTAGCCAACCTTTTTCCAAATACCGTTGAAGAACCAAAAGCAAAAGCCGCTAAAAAAGCAAATAAAGCAGCATTTTCTTGCCAATTAAAATCTATAAAATTAAAACCATTTTGCGCAAAGGCTAAGACATAACTAGCTAAAATAGCTAATAAAGCCCAAAAATAAAATTCTTTACTCAACTTTTCTTTTAAAATTAATCTTGCCATTAATAAAGCAAAAATTGGTTGTAATTTCTGTAAAATAACGACCGTGGCAAAACTCGCTTCTCCAGCAAAAGCAGCAAAGAAAGCTTTTGTAATCATGATTGTTCCAATCAAGCCACCAAAGACGCTAACCCAAAATAAAGCAGCCCAACTTTTTTTTCGTAAAGTTAAAATCTGCTTACGATAAATATACAAAAAAGGACTAAGAACTATCAGGCCTAAGCAGTGCTCCCAGAAAACCAATAAAGGTGCAGAGAGTACATAAAACTTAGGTCTTAAAAATAAACCATCTAAGCTCCACAATAAAGCAGCTACAATAATTGCTCCCACCGCTAAAGCTTCTTTGTTTTTTAATCTTAAAAGTTTCATAAATTATTATTTTAAAACAATCACAAAAAAATAATTAAAAATTTTAATTAGATTGACAAATAATTAATAACATAATAAATTAATAAAAGCTAGATTATAATTTAGCTAATACCTCTTCATGAGGTACAAAAAAGAATCCTTTGACAATGAAAAACAAGAAGTTAAGCCTAAAACCAGATCCTCAATCACTAAAAAAGCTAAAGCATAAAAAAGATTTGCCTTTAGCCACTGATGAATTTATCGATTTATATGATGAGGATAAATTAATAGTTGGTTTTAGGATGTTAAACGGCGAAGAGATGGAAAGTCCCAAAGAATTCTATTTTTAAAAACCAAAAGCGAGCGCTCTGCACTCGCTTTTCTTTTGAATAAATGTATTAATATTTATAAACTTATACTAAAGTATAACCACCATCAACTACTAGAGTTTGACCAGTAATATACTCAGCTTGTTCTGAGCTTAGAAAAGAAACTGCTGAAGCAATCTCTTCCGCTTTACCAAAGCGACCCCAAGCAATTGCTTTGGCGCTTTTCTTTTTTTGAGCAGCGCTCTGCTTACCAGTGGCCCCAGGAGTATCAATTGCTCCTGGTGCTACTGCATTAACATTAATTTTTAGAGGTGCCAATTCCAAAGCTAAAGCACGCACTAGCGCCCCTAAAGCTCCTTTGGAAGCACTATAATGGCTTAAACCAACAAATGAGACGAAAGCAGCGATAGAGGAAATGAAAACAATTTTAGAACCTGATTTCATTAATTTTAAAGATGCTTGAGTCACTAAAAAAGCCGATTTTAAATTAACATCTATCACCCTGTCCCATTCTTTCTCAGTCATTTTTAGAAAAGACTGAAAAGGAAAAATACCAGCATTATTCACTAAGATATCAATGTGTTTATACTCTTTTTGGATTTGTCGCAACAAACGATCAACTTGCTTCTTATTAGAAACATCACAAGCAAAAGCTCTCGCTTCCACCCCTTGTTTTTGCAATAAAGCTAAAGTTTCAACACAATCTTGTTTTTTTAAATCACAAAATAATATCCTGTGCCCTGCTTGAGCAAATTGCAAAGCAATAGCTTGTCCAATGCCTCGAGCGGCGCCAGTCACTAAGACTGTTTTTTGATTAGTTTTCATAAATTATATAATTATTCCCAACACACTTCTGCTTTTTCTCCTAAGATTTCTGTAAGATAGTCTTCTGCTTCATTAATTCCCCCTAAAGCATCCACCAAGCCAGCCTCTAAAGCTAAAGCCCCTGGTAAAGACGATCCGTCCGCTAATATTTTAACTGTCTCTAAATTTAATTGACGACTATCAGCCACTGACTGCACAAAGGCGTCATGAACTATTTGTAAATCACGCATAATTAGATCTCTCTCAGCGCTAGTTAACTCTTTATCGGGATCACCGTAATCTTTATACTGCCCCGTACTTAAAGAATTATAAGTTAATCCTTCTTGTTCATTTTGTTTAGCGCGATCAAGATAAGAGAAAGTGACGCCAATCGCACCAATATCTGATAAAGGTGAGGCCACAATATAATCAGCACCACTAATTGCCCAATAGGCAGCCGAGGTGGCTGCATTACGAACTAAAGCTATTATTGGTTTATCAAAATTTAAAATTGCTTGATAGGCTTCTTCAGCTGCCACCGGATAACCGCCATAAGAATCAACTTCTAACAATACCGCCTTTACCGTCTCATCACTTGCTAATTCACGTAAAGAATAGATTAAATCTTCAGAACTAATGATTAGTGTCTCGTCATCGTCATAATAAGAATGTAAATCTCCACGCAACTCTAAACCAGTGACATTGCAGGTAGCATATTCTTCATAGTCAGCGCTTAAAATATCATCAGACAATAAATCAGTATCAAAGCGATAAATCATTTCATCGTTGATCACAATTAAGGCAGCTAAAAGCACAATCATTCCAAAAAAGAAACGTCCAATTTTCAACCAAGGCCAAGCCATTGGACGCCAAATAGAAGCCTTGAAACTATTAGGGAAAAGTGGGGTATTAAAAATCTTTTGTAATTTATCAATCAATTTCATAATTATATTATAGCAAAAAACTAACAAATCTTAAACAAAGCATCTTGTCGACGACCAGAAAATTTTATTTTCATATTTTTGGCTATTGCTGATAACTTTTTCAGTTCTTTGTCATAGGCCAATACCTCTTGGTCAACTTGATAGGCACTTTCACTAATGCCTAAAAGAAATAAACCCTCTAGACTGCGCAACCGAGACAGGGCTACGTAAGCCATACCACAAGCAAAAGCTCGACTCAAATCAATCGTAGCAGATTCCAGAGTCATGCCCTGACTTTTATGAACAGTAATTGCCCAAGCCAAGCGTAAAGGAATCTGACTAATCTGGGCTAAAATGTGTTGTTCTTCATCATCAATTGTCCACGCTTCTGGAGTAACGGTAATTAAATCACCATTACTACAACGCACTACCGGCCAACGATTTTCATCAAAACTAACTACCACTCCACTTTGGCCATTAACATAAATAGTTTTGCTCTCTTTAAATTTGTTCTTCACAAACATTACTCTAGCTCCTCTTTTTAAAGTTAAGACTTCAGGTGCTAAACAATTCTTCTTAAGAGCGGCTACTAGCTTTTCTTGGCCACTACCTATCATATAATACTTCTCTTCCTCATCTTTAATTTTAGCTAATTCTAAATGATTTATTCGATCAACATCAAGATTATGAGTATATAAACGCAGAGCAGTTGCTTGAGAATTTTCCTCTTTAATTAATCTTTGCCCTAATATTTCTTTTACTTTACAATCAGCTTGTGCTTCTCTTAAAGCATTTAAAACAAAATCTAAATCAGCATCATTTTGACGATGTTGCTCTTCAAGATAACAAACGCGCAAATCCATTTCTGGCCAAACCTGAGAATAGTAAACAAAACGAGCCTTGCTTTCAGCTGCTGCAATAGGCTGAAGTTGAAAAAAATCACCAGAGAGAATAATTTGCAAACCACCAAAAGCTAAAGTATTTTTTTTCAAACTTTGACACACCAAATTAACCATATCTAAATGTTCAGCTGACAACATGGAAATTTCATCAATAATTAAAATATCTGTCCCTTCAAATTGTTTTTTTAAATAAGAACGTTTGCTAATTTTCTGTAAATCTTTTTTAGTTAAACTTTCTTTAATGCCAATTCCGGCCCAAGAATGAATAGTCCGTCCGCCTAAATGCGTAGCCGCAATCCCAGTTGAAGCCGTAATGGCAACGCCTAAGCCTCGTTCTTTAGCTTGAGCGATAAAACGATTTAGAAGATAGGTTTTACCACTACCAGCTGCCCCAGTTAATAAAACATTATAACCGGCGTTCATTATTTTTAGTGCATCTTTTTGAGTCATATGCTCTATTATAGTATAAAAAGCTAAAGATAGGAAAAGAGTTGGACTTTACTTCCCTTCAAGAAAAGAGCATAATAGAAAAGGTGTTTTAATTAATTAAAAATATATGGCTAGAATAATTGGCCGAGGATATTCTTTCGATGATGTTCTCATAGTGCCTAAATACAATCGCATCTCTTCACGCAGAAATGTTAGTTTTCAAACACAAGTCACCAAACGCTATCGCTTAGATATTCCCATTATTGCCGCTAATATGGATACAGTCTGTGAAAGTGAAATGGCGATTGCTTTAGGTCGCCTAGGAGGCCTAGGTGTTATCCATCGTTTTTTAAACATTGAAGATCAAGTAAAAGAAATAATTAAAGTCAAAGAACAAAAACTACTCACTGCTGCAGCGATTGGCATTAAAGATTATGAAGAAAGAATAGCTGCTTTAGCTAAGACCGGGGTAGAAATTTTAGTCCTTGATGTCGCCCATGGTCATTCTAAAAGAGTGGGCAAAACTTTAGACTATATTAAAGAAAAATACCCTCAGTTTGATGTCATGGTGGGCAATGTAGCTACCAAAGATGCAGCTGAATACTTCATCTCCAAACAAGCGGACGCTATTAAAATTGGTATTGGACCCGGTTCAATGT
Organism: Patescibacteria group bacterium; assembly: GCA_034002925.1. Classification (GTDB taxonomy): domain Bacteria; phylum Patescibacteriota; class Patescibacteriia; order Patescibacteriales; family UBA12465. Next base: position 32,019 of record JAVEZP010000003.1, on the reverse strand, counting down.
GTACTACTCGCATCATGGCTGGAGCTGGTGTGCCCCAACTAACTGCTATCATGGATGTCTATGAAGCTAGTCAAGGAAGAGTGCCACTCTGTGCTGATGGTGGTTTGAAAAATTCTGGCGATATTGTTAAAGCGATTGGCGCTGGAGCAGATTGCATTATGTCTGGCTCCCTCTTTTCTGGAACTGATGAAAGCCCTGGTAAATTAATTGAAATAGATGGTAATAAATATAAAGAATATAGAGGGATGGCTAGTTATCTCGCAACTGTTAAAAAAATGGCTCTTGATGGCTCTAAAGTAGAAGAAGTAGTGCACGTTGAAGGTGAAATGACAAAAGTTAAGTATAAAGGACAAGTTGCTCCCATTATCAATAGCCTCTTAGGTGGCTTAGCCTCAGGTATGACTTATGTGGGGGCTGATACTATTGAAAAATTAAAAGGCAAAGCCGATTTTATTGAAATTAGCAGTGCTGGTTACCACGAAAGTCAGGCTCATGGACTTAAAGAAATATAATTTCTAAACAACACATTATCCCTAAAACAAGCTTCAAGCTTGTTTTTTGAAAGCATAATTTTTGACAAAAAATACAGAAAACCATATCCTATGAGAAGATAAATATTACTAGCTATGAAAAACTTTTGGGAAGAATTAAACAAACCAATATTAGCTTTAGCGCCAATGTGCGGCGTGACCGATCTGCCCTTTCGTTTAATGTGTAAAAAACTGGGGGCTGATTTGGTATACACCGAAATGATCATGGTCCAATCTTTAGTCCGCAAGAATCCCAGCGCCTTGCGTTTAGCGACTGTTGAAAAAGAGGAACAACCAGTCATTATTCAATTAGGGGGTAAGGAGCCAGAATATTTTAAAGAATCAGCTCAAATTGCCAAAGAATTAGGGGCTAGTGGCATTGATATTAACTTTGGCTGTCCGGCTAAAAAAATAGCGGGTAATGATAGCGGTGTAGCGCTATTACGAAATCTACCTTTAGCAAGAAAAATTATTGAAAAAACCATTGAAGGAGCTGGGACTTTGCCAGTTTCAATTAAAACCAGAACTAGTATTAAAATGCCAGATGGGAGTATTCAAACTAGTCTTGATTTATTAGAATACGTCAAAGATCTGCCTATTGCTGCTGTGATGATTCACGGTCGTTCTTTTGAAGCTCCTTGGATTGAAGAGGTTGACTATGATTATATAAGAAAAGTAAAAGAAAAATTTAAAGGTGTTGTTTTAGCTAACGGTGGTATCTATGAGCCAGAAAAAGCCAAAGAAGCCTTAGAAATAAGCCAAGCAGACGGTATCGGTATCGGTCATGGCGTCTATGGTCGACCTTGGATTTTTCAAGAAATAAAAGATTACCTTAAAACTGGAAAATATACAGCCAAAACTTGGACAGAAAAAAAAGCCATTGCTTTAGAACACCTTGAACTGGTATACAATAAAAAAGGAGAATTAGGTCTACCTGAATTTAAAAAACAACTCCTATGGTATATCAAAGGTCTTCCCGGAGCTGCCGCCTACAGAGAAAAAATGTCACAAATTAATACTCTAGATGATTTTAAAAAAGCCTTACAAGATTTTCCTGATGAGTTAGTATAATTTAATGATGAAATTAGAAAAACCAAGTTTTCAAACTTGGTTTTTTAAAAGTCTAGGGTCGTGGACCGTGCTAGAACTGAGGTAATAAAAAACCCCGAAACCATTCAGCTTCGAGGTATTTAAAAAAGTTAATGCAATCGTTATCGCATTTTTAAATTCACTAAGTCACCCAAATATTCACCAACGCTCACCATTCTTTGATATATGTTTTTTATTACCCAGTTTCCTGGAGAAAAAACCATAACCCCCGTCCAACTCTGCCTGTAAGTAACTATTTTTTCCATATCTGACTCATCATTGGATAAAAAACTGTAAGCCTGTTCAAGCCTATTAATTATCCAGCCCTTGTCAAAACTGAGCGCCAACCAAACAGCCAACGAAGAAACACTGCCAGTACCAAAAGCTACTAACCAAATTATAAACTCCTCTATAAAACTATTACGATATATATAATAACTAATAAAAGTTACAATCATCGTAATAATCAGAGAAGCTAATTCACGCTGGTTACTAGCTAAACGTAAAACATAGACAAAGACACTCGTAAAACCTAGAAATAAAAATGTCAGGAGTAGTAATGCTATTCCATATAACACAAATAACATTATGCCAGCCAAAATAGCAGTAAATATAACTGACGTCGAAATAGCGAAAAACAAGAATCTACTTATAGACTTTAGCACTACTCCCAAAAATCCAAAACGACTATAAAACTGCCAGTCGGAATAGAAAGTTCTTACTCCCCTATCAAAAATTAAGATAGAAGGTCCAGCTATTGCGCCGCACAATGCAAGGCAAATAATTAAACTCGGTACTGACATTGTTTCAGATAAAATATCAAGTCTTATCAAAAACACTAGTGACCCTAAGCTCACTACCAATATAACAATTATTTCTTGCAAAAGATAAAAGTTCATAGGATGCGATCTTATCCAATCAATCGCCTTTTTAAACGGAAGCCGAATAGCCCGAATAAATGATCTTAATACCTGAAAAATAATAATAAAAAAATTAAAGAAGTCTTTCGCTTTAACTCTAATTCTAATTGAAGAAATCCAAGCTAAAAGTTGCAAAAATGGCTTTAAAATTTTTATTGGCTTTTTTTTCAAAAAACTTTGAGAAAAAGCTAATGCTTTGCTCATTATTTCCCGGAAATTAAACCAAAAGAAGCCTACCAGACTACCACAGAAAATTCCCAGGGGAACCAGAAGAAAATAATGCTTATCACTTAAATAATAAACATAACCACTAAGCAGTATTCCTAGGAATCCGCCCAAAAACGAAGAAACAAGTTTATTTTTCATTATCACTAATTTTTATGGTGAAACAATATTGTTAAAGATCAACAAAAAAATATAGCATATTGCTATATTTTTATCAAGGGCACGGGATGAGGGAATCGAACCCCCGACTGGCGGTTTGGAGCCGCCCATTATGCCACTTAACTAATCCCGCAATATTCAATTAGATGTTTTGTAAACAAAAATTACCTTAGCATTCTACTATCTTTCAAATGCCTTGGCAAGTGTCCTAGCCTTCCATCATAAATTCCTTCTTCTTGATCTCCATAGGATGACCACAACAAACTAATTGTCCACCACCATCACGCACAAACTCTACTTCATTGCCGCAATCACGGCAATAATATATTTTTCCTTCTCGATTACTCATATAAATAAAATAATTAAGATCTGCCCATTCTTTTTAAAGTTTCTTTGTGTCTCTTTTTCTCGGCTGCTCTTTCTTCTCTTCTTTCCGCCTTTACTTTTTTCTCAGCTTGATGTGCGTCTTCTTTAGTCTCGGCACAACCCTGATTCCCCTCTAAAGATTCGCAGAACTCTAATTCATAGATATGAAAAATAGTAACAGCAATAGCGATAATGAGTGGACCTAAAATAACGCCCCAGAAACCGAACAAAGAAATACCACCTAAAATAGAAAAGATAACAAAAATAGGATTGACTTGCGCCTTGCCTTTAATCATGTAGGCGCGAATGAGATTATCAACATTACCGATAATAATAGCGCCCCATAAAAGGATAAAAATACCTTGCCAAATTTGACCAACTAAAAGATAATACAAACCGACTGGCACATAGAAAATCATTGAACCTAGATATGGTAACAAAGAGAGTAAAGCCACTAAAACACCAGCTAAAAAAGCAGGAAAACCAACAATCGCAAAACCGGCTGCTCCCACTAAGCCTTGAGCTGCTGCTGTCACAAAAGTGGACAGAATGGTGACATAGCTAACATTTCTAAACTTTTGAAAGATTTCCCGATCATAGACATTAGGCAAGGGCGACAGATACATTAAACGTTCTAACATCTTTTTCCCATCGACAAAGAAAAAGAACATGGTAATAATAATCATGAACAAGGAAACAATAAATGAAGTAGTGCCTTTAAGCACACTAGTCGCACCTGATAATAACCAATTACTAGAACGCTTTAAAACATCTAAAAAGATATTCTTAAAAGATTCATTATCATAAAAACTAGATAAATCAAAAACACCAAAAGCTTTATCTGGCAAAGCGCTAGTTTGCAAAACACCGTCAACGCTATGACGATTAAAGAAATTCACCGCTTGAGCATAGGCCTCAACTGATTGCTGGCCACCATAGATAATTAAACGTACGGTAGGGATAATAATTAAAACTACTAACAAAAGACACATTAAAAGGGCAGCCAAATTATGACGCCCTTTCATAAATCTTGAAAGCTTTAAATATGGTCCGTAAAAAATAGAAGCTAAAATAGCAGCAATAAATATTTCCGTCAGAAAAGGACGAAAAACAAAGTAGCAAGCTACTAGCACTATTCCTAGCAAAATTAGTAGGAATGGTTTGGTTAGACTTTTAGTCATAAAGCATGGGGGATGATTTTCTGATAAAAAATCATCAATAACTAAAGCTAATAAAAGCCAAGCGCCTTAAACAGCGCTGGCTACTAAATTATTTGGTTTCTTTGTGCAGAGTGTGCTTACGGCAATGCTTACAATACTTATTCATTTCTAATCTTTCTTTTAAAACTTTTTTGTTCTTATGAGAAAAATAATTGACGGTTTTGCACTCAGTGCACTCAAGTTTAATCATGTTGTCCTGGGACATAAGATAAGAAAAACGACGAGAACGTGATTCTTTCCACAGCATTGAATACACGAGCCGGTCGTAATAGGAATTACAAATTAATTACACTAATACAATAAAGAAAAATAAGATAAAAGTCAAATATTAAGCCAGAATTAACTATTTTTGACAAGTGGGACAATAATGAGTACCCCGCCCCGCAATCTTCTTTTTTAAAATTACATCACCACAAACTAAACAGAGCTGCCCTTGGCGCTGATAGACTTGCAGCTGTTGCATAAAATTTCCTTTTTCTCCACGAGCATCAACAAAATTACGAAAAGTAGTGCCTCGCGCCTTAATAGCTGCTTTAATTACCTCTCGAATCACCTCTAATAATTTTTTTCTTTCACTTAAACTCAAAGATTTAGCCTGACGCCAAGGCTTTATTTGACTACGAAATAAAGCCTCATCAGCATAAATATTACCCAGTCCAGCAATTAATTTCTGATTTAGAATTACTGCCTTAATAGGTGCAGTTTTATTTTTAAGAATCTGAGTTAGATATTCTAAATTAAATTCTTTCTCTAAAGGCTCTGGTCCATAATTATTAGCTAAAATCTCTTGCAACTGAGAGGCGCTCACTAATTTAATATAACCAAATTTACGCAAATCATTAAAAAACAAAACACCTCCTTGTTTAAAGCTAAAATAGGCACGAGTAAATTTATTAGGCAAACTGCCACCCACCGCCGCCTCAAAAGACTGATTTGATAAGCTGTGTCCTCCAAATAAACTAGACTTATTATCTTGATAAATTAATTGTCCGGTCATCTTTAAATGAAATAGTAAATAAGGAAAGTCTTTAACAGCTTCTAATTGCACAATTAATAATTTACCACGACGACTAATATCTTTTATTTTTTTAGCTTGGAGAAATTTAGCTAAAAAAGCCGCTCTAGGAGCGACATTTTTAAAGTTAATTATTTTGATGTCTTGAAAAACGGCGCCTATAAGATGTTTTAACAAATCACGTCTCACCGTTTCTACTTCCGGTAATTCAGGCATATTAAATAAAAACAATCACAAGCAATAAAATCGCTAAGACAAAAAACTCAACGGCAAATATTTTCATAAGGCTAAAGCCTATTTTGTCTGGATCAATTAACATCATATAAGTATATTATAGCAGAAAATGATAACAAACAAAAATCTATTTTACCTGAAAAGACAAGGAGCGGAAGCGTTGGCAGGATTAAAAGGCATTGCATTATTATTAGCCCCGCACGGCAAAGATCCTGCATTGTTATTATAACTAGCACAAGGACTATAACTGTTATTTGAAGTACCACAAGTTATTACTTGACTTTGCAATACACCAGGACGAAAAATAAATAAATATAAAGCGAAGAGAATAAAAAGAAAAGCAATAAGCAATTGGACTAAATTAATTTTCTGGATATCTTCCTTTTTTACAATCTCGCAAACCCCTCCTGGACATAATTGAGCCTTCTCTTTGTTAAAAAGATTATACAGCTTGCAACCAACACAAATACCAAAAACAGATTCAAAAAATAAAAATAGCAAACAGATAATGCAAACCCAACAAGTAGTTAGGCCAGAGGCTAAAGCAAAGACAGTGGTAATTAACATAAAAGTCGCCAAAGCCAAACCTATCGACCAGGCAAACTTTTTTTGTGGAGCTCCAACATACTCTGGTTTTTGATCATTAACTGCTAAACGACCTAAGATCATGCTAGGCGCATACTTAGGATTAACTAACAAACGAATAAAAAAATCGATAAAAAAGAGAATGATAAAAACTTTAATTAAAAAGAAATTACCAACCAGCACAACATTCATAAAAGCCACTAAGGCAAAAGTAAATAGGATGCCAGCGGCTGCTCTCACTTCCCTTTCATTTAAAACAGGCACCGAGTAATCAGGATGTTTTTCACCAAAATATAAAATATTTTTCATAAGATTCAATTAATTTTTCTAAAAAAATCTCCCCTAAAAAGGAGAGATCGCTGTGGGCCGGGAAGGATTCGAACCTTCGAAGGCGAAAGCCAACAGATTTACAGTCTGTCCCGTTTGACCGCTTCGGTACCGACCCCTAATGTAAAAATAAAGAACCTGCTGTCAGGCTAGGTTCTATTATATAAGATTATCAATAATTGTCAAACTAAGCTCCTACACCTTGGATAACAAAACGCACTAAACTATAAGCAGAGAAAATAACTACCAGCCCAATCACTGCCCAAATAAAAATATCCTTCCCCTTCTTCACTTGTTCTGCACTACCAGCTGAAGTCAACCACAGAAAACCTCCATAGATAAACATCACTAAAGCTAAAGAACCAACAATACCAAAAATACTATTAATCACTTGACCCACCAAAGCTTGAGGAGATTTAATGTCACCCAAAGGATTATCAAGAGTGACTATGCCTGTGGTACATGTTCCTGCAGCCAATTCTTCTGGAGTGCAAGCAGCGTAAGTGCTTGTAAAAATACCAAAAGTGAAAAATAAAAACATTAACAATATGCTGAATAACTTCATAAAATAATAATTAATTTTATAACTAAATTATATCAAATAAATCAGAAAAGAAAAAGAGGCGATAATGCAAAATGCAAAATCGCCTCAAAAGTTATGAAACCTTTATAATGACAAATTGGTCAACTAAAGATTTCAATGAGAATTCAGTGCCACTAGGCAAAACTGCTGTCTGCCAAAGGTGCACAACATTACCGTCAGGATAAACAAGCGTTGCCATATCTCTCTGATCGGTGTTCACACAAAAACGTGGACTTAGTATCTTGAAATTAGATATATCGCCAGCTTTCATATAAATTTTATGAGCTCCCCCCCCTAAAACCACTGGTGCAATGGTGGGGGTGGGATCAGGGATCTGTTGAACAATATCTTTCTTCTTTTTAGGAGAAAAAATATTATCCAAACTATCTAAAAGTGCTTGCGCCTCTTCTACCCTACCTTTTTTAATAAGGTCATGGTATTTAGGAAGAAGCTTATCTTTTTGGAGATTCTTTTCTTTCTCCAAAATTATATTAGCCTTTATCTGTACCGAATCTACCTTAGAACCTATAAATAGGTCAGTGGCGGTTGTAACCCAGGAGCTTTTCTTGGCTGTTTGAGGTAAAAAAGCGTTAAACGCCTGAACTCCAATCAGAACCACAGTAACGACATAAAGCCACTTAGTAGTTTTTTCGGCCACCCAGAAAGACAGAATAACCGAAATCACCAACCAAAAACTCCAGCCAAAAAATACATTACATACGACAGCGACAACAATAGCCGCTACTAAGACCTGCCAAAACGGTCTATTTCTAAGTTTGTCCATTTCTTCTGTTTTTTTTATTTAAACATTACTTTCATTATCAGTGGAATAAATTCCACAATAGCGTCACTCACCAAATGAACTGGCAAATATTGCCACAAGCCCTTCTGTTTATTAGACGCAACTGTCTGATCGTTACTATTAGTTGTACTAGCTTTTGCACTGCTACTCCTAGCAACAGCATAAGACCCTGACCAAGCTACCAACTTTTCAAACCACGGATCACCAGCTTGGGCATACTCTCTGTCTTTCAATTTTTCAACCGCTAAAGAAAACTCCTCCGCAATCTCCTCTCTTAAAGAAAGAGGTCCATAAATAAGTAACAACAAAGTAAGTATTAAAGCGGCCCTCCAAATAAAACGTTTGAAATTCCCATTCGACACTTCTTTTGCCTTAAAAATCTCTGCTTCTGATGGAAAATACTGAGCGTTAATGTTATTAGCTCTCTGTTCTTGTGCTGACAATTCATTCTGCGCTCTAAAAAGACTTTGGTTTATAACTGCAGGCCCAGTGCCAACAAATAGAGCTACCAGCCATAAGATGGCAACTAATACCAGTAGAATTCTTGAACGACCATTATTAGTCCTAAAGTCAAAAAATCCTCTCCAACCTGCTCTTCTTGCACTTCTTGTCCTTAGTTTCTTCAGATTAATTTTAGCGTGGTCTTCAACACCATCAACAACCACTTCAACCTTCTTCTCTTCCCCAGGTAAAACCTGATAGGGAAAGTCCCAAATAAAAACACCTTTGTCGTCGGTTGAGCATGTGTGCCGATTGCCTTCAGCAAGCAAATCAACATCAACCTTCATGCCATAGCCAAGCGGTTTTAGCACTCGACAAAATACGGCAAAATCTCCGTTAGGTTTTTTAAGCCTTATTAAGATAACTTTTTGTGGATCATCTTTTTTGGGATTAGGAGTCGATGTCTTCTTTGGAATTTCCAATAAAAATTCCGCTTTTTCTACACCTTGGTGCAGAGAAAAAACGTATTTTATTTTTTGCTCCACATCTGTTTGAGGATGTGTGACTTCAAAAAAATAAAATCCATTTTGGTCACTAGTAATATCACGAAGACGTTGACTATCTTTTGTGATGGTCACGCCCATTGATGCCGACTGAGATTTCTCAGAAGTTCGAACGGAAAAATAATATTTTTCTCCTTGCACTGTTAGGTCAACGCTGATAGCCCTTCGCAAAGGAAGAGGAGCTTGATTCTGATTTCTTTGTTGTGTCATTTTTTATATTATTTTTGGTTTATATTTTATTATTAATGTCCCTCAAATAAGTTAGAATGCCTATCTTATTTGACTCTCAATTATATCACATTTTTAATTAAATGTCAATAATAAAGACTAATCTTTAATGTTCTTAATAATAAAAATATCTAATATTAAATAAAATAATCATTAGCATTGACAAAATATTTAATTCATTTTAAGATAAAATACAGTTCACTAATTCATTAACAACTAAAAAATCAAAAAATGCCAAGTAAGTATGAAGAGCGGAGACGCTTTAAAAGTAAGCAACAAGAAAAAAATGATCGTCACCCCATGTTAGTTCTCTGCCTTTTAGAAGAGAGGGATGTAAGAAGAACGGAGTTTGATAGCACTGCAGGTTTTCATCGATTCCTGCAAAAAGAAGTAGGGGCAATTGCCTTAGCATCTTTCAATTTACCCTTAAACGGCCGAGGGGGGCAATTTGAAAATGTGTGTAAAGGACCGGCCGATATTTTGCTTTTTCACAGAGAAAATAATGGCGATGACACACAAGTAATTAAAGAGGAAGCCGAGAGACTTTCATCGCTACTACCTAAAATTAAGGCAGCAAATTATTTTATCAAAATTTATGCTACGCCCGAAGCTGCTCAATTCATGCCTAAAAACATTCATGTTAATCGAATTAACAGCCTCGCAGACATCACTAAAAAAATTAAAAGATGAAAGCAGAAAAAAAGCATTTAATGGTATTGTTTCACCATGGTGATTTTTCCCCAACATCACGTAAACATCTTTATTTCGGTGCTCAAGGACCTATTCACCTTAGCCTAGAAAAAGCGAGCAAGCGCAAACTTTGTTGGAAATTTATTGGAGGCTTTATTCACAATAACCGCCAAGATTTCTGGAAAGCTGTTAAAAAGGCCGACGTGCTATTTACCAGAACTCAAAATATGGATTATAACGATATTGATATGCATTGGCATCATGCTGAAGAAAGTATGTTTGTCGTTCTGCATAAAATAAAACAGGCAAATCCAAAAATTAAAATATTCTTTTTTGGAGAAACACCAGAAAGAATAGAACAATTTGAAACCTTGGGAACTTTCATCTCTGATTTACACGGAGATGAAGAGGTGATAAATTTTTTACAACAATAAAACAAAAGACTGTCTATTAAAGACAGTCTCTTTTTTTTATCTGAGCCGTTTTCGGGATTTGAACCCGAGACCTTTTCCTTACCATGGAAATGCTCTACCAACTGAGCTAAAACGGCTTATTGTCTAATTCTTCAGGTAATAAATCAATCTTTTCTTTTAGCTCTCCTAATTTATTATTATCAGGATTAGCCAAAGCTAATTTACCCCAAGTTTCGAGTGCTAATTTCTTATCTTTTTTTATTATACTTAAATCTAAAATTAAATCAAGATAACGAGGATTATTTGGTTCCGCATCTAAGGCTTGACGACCATACTCTAAAGCATCGGACCATAATTCAGCCTCCTGACAAACCCAAGCTAAAGAAAATTGAATTTCAGAAATAGAGATGCTGCCCAATAATTCTGGATCACGACGTAACTTTAAGGCTAATTTTAAAGCATGTTCTAGAGTCTCTTTCGCTTCTTTTAAGCTTTTACGTAAACGATAACTTTCTGCTAATTCTAAAAAAGCCTTCACTCTTTTAGGGTCTAAACTAATAATTTCAATTAACCGTGCTTCTGCTTGTTCATAATCTTCTGCCTCTAAAGCTTTATTTGCTTTGAGAAATAATAAATCAATTTGATCTTGTTTTTCTCGCCAAGTTAATTTGCGATATTTCCTTAAATCATTCTTGACTTTCATTAAACGCTGATGACGTTTCTTTAAAAAAGAACTAATGAATCCACCCACTTGCCGTCTTAAGCGGTTTAGACGACCCGACCAAGCGCTTAAATCCCTTTCTAAGCGTTGCTTCATAATCTTCTCTTTAAACTTAGCCTCTTTTTGTCCAGGCATATTGTCCACATTCAAAATCGCTAAGGCTGGAAAACGTCGCAAAGCTAGAATAAGCATAATAAGAATAGAAAGGATTAAAAAAATCCAAGCAAGTGTTGTCAGCATAATTGAATTATATGGAAACTATTTTTTGAAATTCATTTATCTCTAAACTAGCCCCACCAACTAAAAGACCATCAAAAGCTCCACTTTTTAAGAAAAATCGGGCATTATCAGCTTTTACACTGCCGCCATACAAGACTTTCATCTTAGGTGCTCCCATCTTATGACACCTATCAACTATCATCTGTTTCATCGCTATCGCTTGTTCTACATCGCAAGACAAACCTGAACCAATGGCCCATACTGGCTCATAGGCAATATAAATTTTTTTTATTTCTTTAGGCGTGAGTGTATTTAAAGCATTCTTTAATTGTTGCCTAATCACAACATTAGCTCTCCCCTGTTTTCGTTCGGCGGCATTTTCTCCCACACAAAGAATAGGTGTTAATTTAAATTGCAGCGCTTGTTTTAATTTAGCCGCTAATAACTTATCACTCTCCTGAAGATAAGAACGTCTTTCACTATGACCAACTAAAACATAAGTCACGCCCACCGCAGCTAAGGCTTCTGCTGAAACCTCACCAGTATAAGCGCCTTTAGTAAAAGCAGCCACATCTTGAGCCCCTAAAATAATTGGCGTTTTCATTAATAATGGTGCTACTAAATTAAGGCTCAAAAAATCTGGACAAAGCACCACTTTATTTTTTTTAAACTCCAAAGATTTAACAAAAGAATTTGTTAAACTTTGAGCTTCTGTAGGCAAAAGTTGCATTTTCCAATTAGCTACAATTAATTTGTTCATATTAATTAAGATTATTTTTTGCTACTTTTAAAGACTTAACCCAATGATAAGCTCTGGCAACTCCTTCTTCTAAAGACACTTGTGGGCGCCAATTTAAAGTTTCTAAAGCGCGCCTATTTAACAAGACGCTTCTTCTTTGCTCTCCTGCTCGAGCCGCTTCTTTGTTTAACAACAACTTTTTACCCGCCGCCTTCTCAATAGCTTGAATCATATCTAAAATACTAGTCTCCACTCCTGTGCTAATATTAATCTCACCACGACAATCAATTTGACTGGCTTTAATTAAAGCGTCTACTACGTCATCAACATAAACAAAATCTCTAGTTTGCAAACCATCCCCATACAAAGTACAAGCTGTATCACTCGCCGCCGCTTCGGTAAAAATGGCAATAACTCCCGCTTCACCGCCTTTATACTGACGTGGGCCATAAACATTAGCGAAACGTAACACGGTATAATTGAGACCAAAAACTTGGTAGTAATAATTCAGATATTTCTCAAATGCTAATTTGTTAATGCCATAGGGAGACAAGGGATAGGCAGGGGCATATTCACTGGTAGGGATTTCATCACTCTCGCCATAGATAGCACCACCGGTAGAACTAAAAATAATTTTTTTGACTCCGCTCTGTCGACAAGCTTCTAATAAATTAAGACCAGCTAAGACATTAATCTGATTATCAAAAGCCGGATCCTCTACTGATTTTCGGACATCAATTTGAGCGGCTAAATGAAAAACTAAATCAAAACGAGCAGCTAAAAAGCGCTCCTTTAAATCCTCACTCCCAAGATCAATTTGCCAAAAATCTGCTTGATCATTCACATAATCACGCTGTCCGGAAAGTAAATTATCTAAAATAGTTACTTGATGACCGTCAGTAATCAGTTGATCACTTAAAATTGAACCAATAAAACCAGCGCCACCAGTTACTAAAATCTTAGCCATATAAAAATATTAATCTTATACTATAATAATAAATCATTTTCCGAAAAAAACCCAGCCTACTGCATTTGCCTTAACTCACCTTGCCAATCGGCAATACTTTGTAAGAAGCGCTCTTTATGCTCTGCACTAATTGCTTGTCCTGGTGGTAGCACTTCATTCAAAGGATTAATTTTAATGCCATTTCTCACCATCTCATAATGTAAATGAGGACCAGTGGAAAAGCCCGTAGAACCAACGTAGCCAATCACGTCACCTTGCTTGACTTTCGCGCCTTTCTTTACAGTCATTTTAGACATATGAGCGTAGTTAGTAGAATAAGTGCCATTATGACGCACACTCACCATATAACCATAAGGCCCATTCCAGCCGGCAAAAGTAACAGTGCCATCACCTACGGAACGAATAGGTGTCCCTGAAGGAGCGGCGTAATCAATAGCTCGATGACCAGTTGAAACATTAAAAGCTTCTACATAACGAAGACCAGTGGTAAAGCCAGAAGAAATATATTTAAAAGCAACAGGTGCTTTTAAAAACATTTTTTGTACTGAATTCCCTTCTTTATCAAAATAACCTTCATTATCATCAGTTTCATGGAAATAATATAATTCATAGGCAGTGCCATCATTAACATAGCGAGCGGCTAAAATTTTACCAGGACGAACATATTCGCCTTGCAAATAACGCTCTTCATAAATTACTTTAAAAGTATCACCTACACGGGGATCCATGGCAAAATCAATACTCCACTGAAAAGCTTCCGCTAAAGCAATAATCGCCTTTTCATCCATGCCTACCTCTAAAGCTGAGAGATAAAGTGAGTCAGAAATTTTAGCCTCTTTATGTACTACTTTAACATCATAAGCAATTGGACGTAATTGAGCTATAAAAGATTTATCAGCTTGAACTATAATCACTAATTCTTCTTCACTATCAATCTTATAAACTACCTCTAGTAATTCATTAGTTTGACGATCGTAAATTAATTCTAAATAAGCACCAGCTTTAATTCTAGCTAAGTCATAAACTTCTTTAGCAGCCTCATAAATAGCTGCCGCTTCTTTTGCACTTAAAGCAGCTCTCTCTGCGACTTGTCCAAAAGTGTCACCAGCTAAAATTTCTATTTTCTCAATCACATAAGGTGAAAGCTCCATCTGTTCACTAATCTGATTATCTTCTGAAGCAGGAGCTTCTACAATCGCTCGACTAGCAAAAGCTTGTTGATAGTAATAAAAGACTGCCGCTAACAATAGAAGAATAATAATAGTTATTAATATAATTCTTTTTTTATCTTTAAACATATACTCAATAAGATAGCGCAAAAATGAAAAAAAGCCAAATATTTTGCCTATTTTTATCTAATATTAAAACAACAAAAAAAGACCCGATATTTATCAGGTCTTAGCAAAGAAGAAAAAAGAAAATCAATATTTAAATTGGTCCCGACGAGGACGAATTGTCTCCTTAGCGCCATTTTTGAAATTTTGGCACACTGGGCAAAAATTCAAATTTTTAGCGGAACTGTGTCCACAGATAGGACAAATTCTAACGCCCTCATTGGGGTTAAATTTCGGAGACTTCGACTTAGTTGTCACTACAGACATAACTTGACTAACAATCTTAGTCAAAGCAATTTCTTTTTTGAGCTGCTTTTTTAGTTTTTTCATCTTCTTAAAATTGGTTTAAAATGTACTAGGAAATTCTATATTAAAAGAAAAAAGAACTAATGTCAAGACTAATCTTAGCCCTAAAACAACAAAAAATAATATTAATAAAGAATTGCTTTTCCCCTACTTATTTGTTATAATATAATTGTTATAGGCATTATAAAAAATCTAAATCGCGATTCCGCCTGCAGGAATTTTTTTCTTTATATGGTTAAAAATGAATCAAAATCTAACGACTATGGCGCTGATGCAATCACCGTCTTAGAGGGCTTAGATCCCGTCAGAAAACGCCCGGGCATGTACATTGGCTCAACTTCTAGTGCTGGTTTACATCATTTAATCTGGGAAGTAGTGGATAATTGTATTGACGAAGCTATGGCTGGTCATGCTAAAAATATTTCTGTTAATTTATTAGCAGATGGCATGGTAAGTATTAGCGATGATGGTCGTGGCATCCCCGTAGAAAAACATAAAGTCACCGGGCTATCTGCTCTAGAAACTGTATTAACTAAACTACACGCTGGTGGTAAGTTTGGTGGCGGCGGTTACAAAGTTTCAGGTGGTTTGCATGGTGTGGGCGTATCGGTAGTTAACGCTTTAAGTGAATATCTAAGAGCAGAAGTGCATCGTGATGGTAAAATCTGGATGCAAGAATATAAAATTGGCCAAGCTCAACATGCCATTAAAAGTATAGGTAAAACCAATCATACTGGCACCACTATTATCTTTAAACCAGATGCTAGTATTTTTTCAGAATTAGAATTTAATTGGGGCAAAATCTTAGATCGGTTGCGCCAACAAGCATATCTCACAAAAGGTATTACTATTAATGTTGTTGATGAAAGACCACAACATCGTCATAAACACTATCGTTTTCATTTTGAAGGAGGAGTTAAATCATACATCAAATCTTTGCACCGTGGTAAAAGCGTAAAGAATGAAAGTATTTTTTATGTTGATAAAGAAATAAATAATTGTCGTGTTGAAGTAGCCTTGCAATATAATGATGAATACAATGAAACTGTTTTGTCTTTTGCTAACAATATTCACAACCCTGAAGGTGGCACTCATTTAATCGGCTTCAAGAGTGCTCTAACTAGAACTTTAAACAACTATGGTCGAGCTAAAAATTTATTAAAAGAAAAGCAAGAAAACTTAAGCGGCGAAGATGTGCGCGAAGGACTTACCGCTATTGTCAGCGTTAAACTTCCTGAACCACAATTCGAAGGTCAAACAAAAGGTAAATTAGGTAATGCTGAAATGAAAGGTTATGTTGAGCAAATTATGGGCGACGCTCTAACCACCTTTTTAGAAGAGCATCCGAAGGAGGCAGAAGCAATGATTGGCAAATGCATTCTCTCTGCTCAAGCGCGCCTGGCAGCTCGTACTGCTAGAGCAACAATTTTAAGAAAAGGCGCTTTAGAAGGCATGACTCTGCCCGGAAAATTAGCTGACTGCTCCAGTCGTAAACCAGAAGAGTGTGAATTATATATTGTAGAGGGAGATTCCGCTGGAGGCAGCGCTAAACAAGGACGTGATCGTCGTTTTCAAGCTATTTTACCCTTACGTGGTAAAATTTTAAACGTAGAAAGAGCCCGTCTTGATAAAATGCTGACTAATAATGAAATCAAGAATTTAGTGATTGCCTTGGGCACCAACATTGACGAGCAATTAGATTTAGAAAAATTACGCTACCATCGCATTATTATTATGACCGATGCTGATGTTGACGGCGCTCACATTAGAACTTTATTATTAACTCTCTTTTTCCGTTACTTCACAGCCTTAATTGAAAAAGGCCATATCTACATTGCCCAACCCCCGCTTTATCAAATAAAAAAAGGTGCAGCGATGGCCTATGCCTATAGTGACGAAGAAAAAGAAAAAATTATTAAAGATTTTGGCGGCATTGTAAATGAAAGCGAAATAGTGGAAGAGGATGAAGACGGTGAAAAAGAAATAGTAGAAATTATTGAAGAAGATAGTGCTGAAGTAAAGAATAAGAACACTCAAAAAATTGGCATTCAACGTTATAAAGGTTTAGGTGAAATGAATCCTGATCAATTGTGGAGCACCACGATGGATCCAGCTAGACGTATCGTCAAACAAGTGACAATTGAAGATGCGGCTAAAGCAGATCAGATTTTTGATATGTTAATGGGTGACAATGTTGCTCCGCGAAAAAACTTTATTCAAACTCACGCTAAGAAAGTAGAAAACTTAGACATCTAATATGTTACCTTATTTAATCTACCCCATCATTGCCTTCTCCTTAGCTCAAGGCACTAAAGTCTTGATTAAAAGTTGGCGTAAAAAAAGCTTTCATTGGCACGATTTATTTGCTTATTCAGACATGCCTAGTGGACACACGGCCACCGTCACTTCTTTAGCCACCATAGTCTTGTTACGCGATGGATTATTCTCAGCCAGCTTTGCTATTGCCTTTGTCTTTATGATGGTGGTTATCACCGATGCTATTGGTCTACGTAATTATCTTGGACAACACGGTAAAACTCTTAATATCTTAGTCAAAGATTTAAAAGAGGACGACTTTCTAGATGATTACTACCCTCGTCTATTAGAGAGAATCGGACACACACCCATTCAAGTGCTGATTGGCGCTTTAATTGGCATTGGTATTAGTATTATTGGTTTCTTATTGGGCTTGTAACAAAACAAAACAAATTAAAAAAGACCGGTCTTAAAGACTCGGTCTTTTGTTTTTGTTAGGCATTGGCGCAATGCCAAAGACTCCTAAAGAATAACCAGGTCCAACAGATTCATAATCAAGCAACTGGCGATTACTTTCATGTCTCTTGGTTCTTGTTTGTTGAACCACGACACAACCGGGAATAAAATGAGAAAAATTATTCCACATTTGTTCCAAGGATTTTTTTTCATCCATGCTCATGTCTTGCATCAGATACCTCCTTTTTTATTTGTAAAAAACTATATAAATAACTAATTTTTAAATTAAACTTTCTCCAGTCATAAACTTTGGTTTATCTATGTTTAACAAAGATAATAATGTAGGTGCAAAATCAGCCAAAGTACCACCTGGCGCTAAAATACTTAAATCACCATCTAAAGGATCAGCTAAACCAATTGTTTTACCTTCATATTCCGCCCCTAAGAGTAAAAAAGGAACCGGATTATGAGTCGCTTCTTTATCGTCCCAATCACCTAAAATATCTCTCGTTCTTTCAATATTGCCATAAGGAGAAAGCAACAACACTAAATCACCAGCATTAATAATCGGATTAATAATTTTAGCTAATAGCTTATCTAAGGCCTCTAATGCTTTAATCGCTTTTTTAAAATCACCCCGCCAAGCCGCTTCATGAGCTAAAGGCAAACTAGCATAAATAACATCATATTTACCAGATTGATAATTATCACGGATTAAACGACTCAAATCTTTAGCCAAATCATTTAAAGTGTCTTCTTCAGAAGGGGTATTAATACAAACACGTTTTTCTTCTAAATAGGGTGAGCCTTTATAATTATTAAAAAACAAATTAAGAGACAGTGCCTGCTCACTAGCGCAGATCTTTAATTGTTTTAAATTATGTTGACTAATAATTTCCACCACTGAACTCAAAGCTTGAGGAAAAATATCACTATTGTCTTCTAGTCCTGTCCCTAAAGACCAATAACGTCTATTTTCATCTTTAGTGGTACCAGCCAGCAAAGTCACCGGAAAATCTCGCACATATTTTTTTAAATGCATGAGCTTTGCTTTAGTAACAGCATTAAATTCACTATCTGCTGCTACTCCTAAGCCATCTAAAAACAAACATAAAATTTTAGGATGTTTTTTACTAAGATCTTCGTCTGCATTTTGAGCTTCACTGGTTACCATACTATTTTTTCATACGATTAATGATCATGGCAATCTCTGTTAAGCGATTATATTTAGCCACTCTCTCTCCTCGTGACAAAGAACCGGCTTTAATAAATTGAGCACCCAGAGCGACTGCCAAATCAACAATAAAGTCATCATTAGTTTCGCCTCCACGATGAGAAACAATCAAGCGATAATTCTGCCTTTGAGCTAATTTCGCACATTCTATTGTTTCTGTCAAGGTTCCAATTTGATTAGGTTTCAAAACAAAAGCATTAGCAGCTTGTTCAGCTATTCCCCGACGTAGACGTTCAATACTACTAGTAAATAAATCATCACCTGCTAGAACTAATTTATCTCCTAAAGCGGCAGTCGCTTGGCGCCAAGCCGGCCAATCATCAGCCGCTAAGCCATCCTCTAAATAAGTAATTGGATATTTATTCAACCATTCTTCATACAGAGAAACTAAATTGGTAGCACTAAAGTATAAATTATCTAAAGTAAAAATATATTGATTATCTTCTTTGTTATACAACTGAGCCGAACCAATATCTAAACCAAGATTAAAGTCTTCCTCTACCCGATAACCAGCTCTTGTAATTGCTGCTAAAATTAAATCTAAGGCTTTTAAACTTGAATCCATGTCGGGAGAATAACCACCTTCTAAGCCAGTATCTGAATCATAACCAGCACTAATTAAAATTTTAGCTAAAGCATGATAAACTTCCGCTCCCGCTCTTACTATTTTTTCCATACTACCCTCGCGACTACTAGCCTGAAAACTAGCTGACTCGGGCCGAGGGATTAATAAAAATTCTTTAAAATCAAGATTAGTATCGGCGTGACTGCCACCGCTAAACATATTAAATAATGGCGTAGGCAAACGATCAGTTGTGTTCAAATTAAAACTATCTCTTAAATAAGCGAATAATTCCCTACCCTCACTCAAGGCTGCCGCTCTGGCAACAACCAAAGACACGGCTAAAATAGTATTAGCTCCCAATTGACTTCTATCATCTGTAGAATCTAAATCAATTAATAAACGGTCAATTTGTTCTTGCTCTAAAACAGACATGCCTAATAATCTAGGTGCGATTAATTCATTGATATGATTAGCAGCTAACAATACACCGCGACCCTCAAAACGACGTCGATCGCCATCATGTAAATATTTAACACGAGCATTATGATGTAAACCAACCGGCACACTTGCTTTAGTCCTTTGCCCAGAAGCTAAACGTAGACAAACCTCTAGCGTAGGATAGCCACGAGAATCTAAAATTTCTCGCGCATTAATAGCTTCAATTTGATTAGAAATTTTCTTAACCATAAATATTGATTTAAGAAATAATGTTTTTTAAACCCGGCATTTTTTCTCCACCTAAATAAGACAACATCGCCCCACCTCCTGTTGATACCCAATCAACATGACCTTGCATTTGTGTTAATTTTAAAGCTGCAACGGTTTCACCGCCACCAACCACTCCAAAAGCCGCACCCGTAGACCGCGCTGCAATTATCGCCGCAATAGCTAAAGTTCCATGTTTATAAGCCGACTCCTCAAACTTACCTAAAGGACCATTCCAAGCAATCGTTTGAGCTTTTTTAATATAAGCACTAAATAAACTAATAGTTTGTGGCCCCACATCTAAAATAGTATCACTCTTTTTTACTTCTTTAACATCACGACTACGACAGTAACCACGATTATCTTTAACCACCACATCAACAGGAAGCACAATCTTATCAAGCACATTTTTTGCTTTAAAAAAAACGGATAATTTTTTTAAAGACTCTTGATCATATAAAGAGCGTCCGATTTCTAAACCTTGTTTCTTTAAAAAACTATTAGCAATTCCTCCGCCAATTAAAATCTGATTGGCGGTTTTATATAATTTTTTAATAATTGGCGCCTTGGTGCTAATTTTTGCTCCACCCATCACTAAAACTAAAGGCTTTTTGGGTTTAATTATTCTTTCCAAATTAAGCAATTCTTGCTCTAGCTGCAAGCCTGCAAAAGCTGGTAAATATTTAGTAATAGCGCTTACTGAAGCCTGAGCGCGATGGCAGACTGAAAAAGCATCATTAACATAGTAGTCCGCTAAAGCAGCTAATTTTTTAGCAAAAGCAGTTTCATTCTTTTTTTCACCAGCATGAAAGCGTAAATTTTCTAAAAATATAATTTCACCTGATTGCAAAGAAGTTGCTGCTTGTTGAGTCTTATCACCAACAATGTCAGGCACAAATTTAACTTTTAAATTAGAAATTTTTTGTAATAATTTTGCTAAGCGTTGTGTAGATAATTGTTTCTCTGGTCGTACAGGATCACCCCAATGACTAATTAAAATAACAGCTGCCCCCCGATCTAAAAGATAATTAATAGTCGGCAAGGCAGCTCGCAGTCGGTAATCATCACCTAATCTTTTAGCTGTTTGTGGTATATTAAAATCAACTCGTAATAAAACTTTTTTATTCTTTAAATTTTTAATTTTAGATAAGCTTTTAATTTTCATATTACTGACTTGCTAAAACAATGGCGACATCAGAAAGTATTTCATCTCGTTGATAAGTAAGCGTAATGCGATCGCCAGGGCGATAAGATTGAATTAATAAAGATAAGTTTTGATTTTGATTAATTTCTAAATTATTAACTTTTAAAATAACATCTCCTTTTTGTAAACCTGCTATATCAGCTGGACTATCAGCAACTACAGCTGTAATCAAAGCTCCTTTATTGCTTTGCTGAGCTAAAATATTTCTAGATAAATCAAGATAATTGATGCCTAAAAATACTTGATTAATTTCTTTATCAACAAACAAAGAACGCCAATAAGTATCAATCTCAGGTGCTAAAATCCAATTATCATTAACATCTCGCACCGCCACAATATCACCAGATAAATTAAAAACAAAATAAGGGGACACAGCAGAATTAATACTTAAAGCAAGAGAATAAATCTGACTATCACTACTTAAAGTTGTCGATAAAATTTGCTTACCACTTAAAAAATCTAAAGCGATATTATCATAAGCGCTAAAAAGTAAAACAGATTGACCAGCTCTAATTTCACTTTCAGCTACCAAACGTCTCACCGGTAAACTATTAGCATTGCTTAGTTTAAAAAATATCAACCAATCACTTTCTTTGGGACTAATTACTATTTGTTCAATTTCATAAATCTGATTATTAGAATCAATTAACACATAATTATTCTCCCAGTCCTCTTGTTCTAAACGAGGATCTTCTGGCCATAAAGCCATAACCCAGCCATCAGTAGTAGCCACTACAGCATGAGCCAAAGGTGAATCAAGATTATAAGCATAATTAACGGTGGCTTGTTTCGCAAAAACCTTCAAAATACTAGCCCGAACTGAACTGGCCGTTTCTTCAATTTTCACATCTTGATTAACCACTACCTTTCGCGGCTCCTGAATAATTAAACCCGGAGACATATATTCATATTGATTTAGATTCAGCTCTGGCCCAGCGCCAAAATAATCGTAAAAACTAGATGATTGAGTATTAATAAACAAAGCAGCAGAAAAACCAGCAATAAGAGCAATAAAAGTACTAAGAATAATAGTTAATAAGAGATTGTTTTTCATATAAAGTTAAAGCCAACGGGCTGTCAAAAAGATTATTATTAAACTAACAATTGTAAAAATAGCATAATTCTTAATTTTTTTAGCTGTTAAGCGATTATCAATATAAAGACGTGTAAAATTAAGGGTAGAATAATAGAATAAAGTACATAAAATTCCCAAGATAATAAAACTTAAGGGCAACCAACTTAAAGCCAAAACTATTTCCGTAGTCAACAAAGCAAATAAAAACCAAAACCACCATTTATAATTTTTTAACCAAGTCTCAATCCAGGCTAAAGACAAAAGACTGAAGAAAAATACCGGCAAACTAATCGCCAATAAAGGCCAGACGGCTAAACTCAAGAAGGATTGGACGCCAAAAATCAAAGAACTAAACAGAAAGACGCTAATTAATAAATGATAAATAATAAAATAACTAAATTCACTCTTTTTTTCTAAATAAAAATTACGAGCTGATAATAAATATCGATAAAGATGCCAAATAAAGTACAGCCATAATAATTGCAGAGGCCAACCACTCTTTAATAAAGAAGAAAATAAGAAAAAAGAAATAACAAAAAATGCTAAGCTATAAAAAATAGCTACAAAATTCCAATTAAGACGCTTCCCTACTACTTCATAAGAAACCGGCAAGAGACAAAGAATAATAGCTAATAAAAACCAATACAAGTGTACAGGGTTAAATAATATAAACTGCCAAAACAACCAAAAAAGCAAGGGACTTAACCAAAAAAATAAAACAGACAAAGATTGTAAATAATTCTTTTTCATAATTAAGGTAAAATTTCCGGGTTTTCAGGAATTAAATCAGGTTCAGGTAAAGGTTCGCTCGCTGGTGGATCAATAGGATCGTCTGTAGGAGGCAAATCCTCTGCTACCGGCGTTAAATCTGGATTTAAATTAGCATCTGGTTCAATTATATTATTATCATTAATAATTTCCGAAGAAGTATTTTCGTCAAGAATAGGACTTTCTACAAGTGGTTCTGGCGCAAATTCTTCAGGCATTATTGGCCCCACTGCTGTCTCTTCATTAGTAGATACAGGGGTATTACTAGATTCCCCAACTTCTATTATTGGCGTGGGTAATAAAGGTTCTATTTGTAAATCTTTTTCTGTGTCCTCTAATAATTTAACTGATTGTAAAACATTTAAATCTCCTAAATCATTAACTTTTAAGTATTTATTAGAAAAAGTAAACAGTGCATTCTGAATATATAAAGAACGTTGAACAGAATTATCATAACAAGCGTAGCCGCACCAATTATCATATTTTTGATAACGACCATTATCAGAGTGATCTATCTCTGCTCTTAAATTAAATTGCTTGTCCGCCAAGCTAAAAACTAAAGCACCGCTAAAATAAGGACGATAAGAATTGTTAGTATTTGTTAAAGAAGCTGGTATAACTAATAAATCTTTTTCTTTACTAAACAAGAAGGCTTTGTGATTATACATAGCGACTGATTCGCTACCAGCCGAACCAGCAATATAAACATCTAATTCTTGTGGACTAGCTGGATTAGTGACATCAAATAAAGAAAGTTTGATGCCACCATTACGAACATTACCATAAACATCAGTTTGAACGTCCCTGCCTAAGCCAATTAAGGTATTCTCATCGTAAGGATGTAAATAAGTAGAAAAACCAGGAATTTTTAATTCCCCTAATAAGCGAGGATTATTCGGAGTACTTAAATCAACGACAAATAAAGGATCCACTTGTTTAAAAGTCACCAAATAAGCACGATTAGCTAAAAATCGTACCGAATAAATTCTTTCACCTGGAGCTAATTTCTCTACTGAGCCAAGGGTTTTTAAGTCGCTACCTAAAACATAGAGATTAGAATAAGACTCGGATTGTTCTCCAAAATTACCTACATTGCGACTTCTGGTGGTAGCTATACGCAGACGCCCAGCCTCATCCTCATCTAAAGAGAACTGATTTAAAATCGTGCCCGGTACAAAACCTTGAGCTCGATAGACAGGTGCGCCATCACTTAAACTAAATTTATAGATCATGCTGCGCTCCCAATTATTAGCTTCTTCTTTATATTTTTCTTGCATCGCACTTTCAATTTCTGTTTCTAATAGAGCTCTCTCCGTTGCATCTTGTGCATCTAAAAATCTCTGAAAAATTGCTAATAACTTTTGTCGTTTTTCATTTTGATTTAAAATCTTTTCATCCAAAGATTCAATTTGTAACAATAAAGCTTTATCAGCATCACTTAAACGATTCAATAATAAATCACGCAGCACAAAAGTTCTGACATCTATTTCATTTAAATACTGAGTATAAGTAATATAAATATTCTTAGTGGAAGCATAAATGTTTTGTGCGCCATTTAGTAAATACATCTGGGCTGACACCGGCTCATCCGCTTTGCGTAAATCAATGGTATTAATAGAGGTTAAAGTATAAGAATCATAATCAGCATCAAAATAATAAACATCTGGAGCAAAACAAGCTTCATTTTCAAGACAACGATTAGGTAAAATCTTGCCGCCATCAATTAAGCGAGGGGCCACTGGTTCATTAGCAAAATATTGACTATAATTATTCATTATTAAATACAAACGACCATCAATTAAACGAGAATTCTGATAATTACCTTCAAAATTTAAATCACGTATTTGAGTAGCATCTTCTGGCTTACTAATATCAAAAATTTTGACAAAGGTATAGGGCGATTGTCGGGCAAACTTCTTATAGACATTAGACTTCATAATTTGACTATCAGCACCAATTACAATTAAACGATCATCACTAATATAAATTTCTTGAGGACGATCAGGAAAAGGCAATTTAGCTACGGCTTGAGTCTGTTCCGCCGGATTAGCTTTAATAATATACAAATCATTATAGACTAAAGCATAAATATACTGACCATCAGTTTTAATAATATCTGCCTCATCCACCCCTTCTACTTGTACGTTAGTGCGAGAATAATCATCGTTTATAGCGCTAGTTTTTTGGACAGATAAATCCACGCTACTAGCCTCAGTAAACACCATATTCATTTCCATGCCACCCCTAATAATCGGCATCGCATAATTTGCTACCTCGTTGCTATGCGTACTCAAAAATTCTTTTACCTCATCATAATCACGAAACTTCTTTAAAGACCCTGATGATAAAACCGGCTCATCCAATGTGATATCAACAACTTGTTGCTCTATTTCTTCAGATGGGATGACTTGCTTTTTAGCTGTTAAAAAATCCAAGGAGCAGCCCCCAAGTAATAAAACAGAAATTAGCAAAAAGGATAATAAAAATGATTTTTTTATCATATGTTTAACAAAAATACTTAAGCTATTAGCTCTTTATATAATAGTACAAAAATCAGCTTTTCACAAACTAAAATATTAAAAAATGATTTATATCCTTTATTTTGATGCTTTTCTAAAACTGAACTCACAACCACAATATTTCTGTAAATAAATAGCATTATCACGTGCCCAGGCTAAAGATTTATAAAAAGCGCCATCCGCCTGAAAATCTTCATCTAAAAATTCTAAATTCGATTTCAAACTTAATTCCCTGCAAATATTACGAATTGCTTGGCTATCCTTATAAGGACTAGATAAAAGACTAGTGCTAAAATAGGCGAATCTTTTCTCCTTGGCTAAACGAAAGGCCGCTTCTAAACGCTCACGATAACATAATTGACAACGAGGGCCACGCTCAGGATCCAGTTCCCTGCCTCTAACCAAGTCGCGCCATGCTTCATGTCGATAAGGAGCAGCAATTAATTTTACGCCAATGATTTTAGCTGCTCTGCGTGCAGCCTGTAAACGACGCTGATATTCTTCCAAAGAAGATAAGTTTGGATTATAGAAATACCAAGTCACCTGAAAACGAGGCAATAAACGAAATAAAGTAATATAAGACGCACAAGGAGCGCAACAAATATGTAATAATAGGCTAGGCTTCAGTCTTTTTTCCCACCAAGCAAAAAAGACAACCAAGGCTAACATAATAAAGAATAAAGCTGCCAGTGCTAATAATTTTCCTTGACTTTGTAAAAATAAACCACTAATACCAAAAATTAAAGCGAAACTATAAAAAACTAAAACTGTTTGTGGGGCAGATAAACCTAATTTAAGTAAACGATGATGTAAATGGCCACGATCAGCTACCTGAAAAGGATTTTTTGCTTTTAATAATCTTCTAATGATAGTCCAAGCTAAATCCATCATTGGCAACGCCATTATTAACAGCGCAATGGCAATTTTACTCCCAGAAATAATCGACAACACTCCCAAAATATAACCAATTAACAATGAGCCTCCTTCACCTAAAAAAATCTTGGCAGGATAAAAGTTTAAAACATAAAAACCTAAAATTGCAAAAACAAATAAAATAGACGCCCAAGCAATATCAGGCTGATAATATTGAGCGCTAGAAGTAAATAAGAAAATAACTATCGCTCCAATAATTCCTAAACCAGACACTAAACCATCTACACCGTCTAACAATTTAGTTGCATACATCATGAGCAATAACCAAGTAATTATTAAGGCTGCACTTAAAAAGAAAGAAACACTAATTACTCCGCCCCAAGGACTAGACAAGCGTTCAATGCTTACACCACCAATAATAGGACTAATAGCTGCTAAAATTGGAAAAATAATTTGCCAACGAGCTGAAAGATTATATTTATCATCTAAAAAACCACCAATCATTAAAAAAGTAGCTCCAATAGCAAAAAACAACCAATGGTTAAAATTTAAATCACCACTTAATAAACGCGGCAAAGACAAAAAAATCGCTCCAAAATAAGCGATAAATATAGCCAGGCCACCCATTAACGGCATGTCATGGCGATGTAATTTACGTTCATTATCAGGTCGATCAACAATTTGCCAACGCAAAGACAGTTTTCTTAATGCCTGAGTTAAGATCCAAGCAACAAAGAAAAGCAATAAAAAGCCAATTATATCCAAAGCCGATATCATATAAATTTATAGTTTTTTTGCCTTAATAACACTGATTTTCGCTTCTTTATCAATCACCACTGTATCACGACGATTTAAAGTACCGGCTAAAATTAGATTAGCCAATTCATCTTCCACTTTTTCCTGTAAAAGACGTCTTAAAGGTCTGGCGCCAAATTTAGGATCATAACCACCCTCGGCTAAAATTCTCACTCCCTCCTTATCAGCTTTCAAATCAATTCCCTTGTCCAAGAGACGATTTTTAATTTTTTTCAACATCAAAGCGGCTATTTGAAAAATATGCTCTTGACTTAAAGGTTTAAAGACAATAATCCCGTCGAAACGATTCACCAGCTCTGGGCGCATGAATTTATTAATATGCCGATCTATTAATTCAGTCTTAATTTGCTCAATAGCTACATTCGCTTTAATTTGTTCTTGAATAAAAATAGCGCCAATATTAGAAGTAGCAATAATAATTGATTCGCTAAAACTAATAGTTCTGCCTTGACCATCAGTTAAACGACCATCATCTAAAATCTGCAAAAAGAGATTTAAAATATCCGGATGAGCCTTTTCAATTTCATCTAATAGAATTAAAGCAAAAGGTTTTTTTCTGACTGCCTCTGTAAGATATCCTAAAGTGCCATCGACATCACCAATCATCTTGCGCACACTATCAGCCTGCTGATATTCACTCATATCAAGACGAATCATGTACTCTTCATTACCAAAATAAATTTCTGAAACAGTTTTAGCTAATTCAGTTTTACCCACACCAGTCGGGCCTAAAAACAAAAAACTAGCAATTGGCCTTTTTACATCCTTTAAAGCTGTACGCGCTCGACGTAAACTAGCAGCTACAGCCGATACTGCCTCCTCTTGCCCAATCATGCGCTTATGAATATTTGTTTCTAAAGATAATAGCTTTTGTCCTTCATCAGCTGTTAATTGTTGTACTGGCACCCCAGTTAATTCACTAATAGCAGCTGCGATATGTTCACGTGAACAAATAATTTCTTGTTTATGACCAGCTTCTTTACGAGCACTTAAAACCGCGCTTTGTAAGAGATCAACGGCTTTAGCTGGTAGAAAACGATCGTGTAAATAACGATCAGACATGTTCACAGCTTGTTCAATAGCATTATAATCTATAAAAACCTTGTAATTAGATTCTAACCAAGACACCTTGCTCTCTAACATCAAGATAGCTCGATTAACATCTGGTTCTTGAATACCAACAGTCGTCATTACCTGACCAATGGCAGAATTTTCTAAATGTTTAGCATAATTTTCTGAATTAATAGTAGCTATGCAAAATACTTGTCGCCTGTTTAAAGATTCAGCCAAAACTTCAGATAAATCTAAACTATCTCCTCCTACATTATTGCCAGCAATTAAATTCTCAATATTAGCAATATGAAGAACAATGTTTCTCGCCCTATTAGTTTCATTAATACAAGCTAACAACCGAGCTTTAGCTTCTTCTGGGGAAGCGCCACTTACTAAACGAGAAATATCTATCTCAACCAAACGTTTGTCTTGTAAAAAAGTGGGCACCCTTTCTTCTACCATTAACTGAGCCAAGCCATGAATCACAGCAGTTTTGCCTGTTCCACTAGGACCAACCAATAAGACTCCATTATGACCACTTTCAATATTTTCAAAAATAGCGTTAATTTCCGTTTGACGACCAACACACATTTCTAAATTGCCATATTTTGCTTGCAGAGTAAGATCATGAGAGAAATGATCTAAAGTAGGAGTAGCAATTGAAGTGTAGGCTCGATCCATGCCACTGCCAGGCTTAAACGCAGCCGCTCGACTATAAGCACGATAACGCTCCAGTAACCAACGATTAATATGCATCCATTCACAGACATTGCGCAACTTATCTTCATCAACTTCTAAATCATAAAGGATTTCCGCCAGCAACTCATCTTGTTGATAACAGAATAAAATAGCATTGATTGGTTCAATCCGATCCTGCCTTCTAGTAATGGCATCAATACCGGCCAAGATTAAAGCGGTTTTTAGCTTTAATCCAAAATCAAATTCTGTAACGACAGCTGTGCTTGATAGATTTCTGTCAATTTTTTCAATTAAACTCTTAGCATCAACCCCTAAACGAATAAAAATATTTTGTACCTGTGGCTCCGCTAATGATGCTCTAAAAAAATGCAAAACCGAAATTTCTGACTGATTAAATTTCTGAGCTAATAAATAAGAATTTTCAATAATACGTAAAATTTTAGGTCCAAGAAAATCAGCTATATTACGTTGTGCTTCTTTGCCTTGTGTTAATTGCTGCCAATATTTATGATGAATTTTTTTAGCTTTTACATTTAGCTCGCTACGACGATATATTAAAAACAAAGCTACCCAAGCAGCTAACAAGAAAAATAAGATGAGAGGATGCTGATGTAACCAAAAAGGCAAAATAGCCAAAGGCTGCTCAATTAAAAGCTCTAAATTAATATAATACCAAAGTAATAGTGCTAAAATACCAAAGATAACAATAATCGTAGCCAATAAATTAAGCAAACGATCAAATTTCTTACGAAAACGATCTAGAATAATTGTAGTTTTATGTAAGGGTAAGCGCCAATAAAAAAAACAGTTTTGCCAAGATATGCCTGGTCCATGATCCTTATTATTTATGATATTTAAATCTGTATTTGACATATTAAGAAGAAAGCTGAAAAGCAATGGCTATGATTAACAAGAAAGGCAGAAGCAACCAGAAAATAATTAAAATTAAACATAATAAAGCCCAGAATAATAAAGCTAAGCCTCTGAAAATAACTTGAAATAATCTAATAAAAAAACTAATTAAACGACCACTGAAATCACGTTGACCATACATGGGCACAAAAATATTTTTAAGCCATACACTAAAACCAAGAATCCTCTGCTCTTCCTGCCAAAAACGAAAAACTTTAGTCACAAAACGACCAAAACCAACACTATACCACCAAAAAGGAAAGAAAATAACACCCGCAATAAAACGTGCAAAAACTTGTAAAATAGAAAGTAAAAAATTATTAGTCATCATATAATTTAATTTAATTATAACACTAAAAGAGCCGAAAAGACAAATAAAAAACTCCCTGATTGCAGAGAGTTTTTTATTAAAATAAAGCATTAATCAACTAAGCCCTCAAAACTACCAACCGGAATCTTATTTAAATTCGCATTACTAATACCCAAACTTAAAGTACGCATAATCGCCAAAGCTTCTACTGGCCGACCTAAATAATATCGTTTCTGACTATTTGGCTCAATGTACCAAGCTTCACCATTCCTTTCTACTTGAATAAATATCTTGCCGCTATGTTTCTTGGTAAAATTTGCATCCACGCTAACCTTTCCTGGGGCTAAAATATTATAACCATTAATTACTTCTTCATAATCAGAGAAGCCATCCCCATCTGTGTCTTTTTTATTAAAATCCGATCCCAAGCCTTCTTCTAATCTATTAGGTAAGCCATCGTTATCACTATCAATATCCATTTCTAAGCTGCCATCAATAATGCCTACTGGTATTTTATCTAAATTAACATTACTAATACCAGAACCAATTAAACGCATTACCTGAAAAGCGTTAGTAGGTCTGCCTAAATAATACTTACGACCATCTTTAGGATTAATATACCAAGCCCTGCCCTTGTCTTCTACTTGCAACACTATCTTCCCTAATAAATTTCCGACCATAGCTTCATCAATTTCGGTAAAATTCTTTCTAGCTGCTTCAATTACATCACCTGCCTCTGGGTCAAAAGGAGAGCTAGGATCTGTAGGTGTGGGCTCAGGATCGGTTGGAGGCTCCACTATATCAACTTGACATACTCTAGTTAAAGCTAATTGTTGTTCAGTGGTTAAAGAACAACTACTTGGGGAAGAAGTGAGCACTGTACGAGTCTGAAAACCATTAACACAAGCACTCCATGAACTATATTCTACTTGAGTACAATAATTAATAGAACCTCCTCCGCCGCCGCCTCCGCCGCCGCCTCCGCCGCCGCCAGAAGGAGCAATATACCAAGTAAAGGCAACGGAGCTAGTAGCTAAATTACCCGCCCTATCAGTCACTGTTAATTCAGCCACATAATCACCAGAAGTATTGCCGGATAAAGTGGGATTTAAAATAGTTGTACTAGCAAATCCTAAGCTTCCGCCCACAGGAGCACTAAGAGAGGACCAATTATATACCAGCTCTGTCTCATCATCAAAATTATCAGTCACAATAGCAGTAGGTGCAGTTGGGGCACTAATAGTGCCTAAAGAATTATTCATGGTGATTACAGGTACAGTATCATCGATAATAAAGACGCCTGATTCCGCTGTAGCGCTACCACCAAAAGAATCAGAGGCAGTCACTTTAATAATATTTTCTTCAATATTTGTGTCATCAGCTATTGTCCAACTAGTACTAGTGGTAGTGGAGGCTAAAGAACTAGCTAATACAGACCAAGTAGAGCCATTATCATCAGAATATTCTACTTGAAAGTTAGTTAAATTATTAATACTTGGGATTTCCCAATTAATTAAAACTTCTTGGGGCTGAATAGAAATACCAGCTATTGGATAAATTAAAGTAGGAAGGTCTGTTAAAGAACCATCAACATCAAAAGAATTAGTCAGAGAGCCATCACTAACATTATTTTCCGCATCAGTAGCGCGTAGATAAATAGTGTGACCACCTGCCTCTAAAGCGGGGCTAATTGTACACACATAATCTTCATCTAAACTATCAAACGCACCATCCACCGCTATACAAGCAGTCCAATTATCAACTCCATTTAAACTATATTCCACTGAGCTGATAGAACTAAATAAATCAACCGCATTACCATCTAAAGAAGGTGTGGTATCCCCAGTTGGATTTGGATTGATTGTATTAGTAGTAATTACAGGAGCGGTTGTATCCCA
>JAVEZP010000002.1:8779-99007 GCA_034002925.1 Patescibacteria group bacterium | reverse complement strand
CCTATGATCCGATTAGCAAACAGACTAGTTTAGTGACTAACTTTAAAATTACTCGCACTAAAGATACGACCGCTGAGACTTTAGCGGCCGAGAAGGCTTTAGTGAAGAATGTAGATGCTAAATTAGCGCAAAGATTAGCTGGTAGATTATTATTACAAGTAGAGAAGGGCGGGGTGATTTGGTATGTAAATCCAGAGGATAATAAGCGTTATTTAGTGACCATGGATAATGCTTTAAATCTCTTTAGAAGCTTGTCTTTAGGGATTAGTGAAGCTAATTTAGAAAAATTACCAACTCCTGATAGTGAGCAAAAAGGTGATGCGGCTTTAATGAAAAGATTAGCTGGTAAGCTATTACTGAGAGTAGAGAGTGCGGGTAGAATTAGCTATATTGATGTCAACGGTTATCGTCATGATGTCAGCCAAGATAATTTAATGGATTTATTTAGAAGCCTATCTCTTGGCATCTCTAATGAAAATATCTATAAGATTGCCGTTGGCGAATAAGATAAATTAATTATTTACTGCCTTTAAAAGTCCCACTAATTGCCAGTGGGGCTTTTTTTAGGGTAGGCTTATCAGAGCTTAGCCTCCGGCAGGTAGGTAGGGGTTTAGATTGATAAGAATTTTTTGAGGTTTGACAAATATTCCTGATAGGGTATAATATGTTTATAATTTAATATATATAAATAATGTAAATAATACTCATGAAGTTAGCTTTTTTCTGCAGAGACAAAGATTATGAGTCTGCGCCTGTGCTACAATTTCTATTATCTAGGTATGGTAAAAACTTAGACTTACGTCTTGCAGAGAGAAATAAAGTTTTTATAGCTTTTAAATTTGCGCTAAGTCGCAGAGGAGAGCCTGGGGGACAATATTTAAAAAAATTAAGAGCTTATGATGCTATAGAAATTAGAATAAAAAGAAGTATGGATTTGATTAGATTTCCATATTTTACAGACATTTCAAACAATAGACTGGTGCTGCTGCTTGGCTTTCATAAGCGTGATGGTTACAAAGAAGGTGGGTCAGTTGATAGAGAGACAAAACGTAAATTAGATGAAGCACAATTATATTATGAAGAATATAAAGAAGATAATAAAAAATATTATATCAATAAAGAAATAAACAACTATTTAAATTAATTATATGAAAAAGCCACTAATTAACAGAAAACAATTAAAAGAAGACATGCAGTTAGGTCTATTCTTAATGGGTATTGGTGATGCCATATATAAGGCTCGTAAGAATATGAATTTAGGACAAGAAAAGTTAGCAGCAAAGACGGGTACAACGCAAAGAATTATTTCTCAAATTGAGAACGCTGATAACTATAATATGGGGGCAAAAATGTTATTTAAGTTATTTAAGTTTTTAAAAATTCAAATGCTCATTGATGGCTATGATGCCATCACTGGACAGAAAATAAATCTTGAAGATATTCAAATTTTAAGCAATAACGACATGGCTGTTAGTCAGCAGAATTTTACTATCGCTAATGAAGGTTTTCGTTATTATATTAATTATCATACATATACTAATACTAGTAAATAATAATATTATGAAAAATATTTGGTCAGTTGTGTGTAAAAATTCAATAGTTGATGGTGAGACTAATTCTTTAAGTCTGCTTGAAACTTTAGATGAAATCACAATTAATTATAAGGAAGAAATGGATTGGCAAGTAGTTAAATTTTTGCCACTATCTTTTCATGTGGTTACTCTTTGGTTTGATGAGAATGATAAAAAGGATCGTAAATTTAGTTTATCAGTATCTGTTATTGACCCCCAGGGTACAACATTAAATACCTTTGAACAGGATTGTTTAATACCTAAAGGCAGTATGCGACTACGCGCTACTTCAAAAATTACTGGCTTTGGTTTTACTGATAAAGGGAAATATTCTATTGTCGTAAAATATAAAGAAGCTAAAAATTTTATTAAGGTGGCTGATATTCCGGTAAATATTAATCTCAAGAAACAGCTTTAACATAACTATTATAAAATAATATAAATGAATTGTTGACCTCTTTAAAAGTCCCGCTAATTGCTAGTGGGGCTTTTCTTTTAGGGAGAGCTTATCAGAGCTTAGCCTCCGGCAGGTAGGTAGGTTGGGGAATTAAATGAAAGCGTGACAATCTGTCACGCTTTGAAATTGTTTATTTTTAGTAGTTAAAAAGCTCGCATTGAATGTGTGGGCTTTTTGTTATTTGTTAGCAGATTGTT
Source organism: Patescibacteria group bacterium (assembly GCA_034002925.1). GTDB lineage: Bacteria > Patescibacteriota > Patescibacteriia > Patescibacteriales > UBA12465. The sequence goes on along the minus strand of JAVEZP010000002.1, from coordinate 96,782 downwards.
ATTTCACTTGTGATATATTGAAGTAGTACGTTTTTAAATCAAGGTAGCTATGGTATTATGTAAGAACTACAGTGGTTTAGTTAGTTAATATGGTTTTTAGTTAAATAACCATTTATGTCAAAAAAATCAAAACAAGAGGCAATTGCTATTTTTGCTGGCAAACAAATTCGTCGTCATTTCGACAGAGAAAAAGAGTTGTGGTACTTTTCAGTAATAGATGTTGTTAGAGTATTAACTAATAGTATTGATGCGGGTGCTTATTGGAGGAAGTTAAAGCAAAGACTTAAACAGGAGGGAAGTGAGATCGTGACAAAATGTCACGAACTGAAATTTATAGCTAAAGATGGCAAATATTATAGCTCTGACTCAGCCGATACCGAAACAATGCTTCGCCTCATCCAATCTATTCCTTCTCCTAAAGCCGAGCCTTTCAAGCTTTGGTTGGCTCAGGTTGGCTACGAAAGATTAGAGGAAACAGCTGATCCTGAATTAGCTATTAATCGTGCCCTTAAAACTTATTTACAAAAAGGCTATAGTCGGGAGTGGATAAATCAAAGACTTAAAAGTATTGAAATTCGTAAAGCTCTAACTGACGAATGGGAACAGCGTGGTGTTAAAGAGGGATTGGAATTTGCTATTTTAACCAATGAAATTACTAAAGCCTGGACAGGTATGACCACGAAGGAATATAAACAACTAAAAGATCTAAAGAAAGAAAATTTGCGTGATAATATGACTAATTTAGAATTAGTTTTAAACATGTTGGCCGAGACCGCCACCACCGAGATATCTCAAACATATGAGCCAAAAAATCTTGATGAAAACAAAGCTGTGGCTCGTGAGGGTGGAGATGTTGCTGGCAATGCTAGACGAGAGATTGAAGCCAAGACAAGTAAGAAGGTGATAAGTAGTCAGAATGCGAAGACTTTAGGTTACAAGAAAGGGCTAAAAAAATTAAAGTAAATGAAAATTAATTGATTTAATTTTTTTATTTCAAACTAGTTAAAAATGTAGAAGCATCTCATCTTAAATATAATATTTAGTGTTAACGAATCTATCTTGGTTAAATATAGACTATATAGCAAAATGTATTTACAATTTATAAATATTAGTATATAGTGTAATTAGCTAATATTAAATAAATAATAATTGTTTAATATTAGTAAAACTAAACATATATATTTAAATATACATATTAAATTTAAACATATAACTTTATTAATATGAGACAAAACCTACAAATTCAACAATTAGATAAAAAAATAAAGGCTTTTAAAAAGACAGAGTCTTTTGTTTTTTCTGGTGGCTGGATTAACACTGTCAGATTATCTTTGGGCATGTCCATGGAGCAGATGGGCAAAAAAATGAAGATGACAGCTCAGGGAATTCGGGAAATGGAAAAAAGGGAAAGAGAAGGCTCTATTAGCCTCAAGGCTTTAGATAAAGCTGCTCAGGCTCTAGGATTAAAATTGATCTATGGTTTCTATAACCCAGGAGATAATTTAGAAGGAATACTTCAGGCTAAGGCAAGACAGTCGGCGGAAAAGATAGTGCTTAGAACTCACAAAACTATGCAATTAGAAGATCAGGCTAATTCTAAGAGAAGATTGAAAAGAGCTATTAAAGAAAAATCCATTGAGCTGGCAAATAAGAAATCAAAATTTATATGGGATTAAGCTTGGACTACGGAATAGGGCAAACACCTTTAAGTGAAGAAGAGAAAGAAGGATTGAAAGTGGGTAGTATTGCTACCCGCCAAGATCTTGATGAGTTCGAGTAACAAAATATTGATAAAGCCACTGAACGATTAGCTGACAAAAAGCTTAAAGTTGAGAAATTGCTAACCGAGAAGTTTGTGAAAGATTTGCATCGTGAAATGTTTGACGATGTTTGGGCTTGGGCGGGAGAATTCCGCCGCAGTGATAAAAGTATTGGCGTTGATTGGCGTATCATCAGTGTTGAGATTAAGAAGCTGCTTGATAATTGCTATTATTGGTTAGGTAATAAGACTTTTTCCGAAGAAGAAATTGCCATAAGATTGAGTCATGGTTTAGTCAAGATTCATCCTTTCGTAAATGGTAATGGCCGGCACTCTCGCTTGATTGCTGATATTATGATGGAGAAGGTTTTTTATAAAGATATTTTTTCTTGGGGTAAGCTTGATTTAGAGGCCATGAATGATGAGCGTTCGCGCTATCTTGCTGCTTTAAGAAAAGCGGATGAGGGTGATTATAATTACTTATTGACCTTTGCCGAGGGACAATAGATTGATATTTTAATAAGTGATTTAGTTAAGATTACCAAGGCCTTGAAAGTCATGACCACAATTTAGTTAAAAATTTATTATACTCTATAAAAAAGAAACGTTTTACTTTTAAAGTGTTTCTTTTTTATTAATAAATAAAGGCAAAAGAGAACATTATACTTATCCACAGGCCTTACTCTTGCCTTTCGGTTTAGTTTCGGTTATAATGATAGTGTTGATAAAAACTTGAATAAATATGGCTATTTTAACTAAAAAACAAAAAGCAGTTCTAGATTACATTACGACTTACGAACAGGACTATGGCTATGCGCCTTCGCTGAATGAAATTAAAGAAGCGCTTGGTGCTTCAGCGGTTTCTACCATTCACGAACATGTTACTAATTTAATTACTAAAGGTTTTTTAAAAAGAGTAAAGGGGGCGGCTAGAAGTTTAGAATTAGTGAAGATGAAATTAGCTTCCAGTCTTTCCATTCCCCTAGTTGGTACAATTGCTTGTGGTGAGCCCTTAGAAGCTTTAGAGGAGAGTGATAGGTCAATTGAAATTAGTAGTGATACTCGCTTTAATGTTTCTGATTTATATGCTTTACGAGCGAAAGGTGATTCTATGATTGAAGATGGTATTTTAGAGGGGGATTATTTAATTATTAAAAAACAAGCTTGGGCCAGTAATGGTGATACAGTCGTAGCTATTATTGATGACAATGAAGCAACTTTAAAACAATTCTATAAAGAAAAAGATCGCATTAGACTGCAACCAGCTAATAGTAATTATGAGCCTATTTTTAGAAAAGAAGTAGAGGTAAGAGGAGTGGTGATTAAGGTGATAAGAGACTTGGCTAGAGTCTAATAATAAAAAATAAATTATATTAATTAAATAACTAATAAAATAATTTTAAATATATGATTAATTCCATCTTTTCAACTCAAAAAAAACTTATCTACATTGCTAGTCGAGATTCTTCCCGTGATCGTCGCTTGTTAAGAGCTAAATATGACAAACTCATGCGTTCTAGACAAATTTTATTGTGGGTAAGATAAAAAATAATTTATAAACCATACTTTGAGGGGCAAAGTATTTATAATAAAAAAGACTCGTAATATTTACGAGTTTTTTAATTGTGATAAAGATTAGAACTTGATATAATTCAATTGTATAATTAATATATGGCAACGCACAAAAAACAATGAATTTTAAAAATTATTTTTTATAAGGCATGAATCCGGTTATCCGCTTCTTAATTGTTTCTGACACAGTGATAATGGGAGCCGCTGGTTTGTTGGGTCCAATTTTTGCTTTGTTTATCGAGGATTATATAGTTGGCGGCAATGAAGCGGTCGCGGGTATTGCCGCTGGTATTTATTTACTGACTAAAAGTATCATGCAAATTCCTATTGCTTATGTGATTGATAAGATTAAAGGTGAAAGGGATGATTTTTGGTTAATGTTTGTATTTTCTCTGTTGATTGCTTTAATGCCTTTGGCTTATTTATTTATTTCTACTCCTTTAGAGTTATTCATTGTTCAGTTCTTTCTGGGTTTGTTTACAGCTTTTACCTTTCCGACTTATATGGTTATTTTTACCCGTCATATAGACAAAAAGAAAGAGGGAACAGAATGGGGTGTTTATTTTACCTTGGTTGATTTAACAAGTGCGGCTATGGCGGCTTTAGGAGGTTACATTGCAGCTAGTTTTGGTTTTCATTCTTTAATTGTCTTGGTAGTAATTTTTTCAGTTTTAGGTTCTTTGCTTTTGTTGCCTGTCAAAACTTATTTACAGAAAAAATAGATTAACTTTATAAATTAATGATAAATATATGAAACATGTTTGGAGTATTTTGTGTCAACAATCTAGCATTGATCAAGAAACAAATTTAATTAGCTTATTTAACGCGATTGAAGAGTTAAATATTAATTTAGATAAAGCCAATGCTTTAGAAAATAATTTATTAATTTCTGTGCAGTTGCAATTAGTGAGTTATTGGGTGAGAGAAGAGGCTCTTGCAGAAGAGACTCTAACTATCAGAACAGAATTAGTGAACCCTGAAGGAAAAGTGCTTAATAGTTTTGATAATAAGTTGACAATTAAAGCAGGGGTTTTACGTTTTCGTCATCGTAACAATATTCAAGGCCTAACTATTAGTGGCCCTGGGCGCTATCATTTGCGTTTAGTGGAGATAAAAGCTAGCAAAGAAATGATATTAACTGAATTACCTTTAGACGTGAAGGTGAGTTATAAGATAATGGATTTACCTAAATCATAATTTAATTATTTTTATAGCAAAAGAAAAAGAGCTTACGGGGTAAGCTCTTTGTTTATTTTTTTATTAGTAGGCCTGTTTTTGTGGTCAATTAAGACAGTAATCATAATAATGATTTTTTATAATGAACATTAGAAAATATTGTATTACTATTACATCATAAATATTTATATTAGTCAATATATAATTGACTTTTTGCTGTGAAGTGCTAAATTAATATGAAGTTCTTTAACAATTATTAACCTAAAACCTGAAAAATGGAAACCATTGTTCTGATTATTCAATTATTAATAGGCTCTTCTAGTTTAGGGCTTATTTTAGTGGGATTGATGTACTTCTTGTCTGATAAAAAAATTATCAATCCTGAATTAGCAGAATTAACTAAAATTATTGCTAATGCAGGCTGGGTCTATCTAAAAAAACAAAGCAAATTATTTGCCTTTGTGCTTCTGAGCATGATGATTGTGCTCTACATTCTGTATTTGAATGCTTTTGTTGCCACAATTTATACCGTTATTTATCTGCCTATTGGAGCAACTTTGTCTTTAGTGGCTGGATTTGCTGGTTTTCATGTGGCAACAATCTACAATGCTTTAGTGGCTGAAGCCTCAAAATTAGGCCTAAAAAAAGCTAAAAATAAGCTTTTATACGCCTCCGCAATGGCTGGTATATTTGTTCATAGCTTTGCTTTGTTGGATATAGGTATAGCTTGGTGGGTAATTTATTATTTTGAGTCTGCTAGCATGTTTGGTGATTCCTTGTTGATGTTAGTGTTGCTCGGTTTTATTACCACTACTCTTAGTTTTGGAGCTAGTTTATATGCATTATTTGCTCGTGGTGGCGGTGGTATTTATACTAAAGCTGCTGATGTCGGCGCTGATTATGCTGGAAAGGTGATTCTGCAATTAGAAGAGGATAGCGTTCTTAATCCTGGCACTATTGCTGATAATGTTGGTGATAACGTGGGCGATATTAATGGTATGTTCGCTGATTTCTATGAAACCTTTTTAGCTATGATAGTTGGTGGCACGGTTTTATTTGCCACTGCTTTCAGAGATGCCTCTTTAATGGGTTTAGAAGATTTTGGTGGCGCAGAAAAAGGAATTTTATTCTTTTTTTCTATTCCTGTTATGGGGCTTTTTGCTTCCATGATTGGACTTTTAACATCTAAGGCTCGTAGTAATAATGAAAAAAAAGTGGCCCGTTCTCAACAGTTAGGCTTCTTAATTACTTCATTATTATTATTAATTGGCACTTACTTTTCGGCGATTAATACAGTCGGAGTGCAATTCTGGTATGCTGTAATTGTTGGTTTAGTGCTAGCTAATATTTTGTCTTTCTTGTCTGAATATTATACTTCTTATGTTTATCAGCCGGTTCTCAAAATGGCTAAAGCGGCTGTATCAGGAGAAGCTAGTATTTTGATTAGAATGTTGCAAACAGGCTTTAGTAGTAGCGGTGTTACTGTAATGTGTTTAGCTTTAGGCATCTATTTTACTTATAAAATTGCTCCTACTGGCTTTGAATTAGTTTTTATTGCTATTTCTGGTATGGCCATGATTTCCCCCTTAGCTCTTTTATTGGCTTATGACACCGAAGGGCCGATTGCTGATAATGCTCAAGGTATGAATGAAATGTTAGGTGCTCCTAAAGAAGCTTTGTTGGTGACTAATGTTTTGGATTCTATTGGTAACACTTCAGCTGCTAAATTAAAAGGCTTTGCTATTGGCTCAGCCGTTATGACTGCTTTAGTGATGATTAGCGCTTATGTTACAGTGGTAAAAGAAACTTTGATTCAGAAAGGCTTAGATGTAGCACAATTTAACATCTCCTTGGATAATCCTAATGTCTTAGTGGGCTTAATGATTGGTGGTTCCGTAATATACGTTTCTAATGCAGAATTAATTAGATCTGTGGGCGTAGCAGCTGAGGCTATGATTAAGGAAATTCTTAAACAATCTAAAAGATTATTTAAAAATGGCCTTCATGTCTTTGGTGAAAGACCTGACTATAATGCCTGTGTCAAAATTACAACTGCTGCCGCTCAGAAAGGAATTATCTTGCCCACATTATTGATTATTTCAGCTCCTATTTTAGCTGGCTTCTTGGGTGGACCTGAAATGATGGGCGGTGAATTAATGGGTGCAGTTGTGGTAGGTGTTTTGTTGGCGCTATTTCAAGCTAATGCAGGTGGTGGCGCTGATAATTCAAAGAAATATATTGAGGCTGATAATCTTGGTGGCAAACATTCCGAAGCCCATAAGGCCGCGGTTATTGCTGATACCGTAGGGGATCCTTTAAAAGATACCTCTGGCCCTGCCATCAATATTATGATTAAGCTGATGAGCATGACTTCAATTATCACTGCCCCCTTCTTTGTTTATTGGTATTATCTATAATCTTTACAAGCCATGAATGAACTCATGTTAATTCTGTATTTTTTAGGCATGGTGTTGGTGCCAATTTTGCGCATAAGGTCTGATTATCGAGATAGAAGAATATTTTTATTGCTTTATCTTTTAGCGGTTGTGATCTTAGCCATTATTTCGCCTTACGCCTTGATGTCTGTGCTGGCTGTTTTGTACATCCCCATCTTAATCGCTTCAATGATTGGCGATATTACTAGAGGTGCGTGGTTTAAAGTACTATATTTATTCATCAATGTCTTAGTTTTAGGCTTGGTGACGAATTTAGAGCTTTATGCTCAGACTTCTACTTTGTTCATTTTTATTTTATTAACGATTTTCTTGTTTGTTGTTAAAGACAAAAAACGTCAAGGTCGTTAATCTATTTTTTAAACCGCTTATGTTTATAGGCGGTTTTTTAATTTGTTCTTTTAAGTTTCTTATTATATAATGTTTTTAGTCATTTATTAAATAATTTAAGAAAATTATATGCGTGCTCAGACTTATCAGCGTATTTTACAGTGGGGAATTTTTGCTTCTTTAGGGGTAGTGTTTTTATTGTTTAGCGGCTTGTTGTTTCCTTATATTTCTTCTAAGCAAATTGTTTTTAATATCCTCATGGAATTATTGTTACCTTTTTGGTTGCTCCTAGTGATTAAATTTCCCCAGTTTCGTCCTTATCGCTCTTTGGTAACTTGGGGCCTATTATCTTATTTGCTTGTAATTCTAATAACTGCTTTTACCGGCATTGATTTTAATTTAAGTTTTTGGGGAGACGTGGAGCGCATGTTGGGTTTATTTCATATTTTTCACTTTTTCTTATTTTATCTCTACCTTATTACCACTGTCCGTTCTGCGCAGGATTGGTATTGGCTCTTAAGTGCCTCTGTTTTAGTAGCAACGGTAGAAGCGATGTTAGTGCTTTTTATGCAGAGAATTGGGACTATAGGGAACACGGCTTATATCAGTGGTTATTTACTTTTTAATTTATATTTTGCCCTTATTTTAATTGTAAAGACTGAGTGGAAAAAACAATGGCCTTTCTATGTAGCGATTATCTTTATGCTCTTAGCTTTTTTTAAGGCTAATACTTCAGGTGCAATTATTGGTTTAGCTAGTAGTTTGCTTTTGCTTTTCTTTTTATTAGGTATATTATCTACAAAAAAGAAAATTAGGCGTTTATCTTTAAGCGTTGTGATTATTGCTTTAACTGGCATCATTTTATTATTCTCGCAATATAATCAAGATTGGTTTAAGGCAAATAGGGTTTTAAGTAATTTAAGTATGCATAAAGCTACTTTCCAAACGCGACGTTTATCTTGGGAAGGGGCAATGCGTGATTTTAATCAACATCCTTGGCTGGGTAATGGTTTGGGTAATTATGCTGCTATTTTTGATCGTCAGTTTGATCCCAGTTTTTTCAATTATACCACCAGTGAAACTTATTTTGATAGAGCACATAATAATTTAATTGATATTGCTTCTACCACGGGTATAGTTGGTTTATTGGCTTATTTAAGTATCTTTTTCTTCTTATTTAAAGATTGGCGCAGAGCGCTTAAGAAAGAAAATTGGCGAATTCAAGTTGGGAGAGAGGGGAATAGAGCGCGAGAATTAGTCTTATTAGCTGCCTTAATTACAGCTTATTTCGTGCAAAATTTAGCAGTTTTTGATTCTTTAGTGACCTATATGGGTCTGATGCTCACTGTAGCTTATCTCATCTTTTTAAAAACAGGAGACAGAGAAACGGAAGTCTTAGAATCTTCTCAGCTATCTCCCAAAAAAGAACGAGTGCTATTTATTCTTTTTATGATGATAGCGCTAATTATTGTTTCTCAATTTAATATTAAACCTTTAAAGATGATGACGAAGACTATTGATGCTTATGCTCGTATTATGAGCGGTGAAGTAGAAGGGGGTTTTACTGATTTTCAAAGCGCTTTTGTGCCAGCGACTGTTTTGGATCGAGATGGACGTAGTGTATTAATTAATTTTGTAATTAATAATCCCACTATTTTAACGCGTTTACCCGCTAATCAAATTGAAACTAATTTAGAGTTTGTCTTATCACTAGCAGAACGAAATTTATTATATAATCCTCAAGACAGTTTAATGCAGATGCAATTAGCACAGCTTTATGATGTAGCCTCTCGTTATTTTTATCAAGATCCAGATCAGTTTCGCTATTATTCAGAGCAAGCTAAAGTGGCGGCTCAAAAAGCAATTGAAGTTAGCCCAAGACGTATTCCTGCTTATTTTGTCTTAGCTCAAATTCAAGCTAATAGTGGCGATTTAGAAGCGGCTGAATCTTCTTTTTTGACTGCCTATAATTTTAATCCCGATTATGTGGAAAATCATTGTCAATTAGCTAATTATTATTTCTTGATTAAAAAAGATATTTATTTAGATTATGCGGATACTTGTTTAAAAAAAGGTAGTCAAAATTTAGTGCCCGATTTGTTGGTGCAAGTAATTACAGAACATTATGAAAAACCAGAAAAAGCTGGTATTACGCTTTTAGCCTATCGTGCTTTGGCTGCCAAGGGTAGCAGGGACACCACAGTTTATATTAATTTAGCTAAGTTAGAATTAGCGGCTGGTAATTTTCAGGCAGCAATTGATGCAGCGGTCATGGCAGCGCAAATTGACGAAGAACTGCGTCCGATGGTGGAACAATTCTTAAAAGATTTAGAAAAAGATTTTGAACAGAGTTTGGAGTAATTTTTAGATTTTTCAATATCTTATCAAAACACTCGTTTCGGCGAGTGTTTTTGTTGTATTGTCCTTTATTCCTTTTTTATAACAATCTTCAGCTGTCTTCAGCTACCTTTTGCTATCTTAGAGTTAGGGCTTTTTTAGCTACTTAGACTACCGCTTCTTGCTGACGCGCCCAGGAAGAAGCGGAGTCTGAGGGCTTTCAATTTATGTTAAAAAATCTATCTTCTTTTTTAGAAAAAAAATCAAAAACAACAGTTAAGAAAAGGGCTAAATGGATATTTATTTTGCTTGGCATTTTGTTTTTGATTGTAATTATTTATTTCAGCTATCAATTGTGGCGACCTTGGTCCAGTTATCAGCCGGAATTACAAGCTGAATTAGCTTGGCAAAATTTTGTTAATACTTTTTCCACTTCTTGTCGCGAGTCTTGTTTGTTGGAGCGCCAATCATACGCTGATAGGTGGCGATCATATTATTTACAAGATTTAGAGTGGCAATACAAGCGTTGTCATTGGGCTTTCTTTGAAACGAACAATAATGAATTACAAAAAGCTTTGATTAAGATTATGGCGGCTGATTATGGTCAAAGCAATTTACCCTCTTGTTTGGAGAGCGTGATTGCATCAGAGCATAGCAGTTTAGAGAATAAAGCTTTAATTGTACAAGCTTTTGCGCCGTTTTTTAAAGATGAAAATTGGCTAGATTTATTAAGACGACAAATTCAAGATATTGCTTTAAGTGAGGAGGATCGCAGTTATGCCTTATCTTTGTTAGCTGCTTTTCCAGATACCGATAATGCTTTAGTGGTAAAGGAAATTATTTTAAGTTCTGAGTCTAATTTATTATTAGACGAAGCTTTTAAAATTATTGCCCTTTGGCCATCTCATTTGTTTGCTTGGTCTGAAGCTGACTGGGATTTATTATCACAATCTTTAGAAAATTACTTAGATCCAGCTTTACGTTGGTCAAGAATTTGGCTTTTAGCTGAGCAAGATTTGGGTTTAGCTGAAAGCAGAAAAAAACGCTTAGAAACTATTGCTCATAATATTAATTTAGATGCAATTAGTCGTGGTTTAGCGGCTGATAGCTTAGCTTTAGAATTTAATATAGAAATTAAGACGCCTATGCCAAGTGAGCGCGAGTGGCAAGAATTTTATGAAAAATTATAGAATTAATTTATTAATCTTTAGCCTATCATTATTTTTATATCTGCTTTTAGCTGAGTCAGTTTTTGCTTTAGAGCCAGGCACTTTACTCTATCGTACCTCTAGTAATGGAAAGATGTATGGTTATAGTAGTGATGAGTTGTTGGTAGAGAAGAATGGCATTATCAAGCATATCTATCCAGGGCATGTGGCTATTTATATTGGCCAAGAAAATGGTGAGCATTATGTGGTAGAGGCTTTAAGTACGGGGGTGGTAAAAACACCAGCTCGTTATTTTATTAATGAATCCTTAGGCGAAGAATTAGTGGCGGTAAAATTACCGAAAAATACCAGTCCTTGGCAAAGAGCTAAAGTGGTTGCTTTAGCTAAAAATTTAGTAGATGCAGACTTGGCTTATGATTTTGATTTTTCTCATCAAAAAGGACCTGGGAGTGGCGATTGGACTTGCGTGGGACTCGTGGAAAAACTTTATGAAAGCGCTAATATTGATAATCCTAGCCGATTGGATAAATTAGAATATAATAGTGATAATTATGCCATTGATATTACTCCAGATGGTTTCGATAATGTTAGTGTCTATAATGATGAAGGTGATGTTTTTTCAGAGATGAGGGAATTTTCTAAAATTAATCGACGAGATAGCACTATTCTGCCACTGCCAGAAATTATTGGTTATAATGCGGGGCGAGAATATCATGGTAATCGTTATATTTTTTTACCCTATACCCAAGCCCTCCAAAGTAGTCTTGAAGATCAAGAGTTAGATATTGAGCTTAGTTCATATTTTGCTGACACTGAGGTCAGGGGCAAGGTTAATAATGTGGCTATTATTTTAAAATGGAGTTTAATTAATAATCCTTTATCTAGCTTAAAACAAATTACTCAAGGCGTTAAAAGAGTTTTTAATAAGCCTTCTTCCGCTGAGCTATTGGTGGCTAATACTACAAAAAGTAGTTTAGAGCCAAAAGTAGTGGTTGATAATAAACAAAAATTAGTCAGTGATAATTTAGTAGTGGCAGAAAGACCACAATCCATAACAGATAGCGCTGAGGATAATTCGGAGTTCGAGTTTCCTCAATCTGATATAAGTGAAGCGCCAATTAATGAAGATGTTTTTAGCAAATTAGCTATCGCAGAAGAGTCAGCAAGTAAATTAAATGATTTCAAAGAGGAAGATAAGTCTGTGCGCTTAGATGTAAATACTAAAGATTCAGATATAGCTTCTAGTTCTAATATTGAAATTACTAAAAAAAGCAATAAGCAAGAAAGTGCTACCAGTGCTCTCTGGACTCCTTTATTGCAAACTCTTAGCTCGTCAACTGTCGCTACCACTACTACTACAGCTAGTCAAAATAGTTCTACTCCAGTTATTATTGCTAATAATAATCAAGCAGAAGAAAATGAGGAAAGCGAAGAGGAAATAAAGCCGCTCACCTTAGTGATTAGTCGTCTTTATGCGGAAGGGGTAAATGATTGGTTGGAGATTTGGAATTATGGTGAAGAAGATATTAATTTAGCTGACAGGGAAATTCGTTTAGAAAAAGCTAAGACTGCCCTTGATCCAGGCATTATTTTACGTTTCAACAGTGAGACAGATGCTTTGTTTCCAGGAGGAAGAGTAATTGCTGCTAATTCCTCCTATCGCATTGTTCGTGATGATGCTCAAGCAGATTTAAAAAGCGCGGCTCACGCGATTGCCTTACGTCCAGATTTTACTTTTACTAATGATGCCTATTCTATTTATTTAGCGAAAGGTCCGGTTAGTAGTCCAGAAGATGAAGATATTATTGATCTTTTAGCTTATGGCAAGGCAACATATTTTGAAGGTCAAGCTCCGGCAGCTGCTTTAGATGAAAAACATTTATTACGTCGCAAAGCTCAAGCAGCTACGACGCTGGAAGATATACTAAATGATGGTTCTCAGGCCAATTGGCCGCCAATTTACGATAGCGACAATAATGTTTCTGATTTTTTATTATGGCCTTTAGGTGGAGAAATAGAAGAAGAAGAAGAGGAGGAGGAAGAGCAAGAAGAAGAAAATGAGGAAGAAGAGCAGGAAGAGGAGGAGGAAGAAGAAAATGAAGAAGAAGAGCAAGAACAAGAAAATGAGGAGGAGGAAGCCCCTTTTACTTTACAAGCGGGCATTGATAGTCCTTCATTATTTAGTCTCTGGTCTTTTTCTGAGTGTCGCGCTACTAGTTCTTTGGAAATGATTAATAAGAGCAATAATCTGTTGGTTAATGCTAATGCGTGGCAGATTGGACGTTTTGGTTGCGGTTTGAGATTGCCCTATTACAATGAAACACCTTTGGATATTAATTTAGAACCTAAATTAAATGGTGAAAATTTTAGCCTTTTCTTTAATTTTAAAATTGTTGAAGATTTTGGTCATTTTTATTTTTCTCTACATAATCAAATGGAAGGTGCTTATTTGAAAACTGATGTTTACCCTGATCGTTTAGATTTTGAAGGTTTTCCTGGTCTCTCGGGTTCGTATCAGTATAGCTTAGATGGAGACAGAGAGTGGCATCAAGGAGTTTTAGTATGGGCAGCCGCTGATAATTATTGGGCCTTTTATATTGATGGTCAAGAATTATTTTTTCAAAATTTTAGCGGCCTAGCTCCTGGTTTTGATTTATTACGCTTAGCTTCTGTGGCGGGTCCGATTATTATTGATGATTTAGCGCTATGGCAGCGTTCTTTAAGTGATACAGATATTTTAGATATTTTTCAGGCTCAAGCTCCTTTTAATCCACAATTTCCTCTTTTAACTCCCCCAAACTTAAGCTTAAAGCATTTTTGGCAATTTGATGAAGCCGAGGGTTTAATAGCTAACGATGAGATATCTGCTTTAAACTTAGAATTAACAGCTGAGATGAGGGATTATAATGGTTTAAGCGGAAAAGCAATTAAAGCGCCAGTGACCCATGATCCTTTTATTTTTTCTTTGCCTGATTTACAGAAGAACAATTTTTCTCTTTCCTTTTGGTATCAGAATAATAATGATTTAATGGGCGCTAGTGGTCGTTTTCATTTAAGTTTTTTTAGTGGTGAACAATTTTTAGCAGAATTTACCAGCGATACTTGGCGTCAGCGTTTAAATACAGGGGAATTTGATTATATTTTAGCGGAAGGAGAAAATATTTTACCACATGACAATCTTTGGCATCATATAGCTTTAGTTTATGATGATTATCGTTATCGTTGGCAGTTTTTTGTTGATGGCGTTCTTAAATTAGAGGAATATCGCTTACCAGTGCCAACCGAGGGCATAGTAGATCGTCTAACATGGCGGAGCACTGTCTTTGGCTATCGTTTTGATAATTTTAAAATTTGGCAAGGAATCTTAAGTCCAGAAAAAGTCTTATTAGAATATGAGTCAGAGAAAAATGAGTAAGAAAAAACCGGAGATATTTTATTTCTCCGGTTGGGCGATTAAATTTTTCCAGAATTATCAATTATCTCCTGAATGGAGATAATTTTTTTTCTGATAATAGGCAGGTGGTCGTCAATATACATGCCTACCTGGTAATCGTGAATAATTTGCCAATTGCTAATGGCTTTTTTTCGTCGATTACTGAAAGAAGTGAGCTTTATTTCTGGACGTAGTTCCTGCTCCAGTCTGACTTGATTATCCAGCCAGTATTGGGCAGCTTTTTCCGGCAGAGAGAAAATTCCCCCTAAAATAATATGCTCGGCTGTGACAGCTTCTCCTGGGTTACTGCGGTTAAAGCTGTGATCCCGGCCAAAGCTATCAATATGAGCTTGAAGGGGATACAGTTTTTCCAGGAGCATGAGATTCGGGCGATAGGTCATGTCTTGTTTTTGCATGAAATGTATTTCATTCATGAAAGAGCCTTGGTCTTGGATACCAGAAAAGAGAGCAAAAAGACAGACAAACTCCTCAATGCGATTTTTACAACTAGGAATTAATTCTAAGCCTGTATTTAGGCCTTGAAATTTTTGTTCTACTGCTTGTTTGATGTAATCCAAGGTGTGACGACGCAAGACAAGATTTTTTTCTTCCATTTTTACTGCTTTTATTGTTAAAAAACTAATTTTACTGCTTTAAACTTTATCACAAATTAATTTATTTGTCAAAGATGAGGGGAGGGTGATTTTTTTGTTATTTTGGTTGATTTTTTCCTTATTTTTTAGTATTATAAAGTTGTTGTTTAGGGCAAGCAAGCGGTCGCTTTTTTAGTTAAAAGCTAAAGAAGAGGAAAGTCCGGACTTCATTAAAAAGGGTAGCGGGTAATACCCGCCGAGAGTAATCTCAGGGAAAGTGCCACAGAGACAATACTATCCGTCTATGACGGAGAAAGGTGAAAAGTCAACTGTTTACAGTTGGCGGCCGCCGGTAACGGCGTGTCCGGGGTAAACCCTGCCTGAAGCAAGAACAAAGCCTTGTTTTTCGAGGTAAAAAGTAGTTCGCTTGACTTGATTGGTGACAATCAAGCTAGATAAATGGCCGCTCAAGACAGAATCCGGCTTATCGCTTGCCCTCTCAACAATTTATATTGTTTTTATTATTTTTAATTTAATATGAAAAAACCTGATTTGTTTTTTAGTTTTCTACTGGTGCCGCTAGATTATCTCTTGATTTTTTTGGCAGCTATTTCTGCTTACCAATTACGTTTTTCTAGTATTACAACTGATATTAGGCCAATTATTTTTAATTTACCTTTTAATAGTTATCTGCCTTTAGCTTTAATTATTGCCGCTGCCTGGGTTTTGGTCTTTGCCTTTTCTGGTTTATATAATTTTCATCGTCCTGCTAATCCGGCTAAGGAATTAGCTCGTGTAATTTTAGCTTGTTCTACCGGTTTGGCTTTAATCGCTATTTTTATTTTCTTTAGAAGAGAGCTTTTTGATTCTCGCTTTATTGTGATTGCTACTTGGCTTTTATCTATTATTTATGTTGGTTTTGGTCGCCTATTGGTGCGTTGGCTGCGACGTTTTTTGTTTCGTTTTGGAGTTGGTGTGCGTAACATTGTTTTAGTAGGGAATAGTAAGACGACAGATAAGTTAATTGCGGAATTTGCTGCTAAGCCTCGTTTGGGCTTTCATGTTGTTAAGCGTTTACGAGATTTTTCTTTAGAAAGTGTCAATGAGTTACTAGAAATCATGAAATTAGAGAGGGTAGATGAGCTGATGCAGAGCGATCCTAACTTAACTAAAGCTGAGGCTTTGCGTTTATATGATTTTGCTTCAGATAATCATGTCACCTATAAATATGTGGCCGATTTATTAGAAGTGAAGGTGTTGCGTACCGAAGTCAGTGATTTATCTGGTGTTCCGATTGTGGAGGTGAAGAAAACTACTCTTGATGGCTGGGGTCGTATTTGGAAAAGAATTTTTGATATTCTGTTTTCTTCCATTTTAATCACCCTCCTTTCTCCTTTATTATTAATAGTAGCGCTTGGCATTAAGCTTGATTCTCGCGGTCCAGTCTTTTTTGCTAAACGTGATGATGGTTCTTTTGTGATGAGAGTGGGCGAGGGTGGACAGCCTTTTCGCTACTTTAAGTTCCGTTCAATGATTGTGAATTCTGATAGTATGCGTTATCATGAATTAGCAGAAAAGAATTTACGGACAGATGGACCTTTGGTAAAAATTAAGGATGATCCCAGGGTAACTAAATTTGGCGCTTTTATTAGACGTTGGTCAATTGATGAGCTGCCGGAATTATTTCTAGTCTTTATTGGTCGGATGAGTATTGTTGGTCCTCGACCTCATTTGCCAGAAGAGGTAGCTAAATATGAAAATCATCATCGTAAAGCTCTAACGGTGAAACCTGGTATTACCGGTTTAGCTCAGGTGTCTGGCCGTAGCGATTTGTTGTTTGAGGAAGAAGTTAAATTAGATGTCTATTATTTAGAAAATTGGTCCATGTTAATGGATATTTCTATTATTTTAAAAACTCCTTTGGCGGTTTTAAAAAATCGACAAGCGGAATAACAATTATCTCATGAAAGTTGCTTTAATTCATGATCATTTAGCCCAAGAAGGGGGCGCAGAAAAAGTTTTAAAAGTGTTAACGGATATCTTTCCTGAGGCGCCTATTTATACTTTGCTCTATGATCGGAAAAATGTCGCTAAAAATTTTGCTGGCAAGCATATTGAAACTTCAGTTATTCAAAGGTTGCCAGGAGGAGTGAAGCATTACAAATGGTATTTGTATTTTATGCCCATGGCAGTTGAATTTTTTGATTTGCGTGGTTTTGATTTAGTGATTTCTGATGCCAGTGCTTTTGCTAAGGGGGTAATTACCACGCCGGAAACTTTACATATCTGCTATTGCCATACCCCCACTCGTTACCTGTGGAGTGATGCCCATCAATATCTCAATGAATTAAAGTATAATAAATGGATTAAGAAAATAATTTCTTTAACTTTAGGTAGATTACGTTTGTGGGATTTTGCGGCTGCTCAAAGAGTTGATTATTTTATTGCTAATTCAAAAACAGTTAAAAAGAGAATTAAAAAGTTTTATCGTCGCTCTTCACAGATTATCTATCCACCGGTGGAAACTGATAAGTTCTATATCAGTGATTTAAGTCAACAAAAAAAAGAAGACAGCTATTTTTTAATTGGTTGCCGTTTGGCTCCTTATAAAAGAGTGGATGTGGTGATTGAGGCTTTTAAGGAATTAGGACCTGATTTTCGTTTAAAAATCTTTGGCGATGGTCTAGATCTCAAGCGTTTACAAGCCCTGGCAGAAGGATATGAAAATATTGAATTTCTTGGTCGAGTGAGCGAAGAAGAAAAAGCCAAGCTCTATAGCCAGGCTTTAGCTTTTATTAATCCTCAGGAAGAAGATTTTGGGATTACTGTTGTTGAAGCTATGGCCTCTGGTCGCCCGGTTTTGGCTTATAATCGCGGTGGCGCTACCGAGACAGTCATAGAAGGGAAGACTGGCTTATTTTTCAATGAACAAACACCAAAAGCAGTGAGTGAGTGCGTCCGGCGCTTTATGTCTCATACAATGTGGTCAAGTACGGAAATTAGAGCTGAATCAGAAAAATATTCAGTTCAAAATTTTAGCCAACAACTTAGATCTTTTATTAGTGAAAAGGGTCTTAAATTAGAGGATTAATATGAAAATTGGGGTTGATATCAGGGTTTTAATGGATAAGCAATATAGTGGTGTTTCTGAATATACTTCTATTCTTTTGCGTAGCATTTTAGCCTTAGATAAAAGTGATGAATTTTGTCTTTTTTATAACTCTGCTCGTGATATGCGAGCTCGCATCGGTCGTTTTGACCATGATAATTTAAAGATTTGCAAAACTTCTTATCCTAATAAAATTTTTAATTATTGTTTGCAGAGATATTTTGCTTGGCCTAAATTGGATAGGCTAGTAGGTGGTTCAGATATTTTTTGGTCACCACATATTAATTTTAGTAACTTTTCTAAGAATGCTAAAAATGTTTTAACTATCCATGATATTTCTTTTTTGCGTTATCCGGAGTTTTTTAGTAGGCGGAAAAATTTTTGGCATCGATCTTTACAGATTAAAAAGCTAGTAACTCAAGCGACGGCTATTGTGGCTGTTTCTGAAAATACCCGTCAAGATTTAATTGAGTTGCTTAAAGTTGAGCCTACTAAAGTGCATACTATTTATTCGGGCGTTAATCCACCCGCTCCTTTGCCTGGACCAGAAGAAGAAAGAAACTTTTTAAAAAAACACGCTTTAAATTCTCGTTTTATTTTATATCTTGGCACTATTGAACCACGGAAGAATGTGGCGGGTTTAATTCATGCTTATAACACTTTTCGGGATGAAAATATCAATTTAGTCGATATTCAATTAGTATTAGCAGGAGCTAAGGGGTGGCGGAGTCGAGAAATTTATCGTGCCTGGGAAGAATCGCCTTATCGTCGTGATATAAAGTTTTTAGGTTATGTTTCTAATCGTCAGAAAGAATTGCTTTATCAAAAGGCAGAAGTATTTGTTTACCCTTCTTATTACGAAGGCTTTGGTTTGCCAGTTTTAGAGGCGATGGACAGAGGCTTAGCAGTTATTACTAGTAATGTCTCAAGTGTGCCAGAGGTCGTAGGAAAAGCCGCTTTAACTATTAATCCCTACGATATTAATGACATTGCCAAGGCCTTGGAATTAATGATTAATAATCAAGATTTAAAAGCTGATTTTATTAAACAAGGCAAAAAACAAGCAGAATTATTTTCTTGGCAAGAGACGGCTAGGCAGTACCTAAGATTATTTAATAGCTTATAATATATGCGCGCTATTATTCAAAGAGTGGAACAAGCTTCCGTTACAGTTGATGATAAAATAATTAGTGAGATTAAGTCTGGTTTTTTAGTATTAATTGCTATTAAAACAGGGGACACTATCAGGCAGGCAGAGAAAATGGCGCTTAAAATTGCTAATTTACGAATCATAGCGGATAATGAAGGCAAAATGAACTTATCGCTCTTAAATGCAGGTGGATCAGTCTTGTTAGTTTCTCAATTTACCCTTTATGCTAACACTGACAAGGGTCATCGTCCCAGCTTCCTTGATTCGGCTCACCCAGAAGAAGCTAAGCCCTTAATTGATGTAGTTGTTCAAAAACTGGAGGCTTTAAATATTAGTGTCTCTTTGGGTCAATTTGCTAAGCACATGAAAGTGCAATTGACTAATGATGGTCCTACCACTATTATTCTTGATCTTTAGAGTTAATTTATGAAAAAAAATAAGGCATTAAAAATATTAGTTGCTATGTCCGGTGGAGTTGATTCTTCGGTGAGTGCACAATTATTAAAAAATCAAGGCTATGATATCAGTGGTGTCTTTTTAAACTTTTGGAAAGATGAGAGCGATCCTGAAAAAAAAGAAAATAAATGTTGCTCTTTAGAATCTTTACTAGATGCTAAACGTGTAGCCGCTCAAATTGGCATACCTTTTTTTACCCTAGATTTTTCTCAAGAATTTAAAAAAACAGTGGTTGATTATTTTCTCTCAGAGTATGAGGCTGGTCGCACTCCTAATCCTTGTGTTGTGTGTAATAAACAGATAAAAATGGGCTTATTGCTGAAAAAAGCTAAAGCCATGGGTTTTGATGGAGTGGCTAGTGGTCATTATTTAAGAAGGCTTGATAAAGAGGGCGAAAGCAGAATTTATCGAGCTAAAGATAAGCACAAAGATCAATCATATTTTCTTTACACCTTTAGTCAATCGGAAATTCAAAGACTATACTTTCCTTTAGGTAAATATACTAAAACAGAAGTTAGGGCCATCGCAGCTAAATATAATTTGCCCACTGCTAGTAAGGCCGAGAGTCAAGATATTTGTTTTCTCTCAGGAGCGCATAGCTTGTTTTTAAAGCGTCATTTAAAACTTAGCCCAGGTCCAATTAAGCATGAAGATAGTCAAGAAATAATTGGCCAACATCAGGGTTTAGCTCTTTATACTATTGGTCAAAGAAAAGGGATTGAAATTGGTGGCACGGGTCCATATTATGTTTCTAAAAAAGATAAAAAAAGTAATACTCTTTGGGTAGTTGGCAGTTGGAGTGATAAGTTGTTACAGAAAAAAGAATTCTATGTTAATCAAGCTACTTGGATGAGTTCTCAGCCGCCTGTTTTGCCTTTAAATTGTCAGGTAATTATTCGCTATGGTCATCAAGCCTTGCCTTGTAGGGTGGAAATAGGTAAAAAGAAAGGAGAATTAAAAGTTATACTTAAAAAAGCTACCAGAGCGGTGACGGCTGGTCAAAGTGCAGTTTTCTATCAAAGAAATCAAGTTTTAGGTGGTGGCGTTATTCAATAAATTTTAAAATTATGAAAAAACTGCTGAAAAAATGCAGTTTTTTTATTTAGAAAAAATTGTGTTATACTGTTTCTATCTTATAAATATTTATTTCTTTTATTTTCATTATTATGTCCCAATTACATGAAATCTTTGAGCGTTTGCAGGCTCTACAAAAAGACCAAAAAGAGTTAAAAAAAATGTATCGTGATGCTTTATCTGTCGATCAACCTTATCAAGAAATCTTACAAGAATTAGAAAATTTAAAATTAAAAAAGAAACAAATTGAGCTCAGAGTGCAAAGTGATTTTAAAGAGGAGTTTGATAAATTAGAGGGTTTGAAGTTGAATATTGCCGGTGATAAACAGATGTTGAGTGATCTGGCGCTGACTCAATTTACCAAAGGAGAGGAAGTAAAAATAGTAGATGCTAATCAAGTGGAATATGAGCCAGTATTTTCGGTTCGTTTTCAGAAAATGAGATAAAATAAAGACTCCGATTAAGGAGTCTTATTTGTGCCCAGAGCGGGAATCGAACCCGCATGGCCTTACGGCCGCGCGATTTTGAGTCGCGTTCGTCTACCAGTTCCGACACCTGGGCTAACACGCTGATGGTTTTTAGTATAATAAATAAATATTCAATTGTCAAAGGAGAGTTTTTAAGATATAATAGAGCTGTTATAGTTTATTTTGGCTTATTTTAAGTGTATTTATTATGGCAAAAGTTATTGCTATTGTTAATCAAAAGGGGGGAGTGGGTAAAACCACTACCACTGTTAATTTAGGGGCATATTTAGCTGAGCTAGGAAAAAAAGTCTTATTAATTGATTTAGATCCTCAAGCTAATGCGACCTCAGGTTTAGGGATTGAGCATGCTCATTTAGAGGCTGGTGTTTATGAAGCTCTGTTGGATCAGAAAAGATTAAAAGAAGTTATTCAGCCTACTAAACAAAAAAATTATAGCGTAGCTCCAGCTACAGTTTCTTTGGCGGGGGCTGGTATTGAAATGGTGGCCTTAGAAAATAGAGAATTTCGCTTAGCATTATTATTAGAAGAGTTACGCCCAGATTATGATTATATTATTATTGATGGTCCACCTTCTTTAGGTTTATTAACAGTTAATAGTTTGGTGGCGGCTGATGCTATTTTAATTCCTATTCAAAGTGAATATTATGCTTTAGAAGGTTTGGGGCAATTATTGGAAACAATTAAATTGGTGCAGGATAATTTAAAACCTTCTTTAGAAATAATGGGGGCGGTAGTGACAATGTTTGATAAGCGTAATAAATTATCAGGAGCAGTTTTGGAAGAATTAAAACAATTTTTTCCAGGGCGAGTATTTAAGAGTGTTATTCCGCGTAGCGTTAAATTAGCGGAGGCCCCTAGTCATGGTTTAAGTATTTTACATTATGACCCACGTTCACGTGGCGCTAAAGCCTATGAAGCTTTAGCTCAAGAATTAATCGCTTTAAATAATTAATTTATATGTCTCAGACTTTAGGTAGGGGCTTAAGTTCTCTTATTCCCAAAAAAAATATTGATTCTGATGAAATATTAAAAAATCAGAGCCCTGAAATCACCTTAACAGACAGTGATCGTATTTTTCATATTAATCCGAATTTAATTGAAGTTAATCCTTATCAACCTCGACATAATTTTAGTGAAATTTCTTTACAAGAATTAGTTGATTCTATTAAAGAGCATGGTATTATGCAGCCTTTAGTAGTGACTCGGACAGGAGAAAAATATCAATTAATTGCTGGAGAAAGAAGGTTGCGTAGTGCTCAATTAGCTGCTCTTAAAACTGTGCCGGTAATTATCAGAGAAGCAACAGAACAAAAGAAATTAGAATTAGCTTTAATTGAGAATGTTCAACGTCAGAATTTAGATGCCATTGAAACAGCCCGTGCTTACGAGCGTTTAATGAATGAATTTAATCTGAGTCAAGAAGAAACAGCAAAAAAAGTAGGTAAGGCTCGTTCTAGTGTAGCTAACATTTTACGTCTTTTAGAATTGCCAGAAGAAATTCAACGGGCTTTAAGTGCGGGTCGTATCACCGAAGCCCATGCTAAATATTTATTAGGCATCCCTGAAGAAACTAAGCAAATTATTTTATTTAAAAAGATTTTACATCAGAATTTATCTGTCGCTCAAACTCATGAAGAAACTAAGCGTTTAGGTGGCACTAAAGCAGCTAGAGTGCATATTAACTATGCTGATCAAGACAAGGAAAAGCAATTACGTTCTTTTTTTGGCACTAAAGCCAAAATTATGCGTTCTAAAAAGGGCGGAAAGGTGGTCTTAGAATTTTATAGTGACGCTGAATTGGATGCGATTATTGAAAAATTAGATTAGTGATTTTATTGAAATAAAATTAGCTAAAAAAGAGGAGGGAAGACCTTCTTTTTTTGATAGTTTATAATTAATTATTAAGGCTTTGTCTAGATTGCGGGAAGGAGATAAAATTGTTATAGTTTAAAGATAAAAAAGAATTAAATTTATTGTTACATGTTTATTCATTTGCACAATCATAGTCACTATTCTTTATTAGACGGACTGATTAAAATAGATGATTTAGTAAAAGCGGCAGTAACTGATGGCGCCCCTGCTATTGCTTTAACTGATCATGGTGTTTTATATGGTGCAATTGAATTTTATCAAAAGTGTAAAAAAGCAGGAATTAAACCTATTATTGGCGTTGAGGCCTATTTAGCCCCTAATTCTCGTTTTGATAAAAATACGCGTGAAGATGCTCGTAGTTTTCATTTAGTTTTGTTGGCAGAGAATAATATTGGTTATAAAAATTTGATTAAATTAGTGTCTATTGCTCATTTAGAAGGCTTTTATTACAAACCACGTATTGATTGGGAATTACTTAAAGAACATCACGAAGGTGTTATTGCTATGAGTGCCTGTTTAGGGGGTGAAATTTCTCAATTAATCTTACAAGGTAATTTAGATAAAGCGAGAACAAGAATAAAAGATTATGCGGAATTATTTGGTCCTGATCACTATTATTTAGAAATCATGGACCATCCTGAGCTTGAAGGTCAGGATAAAGTCAACGAACAATTAATCGCTTTATCTAAAGAATTAAATGTGCCCTTGGTAGCGACTAATGATTCACATTATGTTCGTCCGGAAGATGATGAAGCCCAAGATATTTTATTGTGTCTGCAGAATAAAAAGAAAATTGAAGATACTGACAGGATGCGCATGATTGGTTTTGGTAATTATTCTATTCGACCTAAAGCGGAAATGGAAAAAGTTTTTGCTCATGTTCCAGAAGCAATTAGTAATACGCTTAAGATTGCTGAGATGTGTAATGTGGAGATTGCTTTAGGTGAAGTGCAATTACCTCATTTTGAAGTGCCAGAAAATTATTCGGGTGATTCCTATTTACTCCATTTATGTGAATTAGGTTTAGAAAAAAAATATTCTTTAATAAAAGAAGGCGATGATTATGTTTTTAAGGCGGGGGCTGCTCCTTTACCGGCAAATTTAAGTAAAGAGCAAATTATTGAACGTTTACAGTATGAGCTAGGAGTGATTGCTAAAATGGGTTGGCCAGCTTATTTCTTAATCGTAGCTGATTTTGTTAATTGGGCGAAGAATAATAAAATTGTGGTTGGCCCTGGTCGTGGTAGTGCCGCTGGATCTTTGGTCTGTTATTTAACAGGTATTACCAATCTTGATCCGCTGCAGTATGATTTATTATTTGAAAGATTTTTAAATCCTGATCGTATTTCCATGCCTGATATTGATATGGATTTTGCCGATATTAGAAGGGCTGATGTGCTAGATTATGTAGCGGAAAAATATGGCCATGATCATGTGGCGCAAATTATTACTTTTGGAACTATGGCCGCTAGAGCAGCGGTGCGTGATGTTGGTCGGGTGTTAGGGGCGCCCTATGACTATTGTGACCGTATCTCTAAAAGCATTCCCATGTTTACTTCTTTAGACAAAGCTTTAAAAGAAGTGCCAGAGGTAAAAGAAATTTATCAAAATGAAGCTGAGGGAAAAAAGATTTTAGATTTTGCTAAAAAATTAGAAGGAGTAGCGCGTCATAGCTCTACTCATGCTTGTGGTGTTTTGATTACCCCCAAACCTCTTACAGAATACGTACCGATTCAATACGCCTCTTCATCTGATAAAACTATTGTCTCTCAGTACTCTTTGCATCCAGTGGAAGATTTAGGTTTATTAAAGATGGATTTTTTAGGTTTAAAAAATCTAACTATCATTGAATCTGCCCTTAAAATTATTAAAAAAACCAGAGGCTTAGAAATTGATATTGATAATTTAAATTTAGATGATCAGTCTAGTTATGAGTTGTTTCAAAAAGGGGAAACCACTGGCGTTTTTCAATTTGAATCCTCAGGCATGAAGCGTTATTTACGAGAACTTAAACCGACTGAGTTTGAAGATATTATTGCGATGGTAGCTCTTTATCGCCCAGGTCCAATGGAATGGATTCCGGATTTTATTAAAGGTAAGCACAAAGAGAAGAAAGTAGTTTATTTACATCCTAAATTAGAGCCGATTTTGGCTCGTACTTATGGGGTAGCTATTTATCAAGAACAAGTGATGCAAATTGCTCGTTCTTTGGCGGGTTTTAGCCCAGGAGAAGCAGATGTTTTGAGAAAGGCCATGGGTAAAAAAATCGCGGCCTTACTGGCTGAACAAAAAGAAAAATTTATTGATGGTTGTGTTAAAAATGGCATTCATCAAGAATTAGCAGAAAAGGTTTTCTCTTTTATTGAACCTTTTGCTGGTTATGGTTTTAATCGTAGTCATGCCGCTTGTTACGCCATGATTGGCTATCAAACTGCCTATCTTAAAGCTCATTGGCCGGTTGAATTTATGGCCGCTCTTTTAACAGCTGATCAGCATGATAGTGATCGAGTAGCGATTGAAATTGAAGAGTGTAAAGCGATGGGCATTAAAGTCATGCCGCCTGATATTAATGAGTCTTTTGATTCTTTTACGGTAGTAACGGCTGGTACTAAAGAAAATCGGGAAGCGAGACCAGATGAACAGGTTAATACTATTCGTTTTGGTTTAAACGCTATTAAAAATGTTGGCGAAAATATAGTCAGTGTTGTTATTAAAGAACGTAAACAAAATGGCCCTTATCGTGATATTTTTGATTTATTAGAGAGGGTACAGGATAAGGATTTAAATAAAAAGTCACTGGAGAGCTTGATTAAAAGTGGGGCTTTAGAAAGTTTTGGTACCCGTTCTTTCTTGTTGGCGAATTTAGAAAAGTTTTTATCTTTTAATCGTGATTTTTCTAAACAACAAGCTAGCGGTCAAATTAGTTTATTTGCTGCTGCTCCTGCTTTTGCTAATTTATCTCGACCACAGTTAGATGAAGCAGCAGAGCGAACTGAAATTGAGATTTTAGCTTGGGAGAAAGAACTTTTAGGCCTTTATATCACTGGTAATCCTTTGTCTGTTTTTGAAAAAGAATTAAGTGGCTATAGTGTGCCTTTATCGCGTTTAGCCGGGAGAAAAGGAGATGATTATTTGATAGTAGCAGGGGTGATTACAAATTTAAAGAAAATTATTACTCGCAAGGGCGAGACTATGATGTTTGTTAAGATTGAAGACAAGGGTGGTAGTGTTGAATTGTTAGTCTTTCCTAGAACTTTAAAAGAAAGTGCTCAGCTTTGGCAGGATTCTTCAATCGTGATTGTGCGTGGTCGTTTGTCAGAGAAAGACAATGAAGCTAAATTATTAGTTGATCAAGCGGCGCAATTAGATCCACAAAATCCTCAAGCCTCAATTGATGAATTTAAAAGGCAATTATTAGCCACACGTAGTCAGCCGGCTCGTTGGCGCAAAAACAATAATAATTTTAGCTCTTCTTCTGCTCTGATAGAAGAAAAGGCTTTGCCCAGTAAAACAAAAGCACCCAGTCCTGATCATGAACCAGCTTTACGCATTGCTTTTTTAGTTACTCCGAATGCTGAGCAACAAAGTATAATAAAAAATATTAGCTTAGAGCATCCTGGTGAGAACCCAGTATATCTTAGAGTATTTGAGGGTATAAATGATCATATTATTAAAACTGCTCTTAGAGTTGATAACTCGTCTCTACTGCGAGAAAAATTAGCTAAATCTTTAGGAGAGGCAGTGCAAATTATTGATCCAGCAGATAATTTAATAAAGAATTAAAAAATTTATTGTGAGGATGCCTAAAATTTGTTATAATAGAAACATCAAAAAAATCATCACTGCCGGTGATGATGTTATTCTTCATTAGTATGCGTCCGGCTTGTCCGGAGGAAACAAGCTTATGCCTAAAATAAAAAAAGAAGAGGAGAAAAATGAAACTCCTAAAAAGAGGAAGGTAGTGCGTAAAACTCGTTCTACTGCCATTAAAAAAACTCGTGCTCCAAAAGCTAGTGTTAAAAAAGATAAAGAACAGAGCTCAGCTACTCAGGCTATTACGATTGACGTTATTACTGACAATGAAGACGTCTTATTACAAGAACAGAACTCTTTTTTAGAAGATGAGTTGCAAGATAGTGATAACATAGATGTACAAAAAAAGTTTTTTTCTGATTTGGTCACTGAGATTAAAGAAAGAAAAGAGAGTAATAAGATTGAAGGAGGGGGCGTAAATTTTGCGACTGAAACTGCACTCAAGTCACCGCGCAAATCATTAAAATTATATCGACGCATGGCTTTACAATCAGGTCTTTTAACTTTATTGCTCTTAGTAGCGGCCGCTTATTTTTTACTCCCTAGTTTAAAAATATCTATTCAACCTAATTTTGAAAGCGTGGCTGACACTCTTTCTTTTCGGGTATCCGCTGAAGATACTCAAGTAGATAGTGTAATCGCTGCTAGTTCTCGTAATTTACAAGGTGAAGTTAAATTTATTGATTTAAATATTGAAAAAAATTATGAAGCGAGTGGAGAAGAAATTTTAGGAGAAGAAGTAGTTGGGGAAGTAACTCTACATAATGAATATAGTCGAGCTCAGCCTTTAGTGGTTAATACTCGTCTCTTAAGTGAAGATAATAAATTATATCGTTTGAAAGAGTCGGTTAATATTCCGGCTAATTCTACTCTTACGGTCGAAGTTTATGCTGATCAACCAGGTCAAGAAATGGCAATTGGCCCCAGTCGCTTTAGTATCCCTGGTTTGTGGTTAGGTTTGCAAGACAGAATTTATGCCACTAGTGAAAAGAATTTTGAATATCGTCATCAGATTAAACGTTATGTTAGACAGAGCGATTTAGACCAAGCGATGATTGATATTAAAAATCAATTAAGCAAAAAAGCAGAAGCGGAAATTGCTGCCTTAGCTGAACCTAATCAAGCCTTGGCCTATTTATTAGATAATGATCGTATTAAAATTGAATTAGGTGTTAAATTAGGAGAAGAAATAGATAGTTTTAATGTCTCTGCTAGCAATGAATTAGTAGTTGCTCTTTTTCCCAAAGAACAAGCTGAGGCTTTAATTAAAGCTAAATTGTCTTTCTTATTGCCAGATGATAAACGTTTAACTGGTTTTGATCCTAATAATATTGTGTATCGTTTAGATGCCTATGATCGGGAAACTGAAAGCGTAAGTGTGAGCGCTGCTTTTAAAGCTAATATGTCTTTACGAACAGATGCTGATTTAGTTGATAGAAGACAATTGGTTGGTTTAAATAAGGAACAAATTTCTGAATATCTACGTTCTTTTCCGGAAATAGATTCATATCGTTTAGAGTTTTTTCCTGCTTTTATTCAAAGCGCCCCTATTTTACCTGATCGCATTAAAGTAGATGTAGTTAATTAAATATAATGATATAAAATTAAACAATAGTTTATACAGACAAAAAAAGACGTTTTTAAAAATATTATATAAAAAGCCTTTCTGCAAAGAGGCTTTTTTAGATTGAACGATTGAAATAAAAAACCCCATAACTATTATCTTATAGCAATGGGGCAGTGAAATTAAAACATTGATTGGGCTATTATGTGCCCAATATAGCCACCAGCCATAAAGACTGTGGCTACAAAAAATATGGACAAAACAATGGCCATTGGTTTGTTTTTTCTGGCCATTGTCATAGTTACCATTCCTTCTTTGATTTTTATTTTCATTTATATTTTTTTGGAGTGATTAATTAGATTAATTATTAAATCTACTATGTTAATAAACTTAATAATTAATCTAATTGTCCTTTGTGAATGAACTATATAACCAAAAATTATATCATAAGATATACTTTTTGTCAATAGGATGAAGAGAATTTTTAAAACAAACCTAAAATCTTACTTTTATTTTTACTGACTTGTTTCTTTTTTTTCTTCTTTGTATCTTTACCTTTAAGAATATCTAGAGCTGCTGTTTTAGTGATATTATGATGAATCATGGCACTAAGGGATTGACCAAGTAGAGTAGCTTCCCTGAGAGAGCGCTGATGAAGATTACGACCCATAGCGAGACCGGCTGAACCGTTTTTAAGTTGACGAGCTAGGTGAGTTAATAGATTTTCAGCTTTTTGCTTACTACCACCCACACAAATGACTCTAGTTTTACCAGCAGCTTGAATAACTTCTTGAAATTCAGTGGCCTTTTTATCATTAGTGGCAGAGTTATATGGATATTTAACTTTAACAAAATCTGCTCCCAAGGAGGCGGCCACACCAGCTCCACCGGCAATGAGATGAACATCATCTTCGTTCTTAATCTTACTATGACGAGGATACATCCAAATAATAGCTAACATGCCTGCCTGATGAGCTTCATAGATAAAATGAGCTGCTTCTTTTAGCATTTGTGCTTCCAATTCACTGCCTAAATAAATAGTATAACCAAGACCAACAATTTTGAGACCACTTTGTTCCTTAAAACGCAGTACTTGTTCCATGCTGAGCCAAGAAGTGCTAATGGCTTCATTTTTATTTTTATTAATATCGGTCTTGCCATTTAATTTTAGAATGAATGGTAGTTGTTTGTAGTGAGCTCCGTAGCGGTCCAGGAGGCCGATGTGAGTGGCTAAAACAGCCCCAGGAATATTTTTAGCTATTTGAAATAAGTGCTCAGGGGAGGCGTCAGCGGGATTAATGTTGGGGCCAAAAAAATCATCATTTAAATGTTCTACTTTTTGATCACCAGCAAACAGCAGGAGTTTACCACTGCCAGCGGTTGCTAATTTGAAGTTACGTTCATATTCGCTTTTCTTATTTTTTGGAACGCTTAAAGGCACTTGAATTGAAGCCATATTTTTTCTTTTTAAATATATGTAATTATGATATAATCTAGAATATTATAATTATATCATATTTATGAAAAAGAAAGAAAAGATTGATTTAAGCAAGTATGAAAATGGTGAGCACTTAAGCTTAAAACAGATGAACATTGGCTTGTGGTTAGCTCTTAATCGTCGCCGATTGTTAAGGGTGTTTATTATTTTTTTAATTATTGTAGCTGCATCTACTTTTACTTATTCAAGTTATAGTTATGTTATGTATTTTCTCTATGGTCGCCAAGCGGATAGAGACTTAGCGGCTACTATTACTGCTAATTTATTTGATACTCAAGCTTATCGTGAAGCAACAGCTCCTCAAGTTATGGACGCTAAAATTCTTAAGTCTTTTGGTGTTAGTGGTAATTTTGATTTTTTAATTGAACTGAAAAATCCTAATAGCAATTATTATGGCACTTTTGAATATTGTTTAGAGAATACGCAAGGAGAAAATTTAACTTGTGGTAGTAGTTTTGTATTGCCAGACTCTAAAAAGTTTTTAATTTTACCAGCACAGAATGTTAATCAGGCCAATAATTTAGAATTCCAAACTATTAATATTTTTTGGCAAAGACTGAATGTGCGCAAAGTACCTGATTGGTCAACTTATCTTAGGGAGCGTTTGAATTTTGAAATTACTAATATAGAATATCAAGCCCCAGATTACAGCGCACGCACACCCTTGCATAGCTTATCTTTTAATATTGAAAACAAGACGGCATATAATTTAAAGCGTTTGCCTTTAAATATTATTTTATCTAACAATTCTGTTATTACTGGTGTTAATTTATATAATTTAGATACTTTTCTCTCTTTTGAAAATAGAAAGGTGCAATTAAGCTGGCCGGCAGGAGGAGAGAGGGCTAATAAGGTAGAAATTATTCCTGATGTTAATATTTTAGATGAAAGTATTTATTTGCCTTATCGTAGTTAAAACATTATGCGTTCTAAAATCAAACTATATCTTCAGGCTTTTGACTGGCCGCTTTTAGCGGCTGTTGTCTTATTGGCTAGTTTTGGTTTAACTGAAATTTATAGCGTGGCTTTAGGTCAGGGCGGAGAAAATCTTTTAAATTTTTATAAACAATTAGTTTTTGTCGGAATTGGTCTACTGGCTTTATTTGTGTTTACTTTCATTGATTATCGTTTTCTAAAAAGTATCAGTCGTTATCTTTATTTTTTTGCTATTTTTATTCTAACGGCTGTTTTATTAGTCGGTTCTTCAATTAGAGGTTCTCGGGCTTGGTTTGATGTAGCTGGTTTTGGAGTGCAGCCAGTTGAGATTGTGAAGATTTTACTATTAATTTTCTTAGCCTCTTATTTTGCTGATTTAGCGACTAAAATTAAATCTTTATCTCATTTTATCACTTCGGCCTTTTTAACGGTTGTGTTAATGTTTTTAGTGTTATTACAGCCTGATTTTGGTTCAGCTTTAATGCTTGGTTCTATTTGGTTGGTGTTAGTGGTAGTAGTTGATTTTCCTAAAAAATATCTTTTTTCGGTGCTTAGTATTTTCTTATTGTTATCTATTTTAGCCTGGTCTTTTTTCTTTCAGGAATATCAAAAACAAAGAATTTTAACTTTTCTGAATCCCGGTGAGAATGCTTTAGCTGAGGGCTATAATGTCTCTCAGGCCATTATTGCGGTTGGCTCAGGTAGTTTATATGGCAAAGGTGTAGGCTTTGGTTCTCAGTCTCAATTAAAGTTTTTGCCAGAAGCGCAAACTGACTTTATTTTTGCGGTGATTGCCGAAGAATTGGGTTTTCTTGGTTCCAGTTTACTGCTACTCTTTTTTGCTTTATTTTTTAGTCGTTGCATTGTAGCTATTAAGCGTCTGCCTAATGATTTTAGTATTTATTTTATTTTAGGGGCAATGGGCTTGATTTTTATTCAAATGTTTATTAATATTGGTATGAACATTGGTATTGTGCCTGTTGTTGGCATTTCACTGCCTTTTGTGAGTTATGGTGGCAGTGCCATCATTTCTTTGTTTATTTTAACCGGTATTATTGAAAATATTATTATTAAATCAAAAATTAATTATTAGTCGCCTCCGGCAGATATTTACTGGACGCAGGCACTGATCAAGTTTATATGGAATTAAAATTAAATGCTGAAATTAGGGAAAAAAATGAAAAATTAGCCCCTAATCAATTAGCGGCTGTACTTTATGGTCGCGGTCAAGAAAGTTTGTCATTGAAATTGAATTATAATGAATTTGACAAATTATTTGCTGAAGCTGGTGAGTCTAACTTAATTAGTTTAAATTTAAAAGGAGAAGAATTTCCAATTTTAGTAAAAGATTTGCAGAAAGATGTGCTTAAGCATAATTATATTCATGTAGATCTTTATAAGGTAAACATGAAAGAAAAAGTGAAAGCGGAGATTCCATTAGAATTTATCGGAGAATCTAAAGCTATTAAAGAGTTAGGTGGTATTTTTATCACCAATATTGGTGAATTATCTGTAGAGTGTTTACCAGGTGATTTAGTTGATCATATTGAAGTTGATATTTCTTCTTTAGAGGCTTTAGGTGATGTCATTAGAATTGAAGATATTACTGTGCCTAAAGGTATTCAAATTATGCAAGAATCACACGAGATTATTTGTGTAGCTGAAGAACCAAAGAAGGTTGAGGAAAAGGTAGTTACTGAAAATGTTGAAACTGAAGAGAAGAAAGAAGAAGCTAAAGCTGAAGAAAAGGCTGAAGAAAATAAATAATTAGACAAGAGCTATGGGGGATAAGCTTGTTGGGAAATTATCTAAAAAGGGAAGAGCGGTTTTAATCGCCTCTCTTTTTATTTTTCTAATTTCTGGCCTAGGTTTGTACTATATTGTATTTGGTCCTGAGTGGCAATTTTTATATTTTTTAAATAAAAAAACATTAGAACAAAGCTCAGAGGAAATAGTTATAGATTTACCAGTCGAGACAACTGATCTAACTTGTCCTGATTGTAAAGCACGTTGGTTAGACGGTGTCTTAGTTGAGTCTAATGCTGAGGTTTTTCCGGTAGCAATTATGATTGACAATGATCCAGCGGCTCGTCCTCAATTAGCTTTATCACAAGCTTCTTTGGTTTATGAAGTTCCAGTAGAAGGAGGAATGACTCGTTATTTAGCTATTTATCCTGCTGATCAAATATTAGATCAAGTGGGGCCAGTGCGTAGTGCTCGTCCTTACTTTGTTGATTTAGCCTCTGAACTTAAAGCCTTGTATTTACACGTTGGCGGTAGTCCTGAGTCCTTAGAAAAGTTGAAAACAGCCGGGCTTTATGATTTAAATGAATTCTATTATGAAAAATATTTTTGGCGAGATAATAATTTTATTGCTCCTCACCATATTTTTACTAATTCAGAAAAATGGCAATCCTATTTAGATAATCGAGGCTTAAATGAAAGAGCAGCTGAAGCTTGGCTATTTAAAGAAGAAGCGCCTAATCCTGAAATTGGCGCTGATATTAATATCCGTTTTAGTGCTAATTTTCAAGCTTTGTGGCGCTATGAGCCAGAAAGCAACACTTATCTTCGTTTTTTTAATGGCCGGGAGGCTAATGATAATTTTGGTCAAATTAGAGCAAAAAATATAATAGTACAATATGTTGATAGTACGGTGATTGATGAATTGGGTAGATTGGAAATTGATTTGATAGGCAGTGGTTCAGCGCTATTGTGCGTTGATGCGCATTGTGAACTTGGTACTTGGCGCAAAGCCGCTGCTAGTCGTACCCGCTATTATTATGACAATGGTGAAGAGTTTAGATTTAATCCGGGTATTACTTGGATAGAGTTAGCCGATAGCATGACAAAGGTAGAGTATTAATTTTTTATTTTTTTTCTATTATCACGAAACGAGTCCGGCTACTTAAGTCGGACTTTTTAGATATCTGCTTAGTGGGAAAATAGCGACTGGCATATTGAACTAAATCAGAGGCTTGATGGGGATTTATTTCCATGATAATCAGATAACTGCTTCTATTTTTTAATATAGGTATTAATTGTTTAAGTAGGCGACGATATAAAACTAATCCATCTGAGCCTCCGATTAAAGCTTTGCTTGGTTCACAGGCGATGCTTTGTTCACTATTTCTTTCAGTTGGAGTGAGATAGGGTAGATTAGCCAAGATTAAAAGAGGATCGTTTTTTTCTAATAATTTTTTGCTTACTCCTTTTAATAAATTACTTTCTTGAAAAACAATACTTTGCTTAAGATTGTAAGTTTTAGCATTAATTTGAGCTACTTTTAAAGCTTTTTTTGAAATATCTACAGCTAAAAACTGAACTTTTTTGAACAACTGATTGACTGTTTCTTTTAAAGATAAAGCTAAACTGATAATTAAAGCGCCTGAGCCAGTGCCCACATCTATAATTTGATATTTAGTTTTTTTATTTTTTAAATAATTGAAAGCGATGTCCACTATGAGCTCACTTTCTGGGCGGGGAATTAAGACGGATGGATTGACATAGAAAGCTCTTCCATAAAAATATTTTTCTTGAGTGAGATAAGCTAAGGCATATCCATTTTTCCAAGCCGTAT
Organism: Patescibacteria group bacterium; assembly: GCA_034002925.1. GTDB lineage: Bacteria > Patescibacteriota > Patescibacteriia > Patescibacteriales > UBA12465. Next base: position 62,420 of record JAVEZP010000002.1, on the reverse strand, counting down.
AATCTTTTTGAAAGCGTTTTAATAAAGCTTTGCTAAGATTAATCTCATTTAAATGGGCTAGTAAAGTACTTTGATCTTGTTTCAGATAAAAAGAAAGCAGGCAAAGAGCGATTGCCTGCTCGTGAGCAGAAAGTGGAGTTAATAATGTTTTTAAATTAGACATAACGCTTAAGAGCTCAGTTCTTTTTTAGCACTTTTAATAATTTCTTCTAGATCTCCATCCATGATATTGCTTAAATTATGCCAATTTTTACCAAGACGGTGATCACTTAAGCGATCTTGAGGGAAGTTATAGGTTTTAATTTTGTCACTGCGGTCACCGGTACCCACTTGATTTTTACGGGCATGTGATTCCGCGGCCATTCTTTCTTCTTCTTCTTTAGCCAAGAGACGAGAACGTAGCACTTGTAGAGCTTTTTCTTTGTTTTGATGTTGTGATTTTTGATCTTGGCAGCTAACAATGAGACCGGTAGGAATATGTAAAATACGAATAGCGGAATAGGTGGTATTAACACTTTGTCCGCCTGGCCCACTAGAACAAAAAGTATCAATTCTAATATCACTAGCTTTAATTTCCACGTCAACTTCTTCGGCTTCGGGTAAGACAACCACGGTAGCGGTAGAAGTGTGTACGCGACCTTGTTTTTCGGTTTCTGGTACTCTTTGGACACGGTGAGTACCGGCTTCATATTTTAATAGACCGAAAGCGCCTTCACCTTTAACTAAAAAAATAACCTCTTTAAAACCGCCAATACCAATAACGCTTGATTCTAAAAGCTCTGTTTTCCAGTTTTGACGTTCACAAAAACGAACATACATTTTAAATAAGTCACCAGCAAATAAGGCGGCTTCATCACCACCAGCTCCGGCTCTAATTTCAATAATAGCTCTTTTATGATCATTAGGGCCTTGAGGGTGACGTAATTCTTCTATTTTTTCTTTTAAAAGACCGAGCTCTTGTTCTAAACTTTGCACTTCTAAAATAGCCAAGTCTTTCATTTCTTGGTCAGAGCTAGTATTAGCTAATTCCTGTCCTTCTTTAATTTCTTGCTCGAGTTTTTCTTCTTGATTGATTAATTGAATTAATTCACGTAAATTAGAATGCTCGCGGGCAACTTTAATCATTTCCTGATTATCTTTACTTAAGTCAGGATCACTGAGTCGTTTTTCTAGAGCTTGAAATTGAGCTTTTATTTCCTCGTACATAATGATAAAAAAATAATCAGCTGTATCATGGTTTTTGAATCTTTAAAAGATTCAGACACCGACAGCTGATTATCACAATAGTAGCGTAGTTACTTTTTCTTACTAGCTAGAGTTACTTGAGCAATCTTTTTAATATCTTTAGTTTTAACTACCACTTCTTTCTTAGCTTTAACTTCTGCTCGAGCTGCTTTCTTAACTTTTTTACCTTTCTTTTCAGAAGAAACTTTTTCTTTAGCAGCTACTTTAGCAGTGAATTTCTCTACTCGACGAGCAGTATCAACTAATTTTTGCTTACCAGTATAGAAAGGGTGGCATTGTGAACAAAGCTCAACTTTAATTTCTGGCACGGTAGCGCCAGTAGTAAAAGTATGGCCGCAAACACAGCTGACTTGACAGTCATTATAATATTTAGGATGGATATCTTTTTTCATATAAATTTAAAATAAGGCTGGAAAGGCCTTGATTTGTTTCTGATTTTGCGGTAAAGGCACAAAAAAAGAAAATTATTTTTTCTTTGCTAAGAAAATAGTATCATAACTTTAAAAAATAATCAATACTTGATATACTATTGACAGCCAGAAGTATGACTTTTTTTATTTATGCCAAAAATAGCTAATATTGCTAAAAATACCTCTTATCTAACTTTAGCCTTAATTGTCCAAAAAATAATATCTTTTTTGTATTTTATTCTTTTGGCTCGTTTTTTAGGTCTAGAAGCTTTAGGACAGTATTATACTGCCATTGCTTTTACCACTATTTTCTCTATTTTTATTGATTTAGGCTTTGCTAATGTTTTAACCAGGGAAGTAGCTAAAGATCAAGATCGGGCCTCTTTTTGGTTACAAAGTATAGTTGCAATTAAATTAATTTTAGGAGTTATAACAGTGCTTGTCGCTCTTGTTTTAGCCTTTTTCTTATACAATCCATTACTTTTTGGTCTAATCATTTTTTCCTCTATTTCAATGCTCTTAGATTCTTTTACTAATACCTTTTTCTCGGTAGCCCGTGGTTTTCACAATCTCAAATATGAAAGCTTGGCCTCTATTTTGTTTCAATTAATTGTGCTCATTTTTGGACTCTTAGTCATTTATCTAAATTGGCCCCTTTACGCTTTAGTGGCTGTTCTTAGTTTAGCGAGTTTGTTTAACGTTATTTATTCAGCTTATATTGTAACAAAATATTTAAAACTCAAGATTAAACCTCTTTGGGATTGGCTGGAAATTAAAAAAATGTTGCGCTTAAGCATTCCTTTTGCTTTATATAATATTTTTCAACGACTATTTACTTATTTAGATTCTCTTTTACTGGGTTTTCTGGCTGGTTATAGTCAGGTAGGTATTTATCAAATTGCTTTTAAGTTAATTTTTGCTTTACAGTTTTTACCAATGGCCTTTACTGCTTCTCTGTATCCCGCTTTAAGTTCTTATTGGAAAAATAATCCCGCTCAATTACGCATCACCTTTGAACGTGCTTTAAATTATCTTTTAATTTTATCTTTACCTATTATCTTCGGTGTCTTTAGCTTAGCGGATAAAATTGTGCCTTTATTTAAAGCTGGGGAAGAGGCGGTGTGGCCTTTGCGTTTATCTATTCTAGCTTTATTTTTTATCTTCCTAAACTTTCCTGTGGGTTCACTACTTAATGCTTGTGATCGACAAAAGCGTAATACTTTTAATATGGGCATAGCAACTAGCTTAAGCATTATTTTAAATCTCATTTTTATTCCTCTTTGGCAAGCTTTGGGGGCTAGTTTAACTGTTTTAATAAGCAATGCAGTGATGTTTTCTTTAGGAATCTTCTCAATCGGCACTTTAATTGATTATCGTCCTTATACAAATTTAAAAGTTTTATTTAAATCGCTATTAGCCGCTATTGTCATGGGACTTTTGATCTTTTTTAGCAAAGATACTTTACCTTTATTATTGGCGGTAATGCTAGGAGGGATGCTCTATTTTATTGTTTTATATTTAGTAGGTGGCTTTAAAAAAGAAGATATCAGTAGTATTATTAAATCTTTTCGTTAATGTCTATGAAAAAATTCTTACTCTGCACTTTGGAATATCCGCCACAAATAGGAGGAGTGGCTAACTATTATTATCATCTTAAAGATGCTTGGCCTAAGCAGTCTGTTTTGGATGTTTTAGATAATAGTAATAATAAGTTGTTGTTTAAACATTCTTTCTGGCCTTGGCTTAAGTCTATAGTCGCCATATTTAAAGCTTGGCGACAAGAAAAATATACTTTGATTGTTATTGGTCAAATCTTACCTTTAGGCACTAGTGCTTTGCTCTTAAGTTTTATGCCAGGTTTTCGCTACGCTTTGATTCTGCATGGTTTAGATTATAGTTTAGCAAGAAAAAATCCTTGGAAAAGAATGATAAGTAGTCTTATTTTAAAAAGAGCTAAGTTAGTGATAGCGGCTAATACTTATCTGCAAGAATTAATTGTGCAAGATAATCCGGTGTTAAAAAAATCGAGCTTTATACTGAATCCGGCAGCTAATATGCCTAATCAAAATTTAATCGTAGCGAAAGAGAAATTAATAGCTAAACATCATTTAGAGAATAAAAAAGTGATTTTTTCTTTAGGTAGATTGGTTCGTCGTAAAGGCTTTGATTACGTGTTAAAAGCCTTAGAAGATTTAAAAGATGAAAATTGGGTTTATATTTTATCAGGACAAGGAGAAGACGAGGCCTATCTTCAGTCTTTAATTGCTAAACATCCTTATCGTCAACAAATTATATTTTTAACTAATCTCAAAGAGGAGGAAAAGTGGTCTTACTTAAATTTATGTGATATATTTGTAATGCCCGCTCGTAATATTAAAGGCGATTTTGAAGGTTTTGGGATTGTGTATTTAGAAGCTAATTTATTAGCTAAGCCAGTTATTGCTGGTGATAGTGGTGGAGTGAGAGATGCCGTGGTTCATGAGCAAACTGGGCTATTGGTTAATCCAGATAATATTATTGAAATTACTCAGGCTATTAAATTATTATTAACTAATGATAATTTAGCTAAAGACCTGGGCATAAAAGGCCAAAAAAGAGCATTAGAGCATTTTAATTGGCATGGTCAAGCACATAAATTAGCTAAAATTTTTGATTCTTTATCACTATGATTTCTATTATCATTCCTGTTTATAATCAGGCTAATAAATTAGAAAAGGCTCTATTAAGCATTGCTCAGCAAAGTTATCAAGATTGGGAAGTAATTGTAATAGATGATGGTTCTACCGATAATCCAGAGGCGGTATTTGCGGAATTTACTAAAAATACTAAAGCCGAAAATCGTTTTGTTTTTATTAAACAAGCTAATCAAGGTGCGCCTGCCGCTCGTAATCGTGGCTACAAGGAAGCACAAGGAGATTTTTTATTTTTCTGTGATGCTGATGCTATTTTAAAAAAAGACGCTTTAGTTACTTTATTTGAAGCTTTAACTAATAATCCTAGCGCTGCTTATAGCTATCCTTCTTTTAGATGGGGTAAGAAATTATTTAAAGTCGGTCCCTTTTCAGCCGAAAAACTAAAACAAGGTCCATATATTCATACCATGGCTTTGATTCGTCGCGTTGATTTTCCTGCTCAGGGCTGGGATGAAAGTATTAAAAAATTTCAAGACTGGGATTTATGGCTAACGATGTTAAAAGAGAATAAAGAGGGAATTTGGGTTAATCAAGTTCTTTTTTATATTGCACCAGGTGGCACTATTAGTTCGTGGTTACCAGCTTTTGCTTATAAATTACTGCCTTTTTTAAAGGCAGTGAAGAAATATAAAAGTGCTTTAGCTGTGATTAAAAAGAAACATGACTTACTTTAAGAAAAAAATTAGTTTTAATTTTCTTTCTAACAAATATTGGCGCTTATTTTTTATTTTACTGATTTTGCTTTGTTTATCTCTTTTCTTTGTCGACAGAACAAAAATAAAATCAGTTAAAGCCGCTAATTGTTTCTTTGAGGCAGAATTAGCCTTGAGCCCCGCTGAGCAATATCAAGGTTTATCCGGTCGCCCTGAACTAAAAGATAGGGAAGCGATGCTGTTTTTGTTCTCAGAGAAAAAAGATCGCTCTTTTGTGATGAGAAATATGAATTTTCCTTTAGATATCATTTTTATTAATGATAATAGGGTGGTAAATATCTATCGCAATTTAGCTCCCGAAGGAGCCAGTCCAAGCCAAAGCTATCATAGCGGTAGCCCCGTAGACGCTGTTTTAGAAATTAAAGCCGGTATGAGTCAGGCTTGTGGTCTCGGTTTAGGTAGTTTAGTTAATTGGTAATTTTTTATGCATTATTTTTCGATTAAAAATCCTTTTATTTTAATTATTAAGCTCTTGTTATTAATAGAGCTTTTATCTTTTTTAGCCTATTTTTATCCTATTTTGCAGCCATTTATTCTCATTAGCTTATTTGTTATTACTCTACTTATTAGTCTTCGTTCTTTAGAATATGGATTGCTGTTGTCAGTGGCAGAATTAATTATTGGCTCAAAAGGGCATCTTTTTTCATATACACTTTTTTCTTTTCCACTTTCTTTGCGCTTGGTATTATTTATAGCGTTAATGATAGCTAGTTTAATCTATATCTATCGTCAAGATTGGCGTTTATTGTATAAAAAAATATTAAATTATCCGCTTTGGCGACCGTTTTTAGTATTACTAGGATTTATTGCTTTTGGTTTAATTGTGGCGTTAATAAGGGGTAATAGTGTGATTGATATTTTTCAAGATATTAACGCTTGGTTTTATCTAGCTTGGATTTTGCCCCTATCTCTGATTTATCTGCCAAAAATAACAAATGAACAAAAGGCACGTTTATATTTAATAGCAGGAGCAGCCCTTACTTGGCTAGCTTTAAAAGGCTTGTTTTTATTATTTATCTTTTCTCATAATCTAGTTATTGTGCCTGATTTATATCTCTGGTTGAGACGCAGCGGTGTGGCTGAAATTACAGCGATGGGTGGCGGTTGGTATCGTATCTTTATCCAATCTCAAATTTATTTAGCTCCCGCTTTTATCTTGGGTTTATGGTGTTATTTGAGTCATAACTTAAACAAGCAACAAAAACTTAAAGTATATTTATTTTTAGTGTTAATGATGACTAATTTAATTATGAGCATGTCTCGTAGTTTTTGGTTGGCCTTTGTGTTGGCGATGGCTGTAGGAGTTATTTTTACTTGGAGAAATAAATGGCGCTTTTATTTCTTAAACGCTATGCACGTATTAGTTATTACTCTTTTATCTTTATTTTTGATTTTTATAATTATTAAATTCCCTTATCCTAATCAAAGTAGTTCGGTCTCAATGTCAGCTCTGAGTGAAAGATTAGAGGTAGAAAGCGGAGAAGCCGCCCTAGCTTCACGTTGGTCGCTATTACCCGCTTTATGGTCAGAAATTAATAATAGTTTTTTCTTTGGTCAAGGTTTTGGCGCTAATGTGAGTTATGTGTCTCAAGATCCGCGCGTGTTAGCCCAAAATCCTGATGGTTTATATACTAGTTATGCTTTTGAATGGGCCTATTTAGATACTTGGCTTAAAATTGGTTTTTTTGGATTATTAGCCTTTTTAGTTTGGTTGCTTTTAATATTGCACGGTTTAATTAAGAGTAGTAGAAAGGAAAATAAAATTGAAATTACAGCTTTGGCAATCGCCTTATTTTTTCTAATGATAGTCAATATTTTTACTCCCTATCTTAATCACCCCTTGGGTTTAAGTTTTTTGTTGCTTAGCTCTTGTTTTATCACTAAAAATTCTTTATAATACATACTAATTGTGGCGTTTTCAGCTCTTTGGAGCTGACGCTTTAACTAAAATAATAATTTATGCCTGAACAAATCATTACTCAAGATGGATATAATAAATTAGCCGCTGAACTTAATAATTTAAGTACCCTAAAAAGAAGGGAAATAGCGGAAAGAATTGAAAGAGCTAAAGAGCTGGGGGACCTAAGTGAGAACGCTGAATACAGTGAAGCAAAAGACGCTCAAGCTTTAAATGAAGGTCGCATTCTTGAACTGACCAATACTTTAAAAAATGTGACTATTGTTGATGCTGGAGGTGCTAAGGGTGAGGTAGCGATGGGATCAAGTGTAACCGTGAGTTGTAATGGTAAAGACAAGGAATATACAATTGTTAGTTTTAATGAGGCTGATCCTTTAAATGGCAAGATTTCTAATGAATCGCCTTTAGGCTTAGCTTTTTTGGGAAAGAAAAAAGGAGAGACAGTGATGGTTGAAACCCCACGAGGAACAGTTGAATATAAAATTAAAAAAATTAGTTAAAACATATGACTCAGCCAAGCTTAGCGCCTAACAGTGAAAGAACTGAGCGTTTGCGCAAACTAGAAAAACTAAAAGAGTTAGGAATTAACCCCTATCCTTCTGCTAGTCATAAAACTCATCAAATCAAAGAGCTCTTGCTTAATTTTGATGAATTTCTTACTCAGCAGACTAAGGTTGTTGTTGCTGGTCGCCTAAGAAGTGTGCGTAGTCATGGTAATTTAAGTTTCGCAGATTTAGAGGATGCTTCCTCTAAAATTCAAATTGCTTTTTCAAAAAAAGAGTTAGGTGATGAAAAGTATAAGAATTTTGTAAAATTAATTGATAGTGCTGACTTTATTGAAGTTAGTGGTCAAGTTTTTTTAAGCAATCAAGGAGCCAAGACTTTAATGGCCCAAGATTGGCGATTATTGAGTAAGGCAATTATGCCCGTGCCAGATGCTTGGTATGGACTGAAAGATGAAGACGAAAGATATCGTAAACGCTATCTTGATTTATTATTAAATCCAGAGTTAAGAGATATTTTTATAAAAAAAGCTTTATTTTGGGAAGTGACTCGTGATTTCATGAAACAGAAAGGATTTTTTGAAGTGGAAACACCAACTCTAGAAACTAGCACCGGTGGCGCTGAAGCTAATCCTTTTAAAACTCATCATAATGATTACGATTTAGATGTCTATCTGCGCATTTCTGTGGGTGAATTATGGCAAAAAAGATTAATGGCAGCTGGTTATGAGAAAGTCTTTGAAATTGGTCGTGTCTATCGTAATGAAGGCTCTAGCCCTGATCATTTACAAGAATTTAGCAATTTAGAATTCTATTGGGCCTATGCTAATTATGAACAAGGCATGACTTTAGTCCAAGAGCTCTATCAAGAGTTGGCGATGAGGGTTTTTGGTCGCACTAAATTTAGCACCAAGGGTTTTGAATATGATTTAGCAGGGAATTGGCCTCGCATTGATTATAGAGCAGAAGTGTTAAAGCACACAGGAATTGATGTGCTCACAGCCACCGAAGAAGAAATGAAAGCTAAATTAGAAGAATTAGCGGTTAAATATGAAGGGGATAACAAGGAGAGATTAACTGATACTTTGTGGAAATATTGTCGTCGTCAAATTGCTGGACCTGCCTTTTTAATTAATCATCCTAAATTAGTTTCACCATTATCAAAATCTAAAGTTGAAAATCCGGACTTAACCGAAAGATTCCAGGTAATTATTGCTGGTAGTGAGGTTGGTAACGGTTTTTCTGAATTAAATGATCCCGTTGATCAGCGTCAGCGTTTTGAGTTACAACAAGAATTAATTGATCGTGGTGATCAAGAAGCGATGATGCCTGATTGGGAATTTGTCGAGATGTTAGAGCACGGTATGCCACCTACCTGTGGTTTTGGTTTTGGTGAGCGTTTATTTGCCTTTATGATAGATAAGCCAGTGAGGGAAAGCACTCTCTTTCCTTTAATGCGTCCTAAAATAGAAAAAGTAGTTAAAAATAAACAGCTTGAAAAAAAATAAGCAAGTCTTTATAATACAAACGAATAGTTTAATTAATTTAAACTATTTTTATTCGGGGATCGTCTAATGGTAGGACTCCAGGTTCTGGTCCTGGCTATCGGGGTTCGAGTCCCTGTCCCCGAGCCAACACATTTTTTGTGCTGTAGACCGACATATTTGTCGTAAAATTAGCCAAAAAACAAAGAAACTCAGTTTATGCTGAGTTTTTTTGTTGGAGTCAAATGAGTTGAAATAGGCGTAAATAAAGGATATTATTAGTTCGAATCCGATTAATAGTTATATGTTTTTATTTTGACTTAAGGATGTCTTTATGAGATTATAAGAAACATAAGAAGTAAATAAAAATATGTATTATATTTTGCACCAGCATTATGAGTCTGTTCTTAGACTTGTAAAAATAGTAAACCCAGAGAAGCTTAATGATTTTTATAGTATTTTTAGTAATAAGGAATTTTTGAAATTGAAACCTCAGGATAGATTAGATTTTTTAAGGAAAACATTGCCTGTCCCAGATAGCAAACACTTTACCTTGGATAATTTTAAGAAAGTCGCCCAGCAGACAGTAGAAGAAATGAAAAAATACGATATAACGCATATTGATTTACGTCTAAGTTTGCATCTTGATAGATGGAAAAGTGTTAATAATCTTGCTCATGCTAAAGAAATATACGACGATGCGCTTATTGGTTATGATGGAAAGTCTATTTCTTACATAGCCGCTATTGATTTGACGAAATCTGAACAAGAAATAGAAAAGAGTTTGGTGGCGCTGTTTGATAAGAAAAATATAGATTCTATTTCTGGAATCGATATAACTTTAAATGAAGACGATTTTGATAAATTTGAAAAGTACTACAAGGTTTTGTTAAAAGTAAGAAGTAAGTTTAAAAAGAAAATTATTATTCATTTAGGAGAATTTACTAGCGATTTAGTTAATCTTAAAATATTAAAGAAGTTAACGCCAGATAGGGTGGCTCACGGAATAGCTCTGCTGGAGTCTACTGAAGCAATTAAATTTATCAAAAAAAATGGAATATGTTTAGATATGTGTCCGATTAGTAACGAGATATTGGGGGTTGTTAACTGGGGGACTATTAACCCAATAAAGAAAGCCTTATCTTTAGGTATTTCTGTAACAATAAACACTGATGATCCAATAACATTTAATACTAATATAAAAAAAGAAATAGAAAAGGCTAATTTAAGTCAGGAAGAATTAAATGTTGTAATTGAAAATGGCATAAAATTTGCCGGAAAAATATTTTGACATTTTTGAGTTCTTGTGGTATTATCCAAAAATAGCAATAAAAATATTGTTAAACAGTACATAAACAATTAAAGAAGAATATTATGAAAGAAAGAGTTAGGGCCATAATTAAAAATGGTAATGCAATTTTACTCATCCATAGAATGAAGAAAGGAAGAGAGTATTGGGTCTTTCCAGGTGGCGGTGTCGAAAATACCGATAAAAACAAGGAAACAGCCCTGGTTAGAGAATGTAGAGAAGAACTTGGCGTTGAAGTTCAAGTTGGCAATTTGTTTGCACGTTATGAATTGGGTGAATCCAATGAGAAACAGTGTGAATACTTCTATTTTTGTGAAATTATTGGCGGTATTCTTGGAACAGGGTCCGGCCCAGAATTTCAGAATGAGACAAATTACGAAGGTTTATATGCACTTGAATGGGTTCCACTGGATGATTTTTCATTAAAAAGCATTCAGCCAGAAGAGGTAAAGAAAAAACTACTAGAGAAATCTAGAATGCTAATTGCTATCAATGGCGTTGATGGTGTTGGAAAGAGCCAGCAAATAAAGTTGCTTCATTTTTTTGGTAGTGATCAGTTAAGCTTTACAAAATCATTGACGGAGTACTCTGTGCGGTGGCCAAAACTAGGAACCCACGGTATGTTTGATTGGTGGTTTAAAGAGGTAAAAATTGAAGATTTTCTTGCTATTATGATTGAATCTTTGAATAAGAGAAATTCAGAATTTGTAGATTCAACTGTGATTTTAGACCGAGGAACGTTGATGTTTAAAGCTGTGTGTGCAGCAACTATATCAATAAGGACAGGGTCGAATCTCATTGATTCTATGAATGACGTTGACTCGTTTTTTACTGAAAATCTTAATTATTGTATAGAAGATGAGCATAATATTCTTCTACAGCCAGATGTGGAATATCAAAAGTCGATTACTCCATATATTTCATTGCTTCAGAATGAGTCAAGTTGTTTTACGACAGAAGAAAATGAGTTTTATTTGATGTATCAAGAATTACTCAAAGAAGCTATGGATTATTATTTCAATAATGATGCGACAGAAAAAATAAAGGTTAATAGCTCAATTTGTGAGACGCAAAACAAATTAAGATTATTAATTAATAAAATATCTAAGTTGTCTTTGTCTGAAATATTAAGTAGCGTAAGGAGTATTATCGGTTTTGGTGGTTTGAGTGAATGCGGTAAAAGCGGTTTTGCGGAACATTTTCGCAAAAATAATGGGTATTATCGTTTAAAACTTGGTTACTTTGTGGAAATTTTGAAGCGGCGTGGCGAGGATGACACACCTGAGAATATTGCGATGGAATTTTTGCATTTTTGCAAAACACATTACTATGTTCAGGATTTTACTATTGAGAGTTTACACGAACCATACACCCCGGCATTTCTTAAATTGCTTTTTGGAATAAAATTTCAAATCGTTTATTTGGACGCTTCTTTTGAAGTAAGATGTAGTCGTGCTTCTGCAGAACTAGACATTCCTCTATCTGAAGCCACAGAGAAAACAAGACAGAAAGATCAGGAAAAAAAAAGTAGAGGTGCTGAGATGGTTAGTAAAATAGCCGATATCAACTTTAATAATTCAGATGGCGGTTATTCTGAGAATATTCTCAAATTTGAACAGACACTCGTTTTTTAACGTTAGCAATAGGAGAAGATTTTTAAAACAGTCTTCTCCTTTTTTATAAAAAAATTATCAATATCATTTATGCTAAACAGAGTTCGTGCTATTATTATCAAAGATGACAAGCTTTTAACAATTAAAAGATCAAAACAAGATTTAGTCTATTTTGTTTTTCCTGGTGGCGGAGTTGAACAAGGCGAGGATTTAGAAACCGCCATGAAAAGGGAATGCAAAGAGGAACTCGGCGTAGAGATAAAAGTAATTGAAAACTTTACATCCGAGAGATTTGACAGGGGGGAGATTAAACAATTAGAGCATTTTTATTTTTGTGATATTGTATCCGGAGAACTTGGCACAGGAGATGGTCCTGAATATGATGTAAATTCTGGTTATGAAGGTATTCATGAGATAGAATGGCTGGGTATCAATGATTTACTTAATTATGATTTAAGACCTAAAGAAGTGGCGTCGAAATTATTAAATATTTTTAAAAAATGATAAAAAATTTGAAAAAAATATTGGAATGTTAAAAAATATTCAAAAAGATATGGATGTAGAAAAAGTTTTAGAAAGTTTTTCTTCTGACAAGATAAGCGAAAATAATTCACTAAATTTTGTTATTCCAACTAATTCTGGATATTTTGTATATAAAAATGTGCCAAAAAATTGTGTAGTCGACGCACTAGATGCTTTTAAAAGATTAAGTCTTTAAATATTGTGAATAATGTTAAATCAAAACCGGTAGTCGGATTCGAACTTTTTTAATAAAAATATTTATGAAATAATTTGGCTAATATTAAACACGGAGAATGAAAATAGTGTTTAGAGGCCGACCTCCAGTTCGAATATGTTCGCCGGAGCCAACATAGTGCGCGTTTCGAGAGACCCATACGCATCTAATATTAGCCAAAAACAATTTTTAGTTCGAAACTTTCATTTCCTACTGGGAAAGGGATTCGAACTGAAATGCGTAGTAGGTTACAAAAAATATCTCAATTTAGAGGTATTTTTTGTTTGGTTAAAAAATGTTATTTTTTTGTTATTTTTTATCAAAATCTGATATAATATAAAATATACATTTATCAATTAATAATTGACTCTTAAATAACTCATATGCAATTTCCAAACAACCTCAATTTAAAACCAGCCAATATTTTTAAAATTGCGGGGTTAGCCTTAGTGGTAATTATTGTAATTACTTTAGCCTTTCGTTTAATCGGATCTTCTTTTAAATCTTTAACTCCTGGGTCTAATGGTAGAAGTGTGGTCACGCAGGATGCCGTGTTTGATATGGATGATGAAGAATACGCTATGAAAGATATGGGTTATGGTGAATCTAGCGGTTCGGTTGGTTTATCCATAAGAAATGTGATAGCCCCAGAACCGTCCATGCCCCCAATGGATAATACAGCTACAACTGGTGATGATGCTGAAGATTTCGAAGTTACTGAGTATGGTGCAAATATTGAAACCCGCCATTTAGAAGATACTTGCAAAAAAGTTGCTGACCTGAAATCACGCGAAGATGTAATTTTTGAAAATGCTAATGAATACGAAAGAAGCTGTAGCTATAATTTTAAAGTTAAGCACGATAGCGTTGATGAGATATTAACTATTATCGAGGAACTAGATCCTAAAGAATTAAATGAAAATACATATACCATTAAAAGATTAATTGACGATTACACCAGTGAAGTTGAAATATTAGAAAAGAAGATGGCTTCTATTGAAGAAACATTAAATAATGCAGTTAGTGCTTATGATGATATTACAGATTTAGCTACTAGGACTCAAGACGTAGAAAGTCTAGCTAAAATCATTGATAGTAAAATTAGAATTATTGAAAGATTAACTCAAGAGAAGATAAATATTAATGCACAATTGGAAAGAATTAATAGATCTAAAGCCGAACAGCTTGATAGGTTAGAATATACATATTTTAATGTTCGTGTGGTAGAAAATAAGTTTATTGATGGGCAAAATTTAAAAGAATCATGGAAAGTAGCAGTAAAATCTTTTGTTAGAGATATTAATACGGTTGCACAAGATATTACTATTAATCTAGTATCATTGTTATTCCTAATTCTACAATATATTATCTATCTGTTTATTATGCTTATTATTGCAAAATATGGATGGAAGTTTGCAAAGAATGTTTGGAAGAAATAGTATATATTTTCAAAAAACACCTCTAGAGGTGTTTTTTGTTTGTCTTAAATAAGGTATAATGAACAATATGAAAAGAAAAATTTGTATAATTTTAGCCATAATAATATTAGCAATAGTTGCTATTTTTATCTACTGGTTTAAACGTGGTGATGCTTGTTTGATACAACCGCCATATTTTAATTGTCATATACAAAATAAGCTTGATGATATTGATAATGAGTTTAATAATTTATCAGGACAGATTTTAAGTTTTAACCAACCATCTATTTTTAGCATAGATAAATATGATGATATATTTTCTTTTGATCACATAGGAGAAGATACTGATTTTGGTGTTGGCTGGACTAGAATAATGCAAAATGGAGAGATTAAAGATTCTTTGGGTTTTTACACATACTATATAGATCCAATACTTACACCTTTATCTAGGGATACCTTAGTTGGGTCAGCTTGGTATTATCCGCAAGATTCAAAATTATATAATGGACCGTTTACTAATTATTATTTAGATTTCAGGACAAGAAAAACAGTGGAACTACCATCTAAAGGTAAGTTAGTTGCTAAATCGTCTGACGGTGAGAAGGTGGTCTTTTTAGAAAGTGAATGTGTTAAAAATCCATCTGTTATGGAAATTAATCATAGTTGTAACAACCAAAATTTAAGTTTGCGTTTATTAAATTTAGATGATATTAATGATGGGTTTTTTATTACACGTTTTAAAGAAACCAAATTACTTGATTTTAACCATATAGTTTTTTCTCCTGACAGTAGCAGGTTGGCTATTGAGGCACAGATTGAATCTGTTGATTATGATACAAAAAATGAATATTGGACTTTGTTTATTTTTGATTTAGAAAAAGGTGAAATTGTTAAGCAGAATAATAGATTGTCTAAAAATAGACATGAATATGTTTATTGGGCAGATAATGAAAATGTAATTTATTGGTAAAGTTTATGAAAAAAATATTAACTATATTTATTATTTGCATAATAGTTTTGATAGGTTCTATTTATGCGATAAATATCAATATTAATAGAATTGGTAATAATTTATGTGATATGGATAATACCCACAAGCAAGCTGCCTTAGTTCTTGGCGCTAAAGTTTGGAATAATGGAAGTTTGAGTGATATTTTTAAAGATAGAGTCAAAACAGCCATTGAGTTATATAACAAAGGTAAGGTGGATAAAATTTTAGTTAGTGGGGATCATGGGCAAGTGGAGTATGATGAGGTAAATACTGCTAAAGAATATTTGTTGGAAAATAATATAAAACCAGAAGATATTTTTTTAGATCACGCAGGATTTGATACCTACGATAGTCTTTATAGAGCTAAAGAAATATTTCAAGCCGATTCACTGATTGTTGTAACACAAGATTTCCATCTGCCAAGAGCTTTATATATAGCTGATAAATTAGAAATAGATAGTTGTGGAGTCAGCGCTGATTTGCAAAGATACTATGGTGAGGATACTAGAAACAGGAGAGAGGTCTTAGCTAAAGTTAAAGCTTGGTTAAATATTACTTTTAATTCAAAACCAAAATATTTAGGTGATGTAATTCCTTTATCTGGAAGCGGTTTAGATACTTGGGATTAAATTTTTATGAAAAAACTTTTTTACATTTTTATTTTTACTATAATTGTTACTACAGTATTAAATATATTACCTGGTGGATTAGATAATATTATGTTTGGCTATCTACCAGTTATTTTTATTATGCTTTTATTACCTTTTTTGACAGGTATTTTATTGATTTTAGTCCAAGACAAAAATAGAAGCTATGAGTTTTTACCAATTTTATTAATCGGGACTTTAGTTAATAATATAGCAGTTGTAGTAATTAACTATTTATTAACATATTCAAATCATGGATATTTGCCCAAGCCATCTTTCAGTTTTGAAGCTTTGTTGGGTATATTTTTCCCTTTTATTGTTTTAAGTTTGGCGGGTGGTCTAATTGGATTAGTTATCAGGGGCACATCAGAGCAATTTAAAAAATATCCAAATTCAAAGATAGTTCTAGCTTTTAAAAAAATATTTGGAGGAATATTTTTAGGTGCTGGATCTTTGGGAATATTGACATCCACAGTTATATTTTTATATTTATTTTTCAACCCCTCAAGCCATTGGCTTAGATACATAATGGCTGATTTTAGAATTATAGATGTTATTGGATTTTGGGGTTATTATCCAATGCTCATTTCTATCTTTTGTATTTTGGCGATACCATTAATATTTATTATTAATTTAGGAATAATTTCATTGTTTCCTAGCAAGAAATATTTAAACAAGAAAATATCATTGCGTTTGCTTATCTATCTTGGTATTTTTTTAATTATTTTTCTTTTATCATTTATTTATTTGAATTCTGGGTTTAAAGTAAAAGAAGCAGATATGAAGGCCAACATTCAGGAGAGTCATATTGATATTAAAGATTTTAAAAACATCTATATATCACCTTATGTTGAATTTGATGACATAATAATTAAGCAAGGTGATGATTTTGACATTTTAATTAAAGGTAGTGAGTATGATCAGATCGGATTAGACTTTGAAAAAGTTGATAATACTTTAAATATTAAAAGATCGAGCTTTGAAACATTTTTTAATACTGATACTTGGATCGTAGAGAACAGAAATATTTTGTTTCGAGCAGGAACCAAGCACCTAGTGATAGAAATAACCATGCCAGATGTTGAAAAAATAAAAAATGAAGGTGCTAATGTTAAATTGGGAAGTTTAGAAGTTGATAATTTAGAAATAAAATTGACTCATAGGTTTAATAATATAAAGGGTAATGTTAAGGTTATAGATACATTAAAATTAGATGCTAATGGTGGTATCATTAATTTAACAGGTTCGGCTAAGAATTTGATAATAGATTCAGGTGATTGCTGGGTTGAAATGGATAAATTTATAGCAGAGGAGGCGGTAATTAATGCGACAAACACAAGTAGATTAAATGTATACATTACTGGTAATATGGAAGTTGTGTCAGGGGAAAATTCTGGTATTGTAAATTATTATGATGAGTTATAGAGATTAAAAATATACTTATGAAAAAAATAATTTTTATAAACATTTCTATCAATGCAATAATTGGAATAATATTTATTGGTATAAATATTTGGGCATTACAAAAAAGTTTAGAAGAAAGTTTTATAGCATTTTCTATTATTTTTTCTTTGTTGTTTGTTATAATAAATGCTCTATTTTTTTATGTTTTTACGAATAATAACACTAAGATTAATTAGAGATTAAAAAATTTATTAATATAACTTTATGCCAATACCAACATCACTAATATTTTTAATCTTGGGGACAATTGGGTTGATCATCTATTTTACCCAAAAGAAAAAACAAAATAAATTTAATAAAATCTATTTGATTTTAGGAGTAGTACTGATTTTAGTAGGTATAATCCCTGGAATACTTTTATCTTTGCAAAATAATGATTTTATCGATGAAGATGCTTGTGAAAAGTTAAATGAAGTTGAGTGCTTGGAACATCAAGACACTTGCTCTCTTTGTGGCGAAACGGTAGTCTCAAATTATTTAAGTTGTCATTCAAAACAATTTTGTGTTAACGCTTCAACCCAAGTAACAGATAAAATAAATATAGCCTACAACCCAACACCAAGAGAGCAAGCCATAGAAAGATATTTATTAATACAAAAACATTTTAGCTGGAAAAATCGAGATGATAGCTATAATTTTTGTACAATTAAAAATTTAAAACCTGACCAAGAATTATTCCCATTATATATTTGGGCCTATTGCGGAGAATATGTGATTGAAAATAATAAGTTAGTTACAGTCAGTGGTTCATCTGGTCCAGTTAAAATAGATTATCCAAATGAGTTGTCATATTATGATATAAATAAATTTTCATATGAAGCTCCAGGTGATGGAGCTGATTATACCAAAGATATTAAGAAAATATTTCCCGAGGATGTTCAACAGAAAATATTTGATCATGACGTAGACGAATTAATTGTAAAAGCAGAAGATTATGCATTTACAAATATTACTAACTGGAATTTAATAAAACAAGCTATTGCCGAATGTGAAATAGAATCAGTTATGCAAACACATGCTTTGGAAGTTACAGCGACATTTAAAAACGGAGAAGAAATTACTGCTAGAGAACCTAAAATAGATGATATTTTTGATATTGTAGATCAGTATAAAGATAAGTGTGGAGAGATTATTATGGCTACTGAATAGTTTTTTACCGAGGGACGGGCGTGGTTCGAGAGACCCGTTCGCGTCCTAGCCTCGGAGCCAACCTAGTGCGTCTTTCGAGAGACCCGTTCTCATCAAAAGACGTAGTAAACTACAAAAAATATCTCAAAATTGAGGTATTTTTTGTTATTCTATAAACCACCAGCACAGCTGGGGTGTGTACGTTTGAAAGCGACGCTGTATACTAAAAGCAGTCCGGCAGGACTGGTTTTAGTGGTGCTATAATAATATGCATCAAACAAGAAAGCGCACCATTCGTACATTATCACATTGTTTCTATGATTTAAAGCTCCATTTAGTCTGGACACCTAAGTTTCGAGGTAAGGTATTAAATACCAATAAAATCAAAGATGAATTACGTCGAATATTTGAATCAGTTTGTAAATGGAAACATTGGGAAATAATAGAGTTAAGTATTCAAGAAGATCATATCCACTTATGTCTTCTCATTACACCTAGGGATTCAGTTTTCTATGTTATGCAAATAATCAAAGGCAAGTCTTCTGCTTGGCTCAAAAAGAAAATAAAAAGACACCATGGTCTCTATGAAAAACATTCTCTTTGGGCAAGAGGTTATTTTGTTTCCAGCATAGGTATTGATGAAGATATAATCAAGAGATATGTCAGACACCAAGATCATCACAATGAGATAGATCAACCATCTCTATTTGACAAGATAATTCCTTAAATTAAAATTAAACCACTAAAACCGTCTTTGCCGGAATGGCCGGCAAACACAAAGCCACCAGACCTCAGTCTGGTGGTAGATTACTTTTATCACGTGGCGCAGCCGCGTGATAATTTTACGTGAGTCGCGTGATGGCGGAACCCCGTGCCGCGTTTACGAGGTTATACGGGGTAGCCATTTTACGCGACGACGTGTAGCCGAATCCCTGTCCCCAAGCATCGTTGAATTAGCAGGGTGTAAAAGGCCTGTTTTTTTATAATTTTATCGCCCCCTAATGAAAAGTCTGAAAATGTTTGAAATTATTTTTTTTGTGTTATATTTGTAGTGTAATAATTAATTTAAAAATATGAAAAAAACACTTTCTTTAGTTTTTTTGTTTATTTTTGTAATTTTTTTGTCGGCATGTTCTTCTAATAGTTATAAAAATCTCTCTAACGATGATTCTCTAAGTAGTCCGCAGATAACTGAAACCGCTAATGTGGACAAGGCGGGCCTTCAAAAAGATACGCCAGAGTCTCAAAATGAGGTGGTTAATAATAATTTTGTCTATAAAAATGATGATTATCGATTCCAAATTACTCTACCAAGCGCCTGGAACGAGGCAGTTGTAAAATCGGAGAGAGGTTCAATGTATTTAGATAATAATATTGAATTCCATTCCACCGATCTTGTCTTCGGGCTTCCTGTTAAAGTTAGTTATCAAGAAAAACAAGACGTTGCAGAAAAATGTCCTTCTTGTTTTCTTGCAATATTTCGCCTATATGTTTTAAGTAGGGATGATTCAAAAAAATTTGAAATAGCTAGAGAGGCTAACATACAAGAAGGTGGAGCCAGCCCCGCCAATGGGCAGTATATAATTATTGCTTCTAATAACGAGTATGTTTTTTATGGTCCTGCTAGTTTTCACGGTCAATCTTATGATGGTAAGTTTATTGCAAGTCGTCAAACAGAAGCTCGCGACGCAGTTTATAATCAGTTCATAACTTGGAATTATTTTAAATTTCCTAATAGATAGTTATAAAAAGTTCGAACATCGTCCGCGACCCCGAGCGAATGAAAAAAATCCAGTGTAAGCTGGATTTTTTGAATGAGTGAGGGGAAGCGAAGTGCCTGCGCACTTCGCGCCCAGGATGAGAAAGTCGGAGCGATGTGCGGAACGAAGTGACGCACCGCGAGGCCAGTTAGTGAGTGTAGACAAGCGAGACTTGAGCTTTGTGTGGCCAAATCCTAACCACCAAGCGAATAATAAAAATAAGCTAATAATAGCTTATTTTTATTCATGATTTATATTATTTGATAGAAGGAGAGGGTATGTTATAATATAAATAGTTAATATTTAAAATAGTATGAAAAAGGAATTCAAAATTCTAATCTACTCTCTCGCTGCTTTGCTATTCATTATTACTGCTTTATTTTTTTTAATTTCAAATAAGTGTAAAAACGATTTTAAAGTATATCCCGAAAAAGGATATTGCGAATTTAACTTAAAAAATTGTGAAGGGTTATTTGGATGTAAAGAATATAATAATGTTCAAGTTCCTTGCGGTGGCGTGTCAACTTTGTGTGGTAAAAAAATACTTTGTGATTGTGGAAATTTATCCATAAATGAAGCAGCGAATTTAGAAAATAAAGATTTATTTATTGTCTCCGGAGAATTTGTTTGCCTGCCTTTAAAAGATGAGAATATCCCCCATAATGATTTATGCGTCTTTGGTATTAAGAATAGTGATGGTGATTATTATCGCCTGCAAGCGCCCAGTGATGATAAAAATAATATAGTTAATAAGATAAGAAAGGGGAAAAAAATAGAAATTAGCGGCGAGCTGGTTAACGAAGAAAGCGATATTTATAAAACTTTAGGCACAATCAAGGTGATAGGGGTTAAATATTTATATACCGAAGAAGGGAATATAGAATCAAATTTACCAGATAGTTTTAAGGCTAGTTATATTTCATTTCAAAATTATAGTTCGAACATATTTAAAGCCGAAGAATACCCCAAGTTAGAATCTTGGGTAGAAAATGGTGAAATAGAGTGTAATGAAACCCCTCTAGAATCTAGCTTACCTCTTCGAATAAGTAAAAAGGAAATAAACGGCCAGAAATATTGCATAGGTGCTTCTAGCGAGGGCGCGGCGGGATCTGTCTATACGCAATATGCCTATACAACAGTAATAGAAAATAATGTTTATTTGGTGCAATTTGTAGCCCGTTATCCCAACTGCAGTAACTATCCGGATAAAGAGAGAAAAGAATGTGAAACGGAAAGAGAAAATTTTAATCTAGATAATT
The DNA here is from genome assembly GCA_034002925.1 of Patescibacteria group bacterium. Classification (GTDB taxonomy): domain Bacteria; phylum Patescibacteriota; class Patescibacteriia; order Patescibacteriales; family UBA12465. The sequence goes on along the minus strand of JAVEZP010000002.1, from coordinate 41,129 downwards.
TAGTAGATTTGGAGGTTGGACAAATGAAGAATTAAGAGTCAAAATATCATTAATTATTAGCCACCCACGTTCGAAAACTGTCTCTCCAGGCGAGTAAAAAACAAAATCAGGCTGTAAAAGCCTGATTTTTATTTAAAAAAAGTAAAGGAGCATTACCAACCTCCGCCTCCGCCACCACCGCTACCACCACCAGAAGAACCGCTGCCACCATGCCCAGAACTGGAACTAATAGACTTATTTATACTATTAGCAATACTATCTATTTGACTGGTAATATTGTTAAGACTATCAATAGCATTTAAGGAATTAAGAGTGGATGCGCCCGCATACCAATAGAAGCTTTTTTGTATATACTCTTCGCCATAAATATCAGCCATACGCTTTGTCCATTCTTTTACATTGCCAATAGCAATGGAATAGGGAAGTAATTTTGTAAAAATATTCTCTTTTTCATAAAAACCATGTCTCTCTTTTTCAGCTATTGTCATATATTGTTTAAAGCCTTGAATTTCCCAATATAGTTTTTGTCCTTCTTGTGTAAGATTTTTATTAATATTATAAAAAATAAAAAGGATGATAGCAGGAACAATAGATCCAGTTAATAACAAGACTATAGCCCAAATTAAATATCTTTTCTTTAATTTATTGATCTTACTAAGTAAATAGTTTTCGTTTTGAGCCTCAGTCTTAACAATTTTTTGAATAGCCCTGAGCTCAAGATAAGTAAAGTTATTTTTTAACTGATTAATACTGACCTGTTCACCTTTTTTAAATAGAAGTTGAAAAATATATTTTTCAGCCTCATCTAATTGTTGATAATTTTCTTGATTATTATTTTTAATAAACTCTAAAATACTAGTTTCAATAAACATGACTTTTTTTGTCTGCTCTTTAATGCTAAGTAGCTTTAAAATTGCCATCTTAATAATTGAGGCGGTGATAAGATGAGCTTGAATTCCGCCTTTATCTATAAAACCTAACATAATTGGGCTAATATTAGCAGGTGGATTATATGTTGTTACTAAACTGTTTTTGTAATAAGGATTTTTTTGCTGCTGTCTTTTGTGTGCGACAAAGGCAATAATGAAGACAATTATAGGTAAAATAAAAATATATAAAATAACAATAATAAAAGAGAAAAGTGGAGATGAATATGGCATTTCTTCGCTAATATAATTTAAAGCACTTTGTTTGCTATCATTATATTGCGTAGCAATTACTTGATGCTGAATATAATTTTTAGGAAAACTAAGAGATATGGTCACACCCTCATTAGGCGTTAAGGTTTTATTTGTATTAATTTCTAAGATATTATTATCTAGCCAATTATAGGTCGTTAGCTTATTATCTTTATTATTCAAAACACCACTATATAGAGTGATGTTTGTATTATCTTGATTTATTTGTGGGATTAAAATAATAGTGGCTTGAAATTTATCAATCTCTAAGTCCCAGTAATTGCCAGACAAGTTCCAATAAAACTCATCAAAAGTGTTTTGATCTCTAATAACATTTAGTACTTTATATTTGATGCGATAATAATTTTCTCCTGAAACTCTGGTGTTAGGACTGCCAATCTTCCAAGTAATAGTATTATTTTTGATAATTTCTTGATAGGGATGACTTTGACCCTTAAAATCGGTAATAGAAATTAATTCAATAGGCGTATAAATAATGCCGTCTGGTGTCGTAGATTGAATAGGTAGAATTCTAAAAATTCCATGCTTATCACGAGCTGTTCCGCAATCAGCGACAATATCTTCGGTAATAATAGCACTATCATCAGCAAAAATTTCAATTTTTGTTTGAAAATCTTTAATATACCAATCAGTCACATTTTCTCGAGCAGATGCTGAATTAATAACAACAAAAAATAATGAAGCTAATAAAAACGGCGCGTAAAAGAAAGTTTGTTGAATTTTTTTAGTAAGAAGCATAAAAAAATGATACTAATTTAACCTTATTTAATAACTATATTTTAGCATAATTACTAAAATTAATTAACTGAGACTTTTGTAATTATCAGCTTGACGTGCTTAATAATTAGGATTATATTAAATACTTATTATAGTATTTTGCCGTTATTCTAAATTTGTTTGTTGTTCTTTATAAATTAAATACCATGAAAATAAGAAGATTAAACCAAAATGACGTCTTGGAGAACTCCTTTTTCCAAACTTTATCACATTTAAGTCCAATTGATTTGATACATAATGCTGATAAAATTAAAATTTTTTATGATTGCGAAAAGAGAGGAGTAGAAATTTATGTGGCCATCCTTGATAATTTAGTTGTTGGCACTATTAGAATTATATTTGAAACTAAATTTTATCATCAAGGCAAAACCGTAGCCCACATCGAAGATCTTGTTATTCATCCGCGCTACATTAAACAGGGGATAGCTAAAGCTTTAATTAAACATGTCACTGATCGTTGTATTGAACAGGGTGCCTATAAAATTATTTTAAACTGCTCCGATGATTTATTGCTTTTTTATCAAAAATTAGGATTTCAGGTAAATGCTCACAGTCTGTCCTTAGATCTTTAATTAATTACAAACAACACTGCTCTCAAGTAGTGTTTTTTTAATATTTGACAGCTATGTTAGAATAATATAACATTATAATAGTTAGAAATAATTAACAAAAATATGACTTTAAAACATTATCAATTTTGCCGTTTAGCTATCATTATTATTCTTTCCGCCTCCATTAGCATCTCTATTACTTTAGAAAACTATTTTTTACCTATTATTTTTATGATTAGCGCGGCTGCTGGAATGTATTATTGCCGACACAATTTATCAGTGAAAACGGTTATGGCAGATGAGAGAGATTATCTGATTGCCGGTAAAGCTTCTCGCTACAGCATTCTTATTTTCTCTTGGCTCGGAGCAATCGCTACTTTTGTATTTATGGCCCTAGCAGATAAAAATCCATTATTTTATCCTTTAAGTCAATATTTGGCCTTTAGTGTTTGTTTTTTGATGCTTTTAAACGCTGCTATTTTTAAGTATTTAAGCAAAAAATAAATGAAAAATTATATTAAAAAAAGACGCGTTGATCAAGGTTTAACCCAAGAAGAATTAGCTCTCAAGGCAGGGGTTAGAAGAGAGACCATCATTTTTTTAGAACAAGGCAAATATAATCCTTCTTTAAAATTAGCCTGGAGCATCGCGCGCATTTTAAAAACCAAGATAGAAGATCTTTTTATTTTTTCTTAGTTGTGACTTTTTGTTTAATAATACGTTATTTAATTATAGATAAAATAATAATTAATCTTACTTTTTATGAAAACAAATCTTAAAATCTTTATCGCTCTGTTGTTATTAATATCACTCTCAACTTTAGCTTTCTTTTTAACCCGAGCTAGTCGTCAAAATAATCAAGCAGAAATAATTGAAGAAAAAGCAAATCCAGTAGCGGTGGAAAATTATATTAAAGAAAATATTAGTATCTTGTCACCAGAAGCAGCAGTTTTAGGTGGCACTTTCTACGTGACTGATATTAATTTCATTGATGAGCACTCAGCTTTAATTTCTTATGAAGATGGACATATTGCCCTTCAAGCTATCGCTCGTTTTCACTCTAAAAACAAACAACTTGTTATTGACGCTTTTGATTTAATAGAGGGAAAGGAGTGAAAACAAGGCTTTACAAAAAACAATTTTCATACTATCCTGTAATTATCTTGAAATTAAACTATACAAAAATATGGCTAAACGTAGCACTGGGGTGGGCAAAGGAAAAAAATCTCGCTCTCATAAAACTGCCAAGCGCTTAGAGATTAAACGCTTAATGTTAGAAGAAAAAGCAAAAAAAAGAAATCGAGGTTAAGATTTTCTAAGAAGCTGAAATATCAGCTTCTTTTTGCAATCTTGCTTATTAGTGTTACACTATAGGTGATATGAATAATCAAAAATATTGGCAAGAATATTTAAATAATATCCAAGCAAAGGTAACCGCGCCCCGCTTATCCATTCTTTTAGCTTTAGAAAAAGCAAAAAAACCTATTAGCGCTGATGAATTAATTACTAAAACTAAATTAGATAAAGCTACCGTATATCGTGTCTTAAGTTTTCTGAGTCAAAAAGCTATTATTCGCTTAATTGACTTACGCCAAGATAAACGACTTTATGAATTAGGGCGTCATTGCGACCATCATCATGTTATTTGCAATACTTGTGGTAAAATTAAAGCGATTGATATCTGCGTATTTCAAGATATTAGTCAACAAGTTTTAAAATTATCTGGTTTTAATAAGATTCATGATCATAGTATGGAATTTTTTGGTCTTTGCTCTCAATGTGCAAAAAATAAAAAAACTTATAATTAATTTTAAATATATGAAAGGATTTCACACACAAATTGAACAAGCTACAATTGAAAATAATAATTTTCGTAAAGTGCTTTATACTGGTAAAAATAGCCAATTAGTATTAATGTCATTAAAACCAGGTGAAGATATTGGTTTAGAGATTCATCCTGATAATGACCAATTTTTTCGCTTTGAGGCAGGAAAAGGGAAGGTGATTATTGATGACAATGAATATTTAGTGGCCGATGGCGATGCTATTGTTGTGCCAGCCGGAGCAGAACATAATGTTATTAATCTTTCTGTCAGTGAAGATTTAAAATTATATACCATTTATTCACCTGCTCATCATAAAGATGGTATTATTAGAGCGAGTAAAGAAGAGGCGGAATCTAATGAAGAAGATTTTGATGGACAAACAACTGAATAATTAATTTAACTTAAGAATAAAAGACGTTAATTAATAACGTCTTTTTATTTTGTAAAAACACTTAATTCTGTTAAGATAATTAATGATAGTAAAAATATTTTATATGAACAAAGAAAACAAAAAAGCGGATTTTAATTGGTCAAAGTTAAGCTTAGACAGAGTATTAAAAGAAGTAAGGGTAAGTGATTCGGGCTTAAGTTCTCAAGAAGCGCACGCAAGACAACAAGAATTTTCCCTAAATATTCTACCAAAACGTCAAGCTCCTAGTTTTCTCATAATATTTTTACGTCAATTTCTCAGCCCTTTGATTTATATTCTTTTAATAGCGGCTGCTATTTCTTTAATGTTATGGCATATAGAAGATTTGGTTTTTATTGGAGGGGTTATTTTCTTAAATGCAGCGGTGGGCGCTTGGCAAGAAAATAAAGCTGAAAAAAACGCAGCGGCTTTACAAAATTTATTAGAAATTAAAAGCTTAGTGCGTCGTGACAATTTAGAACAAGAAATAGAGGCCAAATACTTAACTATTGGCGATATTGTTATTTTAGAAAGCGGCTATAAAATACCAGCTGATATTCGTTTAATAGAAAGTAGCAATCTGCGTATCGATGAATCTTTTTTAACTGGTGAATCAGAGGCAGTTGAGAAAAAAGCTATAAATTTAAGTAAAGCTTTGCCTATTAATCAACAAGTTAATATGGTCTTTGCGGGAGCTACTGTCTTAAATGGCAGAGCCTTAGGAGTTGTGGTAGCAATTGGTCAAAAGACTGAAGTTGGTAAAATTGCGAATTTAATTAATCAGGATCAAGGAGTAAAACCACCCTTAATCCTGCGCATGGAAAAATTTACTAAAAATATTGCCATTATTATTTTGTTTTTGTGTTTTCTGTTAGCTGCAGTCGCTTTGAGTCGAGGAATGGCTTTAAGTGATACTTTTTTCTTAGCGGTGGCCCTAGCTGTTTCCGCTATCCCAGAAAGTTTGCCAGTAGCTATGACCATTGCTTTATCAGTGGCTACTACGCGAATGTCAAGACGCAATGTAATTGTGCGACAATTAACAGCGGTGGAAGCCTTAGGGGCTTGCACCATGATTGCTAGTGATAAAACCGGGACGCTTACGGTTAACCAACAAACAGCAAAAATTATCCATTTAGCTAGTGGCACTCAATTAAAAGTTAGCGGTGCCGCTTATCGACCAGAAGGAGATATTGAAGGTCTTAAAGAAATACAAGATAGTGATAAAAAATTATTAGATCAAAGCTTAGAGGTGATGGTGCTTGCTAATGAGGCGAGATTATATCAAAAAAATAAGAAATGGTATCAACATGGCGATACTATGGATTTAGCTTTTTTAGCTCTAGCACATAAAGCTCATTTTGATTTTAAAAAACTAGAAAAATCAGTTATAAAATTATTACGTATTCCTTATGAATCAGAGAGGCGTTATGCAGCAGAAATTTACCAAAAAAATAATAAAAATTATTTAGCTGTTAAAGGCTCAGTGGCTAAAGTGTTAGAATTTTGCCCACAAGATGCTTATCATAAAGAAATTAAAGAGATGGGTTTACAGTTAGCTGCACAGGGCTATCGAGTCTTAGCCTTAGCCCAAGGTTCATACAAGGCTGAAGTGCCAACTGACATTAACGGTTTTTCTGAAAATAAAATTAAAAATCTTAAATTTTTAGCTTTAGTTGGCTTTATTGATCCTTTGAGACTAGAATCTAAAGCAGCAATTAAAGAATGCCAACGAGCCGGCATTGGTGTAAAGATAGTCACCGGTGATCATCCAGCAACTGCTTTTCATATCGCGCAAGAATTAGGCATTGCCAATAACAAAGAAGAAGTTATCAATGGCGAGAAACTAGATCCTCACATTGAAATAACTCCAGAGTTTTTAGAAATAATAAAAAGAATAAAAGTTTTTGCTGGTGTCTCACCTTTACAAAAAGTAAAAATTGTAAAAGCTTTAGTGCAATTAGGTCATTTTGTAGCTGTTACCGGTGATGGCGTAAATGATGCTCCAGCCATGAAGAGCGCTCATATTGGCGTAGCGATGGGCTCAGGCACTGATGTAGCTAAGGAAACTTCTTTAATGATTGTAAAAAATGATAATTTTGCCTCCATTGTGAGCGCTATTGAAGAGGGCAGGGTAGCTTATAACAATGTAAGAAAAGTGGTATATTTTGTAATTTCTAGTGGAGCAGCTGAAATCGGTATTTTTCTTTTAGCAATCATCGCTAGTGTTTGGTTATCGCCAGATAATCTCTTACTACCTTTGGGCGCATCTCAGTTATTGTGGCTGAATGTGGTTACTAATGGTATTCAAGACGTGGCCCTAGCCTTTGAATCTAAAGAGAAAAATGAAATGAACAAAACCCCCAGACCTCCCCAAGAAGGCATATTCAACAACTTAATGACTAAGCAAGTGCTTATTTCTGGCTTAATCATGGCTGTGATTAGTTTTTTTACTTGGGCTTATTTAATTAACAGCGGAGAGAGTCCTCGTTATGCTAGTAATTATATCTTAATGTTAATGGTCTTATTTCAAAGTATTCATGCTTTTAATTGTCGCTCAGAAGAAAAATCAACCTTTCGCCTCCCCTTAAAAAATAATTTATTACTAATTTTTGGTGTTATTACAGCTCAATCTTTGCACATTGCCGCTACTTATATTCCGTTTTTTCAAAAAAGCCTAAAACTCGAGCCCATCCGTTTGCATGATTGGTTTTTCTTGTTACTGTTAGCTAGTAGTATTCTATTGGGGATGGAATTATTTAAATGGCTGCAATCCAAAAAAATTGACAAGATAACAAAAAATTGATATTTTGCTTAGTTAATAGTTCTTTATAAATTTAATACCAATTACACATGCAAGACTACCTTTTTTATTGTGGTAAAGACAATGGCTCTTTATCTCAGGAGCTATTATTGAAATTAGGAGAATATCTTGGGGAAGCTCTAAGATATGAATTCATTGACTTTGGCATTTGGCGAGATTCTTGTCCCAATGACCGTATTATTAAACACGAACAGATAAAAGGTAAAAATATTGTCTTTTTTGACTCCTTATTAAACAAGGAAGATTTATATGATTACCTTAGCTTATCTTGGGCCTTTAAACATCAATATGCTGCCAAAAGATTAATTGCCGTCAACCCGTTTAACCTATTACGACGTTGTGACCACGAAGAAAAAAAATGGGAGATGCAGTATTTACGTCAATATATGAGCTTTCTAGCTCACGCTGGGGTAGATGATTTGATCGTGTGCACTCCTCATTCTGAAGCTTTTGAAAATTATGCCAAAGAATATGGAATTAATTTTCATCCTGCTTACATGGATTTTAGTCAAGATTTAAAAACTATCGTGCCGCGTGATGCTAAAGTTGTTTTTTATTCACCCGATGAAGGATCAATTGCTAGAGCCATTGCTCATGCTCGTAAAATGAAAGATAGTATCGTGATGTTCGATTTAAAAAGGCGAAAACACAATAATCAAACAGAGATTATTGAACTGAATGCTGATGAAATTAGTATTTTAGTGGATGCTTATCGCCAAAAATTCAATTTTAACGAATTACATCATGTTCAAGAAAGCCTCTTCCAAAACGCTAATATCATTATGATAGATGATGAAATGGCATCAGGCGGAACAGCTAATAATACAGCTCATAAATTAAAAAATTTGGGCGCGAAAGCAGTTTATTTCGCCTTTACCCATCCGGTTTGCGTTAATGGCTGGAAATATACTTTATTCTATTTAAATCCTTTTGATCGTATTATTTCCGGCAACACTATTCCTCGTGGCGAGACAAATCGCACCGGCGGAAAAATTGTAGATGTTTCAGTGGCACAAGTATTAGCTTCTGTTTTGTATCAGATTATCCAAACTTAAGTCTGTGAAACCGTTTTCATCAAGAAAGCGGTTTTTTATATTTACAAAAAATAAAAATTATGCTCTAATTAGATATTACCTTAACAACATTAAAATGGAACGCAAGTCTTTATGGCAAAGATCACGCGACAATTTGATCGCAACGATTATTTATGGCCTGATTACTTTTGCGTTAACCATTCTCTACGAAAAAGTAATTATTGGTCTCACTTGGTTAGATTGGTTGGGGGCAAGAGGCATTTATATCTTCTTGCGCTACGCCTTACTCTTTCTTTTAGACTACTTAATTGATTATTTTCGTAGTCTTATGCCTAAAATTTTAGCTGATGCCATCGCCTTATCTTGTTATCAAATACCGCTTTACTGTTTAGCGGCTATAATAATGCAAGTACCGAGCAGATCTATTGCTTTGACAGCTCTGATTTATTTAGCGGACAACCTATGTTTCGCGTGGCTCTATGGTTATATTTTAGACAAAACTCGTAAATTCTTTCAATAAACAAGCTATATTATTCTTAGCTTGTTTTTTAAATAGATTATTTCTATAATTTATGCTAATATAATGGATATAAGAAATAAATTATTATAATTTTATGATGAAAAATAAAGTTAGTATTATCGGCGCCGGCATGGTCGGTAGCACTACTGCCTATGGCTTAATTGCCTCTGATATTACTGAAGAAATTGCTTTATTAGATATTAATCAAAAACTAGTTAATGCCCAAGTAATGGACTTACAACACTCTGTTCCTTTCTGGGGTTATACTGAAATAAAAAAAGGAACTTATAAAGATTTAAAAGATAGTAAGGTGGTAATTATTACTTGTGGAGCTGCGCAAAAACGAGGTGAAACAAGATTAGATTTATTGCAAAAAAATGCCTCTATCATTAAAGAGATAATGCCTAAAATTTTCCAAGAAAACCCTGATATTATTGTAATTATGGTAAGTAATCCAGTGGATATTTTAACTAATATTGCTATTAAAATGTTTCCCAAGAAAAAACAGCAAATTTTTGGTTCGGGCACAATTTTAGATAGCGCTCGTTTCCGCTTTTTATTAGGTGAAAAAATAGATGTTAATCCTAAGAGTGTACATGCCTACATTGTTGGCGAACACGGTGATAGTGAATTAGCGCTCTGGAGCACGGCTACGGTAGGGAACACGCCTTTAGATAAATTCCAAAAAATTAATAAAACTGAGAAAGAATTAATTTTTCAACAAGCCAAGAATGCTGCTTACGCTATTATTGATGGTAAGCAATCAACCTATTACGCGATTGCTGCTGGCTTAGTGAAATTAACTAAAGCGGTGTTCTATGATAAAAAAACGGTCTACACTGTCTCTCATCCTTTAAATGGACGCTTTGGTATTAAAGATGTGTCTTTGAGTCTGCCAGCTGTTATTGGAGCTAAGGGTTTAATCAGGGAAGTTGATCTAAATTTATCTGCTTTAGAAAAAAAACAACTACGCCAATCAGCTAATAAATTAAAAGTAGCAGAAAAAAGTTTAAAAAGTTAGAAAAATCAAAAAAATAAAATTTATGAAATCGGAAAGAGATTTCCGATTTTAGTGTCTTTAAGATCATGTCTCAATTATTTAATTTAAAATCAGATTATAAACCAGCCGGTGATCAGCCAGAAGCTATTAAAAAACTCAGCCAAGGACTTGAGCAAGGTTTGTCGTATCAAACTTTATTAGGAGTCACTGGTTCGGGCAAAACTTTTACGGCTGCTAATTTAATTGCCCTTTACAATAAACCTACTTTAGTAATTGCTCCTAATAAAGCCTTAGCCGCACAGCTATATCGTGAGTATAAGAATTATTTCCCAGATAATGCAGTGCACTACTTTGTTTCTTATTATGATTATTATCAGCCAGAAGCCTATCTCCCTATTACTGATACTTATATTGATAAAGAAGCCATGATTAATGAAGAAATGGATCGTCTGCGTCATGCTGCCACCTCAGCGCTTTTAAGTCGTAAAGATGTAATTATTGTTGCTTCAGTCTCCTGTATCTATAATTTAGGCGTACCTTTAAATTATTTAGAGGCATCTCTACACTTAGAAAAAAATCAAATTATTACCAGAAATGACTTAATTAGACAACTGGTAAGCATGCATTTTAAAAGAAATAGCACAAACATTAAAAGAGGTGAATTTAGAGTACGAGGTGATATTTTTGAAATCAGACCAATGTCAGAAAATATTATCTACCGAGCAGATCTAAGAGAACAAAAAGTCAATGAATTAAATATTATAGATAACATTAGTCAAAAAATTATTGAAGATTTAGAAGAAATTGTGATTTTTCCACCAAAACATTTTATTTCCAATGCGCCACAAATTGAACAGGCAATTAAAAGTATTGAAGCTGAACTAAAAGATCGCTTAGCATATTTTACAAAAAATAAACTATATTTAGAAGCTGAAAGATTGCAACGACGTACTCGCTATGACATCGAAATGTTGCGTAGTTTGGGTTATTGTCATGGCATTGAGAACTATTCACGCCATCTATCGGGTAAATTAGCGGGCTCAGCTCCAGATTCCTTGCTGAGTTATTTTCCTGTCACCGAAGAAGGGAAAGCAGATTATCTCACTATTATTGACGAATCTCATATCACCATTCCTCAAATTAGAGGAATGTATAATGGTGACCGCTCTCGTAAAGACACTTTAGTAAAATATGGTTGGCGCTTACCTAGTGCCTTAGATAACAGGCCTTTAAAATTTAACGAATTCAGCGAAAGAGTAGCACAAGTTATTTGTACTAGTGCCACCCCCGGTCCTTATGAATTAGAAAAATCAGAACAGATAGTTGAGCAAGTAATTAGACCAACCGGCTTAGTTGATCCTGAAATTGAAATTAGACCAGTTTTTGATCGAGAAAAAAACTATAGTCAGATAGATGATGTCATGAGTGAGGCCGTGAGATTAGCCGCTAAAAACGAAAGAGTAATTATTAATACGCTCACAAAAAAACAAGCTGAAGATTTAAGTGCTTTTTTAAATCAAAAAGGCATTAAAGCTAATTATCTTCATTCTGATATTAAAACTTTTGAACGCACTGATATTTTGAAATCTTTTCGCGAAGGTGTTTTTGACGTCTTAATTGGTGTTAATCTTTTAAGAGAAGGTTTAGATCTACCAGAAGTAACATTAGTAGCTATTTTAGATGCTGATCGTGAAGGATTTTTAAGAAGCCAAACTTCATTATTACAAACTATGGGTCGAGCGGCTAGAAATGTATCGGGTCAAATTATTCTTTATGCAGATAAAATTACAGCTTCTATGGCTAAGGCAATGTCTGAATCTAAAAGACGTCGTATTAAGCAATTAGCTTATAATAAAAAGCATAATATTGAAGCTAAAACTATTATTAAAAAGATTGAAAGTATGCTTGATTTTGAACCCATAGATGAGACTGATAAAAAGACAAAAACAACTAAACAGAAAACAAAGAAAAAATATGAAAGATAAAATAATTATCAAGGGAGCAAGAATGCATAACTTAAAAAATATTAACGTCGAAATACCGCATAATGCCTTAACGGTTATTAGTGGTGTTTCTGGTAGTGGCAAATCATCTTTAGCTTTTGACACTATTTTTGCTGAGGGGCAAAGACAATACATTGAATCCTTGTCCCCTTATATGCGTCAATTTTTAGGTCAAAAAAAACCCGCGGAAGTTGACGAAATCATTGGCTTAGCCCCAGCTATCGCTATTGACCAAAAAGCTCTTTCTCATAATCCTCGCTCAACTGTTGGCACACTCACAGAAATTCATGATTATCTGCGTGTTCTTTATGCACGCTTAGGTGAAGTTTTTTGTCCTCATTGTGGTTTAAAAATTGAAAAGCTTTCTTTAGAAGAAATGGTGGATATCATTATTAATCGTAGCCGAGAATTAAAGGCAGAGCAGGTTGATATTTTAAGCCCAGTGGTACGCGATCGTAAAGGCGAATATTATCAGTTAATGTATGATTATCTCGCACTCGGTTATTACGAAGTTCGCATTGATGGCAAAATCCATCGTCTCAGAGAAAAAGTAAAATTAAATCCTAAAACTAAACACAACATTGATATTGTAGTTGATAAATTAATGCCTAGTGATGAAAGTCGTTTATTTGAGGCAGTGGAAGCTGCTATTAGTTATAGTCAGGGTTTAGTAATTGCTTCTTTTGCTGGAAAAGAATTTTTATTATCCTCTAACTGGACTTGTCCTAATGATGGCTTTTCTTTCCCTGAAGTAGAGCCTCGTCTCTTTTCTTTTAACTCTCCCCATGGTGCTTGTCCACAATGTGCTGGCTTGGGTAAAATTGGTTTTCATTCAAACAAAATTTGTCCTGAATGTAATGGGCAAAGAATGCGAAAAGAATCTTTATCAGTGAGAATAAATAATAAAAATATTGCAGAGGTGAGTAATTTTAGTTTGGACAAAGCCTACGATTTTTTTTGGAAATATTATCAAAAAATGAATAAAAAAGAATTACAAATTGCTGATAATGTCATGGGACAAATTATTAATCGTTTAGACTTTCTTAATCAAGTGGGCTTAAATTATTTGTCCTTAGACAGAGAAGCGGAAAGTTTATCAGGAGGAGAGGCACAAAGAATTAGATTATCTTCACAAATTGGCTCTCAACTATCACGCACTCTTTATGTTTTAGATGAACCTACCATCGGCTTACACGAACGCGACACCGATCGTTTAATTAAAACTCTAGAAACTTTAAGAGATAAAAATAATACTGTGATTATTGTTGAGCATGATGAACGTACAATTTTAAGCTCTGATTATTTAATTGACTTAGGGCCTTTAGCGGGTATTCATGGCGGTCAATTAACTGTGCAAGGTTATACCAAAGACTTATTAACTAAAGCTCGAAGTAGTGGTATTAGTAGTTCAATGACAATAGAATATTTAATTAATAAACGTCAGATAGAGCTACCTGATAAGCGTCGACAACAAAATCACGGTACACTTAAAATTAGAGGAGCTAGAGTTAATAATTTAAAAAATATTAATGTAGATATCCCCTTGGGCAGATTAGTAGGATTAAGTGGTGTTTCTGGTAGTGGTAAATCATCATTATTATATGACGTGCTGTATAAAAATTTAAACTACATTAAAAATAATCCTGGCAAGAAAGACAAAATACAAGGAGCTAAAGAAATTAAAGGCACAGAATATATTAATAAGATTGTCATGATTGATCAATCACCAATTGGCCGTACCCCCAGATCAAACCCCGCTACTTATACCGGCATCTTTACCCCAATTCGTGATTTTTTTGCCGCTTTACCAGCTTCACAAGAAAGAGGCTATTCACTCTCTCGTTTCTCTTTTAATCGTCCTGGAGGGCGTTGTGAGGCCTGTCAGGGGGCAGGATCTAATCTAATTGAAATGCATTTTCTTCCCCCCGTGCTGGTAGAATGCGAAATTTGTCGAGGCAAACGCTTTAATCGTGAAACTTTGCAAGTAAAATATAAGGGCAAGAATATTGCGGATGTGCTGGAGATGAGTATTGATGAAGCGATTGATTATTTTGGTGATAATTATTATATCGTTGATAAATTAAAAGTATTACAATCGGTAGGTTTAGGTTATATTAAAATAGGGCAATCAGCCACCACTTTGTCCGGAGGAGAAGCCCAAAGAATTAAAATTGGTAAAGAATTAACTCACACTCTAGGTAAGAGAACCCTATATTTATTAGACGAGCCAACCACCGGTCTACATTATCATGATATTGAAATGCTGTTGAAGGTGTTAAATAAACTGGTAGAAAAAAGTAATTCCGTCTTAGTGATTGAGCATAATCTACACATGTTAAAATCCATGGATTATATTATTGACTTAGGTCCAGATGGAGGAGATAAAGGTGGAAAACTCATTGCCAAAGGAACACCTGAGGAAGTTGCTAATAGTGAAACTAGCTTAACTGGTAAGTATTTAAAAGAAATCTTTAAAAAAGAAGCTAATCAGAAGATTAAAATAAAATAAAAAAGCCGAAAGTTTACTCGAGTAAAAACTTTCGGCTGATGTAAATCCCAGGTGAGAGGCACCATCCTCTATAACGTCTTGTTTATATGCTAGACGGGCGATTTACAAAAAATGAAAACAAAGAACTGAAAAAAATTTAACCGGCTGATAATTTGCTAAATTTCCCGAGCTGTCTTCCGGAATTAAAATTCAGGTTGAATAGCCCCATCCTTTTTGGACATAGTCTCATTATCAGATAAAAGCATCATAATTTAATTTAGAGTCATGTCAAGTAATATTATAAAATTAAAGCAATTCGTAAAAAGCGCCCCTCAAAAACCAGGTATCTATTTTTGGCATAATGCCAATAAACAAATATTATATGTTGGCCGAGCTACTAATTTAAAAATGCGCCTTAGCCAATATTTTCAAAAAAGAATTGATAGGCGTATTAGTGAAATGGTGCAAAGTGCTTCTAAAATTACCTGGCAAGAATGTGACAATCTCTTAGAAGCTATTATTCTAGAGTCATTTTATATTAAAAAATACTGGCCTAAATATAATATTGTTGATCGCGATGATCGTTCTTTTATCTACATCGCGATTGATCATAAAGCGACTTTTCCTAAACCGATTTTAATTAGAGCTAAAGATTTACAAAAATTTCCAAGCCAGTCCTATAAATTATTTGGCCCCTATCAATCATATCACTTAATCTATAAATCACTACAAATATTAAGACGAATTTTTCCTTATAGTCTCTGCAAGGCTGATCAGGGTAGGGCGTGTTTTGACTATCAAATTGGACTCTGTCCGGGTGTATGCATTAATCAAATTGAAACTAAAACATATAAGAATAATATTAAAAATTTAATTTTATTCTTAGAAGGTAAAAAAGAAAAATTATTAAAAAAACTAGAGAAGGAAAATCCTCATCAAGCACACGCACTTCAACATATTCAAGATGTATCCCTCTTAAACAAAGAACAGGCATTAGATCAAGCAACTTTACAAAGAATAGAAGCCTACGACATTTCACATTTTCAAGGCAAAGAAAGTTATGGTTCCATGGTCGTCTTTATTAACGGTGAAAAAGATAGCTCTTTATATCGTTTGTTTAAAATTAAAAATGCTCCCAAAGCTGATGATGAAAGAGCTCTATTAGAAGTTTTAGAAAGGCGTTTTAAGCATCAAGAATGGCCTAGACCAGATTTATTATTAATTGATGGCGGCTCACCGCAAATCTCTTTTTTAAGCCAAGAACTAGCTAAACGTAATATAGAATTACCTTTAGTAGGCATTTCTAAATATGCTGGAGATAGACTGGTCTTTCCTCGGGGTATGAAAAAGAATTTTAAAGATATGGCCAATATTTTGAAGCCCACCCTGTTAAAGACTAGGGAAGAGGCACATAGATTTGCTAATTATGGAAGAAAAAGAGGCATTAAAGGCAAGATAATATAAATTTTATTTACAATAAATTAGATTTATGTTATATTAATTATAGATCTTTTAATTAATAAAAAAGAAAGGAGGCATAAAGTGTCCACACCTGTTATTAACAACAAGCCATTATCGCCTGTACATTATTCTGAAAAAAATGGAGTACATGCTGATCACGGTCATGGTTCAAATAAAACGCATATACCGTATGAAGGTCAGACAACTCTAGCAACTTTCAGGGTTGCAGGTAAGCCAAGCTATGAGAATGATGCTCAGTTGGCTAAATTAGGCGGCACATTAAAGCCATAAAGGCCGCAAGTATTAACACTTAAAATTGAGAGGATTAGTAATAATCCTCTTTTTTATATAATATAATAAAATAATAAATAGTCTTGACAATTTATATAATTTTGTTAAAATAGAAGCACAATTCAATTTGCCACAGACAGTAAGCATAAAAATAAGACTTACCGAGGTAATTATTAGCTAATTTTAGCTTTTGTTACATCTGTGGTCTGGCCTCAGATTTTTTATTTTAGGCCATAATTCGTACTTATAAATTAAGCGTGAAAACGCTTTTAAAAAAATATGCCAAAAAGCAAAGTCCAAAAGCAGGAAATCCTGCGCAGCTTGGAGGAAAAAATTGAGAAATCAAAATCAATTGTTTTCGCCGGCTTCAATGCTTTGGGCGTAAAAGATAATGAAGTTCTACGTGATCAGCTTCGCCAAGAAAAAGGTGAATACTACGTCGCTAAAAAAACTCTATTAAGCTTAGCGCTCAAAAACAAAGGTTTGGACAGCTTGGATACAAAAACTCTAGATGGTAAAATTGCTGCTGTTTTCTCCTATGAAGACGAAGTAGCAGCTGCTAAAGTTCTAGATAATTTCCGTAAAGACAAAGAAAAATCGGAAAAAATCTATTTCTTAGGTGGTATTTTAGAGGCTAAACTTTTAGACAAAGCTGAAATTGAAGCTGTGGCTAAATTACCTAGCAAGACAGAGTTGTATGCCAAACTGGTGGGCTCCCTTAATGCCCCTGTTTCCGGTTTTGTTAACGCTTTAGCTGGAAACTTAAGAAACCTTGTCTACGTTCTTAAAGCGATTGAAGAAAAAAAATAATTATAAAAAATTCTACCATTCTACAGAATGGGGAATAACTACAAAAATATGTCTGAAGAAGTAAAAAACGAAACTACTGAAGAAGTAGTTGTACCAGCTAAATTTGAAAAATTAGTCGCTGAAATCGAAAAGATGAGCGTATTAGATTTAGCTGAATTGGTAAAAATTTTAGAAAAGAAATTTGGTGTTTCTGCTGCTGCTCCTGCTATGATGGTGGCTGGTGGTACTGGGGCTGCTGCTCCTGCTGCTGAAGAAAAAGACAGTTTTGATGTTGAATTAACTGAAGGTGGTGCTAATAAAATCAACGTCATTAAGGTGGTACGCGAAGTCACTGAAATGGGCTTAAAAGAAGCTAAAGATTTAGTTGATGGCGCTCCTAAAGTTATTAAAGAAGGTCTAAAGAAAGAAGAAGCTGAAGCTTTAAAGAAAAAATTAGAAGAAGCTGGTGCTAAGGTAACTTTAAAATAAATTAATTTAAAGTCCAAAGAAAAAACCGCCTAAGGGCGGTTTTTTTTGTTGTTAAAATATAAATTAATCTAAATTTAAATCTATTTTATATACAGCATTATCATTTAAGAAAAAAGCGTTTTTATTATCACTAGAGAGCGTAAAATCTTTTAAATTAGTTAAACTAGGTAAACGATATTGTTGGAGCAGGGAGCCTTCATTATCAAAAACTACTAAACGCTTACTTTGATTATCAAAAATGAAAAAACGATTATTACTATATTTAATAAAAGAAGCAGCGTCAAGCGCGGGATCAACATCTTCTAATTTAAAATCTTTTTTTTCACCAGAACGCAAAGCTTCAATCTGGGCATCATTTCTTAACACAACAATATCACCGTTAATTGCCAAATCAACTGCATTAGCTAAAAGCACATCATCCTGCAACCAAGAACTGCGATTACTAAAAGTATTAGCCACTCGATTAAAACGATATATTTGATTATTGCTACTTGAAAGAGTATATAAGCGACCAAGATATAACTTAAAAGCATCAATCTTTTCATTATCTTCTAAGCCATTAATATTTAAGATGTTTTGACGTCCGCTTTTTGGATCAACGCTAATTAAAGAATTGTTGTTAAGATAATAAATTAAATTAGCATCATTATCAAACACAGGTTTATCTAAAGAGCTAATTTCTCCACTTAATAAAAAGGAATCAGCTTTAGAGTCATTAAAATCCCAAAAATATAAGGCTTTAGCTAAGGGGTCAGCTACAAATAATTTATTATCAGCATAAATTAAATTTCTTGCTTCAGCAGATTGATTATGTTGATTAAAGTCAAAAATTTGTTCCGGGTTATCAATGCTAATTAATTTTTGAACACGTGCTTTATTCGCAGTAACAGCTGCTTTTAAATCAGTAATTTGTCTTTTTTGATCCTCTGTCCTAAAATCCAGCTCATCTAAAGTGCTAATAATTTCGCCAATTAAAGTTTTCGCTCCATCTAAATTATCATAAAGTAGATAAGCATCAAGCATGTTCTTTTTTAACTCTAAAGCGCTCATAGAATTATTAAATAATTCATCACTAACTTTTTTGCGATTATTAACAGCTGTCCACCAAAGACTTAATACTAGTAAAACTAAGATGAGTAGCAGAATAAGAAAAATATATTTATTACGCGGATGTAAATTTTGTAACCAATGACGCATTGACTGATAAGCGCGTTTCCAAAAAGTAGGATTCAAGATATTAATTAAGGTAGACCAAATAATTTTTACACCTTTAAAAACACCCGAATGCCTTCTACCAGCAATAATCTTTTCTTTAATTAAATGGCTCTGATTTAAAGATTTTGTTTTTAAAATTGTTTGTTTTAATTCTGGATCTTCGGTAGCGGCAATAATTTTTGTTTTTTCTTTTTTATTCTTTTTAGGCAAACGAATACTATCTGAAATGCGTTGTGTAATTTGAGTCAATTTACTCCAATTAATTAAACCACTAGGAGAAAGCAACTTCTCCGTATTTTCTTCAGTGCTATTTAAATATGAAATAGAATTATGAGCAGAGCGCAGGCTTTCAATATTAGCCTCATCTTTTAACTCATTAACGGTCAATCCATAGGTATTTTTAATGATAATAGCTAAAAATGGAACAAAAGAATTAAGTTTAGCTAAAGTCGTCTTAATTTGTTCAGCTGCCACCATTGGTGGTAGCTTGCTAATAATATTAATTAATTCTTTATTAGACAAATATTCTACTAAGACCTCGTTACAGAATAAAAAATAAGAAGCTGGTGGAATTTTACCGCTAATTACTGAAGAAAAGAATTTTACTTGACTATCTTTTTCTTTATCTTCAGCACTTTTGACATCAGCGGCGCTAGCCTCAACATTAATTAATTCAAACTGATCATTTCTTGCATGAATTAAAAAAGCCTTATTGCTACCAAAATTAGTAAAAAATAAACGATCTTCAAAAATTAGACCTAGAATAATACTACTTTCTTCAGGGTGTAAAAATATTTTTTCTGTATTTAAAAATTCTAATAAAGCTTTATTAATTTTAGTTACCGCGGCTTCAAAAATATTATCCAAACTCAAACCTTCTATTTTATCTTGAAGAAAGATTTTTTCATCTTGATAATAGTAATGATTAATATTATCAATAATAAAATCAATTGCTTTTTTTGCTTCCGTTTTTTTGCCGCCGATTTCTGCTAATAAAAAAACCCGTCCCGCTAAATTTTCTAAATTTGAATCGGGCTGAGCAATATAAACTTCACGACTACCAGTTTGGTGTTTACTAGCATTTAAGATAAAAGAGGCGATTTTATAATGCATATGAAAAGTGGCGAAATAAGCCTGTTTAATTTGACTGATTGACCTTTATATTATACTATAAATATGAAAATAAATAAAGTAAAAATTAAAAATTTTTCAATAAAAAAAGAAACAAAGATAAAAAATTGTCAAATAATTATTCTATTATGCTCGAACAGCTATTTGGATCAAAAGCAAGGGTAAGGTTGTTAAAAGCCTTTTTAAGTCGCCCTGAACAAAAATATTATACTCGACAATTGTCCCGTGATTTAGATTTGCAGGTCAATTCTGTTCGTCGCGAATTAGAAAATTTAAAACACTTAGGCATAATTAAAGAATCCGATAATGAAGATGAGGTGATAGATGCTAAAAAAAATGACAAAAAATATTATTGCGGCAATACAGATTTTTTACTTTTTCACGAATTAAAAAAACTATTTAGCAAATCAAATCTTTTATCATGCCAAGAATTTCTAGAAGAATTTAAAGAAGATGCGGACGTTAAGCTGTTACTTCTTAGCGGTATTTTTACCGGCGACACTCAAAGTCTCAGTGATATTCTGATCGTAGGCACCATCAAAAAACAAAATTTTTTACGTAAATTAAAAAACTTAGAAGATGATTTAGCTAAAGAAATTAATTATACAATCATGGATGAAGCCGAATATAACTATCGTTTAGATATTCATGATATTTTTTTACATGCTTTTCAAAGTGGACAAGTATTGGAAGTGGTCAATCGTTTAGATGAAGAATAGAACACATCAATTAATATGAAATCAAAGGCATACATCTTAACAGTTATATATAAATTTCTAAAATTTTTATTTTTTTCTTTTTTAATCTTGCTTTTTCTATTAATTCTAAGTTTAGTTTTAAGTTGGAAGGATTGGCGTGATTTTGGACAAGCAGCTATGCAGGGACAAGCTAATCTTAAAATTGGAGTCTCACATTTACAAACTAAAAATTGGCAAGAAGCAGAGGTGTCATTGCAATTAGCCGAAACAAACTTTCTAAAAGGTGAGGAAAAAATAAATAATTTATACAACACTTGGTTTCCGGTCAAGTTAAATAGTGGCGCTAAGCAATTATCTCATCTTCACAATCTCAATAGTAGTGGCCTTATGCTCAGTCGTAGCGCCTTACAAGTAAATCGCCTGGCTCATAATTTAAGCAGTGCTGCTTTTGCCACTAATACCGATTTTAAGAGTCTGAGTTATGAACAAAAAAGTGCTTTTTTACAAAGCTTAATTGCTTTAGAGCCAGAATTAAATGGCTTAAAAGCTAATATTAGCTTAGTTTTAAGCAAACTTGATAGCATTCCTCAATTTAGCTTATTGTGGCCTATTCGAGCTGAGCTAAGAGAATTGAAAGATAATTTAAGTTCTGCTTACACCTTACTAGATCAATCCTTGCCCTTATTACGTATTTTACCCAGTCTCAGCGGCTTTCCTGAAGAAAGCAATCTACTTATAATGCTACAAAATAATGATGAACTTAGAGCAACTGGCGGCTTCTTAGGCAGTTATGTTCGTTTAGATATCGCTAATTTTGGAGAGATCAAACGTTTAGAGGCTTCTGATGTCTATCATCTAGACATGCCTTCAATTGGTCTCACTAACTTTGAAGCTCCAGAACCAATTAGTAGATATTTAAAGGTGGAGAATTGGTATTTACGTGATGCTAATTGGTCTCCAGATTGGCCACAAGCAGCTAAGCAGATACAAACAATGTTTCAAGCTGAAAGTTCAGCTGCCGGCAAAGAAGAGCCAAGTTTAGAAGCGATTATTGGTATTACTCCCGATTTTGTAGCAGAATTACTAAGAATTACCGGGCCCATTAGCGTAAGAGGTGAGAGTTATGCGGCTGAGAACATGCAAGCTTTATTGCAATATAATGTTGAAGTCGCCTATTTAGATGAAGACATTTCCTCTTGGGATAGAAAAGATATTATTAATGATTTAATTATTGCCTTAAAAGAACGTCTAACATCTCTGCCTTTAAGCGAATATCCCAGACTAATGACCAGCTTACACAATAGTTTAGAGCGTAAAGATATTCTTATATACTTTAATAATCCTGCTCAACAAAGAGTGATAGAGGATATTAAAGGTGATGGTGCTATTGCTCAAGTTTCAGGTGATTATTTAATGGTGGTGGACGCTAATTTAGCTGCTTTTAAAACAGATGCTGTTATGCGAAAAAATATTTTCTATCAAGTCGAAGAAAATGATAATGAATGGCTGGCGAATTTAAAACTAAGCTACAGTCATGGTGGTGGTTTTGACTGGCGCACCACTAGATATCAAAGCTATACTCGCATCTTTGTTCCTTTAGGTAGTAAATTAATTGAAATTGAAGGACTAGATAAAGCTCAAGCTGATATTTCTAGCTACGATGACAAAATTTTAAATAAACATGTTATCGGCTTTTTTTGGACGATTGAACCAGGACGTAATCGTGAAATAAAAATTTCATATAAACTACCAAATGATGTTATCAATAAGAAAAATTATTATCTCTTTGTACAACGACAACCTGGTAGTCACATTGAACAAGTGTCTTTCTCGTTTAAAAATAATCGAACAATAGAACAATTCTTGCCTCCTATCAACGATAGGGAAATCAGGCAATCAGAAGTTTATTGGAATGACAATTTAAATACTGATAAAAATTATCAGATTATTTTCCAATAAATATTGAGTAATGTTATGTAGCTAAGCTTGTACCTTAAATGTGAAAAAGTCGCTACTTAAATGGTTCAAAACACCTACATTACTCACTCCACCCTGTGCACGGGAATTTTCCAAGAGCTTGTTAAAACAAGCTCTTTTAATTTTTAATTATTGACTAAAATTAAAAAATATATTATACTAGTTTAATTCTTTAACAACAAAAACCTGTCACATGAAAAAAATAAAAAACATTATTATTGTCTTGTTTTTTCTCTTGACCGCACAACTATCGGCTCAAATTAAATTAGCAAGTTATTGGACTAGTCCAAACATGCCAAAAGATTTAGCCTCGGAATTAGCTAAGCTAGACTTAATGATTATTGATTATGAAAACTTCGCACCTGAAAGAAGAGCGGTTTTAAAACAAATCAAAAGCATCAAACCGGAAATAGTTTTTTTGCTTTACTCTAATCCAATGGAAATCTGGGAAAATGACTTTAATTCTAGACCAATGGCTAATCTTTTAAAAAATCACCTTGATCCCGCCTGGCAATTAAAAGACTGGCAAGGTAATAATGTGAAATTTTGGCCTAACATGATTATGATGAATTTGAGTTCCACTTGTCCTAAAATTAATCAACTCAGCTATGGAGAATACTATAGTTCCTGGCTCATTAATATTCTTAATGATTCCTTAGTTGATGGCTATTTTATGGATAATGGCAGTGTTAATATTTCTTGGTTAAATCCTAGAATAGATATTGATGCTGACAAGCAAGCTGATTCAGCTCATAAAATTGATCGCTTTTGGCGAGAAGGTATAATTTCTTTTTTAAAAAAAATCAAAGAAGCCAAAGGAGAAGATTTTATTATCGTCACTAATAAAGGCACAAGAGATCTTTTTTTCATCAACAATGGCGTAATGTTTGAAAAATTTCCTAATGATTATTTAGGCGATGATCAAGCTAATGGCTGGTATCAGTCTTTTGAAAATGCCAGGAGAGCAGGGAAATACACTATTTTTCAGCTTAATTATCCAGAATTAGAATTTGGCATTGCTAGTAGCTTATTACTGGATAATGTCTATGTTGCTCTTGGTCATAATCTGATGATTCCTGAATCATTTATCTGGGATACAGGTAAAGCCATTGCTAACTTTTACAAAGAAAAGGGGGTTTACTATCGCCAATATGAAAAAGGGAAGGTTATGGTGCACCCAGAAAAGAAAATTGGGAAATTTATTAAAAATTAAAATTAGCCTGGCGATATGAATACATATTATGCCAGGCCTTTTTTTATTATTTTTTTTCCGCTATTATTATATTATATGAATTTACTCTTATTATTTATTATTAGTCTAGGAACAGTTGTTGCTTTTGCTGCTTCCCCAGCTCTTAATATTTTTGTCCTTGCTTTTAGCACACCCATTATTGCTTGGAATTTTACTTGGGCTAGTTTTGAAATTCCTTTTTCTGATATTATTGCTATTTTTAGCGTATTAGTTGTTTTAGGAGCCGTGCTATTAAACTTTAAAAAATATCAAAATAAACTCTATTTACCCCTCTTTTTTCCCTTTCTACTCTTTATTGCTAGTTATTTAATATCTCTTTTAAATCATCCCCAAGCATTCTCAGGGCTATATTATATTATTCGTTGGTTAATTTTATTATATTTCGCCTATCTTTTAATTCCTAGTATTTTAATTAAAGACGAGAAAAAATTGAAAATTACACTTTGGAGCTTAGCCCTGTCTTCTTTGCTAGTGACTATCAGTGGCTACCTATCCCTTTTAGGACAAGATTGGCGAGATAGTTTTTTCCGACTGAATGCGATTTCCATTAAAGGTATTTATCCTTATGGCTCAAACCATAATTTAATCGCTGAATTCTTAGTAGCGGGCGCTTTTATTTGGTTGGCTATTAAGGAATTTTATAGCAATAATCAAAGAAGAATATTTGATGTTCTTTTTTTATTAAGTTTGGTGGCAGCCATTTTAAGCTTTTCAAGAGCAGCTTGGATCAGTATCTTTTTGCAATTATCTGTCTGGATTTACTGGAAAAACAAACATAATTTTAAAAAATATGCGAGTTTTTGGCTATTAACTGTCATCTCTACTGTTATTATTTTATTGCCCTTATTTTGGCGAATGCAAATTTTACAAACTGACAACGTTAGCTCAACCGAAAATCGTTGGTTACTCACAGAAATAGCCTATGAGGCCTGGCAAGAAAAACCATTGATTGGTCATGGGGCTGGTTATTTTATGAATATAGTGGCTGATAATATTCGCTTTACTGCTAAATATGGAGAAGCCATTGATTCACACGGCTTCTTACAAAAAATTGCCGTTGAAAGTGGTTTAATTGGTCTCTTTTCTTGGTTATTCTTATTATCTGTAATTATTAAAAAAGCCGTCACGAGTTTAAGGCGTTATCAAAACCAAGCTCCTTATCTCTTGCCTTTATGGTTAGCCGCTGGTGGAGCAATGATAATTCAAATCTTTAACACTTCTTATTTCAAAGGGAAGGTTTGGTTAATAATTAGTATCGCGCTCATTGCCAGTAAATTAGTTGCTGAGAAATATGGAAAAAAAGATTAAAATTACATATATCATACCCAGCTTAAATATTGGTGGCGCCGAACGTTTTAATTTAGATTTAATTGATTATCTTGATCTTAATATTTTTGAACCCCAAATCATTCTTTTTAAAGATGGAGGGGATTGGTTTAAACAGTTAAAAGATAATAATAAAATAAAATGCTTTGTCTTAAAGAAAAAAAGTGGTATTGATTTTAAAAACATTTGGCAAATATATCGCATATTAAAACAAGAAAAACCAGATATTGTTCACACTCAACTAGGGGGCGATTTAAGAGGGCGTTTAGCAGCTCTTCTAGCAAAAATAAAAATCATTCTTGCTACTGAACAAAATATTAATAGACATGAAAATTTCTTCTATTCTTTATGCAAGTCTTTAATTACTCTTTTTAGCACAGAAACGATTTCCATCTCGGAAGCAGTTAAAAAAGATAGTCAAAGACGATATTTTTTAGCAGCTCATAAATACCAAAAAATAATTAGTAATGGTGTTAATCTAAAAAAATTTCCTTATTTAGAAAAAAAAGAAGGTCGTAAGATTAAGCAATTAGGGACAGCCTCACGCTTAGTAGAGCAGAAGGGCTTAGATTTACTTATCAAAGCTTGGTCTAAAGCAAAAATTGATCAAGCTCAATTATTAATTGGTGGGAGTGGGCCAGAAATGAAAAATTTACAAAATTTAGTGAATAAATATCAACTCTCTCAACAAATTAAATTTATTGGTCCAGTAGAAAACTCAAGTACCTTCTATCAATCTTTAGATCTTTTTATCATGCCTTCACGTTGGGAGGGCTTAGGTATTAGCGCTTTAGAAGCAGCCGCTTCTGGTACGCCACTACTACTCAGTAGAGTGGACGGCTTAAAAGAAATATTTAACGATAACGAGGCTTGGTTTATTAAAGACATTAATCAAATAGAGTCAGATTTAACAAGAGCTGTAAAAGAATTAGACACGAACATGGAAAATAAAAGACAAGCAGCCTATCAGAAAATTGCAAGTAATTTTTCGATTAATATAATTAATGAACAATATCTTAAACTCTATCAACATCATTTAAAAGCACAAAAAAATGAAAATACTATTAGTTAATAAATACCATTACCCCAGAGGTGGAGCAGACAAATATTATTTAGAATTAGGCAGGGAATTAGAAAAAGCTGGTCACGAAGTGGCTTATTTTGCCATGCATCATCCATTAAATTTACAAAGCAAGTGGCAAAAATATTTCCTTAGTCGAGTTAGTTATAATGAAAATATTTGGCGCTATGCTCATAAAATACCTTTAAGAGCAATCTATAGCTTGGAAGCAAAAAGAAAATTTAAAAAACTACTTAAAGATTTTCAACCAGATATAATTCATTTGCATAACATTTATTACCAACTTTCTCCTTCTATTCTTGATGCGGCTACGAAAACCAAAATTCCCACAATTATGCACGTGCATGACTATAATTTAGTCTGCCCAAACCACAGTCTATTTGTCCGTGGTAAAATTTGCAAACAATGTCTGCATGGGAATTATTATCACTGCCTAAAAAAACGTTGTGTAAAAAATTCTCTCAGCGCCAGTTTTCTTGGTGTTTTAACTTTATGGATTCATAATAATCTTCTAAAAATTTACCAAAAAAATATTCAGCTACTTATCACGCCCAGTCAGTTTATGAAAAATATTCTAATCGAAGCAGATTGGGCAGAAGCTAAAATTAAAGTTATAAATAATCCTTTTTATTTAAATAAAATAACGAAGGTTAATCAAAAGGAAAAATATTTTATTTACTGTGGGCGTCTGAGCGCAGAAAAAGGAGTGGACACTGCTATTTATGCTTTAAAAAATAATAAAAAATTACAATTAAAAATTGTCGGCTCAGGGCCAGAAGAAAAATCCTTACATCAATTAACTACTCATTTGAATTTAGATAAACAGGTTTCATTTTTAGGTTGGAAACAGGGCGATGAATTACAAACACTCATCAGTCAAGCTCAAGCGCTTTTATTGCCTTCTCGTTGGTTAGAAAATTTTCCCTTAATTGCTTTAGAGGCTTTAGCCCTAGGCACGCCAATATTAGCCTCTAAAATAGGAGGTATTCCGGAAATAGTAAATAACAAAAATGGATCATTATTAACTGTTGATAATATAGAAGAATGGCATCAAGCACTGGTGAGCGTAGAGAGAGGGGAATTACACTGGAGCAGAGAAGATTTGCTTAATAGCGCCACTAAATTTAGCCCAGAACGCAATCTCCAAGAAGTACTAAAAACTTATCAACAAATAATTGCAAGTTATAAAAAAACACCTCTTAAATAAAGAGGTGTTTTGTATTGAGAGTTGTTTCTAATTATTCAATCTCGAAAGCGATGCTATAAGTTAACTTTGAATTTGCGCCGTCAACTTTAATATCATATTTACCACTGTTTTTTTCAGGCACAGTTAACTGAATCTGAAAACGACCCCTTTGATCAGCCGTGCCATTAGTTTGCTGTCCTGCAAAATTAATATTTAATAATTCTCCCGGAAAATAACCACCACCATTTAAAATAATCTGACTATTAGTAGAGGCTCTATTTTTATCTAAATTTAAAAATAAATTTTCAGTAGCATAAACACTGTTATCTTCTTCTTCTGCTAAGTAGGCTGCTATTTTATCTAAATTTTCATCTAAAACTAAAATATTAGAATTATTAAATACCACCACTTTATCACCATTTAAATAAACGACTTCCATTCCCATAGCCCAACCACGGGGGCCAGCTATGCCACCAGTCCAAGCCCAATCCTTCACAGACATATCTCTTTTATCTAAACTAACCACACCGATGCCATTAGAGAAATACACGTTATTATTATAACCAGAAGCGGACATGTCATAAGCTTCATAGTCTAAATGACGAAAACTAGCTAATAATTTGCCGCTGAGATTATATTTTTTAGCATAATAGTCATCGACCACATAAATATTGCTATTTTCATCAATATAAGCTTTATGGGCACTAGGCTCTACTTTAAAGTTTAGAGGAATGTCTCGAAAAGTCATTCTAGCTTCGCGATCATATAGAGATAAAATACCATTATTAATGTTTAGTAAAATACGTTCATTACCTCTGACATTATAGGGAACTTTGCCTACCTCAAAGTCATAAGCATCAATATTTTGTAAATCATTATTCCAAATTTTTACCCCCTTATTACTAATTGTCACCAATTGGCCATCGATTTCATCTACACGACTATACCATTCCCAGAAAGAATTACGCATTGAATTAATTAAATTCAATTGTCCATTACTGAGCTCATATTTATATAAGGCAAAATCAGTCACAGCATAAACAACAAGTTTATCATTTTCAATTCTAAGTAAGGAGTCATAGAAACTGCCATAACGCCCAAACTGTTGATTAAATGGTTTTATTTTAGCTACTCTCAATAATTGAGAACCTTCTAAACGAAATAATTCTAAACTATCAGTATTAGTTGTACTGATATATAGTTGATTAGCATATACTAAGGTGTCGCCAGAGTAATAAGATTTGGCTCTACCATAGGATAAAGAACCTAATATTAGGGAAATAGTGCCTATAAATAAAACAGCAATAATTATTTTTTTCATATAAATGATTAATTTTCTAAACAATTCCTATAAGAATAGCTTATTTATATTATTTTGTCAAGAGTAATAATGTCTATCTATTGACAAATAAAAAATAATATATTATAATAATGAGTTATAAAATAAAATTATGGAATTACAAGATTTTTTTCTATTACTAAAAAGAAAGTCACAAACTATTTTTATTATAGTGGTGGGCGCAATATTGCTAACGCTTAGCATTTCTTTATTAATGCCTTTGCGCTATGAAGCTCAATCTAAGCTTTTAATTACTCAAAATAGTGCTAACACTGACGCCTACGCTTTATCAAGATCAAATGAATATTTAGGTAATTTATTTGCTCAAGTTATTCAATCCTCATCTTTTTTAGAGTTGACCCTAGCTTCAAACTATAACATCAATCAAGACTATTTTAAATTAGATAATGCTAAAAAAATGCAAACTTGGCAGAGAGTAGTCCAAGCTAAAACTTATAGCGACTCTGGTATTATTGAAATTAGCATCTATCATGAGAATCCTTATCAAGCTCAACAAATTGCTTTAGCTGTTAACGATGTACTGCTTAATAAAAATCAGAATTATCATGGTGGCGGTGATAAAATTAAGATTAATATCATTGATCAACCTTTAATTTCTAAATATCCAGTTAAGCCAAATTTGATTAGCAATACCATCATGGCTTTGGTGCTTAGTTTTATCTTTTCTCTATTCTACGTCTATCTTTTGCCGAATAAAAAATATGATTTACATATTTTTAAATCGAAAAAAAAGAAAAAATTAGAATATCAAAAAGAAATAGCTCAAGCAGCTATTTGGAATAAATTACCTACTGAACAAGTAAATCCTACAATCAACAATAGGGAAAAGACAAATCAAGTAGAACAGCCTGTAAATAAAAATTTTAATGGTAATATTAATAATATTTTAAGATAAATTTGCTATCATGAGCCGGAGGGTAGAAATTTTTCTGCCTTCTCCCCAGGATATCAAAAACCTGTAAAAACCGAACATTAACAAAAAAATATATAACGATGAAGAAAAAAACCATTTTTCTTATGCTTTTTTTGGCGCTCCTATATCTTGATATCAGAGCTCAAACGATTCCAATCTACATGAGTACCGATGCTAATATATCTGTCTTTGCTGGTTATTTTGCTAAAAGACAAAATACCAATGAAAATGGTAATTGGCTTGGCGCCTATGCTGACATACCCTTAGTTAAATCTTGGGATGGTGAATGGAATTTAGGTGTGTGGGCAAATTATGCTTCATCCACCTGGCAAAGCAATCTCCAAAGCTATTCAGCTAAAAATCAAGATTTCAGTCTTGGTCTCCAAGGCGGGCGCTATAGCGAAAACTTTTCCTATACGCACTCCTTCTACGGTGGTTTAGCCATTGGCTATAAACACAGTAGTGACAAAGGCTTTACTCAAAGTAAAAAGTATGAAGCTGAATCGGTGCAAACTGATCACTTAATCAGCGCTAACTTAAACTTGAATATCATCAAGTATTCAGGTTTTAGGCAATATTTTTTGCCACGAACCCAGTTGACGATAAGTGGTCAAATCGCTATGAACTCCTATAGGAAATTAAAGGAGCAAGACAAGGAATGGAAAGAAGTTCTACCATGGAACAAAGCTATGTTAGAGACAACCCTGAAGCAAAGTATTGCTGATATTCCTTTGGATTATGATTATACCCTCTTTCTTCAACCGAAAGTGGGTGTAAATTATAATTACTACCATGGTGACAAATCAACACCATATTCCTTCCTAATCGAATTAGCGATGCATCGTATCGCTAAAGATGATTTTCTGTCGCTTGTCTGGATGCAAAAATTCTATCCGGATCACGACTTGGGGATTTTTATGATCTCTATTAATGTTCTGAAACTTAAGTAAAATTGTTAATAAAAAACAGAAATCATGAAAACTGAAACACTGAAAAATGTTGCTTTAATTATTTTAATCATTGCTCTTACTTTCATCACCTATAAAATGGTGTTTAAAAGTGATAATGCTAAACCAGCGGAGCCAAGGTCAGAGCTCATCGTATTACCCCCTTTGCCTCCTGATACGAGTCAGACTACAGTAGTTCAGCCGACAGCTCCTATCGATCCCTGCGCTCAGATTAAAGCTCTCACCGCAAACTTAAAACAAGCCAAAGAAGAGTTAATGGAAGCGGAAAATAAAGTAAAGACGGCTGAGCTTGATTTGCAGACGGCAATCAAAAAATGCCAAATTCAAAATGGCATTACAGAAGAGCCAGTTGCTAAGAAAACTTCAACTAAGACCACTCCAGCTAAAACAAAGACCGCTCCAAAAGCTACCTCCTCAAGCAAGGCAACAACAGTTGCCACACAAGAGGTTATTAGCTACCAACAAAAGGCCGCATCGCCCACAGTTACCACGGGTATTGTCTCTGGAAACGCCAGAAAAACTGTGTTTTGTGTAAATATCCGAGACATGGACCCCGCCTCATACTGGCCACAAATAGCCATTGATGCCGGAGATCAAATTGAGGGTGCCGTCTTTAATCAAAACCAAGATGGGCACAACATAGAGACCTACACAGTTTCCTCTCCCACCGGTCTGTACGGCGTCACTGATGACGGTAGGATATTTGTTAAAGCAGAGCTGCTTGATAAATACGCTCCCACTCTCATCAAAATGTCAGGCGGCCCAAAAGGTTGGACTAACTGGAGAACAGCAAGATTGGTCGGCGAATATTATATTGCCGAATAAAACAATCTTACAATTCAAACCCTAGATCATTTAGATCTGGGGTTTTTTATATACTAAAATTAAATTATTAAAAAAGCCTCGTTCTAATTTAATAGAAACGAGGCTAAAGAAGTTATAGACCTTTATGGAGCTTTATTTTGCTCGATTTGAGCAAAGGCTATGAATAATCCTCCATAGAGATTGTCCCAGTAATCGGAAAGCGTGTTATTTGGATTCATAATTTGATCGTTAATATTAGATCCAAATTTCACAACAATGGGAAATGAAGCGAGGGGAACGGTATATTTAGACCACTCTGGATAACCTTCAACAGGACTAGTTAAATATACGTTAGACGAACTCCATATTTCATTTACTTTAAATTGTATCCACGGATTTGGAGCATTAGGACCATTGTATTGATAGATAATAGCATGAGTTTCAGTTAAATCATGCCTTAAATATTGATCACCTCCAGCACCGGGCATTTGCACAACAGTCGAGCCACCCACAGGAGTGACACTGCCGTCTGTAGCTACTTCATAAAGCAGCAAGCCGGGATTATTTACGTCTACAAAGTTGGAACCCTTAAAATTTGCCCATTGAGTACCATAGTCATCAAGGATACGGATTAAAGGCGCAACCTGAACATCTCCCGCTGGAGAATCAAAATAGGCTTTTACCCATTTTCCCATTTCATCATCAGGCATGGCTACTAATTGGCCATTTTCCATTCGGTAATTTGTGTCGGCGGCGGGAATGTCTTGAAGCACCCAATTAG
>JAVEZP010000002.1:0-8679 GCA_034002925.1 Patescibacteria group bacterium | reverse complement strand
CCCGCTGGAGAATCAAAATAGGCTTTTACCCATTTTCCCATTTCATCATCAGGCATGGCTACTAATTGGCCATTTTCCATTCGGTAATTTGTGTCGGCGGCGGGAATGTCTTGAAGCACCCAATTAGTTGGAGTCCCATTAAATTTATAGCCGCTTCCTGAACCGAACACAGCTCCGTTTTTATAGAGCCAGAACTCTTGGCGGAAAATACCATTACCCAAATCTTGAGTAGCATGATGAATCACTGGGTCACCAGCTAAGCGCGGTAATACATTAAGCCAAATTTCTGCTCCATGGGAAGTGCCATTTTCATCCACACCCACTAATGCAACTTTGAATACAAAGAAATTCCTCCCATAATAATTATGAGGCATTTCTTCGTTGGAAGTAGCACCGGTGTTGTGAAAAGTCCACTGCACTTGCTGCATCGGGATAGAACTGGAGTAGGCGAAATTGTAGCTGAAGCCACCTTCAATCGCAACTGTATCACCGTTAAGCGTTGCAGTAGACTTGAAAGATTCTTCTTCCAAAGCACCGCCAGAGACAGAAATTTTTAATACCCCATCATTTTCGGGGTTAAGACCATCAAAATCAATCTCATAGAGATCAATTTTTTTGCAGGAGCTAAACGCTACCACTGCCAGAATCATCAACAAATACAACTTTTTCATTTTCATCATTTTACGATTTTATGTTAAACATTAGTTAAGTTCGACTGCTCAAACTGACTTTAATAAATCAGCTTGAGCGTCAAACTTAATTAGTTTATTTTTTTAATGAACAAAATAATTAACAAAATTATTTATATACCTCTAAAGTCTTAGTTGCTACTATATCCCAAGTATATTCTAATTGAGCTCTTTTAAAAGACTTTTGCGCCATAGTAAATATTTCATCTGAATTATTTAATAAGTTATTTAATTTAACTTCTAAATCTTTTGTGTCTTGAGTTTTAAAATAATAACCACAATCAGCTAAAGCTTCTTTATTGGCTAAAATATCACTAGCTAAACAAGGTGCACCGTGACCCATGGCTTCTAATAAAGACAAAGACATGCCTTCCATTTCTGATGATTGAACAAAGAGATAAGTATTAGTATATAAAGCTCTGAGCTTTTGTCCGCTCTGATTGCCAATAAAAAGAATATTCTTATTATCTCCCGCTAAGCGTTTTAATTCTTCTTCATATTCACCCTCACCGGCAATTACTAGTTTTTTATCTGTCTTTAAATTATTATAAGCGCTAATTAAATACTGAATGCCTTTTAGACGAATTAAGCGAGAAGCAGAAAAGATATATGATTGCTTATCTAAATTCCATTCTTGCAAGATATCAACACTATCATTGAGACTTTCATCTTTTATTTCTGTGCCATTTGGGATTAAATAACTTTGACGTTTATGTTTTTCTAAAACATATCTTTGTGTTGCCGGAGTGAGCGTAATAATCTCATCCGCAAAGCGACACATAAATGATTCACCTAAACGTAGCATAAACTTAGCAAAAGCACTCCATTTGTCATTATCATAATCAAAACTGTGCAAGGTAGCAATAAATTTAGTTTTTGGTAAAAAAATCTTCGGTAGCCATAAAAGCAGGGAAGGTCCGACACCGTGATAATGAATAACATCAGGGCGACGCCGAATTACATCTAAACTAGCCAAAAGAGTATGACTAATGTTTGCTAGATTTTTAGTATTAATAAAAGGCTTAGAGATTAATTTAACCCCTTGCCATTCTTCTTGCTTATTAGCTAAATATCCGCGTCGATTATATACTAAAATCTCTAAACCTAGGTTAGCTAAATGTTGACTTAAAAACTCAACATGACGTTCAACGCCACCAGTTTTTGCTGGTATTCCTTTTTGTCCAATAAAAGCTATTTTCATAAATTATTTTAACCTTCCAATATAACAAATAAATAATTAATTGTCAAGTAATTATACTAAAAATATAATTATTTGTCAATAGTGGTAGCTTTTTAGCTTTTTATTAAAAAATAGATAAAAATTAAACAAAAAACAGCTTTTAAGCTGTTTTTTTAATAAAGTGCAAAAATGAATGGCCCATTCTTTTTTTGTTTTTACTCTTTAAAAGATAGGAGTCATACAAGAGACTCAACCTATTAATAACAGGGAAGCGAAATAAATAAGAATAAGTTGCGGGAAAATATTTTTCTTCTACTAACTCAAAACCTGCTTTCTGCATTAAATTAATAAAATTAGGAATTGTCTTATAGCTATACTTAACAGTATAAGCTTCATCGTGATTCTCCTGACGAAATAATTGATGAAAACTAGTTGGTGTGTGAGCCGCTAACTTAAACTCCCAAGCTTGAGGATTGCTTAAACTTAAAAGTAAATGACCACCAGGCATTAAAATCCTATTCATTTCTGCTGCCGCTAAGTTAGGATGAACTACGTGTTCTAAAACAAAATTAGCAAAAGCTAAATTATACTTTTTATCTGGAATCTTATTCATATCTTCTAAAGAGCATTGATAGCTATGACAATGATAATTTACTTTCACCTGACAATCATCTACATCACAACGATCACAATAAAAGTTGCCCTCGTTTACTTGAATAGCATTTATGCCATTTAAAACAGCATGCTCTATAATCGTGCTTTTAGCTGCTCCTAAATTAATTGCTCGAATAGCACCAGCGGGAAATAATTGAAAAAGACTGATTAAAATTTTAATAAGATATTTTTCTGCTTCTGTTTGCATATAATTTTAATTAAATCACTTAATATTATTATACTACACTCTAATTATAAACAACAAGAAAAAAAGATGATTATAGACTAAAATTAAAAAAATATAAAGATACTCTCTATCTTCCAAGTAGATAAAATTTGCGCTATAATGAAATTAGTTAAAAGAAAAATTGACTTTTATTTTTTTATTTTATGACCAGCAAACAGATCGAAAAATTAGTGCATAAAATTTCATATTATCCGAAACAGCGTTTAGAAATATTTAACTCTCTTAAGCTCGGTCAACAAAGAGATGTTATTTTAAAATTAACCAAACATGTTCAATATGATATTGTATCGCAATTAAATAAAAAGTCTTTTATTTCTTTATTAGAGCACATGGATAATGATGAAGCCACGGATTTACTACAATTACTACCAAAAAAACACCGTAATCTTTTAATTAAAGAGCTAAACAAACAAAGACAAGCAGAAATTGCTTTATTACTAAAATTTGATCCTAATACTGCTGCTGGTTTAATGAATGTAGATTATATTAAAGTAGAAGCTGATGATCATATCGCTTCGGTGGCTAAACAAGTACGTACACACGAAAAAAGAACAGGGAAGTTACCAGTTATTTTAATTATGCAAACTGGCAAATTACTTGGCCACTTACCAGGACATCAATTAGGCTTTGGTCGACCGCATGATAAAGTAAAGAAATATTTAAAAAAAATTAGAACTATCAAGCACAATGCTAACATTGACCAAGTAATTAACATCTTTGAAAATCATCCTCATAATAAAATTGTAGTATTAGGAGAGAATAAAAAGGTATTAGGTTTAATTTATTCAGATGATATTTTACAAGCGCTACATCAACGAGAATCATCTTCTTTGTATGATTTTGCTGGTGTGCGCTCTGAAGAATCAGTTTTTGACCCAGTTCGCAGCAAAGTTAAGTCTCGTTATAAATGGTTAATTATTAATCTTGGCACTGCTTTTTTAGCGTCTTTTACCGTTGGTCTCTTTGATGAAATTATCTCAAAATACGTCCTTTTAGCAGTCTACATGCCGATAGTGGCAGGTATGGGTGGAAATGCTGCTACCCAAACCTTAGCTATTATGGTGCGTGGCATTACCTTGCAACAAATTAGTTTAGCCACTGCTTGGCGCACACTGCGTAATGAATTAGGAGCTAGTATGATTAATGGAATAATTAACGGCATTATTGTCTCAGCTATTATCATATTAAAAGATGGAGATTGGCGCATTGGTCTTGTTTTAGCTTTTGCAATGATTATTAATTTAATTATTGCCGCGATTTTTGGTACTCTAATGCCTCTAATTATGAAGAAGCTAGGCAAAGATCCAGCCACCTCTGCTACTATTTTTATTACCACCGCTACTGATATCTTCGGCTTTCTGGCTTTCTTAGGTATAGCTACGCTCATTCTTAATTAATAATTATGGCTAATATATTAGGCATAAAAACAGGACAATATTCACAAACAAAGATTAAGGAAAAAATCATCGCTTTTTATAATGGTCAAAAAAATAATTTAATTGTAACCCCTAATCCTGAAATTATTCTGCTAGCCCAAGATGATGAAGAATTGTTTTATATTCTCAATCACGCTGAATTATCTTTAGCTGATGGTTTTGGTTTAAAAATAGCGGCTTGGCTTAGTCGACAAAAATTATCTCGACAAACTGGAGCAGACTTATTGCCCTGGCTATTAAAAGAAGCCGACGATAAAAACCGAAAAGTCCTTATTATTAATCATCCTCATAGCCTATCTAGCTCTACAGATATTTCTCAATATTTAAAAAATCATTATCCAAATTTAAATTTTTTAGTGATAGCAGATGATAATATTCATTTTACAAAAGATCATTTACAAGAAATTATTAATTTTCAACCCGAGCTAACTATTTCTTTACTTGGCGCCCCAATTCAAGAAAAATCATTATTTCATTTACAAAAACATCTAACGACTAATCGTGTGAGTATTGGTCTTGGCGGTGCTTTTGACTTTTTAACTGGGAAAATAAAAAGAGCGCCAAAACTATGGAGACAAATAGGTTTGGAGTGGCTATGGCGCTTAATCCAAGAACCTCGTCATCGTTGGCGTCGTATTTATCGAGCAACCTTTATATTTTTAAGCAAAGCTATAGTCTGGATTTTTATTATGCCTAAACTATATCGTCCTAATGTGGCCGTCATGCCTATTTTAGATAATCACCTAGGTCTTCAAATATTAATTGTTGAGCGGCGTGACGAAGCTAATCATTGGCAACTTATTCAAGGCGGGACCGATAATTTAAGCATTGAACAAGCTGCCTTAAAAGAGTTAGAAGAGGAAGGCGGTTTAAAAAATGGGGAAGTAGTGGCTAGTTATAAAAATTTGTATCGTTATGACTTTGATAAAGAATTAGGTAAATATAGTAATCCCAAAAACAAAAGACATTATGGCTATAAAGGCCAAAAACAAAGTTTGGTAATTATAAAAATAAAAGAAGATAATCCTGAAGTAAAGATTAATCACTGGGATCATAGTAATTGGCGCTGGGTTAAAGAAGGAGATTTATTAAAATCCCTCCACCCTTGTCGTCAAGCAGCGGCTAAAATATATTTACAGAAATTACAAGAATTATATGAATCTTAAAAAAATATTATTTAGAAAAGTATCACTATATTGGTTTATTATTATTTTATTTGCTTTATGTATTATCACGTATAGTTTCCGGCCTTTAACTAATAATGTTATTAACAATCAAAATATTAAAAGAGATAGCCAAGAAAAACATCAATTTGGTTACACCTATATCAGTCCCTTGCTAGAATGTGCAGATAATCAATATTTAAATCGTAGCGAATTAGAAGAAAAAATTAATCGTCTTGTCAATAAAGAGCTCAACAATAATCGCGTTAGTCATATCAGTATTTATTTTCGAGATCTAAATAATGGCCCCTGGTTTGGTATTAATGAAAATGAAAAATTTACTCCCGCTAGTCTTTTAAAAGTGCCCATTCTCATTGCTTATTTTAAGATAGCTGAAGACTATCCAGAAATTCTTGAAAAAAAAATAAAAATAGACAACATTGATCAAAGCTTCTCTCAAAATATATTACCTTTAAGAAAAGTGGAATTAAATAAAACATATAGCATTGCCGAGTTACTAGATTATATGATTATTTATTCAGATAATAATGCTGCTAATCATCTTTTGTCTTATATTAAACCAGAAGATTTAAATAGAATATATTTTGACTTAAATATTCAAATACCTGGAGAAGAATTTGGTACAGAAAATTTCATGACAGTCCGAGATTATGCTTCTTTCTTTCGTATTTTATATAATGCCTCTTATTTAAATGCTGACATGTCAGAAAGAGCTTTACATCTTCTCACCTATAGCAATTTTAATGGAGGACTGAAAGCAAATATCCCCAGAGATATAGAAATCGCTCATAAGTTCGGAGAAAGGGTCACAATTGATAGCAAACAATTACACGATTGTGGCATCATTTATGAGCCTTCACGACCTTATTTAATTTGTATTATGACTAGAGGTGATAATTTTAACAACATGAGTCAAGTTATTCAAGAATTATCTCAACATATCTATGAAGAAATTATTCCTTAGTAAAAACAAAAAAATGTGCTATAATGAAGCATATGAATACTAAAAGAGTAACAATTCTGACTTTAATCGGTGCTATTTTCATAATAGTGATATTTGGACAATTTAAAACACAGCTTGTTTTTGGACAACAAGATGATGCTTTTAATGCGGAAATTAAACAATTAAATCAACAAATTCAAGCGCAAAAACAACAATTAGAAGCTTTAGCCGACAGACAAAAACAATACGCAAATAGTATTGCTGCCAAACAAGCGGAACGCAATACTTTGGCATCACAATTAAGTTTATTAGAAGAACAAGTAGCACAAACCGAATTAGAAATAGAAAGCACAAACTTATCCATTAGCAAAGGCAATCTGGAAGCACAAAAAATCAACTTAGATATTTTAGATATTAATGCTCATATTGATGCACAAAAAGATAGAATTGCTAAATTAATTCGCTTAGTAGATAAACAAGATCAAATTTCTACCCTTGAGGTTCTACTCTTAAATGATTCAATTTCTGAATTTCTTAATCATGCCAAATATTTAGAAAATGCTAATGCGGAATTAAGACAAAACCTTAATCAACTCCAGTTTGATAAAGAGAGATTAGATCAAGCAAAAATAAAAATTGAAGAGAAAAATAAAGAACTGGCACAATTAAAAAAGAAACTAGAACAGGATAAGGCAAAATTAGAATACGACCAATCTCAACAACTATATTTAATAGAAGAAACCAAAGAATCAGAAAAAACCTATCAACAATTACTCCAACAAGCCAAAAGAGAAGCGGCTCAGGCAGAGGCAGAAATTTCTAATCTGGAACAAACAATTAGACAAAAAATGACTCAGAAAGAAAGAGAAAGATTAGAGGGAAGTGATAGTACAATTAATTGGCCTATTAGCGGACGTGTAGTGACTGCTACTTTTCATGATCCTAGTTATCCTTTCCGTCGTATTATTGGAGAACATTCAGCAGTAGATTTACGTTCTCCTCAAGGGAGCCCCTTATACGCAGCCGCTGATGGCTATGTAGCTAGAGTAAAATTTGATGGCTCAACTGCCTACGCCTATATTATGATTATTCATAATGACGGCCTCTCCACTGTTTATGGCCATGTTTCTGATGTAAATGTTGAAGTTGATCAATATGTAGTAAGAGGGCAATTAATTGGTAAAACTGGCGGCGCTCCCGGCCGACCAGGTTCTGGCTCTTTTTCTACTGGCCCCCATCTCCACTTTGAAGTAAGAAAAAATGGAATTCCTGTAAATCCGCTTGACTATCTACCATAATAAAATTCTAACAAAAATCGGCTACTTAAATAGCCGATTTTTTAATTGAAAATATAAAAATAAATAATAAGTTAAAATTTTCTGTTCTCATGTACCTTGCGATGAATATCACTTAATTGCTTATTAGTAATGTGAGTATAAATTTGAGTGGTAGCAATATTGCTATGACCTAGAAATTCTTGCACCGTTCTTAAATCCACCCCTTGATTAAGCAAATCAGTAGCAAAGGAATGTCGTAAAGTGTGAGGAGTTGCCATTACAGGCAGGCCAGTTATTTTCACATATTTTTTTACAATATCCTCAACACTCTTAACACTTAAACGTCGAGAAGTTTGATTAGAAGCGCTACCACGGCGATAATTAATAAAGAGAGCCTCGTCAAAATCTTTACGATTATCTAAATATATTTTTAAAGCCTTAATAGCACGAGAAGAAAAATAAACCGTTCTGATCTTTTCGCCCTTACCAACAACCGCTATTTCTAAAAACTCTTGACCGTCTTTTAATTTCACTTGGTCACGATTAAGAGCTACTAGCTCCGCGACCCGCAAACCAGTGGAAAATAAAGTCTCTAAAAGAGCCCGATCACGTAAGCCAATGATAGTACTTTGATCAGGCGCAGACAGTAAAGCTGCGAGTTGTTCTAATTTTAAAAATTTTATTTCTTTATCACTCCTGTCTTTAGCTAGTTTTACTTTTGAAGGTGGTAGGGAACTAATGTCTTTTTCAACAAAAAATTCTAATAAAGACCGTAGAGCAATCAGATAATAGTTTTGAGTGCTTTTTTTTAAAGACTTTTTACTAACTGGATCTTGATGACGTGATAAATACACCTTATAACGCCAAATATGGTCCGCTGTGAGCTCTTTAGGTCTCATTGTACCTAATTCTACACTTTCCAGCCATTTAAAAAATTTACGCAAAAATCGACTATAGTTTTCTTGTGTTTTACTCGACAAACCCTTCTCAATTTCGCAATAATCAAGAAAGTCGTTTTTATATTTAATTATAGCTTGTTGCTCATTCATCTTTATATTATAGCAGATGT
>JAVEZP010000001.1:309626-318427 GCA_034002925.1 Patescibacteria group bacterium | reverse complement strand
AAGGTTTAATACCCAAAAATAGTTGGTAAATTAGTCATTGTATTTGAACCAATTATACCAGAGCAAGAATGATTTTCTATGCTCTTTAGACAGCCCCCGATGTATTCGGAGGTTGTTTTTTAAATATGAGAATCGACATTCTAAGCCATTGGTTGATTTTGGTATTTTAGGATCATCCAGATAATGAAATAAGTGGGCTAAAGTATTTTCAATCTGTGCTTTTGCCTGTCTGATTCCAAAGTGTTTATACAATCTCTTGTCTGATAGAAAAACGTTTCGTTCGTTTAAGAAATCATGATATTTAGATTCCCAATTTCTATAGCGACTAATCCATTCAATTCTTCCTCCCTGACCAGAGACTTTATGTAAATCTAAAACAATATTTTTTAAATCTCTCCCGGCGGGATACTTCGGATTCCTAGTTAGATATGCTAGAGCCATTCTCTGGACATGAATAATACAGCGTTGATGAACTATCCCGGGAAATACTTCATTTATGGCCATAATTAGGCTTCTGTCACCATCTGAGGTAATACTGACGATGTTCAATCCGGCTGCCTTTAGTAGTTCTAATCCTAGCTTGAAGTCTAAATAATTTTCATCTTTTACTATCTCGAAATACTGGAGATGTTTTAAATCATTATCAAAATAATTGAGCAAACAGATATCACCTGTATAAGTACCGTCAATCATTAAATGGCAGTCATTATTTTCCTTAATCTGCGGTGTTGGTGGATTGTCTAAAAAATTATCAAATAGTCGATGAATTGTGTTAACTGAACATTTCTTCTGTTTAGCTATTTCTTCAATCGTCATTCTCTTCATCAC
Organism: Patescibacteria group bacterium; assembly: GCA_034002925.1. Taxonomy (GTDB): domain Bacteria; phylum Patescibacteriota; class Patescibacteriia; order Patescibacteriales; family UBA12465. The sequence goes on along the minus strand of JAVEZP010000001.1, from coordinate 317,599 downwards.
CCATTTTTTGAACCAGACTTTTTGTCTATGAAGAGAATTTATCTTTTCTCTCCATATGAATAATTGATGGCATCTTTTGCACTTGTACCTCTGTCTTCCAGTCTGGAATCCCCACTTAATTATTTTACCGCTTAAACAGAGCGGACAGTGTTTTTTTTACCATATAGTTCAACTAGTTTAACTTTGTTTTGTATTCTAATTTAATATTACAGCAAATATAGCATTTTCACCAACTATTTTTGGGTATTAAACCTCAGACAAAGAAAAAACCCGTTGTTTTTTAAACAACGGGTTTTAATTTTTGTAATCCCCTACGGCACTATGGATCAATGATTTCATAGTAGCCGTACTCTGGCGGATATACTGGAATTTCCACTTTATTCACCTCGGGCCAGGCTTTTAAGGATTCGATTTTTTTTATCACCAATGAACCGGTCATAGGACCGCCACGACCTCGTGAAAAACCAACAGCCACGTAAATTGACTTGCCAATATATTGTTTGGCAGTGTCTCCTGTTAATGAGGTTGTGCTTAGTGGTAAAACAAATTGTTCAAACCTTTTAAACCAGTACAGGTCACTTGAATTACGCAATAAACACAAATCATTAATGCTCACCTCAACGCCATCTGGCTGAGAGCTGAAATCCGCCTGGATTTCAATTTTTACGCTAGGAATAGGATCTGGGTCCGGAGTTGGCGTAATTTGTTCACCTTTCTCGCAAGAAAGGAAAAAAATTGCCATAATAACAACAATAACAGCAAAAAACGACTTTTTCATGGTATGTTCCTCCTTATTTTTGTGAATGATCAATATTTGTTAATAATTATACAACAATAAATATAATTTGTCAAATAGATAGAAACGTCAAACTATTACCATCAAGGCCAATTTCTATAAAAACCCCAATTATCAGTAATTCTGATTTCAATATTATAAACACCTGCCGCTCTATAATAATGATAAATCTTATGAGGTTGAGTGATGTCAGGACGATAATCTTGGTTAACTAAATTCTGAAAATTACCATCACCCCAGTTAATCAACAAGTCACGTAAAGGTTGCTGCTCTTTATCAATCACTGTATTAAAAGTCAAAGTATAAATACCAGGATTTTCAACTGCTACAACTCCAATAGTGCCCACATCATTTAATTTTACATTTTTCACAACTGGCAAGACATATTTCCAATAAGAATTAAAATTATCATCATAGTTAACCGTATGACAATTAGTGCAAGAGCTGGTAAGGAAGCTTACAAAACTGCCGCCTGAACCAACATTATAAAAATCACTATCACCTACATAAGTGCCACGATTTAAGTCAAAAGCATAACCATCGTAAGCAGTGAGAAACATATTTTTTAAAATATTTTCCGGATAGAAATTAAATACTGAGCTAACAGCATCGCCATTCCACATTGGCACACAGGTGCCATTAGCGCTGCCGCAAGATTTTTGATTAACTAACGAAACATTAGCACTGTCTGTATCATCTAAAATACAATATACGTTAGGGTTTAAACTACAATAACCAATATTATTGCAACCTGGACCCTCACAACCATAGGGTCTGCCTGCAAAAACTTCTTGATTAATTCTGTTAGAATACTGATTTCTAAACTTCACTGCTTCACTAGAAAAAATATTAAAACCGTCAGGGAAAGTGGCCCCTCCAAATGGAACTAGCTCGCGATTACGACCATAGGCAGTGAAATTAAAAGCACCATCATTATTAACTTTAATTGCATCTGGATGGGAACAATCTACCGGCACCTGAACATCATCATAAATCAAACACTCTCCTACATAATCACAAGGATGCATACAATTTTCTCCGTTTTGCCAACATTCACATTGATTATCACAGCTACATTCTTCAATGCATTGTTGCTCTACAATATAGCAGGATACCGATGGACCATATTCATTGTTAGCGTCTCTAAAAAATAAAGGAGTTTGAAAAGGATAAGCTGAAGCTTTACTCACTCTATCAACCCAAGCCTGATTATTGCCATCATTATCGACTACCTGCGCAAACCTATTACAGGTGGGATAATATACTTGATCTGGGTCAGATGATGAAATTAACTTTAACTGATCTTCATCAGTAGTTGGATAATTTAAATCATAAACACGAATAGCGGGGTCAGCGTTTTGAGATTCATCTAAAGGTTTGCAATCATTGCCTTCACAAGTTCCATCAACAGAACTTTGATCTAGCCCATCATATATCCCCCAGCCTTCATAATAATTTAAAGTGCAATCACCAAAAGTAATTTGTTCTTGAGTAAATAGTCCAGCGCCATCACTATTATTAATTAAAGCATCTAAACGAGGAATACAATAGCCCATATGATTACCCGACGATATTTGCACCGTAATATAGTTTTGAGGACAATGGCTGCTCTCGCCACACCTAAAACAAGAAAGACTACCAGAAATACCAAGCCCAGAAGTATTACAAGGAATAACTGGAAAAAAATGAACAAATTCATCAGTCTGGCCATCATGCATTTTATTGGCTATTCTCTTCTCCACCAACTCAAAATTACCATTAGCTTCAGTACAATAGTTGAGAGGGAAAGCACCTTGGTAACCAAGACTAGAGCGACCAGAGGTCATACTGGAACTGATTGAGTCAATCGGGTACCAGAGCAAGCAGACATTCTTATTGGCTGGGTCGTGTTGGAGACAATAACCTACCAAACCATCTTGCACCACTTGGTCATTAATACTACTACAAGAAATGGCATTTTGATTAGGATATAAACGACATTCTTTAGCAATGTACTCATTCTCACCGACTTCTAATACTGGTTCAATATTAATATCATCAAAATACACATAGCGCTCTTCAATTTGATTAACATCTGAACTAAGATAAATAACAGTATTAGTGGCATTTCCTGTGTTAAACTTTAATACTTGTCTGCTCCAGCCTTGATTAGAACTAAAACGCTGTGGGCTCGTTACTAACGGTGTATTGTTCCAGTAACTATTATCACTATCATACTTATATACTAAAACTTTAGCCTGAGTGCCAGAATTTTTAGTATTAACCAAAAAGTTGAGATAATAGTCAGTATTTGCCTTAACAGAAATAGGAGCATTAATAGAATGAGGAGCAATCATTTGACCAGCCATTACTTTAAGATAGGAACTGCCTTCAGCTGGATAATCGGTAGGAGCATTATTAGGAGAGCTCACTATATAATCTGCTTGTAAACTATTATCAACAATACAATCATCATTACTATTAGTACGACTGCAGTATAAGGTAGGACTAGAATCTTCAAAATCATAATGCGCCGTAGTATTTAAACCCACTTCTTTCATTCTAGCAATGCTATATTGATCAAGAATTGAATAGCCAGTATTTTTAGTTAAATCAAAGTCTGTAGCAGTTAAGACGTTTTCATCTGATTCAATAAAATTAATACACTCCCCTTGCTCATTTAAAGCATTACACTCCCCTAGCGCATAGCAAGTGCGCTCATTTGTTTCAGAATCAACCACATAAGTAACACAATCTAACCAAGAAGCACAAGTACGATCAGGCCTTACCTTGACCAATGTATTAGAATCACAATTACCACTAGTACATAATTGCGGAGCCTGACCATTGTTACTAGCAGCTGCGTTCCAAGCACCACTTAAAGGCAATAATCCCTGAGCACCATTAATAGAACGTTCATTAAAGAGAATGCAACCATTATTAGTGTTCACTAAACCGTTACAACTGCTTTTATCAATATTCTGTTGTAACTGATAATCAATAATAGCCTTCTTTAAAATAATCTCATGATTTTTATTTGGACCAAAAACAGTCAATTTAGTATTATTACGAGAATGGAAAATAAAACGTTGATCGGGCTGACCGCTAGGAATGATTAATTCAGTTTGTAATTCATCACCTAAATTATTATCTTCTTCCAACAATAAGACGCCGATTTCTGGCTCTAAACGTACATTATTACTCAAAGAACTATTATCGGTTTCTACTGAGAAAATATAGAGTGAATTTGGTTCAATCGCTACTTGCTGACGACCATTAATCCAAGCATTACTATTATCATCATAATTAGGATCTTTCACTAAATTAGTAGCAAAAGAGCTAATAGGATCGATGTACTCCGTACAACCGGAAGCGGCCGTTGTACAAAGCGCTGCCGAATCAGAAGGGACCGGCACCTGTTTTCCCCCACCACCAACACCAAAAGTTTCTAGATACGACACCGGACATTCATAATCATTATTATCTAAAATACAAGGACGATTAGCGGCGCAATCGTTAGAAGATGCACAAATCTTAGTTCCAATTTCATTGGCATCAATTACACCACTTTCATTTAAATCGCAACGCATAACTGGTGCTTTATACCAAGCTTTAGCTGTATTTTCTGGATTAGTGCTATTACGATACACACAAACATCATTGCCTGGATTTTTGAAATAGGCGGTACCACGACCATCACTATATTGCCAAGCCTCACATCCGGCCTCCGAAGCATTGCAGAGAATTTGATCGTATTGATTAGGGTTATTACGTTTAAAGACATCGCTCCAAGCTAAATCTTGACCCGAATTAGACGACAAGCCCAAACGAGAACAACCTAAGTCAGCACTATTACATAATTTAGATTCATCATAGATAGCATAGAAGAAACGATCACCCTCTACTTTCATACACTCCGGCTCGCTGGCATCACACAATCCATTTTCATTTAAATCTTTCCAAATATTACCCTTAAAATTATCATAATTAGCGGTATCAATCATTAATTCACAGCCCACCGCTGAATCTTGACATAATTGACTAAATTGACGGAGATAATGACTATTGTTAAAGCGATCAGTATAAAGAGAACAGCCTAAATTATAATCAACTCCTTGATAATTATCCAACATGTCGTAATAACAGACATCAGGAATTTGACTAGTATTTTTAATTAAGTAATATCGATTAGTAATCTCAGTTAAGACTAAATTATCTAAATAGAAATCTTTATCAGCTACAACTACCAAAGCCTCTTTATTATCCACCACGTGATCTAAATTACTTAAATTTAATTCATAGGTCTTCCATTCGCTATTGCCACTGATAGTGATATTGCCAGTAGCGTTGTTAGAACTCGCATTGAAATAAGTAATATCATCATTACTATTTAAGAAGGCAAAATAAACACTAGTGTCACTAGCGGCACTAGCAGTGAATTTCAAACTATAAGCTTTACCTTGACTTACAGTTTTGCCAACAATTTTTCTAACAAAAGAGGCTGGAGCAGCTTGAGCGGTTCCCATAATTTTATCTAACCAAGTCACTACATTATTTTGATCACAATTGGTAGTTTGTTGAGAACCACTTGCATTAGCACCCCTATCATACATTAGAGATTTGCCATTATTTGAATTAGCTACATTAGAATAGACAGCATCATCACCACATTGCCCCTCAAAGCCCTCTAAATCATTATCAAAACTATGAGCTGCTATTAATCGCGTATTATTACCCGAACTACCATTATATTCCCTACAGCCATTTTGAGCTGCTGAACATTTTATTCCTTCATTGGGGATAGCTTGATATAGACAAGCTTGATATTGATTGCTCCAAGTACCACCATTTTGACAAACATAACAAGCAGAATTATTAATATTCCAGAAGCGATCACTACCACTGCAATCAGCTTGAGCCACAGTGGCATCAACATTATTTTCTGATAAACGATAGGTATGACAATTCTCAGAACAAGTAATAGTACTAGCGGTTAGACGATAGGAAATTTGACCAGCCTTATTATAATACTGACGACAATCAGGATTAAATGAAGGATGATTAGAAGGTAGATTAAAAATACTTTCATTGCATAAATCAGTATTATCAAAAGTAGTCGCCGGATTACCGCTATTATCTTTCTTTAAAACATAAGACTTTAATTGATAACCGCTTTCTTCTGTGCCAACCCAAGAATAAAAATCAGCGCAATCAGCTCCTGGTTTGATACATTGTTTAAGTTGGGTATAATACTCACGCCCTTCTCCACCCGAAGCTACTACATCTAAGTTAGTAAACTCACTACAACCAACAGCCTGAGCATTACACTCCTCGCTATTTTGAGGAATAATTTTCTCAATTTGCGGTGCATAGAAATAACTAGCCCGAGTTACATAAATATCATAATTATTACAAGAAGAATCACAATAATCAGTTGTTACCGCTTTAGCGGCCACAGAAAAACCACTATCAGCTTCAGTAAAGCGTTCACACCCGGCTTCTTCTAAATTACATTGACGAGCAAAATTATTACAAATTGCTGGAGCATTTTCTCTCAAACGATAATCTGGAGAGGAAGACGTAGCATCAACATAGCAGACATCATATAAATAATTAGGAATGAGCTTTTGATATACTTTATAGGCTCCATATAAGGAAAAGCCGGAATCATAAGAATTCATTTCTAACTTGATGTTACGCACTGCAAAATCTACTGGTCCGTTTTCATTATAAGCTACAATTGAAAAAACTAATTCAGATAAAGGCTGCTCTTTTAAACTGCGAGTCACTGACAAATGTCGCCATACTTCCTGATCTCTAGTCTCTACAAATTTTTCATAATCATCTCCTAAAACAGCATGAATTTTTTCACCAGTTACTAAATAAACATCAGCACTGAGAGTATAAGTTTCACCAGACAAAACATTTAAATTACTAGGAATTAAAGATACAGCATTATTAGAATGCACCCCCACCACATCACCATTAGAACTAGCCCTAATCGCTTTACCTAAAGAAATACCATCTAAAGTAGCAGTATCAATAATTTCTGCTTCAAAACTAGAATCAGACCAAATATTCCAATAATTATTAATGCGACCGCCAATAGCTGTATCGCCAATATTATCCTGAGCAAAATCAGCTCCCATTACTAAATTACTGCCCCAACCTGGTTTGACACGCATCATTTCACTACAAGATTCACTACTAGAAGAACAGTCGGTTAATTTGCTATTAAAATAAGCATTAGAGAAAGGATTGGCCGACCAAGTGACTTGAGCTTGAGTTAAATTATAACTGCCATTAGTAGAATAGCGCTGACAACCAATTGAATCGGCCGTACAATCACCATAATCTAAAGTATTTTCTAGATAAGCAACTTTAATACCACTATTAGAATTAACAAAAGAGCTGCAAGTATTATCAATCGGCTCACAAGAAGGCGAATTAAAGTTCCAAGTACGACGCTCTGACAAACAATAACCATAAGCTTCGCAGCTACCATCAGCATTTTCATTAATACAAGTTTGATCATCAGCACAATAATTATCTGCCCTTAACATCTGCACTTCATCTGTTGTTTGTCCATTAAGACCAGCACTAGGAATAATATTTACACTTAAAATTTGAGCGCTATAACCTTGTTTAGCACAATAATTAAGAGGCGCTTTTAAGACCCAATTAGGATCTACTAAACCGCGACACCAAGATTGATTACGTACATCAAAACCCGAACTATATTCGTTGTATTCATCACTACCACTAAAACAAGACATTAAATCAATCAAAGTCGCTTTTTTATTCATCTGAGCAGCTACTTCCCAACCAATTGGTACAATCCTATACTTACGCATGATTTGTAAATTGCGTAAATTATAAGTACCTTCTCGGTATTCAGAGGTAAATTGCCATTCGCGACGTAGATAACCAGCTTGAACCGCTTCCGCAACAGTTCTCTTTTCAGTAATGCCTTGCATTAAACGATCATCAATTACACATTCAGTTGGTCCAGGATTATTACGATCTCGACACATGCTTAAAGATACTAAAATATCGTAATCAGCCCGAGTAGTGAAATCGGGTTCAATAATACTAGCTGCACTTTCACGCACTGTTCCCTCGCCATAACGAATATTAGGGTCAGAACTGGGATTACTTAAATTAGCACTACTATTATTAGTCACAGTTTTACCTAAAC
>JAVEZP010000001.1:199938-309526 GCA_034002925.1 Patescibacteria group bacterium | reverse complement strand
TGAGCTAAATAATCACCCCAACCTTGAGTAACAAATAAAGGCTTTTGGCCTTGAGCGCCAGAGCCAATCCAATTGGCCGTATCATAAGCAATCTTATTTAAAGCTGTTCTAACTGTAGTTTGAAAAGCAGCGGCTCCTCCTTTTTCATATAATTTTTTTAAAATATTAAATATATTTGTTCTAATACTAGCTTCTGCATCCCAAACAAGAAGCTGGGCGTGAGCGGGTCTAGGACTAATAGCAATAAAAGAAAAAGAAATCAAAAGAAGCATTATTAATGCTTTCAATTTAGATTTGGTGAATAAAAATTTAGGAGCTTTATTCATAATTTTCCAACAAATTTTAAAAACAAAAACAAGAGTTCTTTATTGAGCCTCTTGATTAAGCATTTCCTTATAAGCAGCTAAAAGATCATCATCACTTAACTGCTCTAACATTTGGGCATCAGCCCCACTTTCTAATAATAAAACACGTAGTTGTTGCGCATTAGCTTGGCCAGTCATCATATCCTGCAGCATATTATCATTTATAGCAACTATTTCTTCTTCTGCATTTAAATTATTTACCACCGGATCATCATTAATTACAATAGCATCACTATTATTACAAGCTTGACCAGGAGCACATAAAGGATCACTGCCCTGCTCTATTTCCACGCGATCACTTAGACCATCGCCATCAGTATCGGCTAAATAAGCAGAAGTATTATAAAGAGAATTTTCTTCATAATCAGTTAAACCATCACCATCGGTATCGTTGTTTAATAATAATTTTTCAAAAGCGGCGGCTTCTTCATCTAAAACAACGTTAGCCTCACTAGGCACACGAAAAGGACTACTTAAACGAAAATTGAGCTGCCAAATCCAAAGAATTAAAACTGCTAAACTTAAAACTGACAAGAAGATAAAAGAGTTTTTTTGCAACTTAGGTAAACTTTGGAAAAAAGAAGGGCGGCGCTCATTTTGATGAGATTCTTGTTGATGACTAGACATAAGTAATCGGGCTGATTTTTTAAAAAATTATAGCCCTATAATTACTAAAATTATAACACAGAATCATCCATTGCCGCAAATAAAGAATGCCAATTTTCCAGACTTAAATTTTCAGCACGTATTTTTTGATCAATTCCCACCTTGGCAAAAATATTATCCAATTTATCAGCTGAAATATCTAAAGCAGCTAGCAAATTATTTTTTAACATTTTTCTTTTGGCGCTAAAAGCAATGCGAGCTAGTCGAAAAAAACGTTTATCAAGCTCTATTGAAACTGGAGTTGGTTTGTTTTTAGTATAAATAAAACGTAAAATAGCGCTATCAACGGCGGGAGCTGGCCAAAAATCAGAAGCGGGAACAGTTCTGATAATTTCTGCTTGACCATAATAGGCTAAAGATAAAGAGAGCAATGTCATGTCTGGTTCCAGTCTCACAATTCTTTCCGCCACTTCTTTTTGAAGCATTAATACTAAAGAATTTGGTGGTTTCAAGGTAGATAAAAAAGTGCGTAAAAAAATAGAAGTAATGTTATAGGGTAAATTGGCTACCACACTATAGCTCTCATCTTGATCAAAATAATCTTGAGGGTTAAAACGTAAAATATCTTGATTAATAACTTCTACATTCTGCACATCTTGAGAAGAAATAGCTAAATTTAAAATAGTGGCTAATTTATCATCCAACTCTACCGCCACTACTCTTTTAGCTTGAGCAGCTATTTTAGCTGTTAGAAAACCTAAACCAGGTCCAACTTCTAAAATAGTATCTTCAGGCTTAATATCAGCTGCTTTAATAATCGCTTGGTAAATACCTTCATTAATTAAAAAATTCTGACCCTTGCTACGAGCTGGTTTAATATCATAAAGACGACAAAGCTCTTTAGTTTGATGGGCAATGCTATTCATATTAGATTACAAAATTAACTAAGCGCTTAGGCACAAAAATACGTTTTTTAATCACTGCCCCCTCTAGCCACTTCTGAGCAGCTGTCTCAGCGGTAGCTACGACCTCTTCTTCACTAGCATCAGCTGACAACTCTAAATTCATTCTCAATTTACCATTTATCTGCACCACATAGTTAATGACGTCATCTAATAATAAAGCTTCTTCAAATTGAGGCCACTGAGACAGAAAAATACTACTTTCTTCCCCCAAGCGTTGCCACAATTCTTCTGCTAAGTGAGGAGCTAAAGGAGCAATAATTTGTAACATCTTTTTCATGTCTTCAAATGAAAAAGGCCAAGCTTGTTCTTGACGATAGAAATCAGTCATATCATTAACTAAGATCATCAACGCAGACACGGCGGTATTGAAATGAAAGTCCTCAATATCAAGACCTATTTTTTTAATAGTCTTATGTAATAGAGATTTAATTTTTTTATCTTCTTTAATTTTAATTTTTTGCACATCGGCAAACAGAGTCTCTACTTTATCTAAAAATTTACGCACTCCGATTAAGCCATTAGTATTCCAAGCAGCCGCTTGATCAAAAGGACCCATAAACATCTCATACATTCGCAGAGCATCCGCCCCATAACGCTCAACCATTTCGTCAGGGTTAATAACATTACCCCAACGCTTACTCATTTTACGACCATCTTCTCCCATAATTAAACCGACGTGACGTAATTTATTAAAAGGTTCAGTGTGTGAAACTACGCCTAAATCAAACAAAAATTTATGCCAAAAACGGGCATAAATTAAATGACGCGTAGCGTGTTCCGCTCCACCAACATATAAATCAACTGGTGACCAATATTGCTCCCTATCTTTATCTACTAACACTTGATCATTATTAGGATCAATGTAGCGCAAATAATACCAACAAGACCCGCCCCATTGGGGCATAGTATTAGTCTCTCTTTTAGCCTTAGATCCACACTGGGGGCAATCAACATTAACCCAATCTTTGATTGCGGCCAAAGGAGATTCGCCAGTCCCGGTTGGTTCATAGCTATCAACTTCTGGTAAAATAACAGGCAAATCTTTTTCTGGCACCGCTACCACTCCGCATTTATCACAATGAATTAAAGGAATGGGCTCTCCCCAATAACGTTGACGAGAATAGACCCAATCTTTTAACTTATAATTTATCTTTTTCTGGCCACAATTATGTGTTTGTAAATAAGCAAACATTTTTTCCCGTGCCTCTGCACTCTTAAGGCCGGAAAACTCCCCTGAATCAAACAAAAGACCATCTTCCGTATAGGCTTGATTTAAATTTTCAGCAACTGTCAAAGTCTTAATGACTGGCTTAATTGTTAACTGATATTTATGAGCAAACTCCCAATCACGTTCATCATGAGCAGGCACCGCCATTACCGCACCCGTGCCGTAAGAATTAAGCACATAATCAGCAATGTAGACCGGAATTTTTTCTTGATTAAAAGGATTAATAGCAAAAACTCCTTTTAAAAGCACTCCACTCTTTTCTTTATTTAATTCCGAACGTTGTAATTCTGTTTTATGACGAGCTTCTTCTATATAATCTTGAACCGCTGACCAATTTTCAATTCTATCGGATAATTCTTGAACTAATTTATGTTCCGGCGCTAAGACCACATAAGTACAACCAAAAATAGTATCTAATCTAGTGGTAAAAACTTTAATCACCTGCTCTGAGTCTAAAATATTAAAATTTATCTCTGCTCCTTCGCTGCGACCAATCCAATTTTTCTGCATATCTTTAATGGACTCTTCCCAGTCTGGTAATTTCTCTAAATCATTTAGCAAAGGTTCAGCGTAATCAGTAATTTTTAACACCCATTGACGCATTGGTCTTTGTTCTACTAAGCTACCACAACGCTCACAATGACCATTCTCTAAGTCCTCATTAGCCAAACCTGTGCGACACGAAGGGCACCAATTAATTGGTTCAGCTGATTCATAAGCTAAGCCCTTTTTCCACATTTGCAAGAAAATCCATTGTGTCCATTTATAGTATTTTGGATCAGTGGTATTAATTTCTCTTTCCCAATCATAAGAAAAACCCAACAATTGTAATTGACGTTTGAAATTAGCAATATTTTTAGTGGTAGCAAGACGAGGATGGACCTTATTTTTTAAAGCATAGTTCTCAGCTGGCAAGCCAAAAGCATCCCAACCCATTGGGTGTAATACATTATAGCCTTGCATTAAACGCATTCTTGAAACAATATCAGTAGCAATATAACCTTTAGGGTGACCAACATGCAAACCATCACCTGAAGGATAAGGAAACATATCTAAAATGTAATATTTTGGCGCCCTTTCATTGCTACGTGTCTGATACAGATTGTCTGCTTGCCATTTTTGTTGCCATTTTTTTTCTAATTCTAAATGATTATACATATGTAAAAATTAAATTTCGATACCCACGGGCGCATGATCAGAGCCCTCTACTTGATCAAGGATAAAGGTTTGTTTAAGGCGCTTAATAAATTTAGCGGAAACAACGAAATAGTCAATCCGCCAACCGACATTTCTTTTTCTGGCAGCGGCTCTAAAACTCCACCAAGAATACTGAATTTTATTGGGATAAAAATAGCGGAAAGAATCTAAATAATTATGAGTTAAGAGTTTAGCAAACCATTGACGCTCTTCGGTGGTAAAACCAGCTTTGCCGACATTTTCCTTAGGACGCGCCAAATCAATCTCTTGATGAGCCACATTAAAATCACCACAAATAAGTACCGGTTTTTTCTTTTCTAATTTTAAAATAAATTTAAGTAATTCATCATTAAAAGCTTGTTTATAGTCCAGACGAGATAATTCTTGATTCGCATTAGGAAAATAAACATTTAATAAATAAAAATCTTTACTTTCTATCACTTGCACCCTGCCCTCGTCATCATAAGCCGCTAAACCAAAACCATTTTTCACAGAAATATCGGTAATTCCCTCACTCACAAAAACAGCCGTGCCACTATAACCAGGGCGCTGAGCACCATGCCAAAAAGATTGATATCCCGGAATTTCAATTTTTAACTTCGCTCTAGTCTCATCAGCAATTTTAATCTCTTGCACACAAACAATGTCCGCTTTTTCTGTCTCTAAAAAAGACAATAAATTTTTATTTAAGGCTGCTCTTAAACCATTAATATTCCAAGAGATAATTTTCATAAGAATTACTACAAAAGTCTTTTTAATAAATAGCCATAAAAAAACTCTTATGATATAATATAGATAATCAAAGAATGAATTAATTATATATTAAATATTAGCTTTTTTCAACTAAAAATATGTCTCTTAACGAACGCGTCAAATATCTTGAAATGAAGGAAAAATACAAGAAAAAATTAAGACCTTGGTATAAAAAATGGTGGGGGGTTTTATTGATTCTATTTATTTTGTTAATTATCAGCCTGAGCCTGTCCTCAGCTATTTATATTGTAAAACAAGTAAAAGAGATTAGAGCTGGTAAGAACATTGAATTAATGGAAACAGAAATGGCTAAGATTACTAATGCTATTGATGGTAATGGCGAACATTATAGTTTGGGACCAATAACAGCTAAAGTACAAATCATGGTTTTTTCTGACTATTCTTGCCCCTATTGTCGAGAATCAATGCCATTAGTTTATAGCCTAGCCGAAAAATACCCAGAAGAAATAAGAATTACTATGCGTGACTATCCTGCCCTACGTCAAGAATCAGTTAATTTAGCTTTAGCCGCTCATTGTGCTGGCGAACAAAATCGTTTCTGGCAAATGCACGATAAATTATTTGAAAAACAAGATGAATTATTAAATTTAGGTATTAACAATATTAATCCTTATCTAAAAAATTTAGCTCTTGAGCTCTCTCTTAATACCGCCAACTTTAATCAATGTTTAGATGAAAAGAAATATTTATATCGCCTCAATGATGATTTTGCTGATGCTGAATTTCTGGGAGTAGAAGGCACACCGACTTGGTTTATTAATCGTTATAAAATTACCGGTCTTTATCCAGAAGAAAATTTTATCAATCTGATTGAAGGCCTCTTGGTGCAATAGTATGATTAGTATTCGCATTCATGGTCGCGGTGGACAAGGCGTGGTCGCAGCGGCTGAGCTAATCGCCCTAGCTGCTTTTAAACAAGGCTATGAGGCTCAATCTCTTCCCTTTTTTGGAGTAGAGAGAAGTGGAGCCCCCATTCAAGCTTTTGTGAGAATTGATAGAGAAAAAATTATCACTCATGCTCAAGTAGTTAAACCAGATTACATCATTATTCTAGATGATAGCTTGTCACATAATAAAGAAATTTTTCAGGGCTTACATCAGTCTAGTCACATATTAATTAATAGTGACCAGGGTGTTAGTGATATTAGAAAGATAATAGGGCCTAAATATAAAGACCTCAAGATACAAGTTTTAGATGCCAACAAAATTTCCTTTCAGATATTAAAAAGAATTATCATCAACACCGCTCTATTGGGAGCTTTTTGTGCTCAGTATAAAATAATTAAGAAAGATAAAGCCTTAGCCGCTATCGATGAAAAATTTCAAAACAAAGGCCGTAGTGTCAACAAGTTGAATCAAAAAATATTTCTCACCGCCTATGAGCAAAGTCTTAAACAAGAGAACAAGTAAGCGCCCCATCACTAAAGCCGGCTCGTCTTTAGCTAATAAGACTGGTTTGTGGCGCAATGAAAAACCAGAGATTGATGAAGCTAAGTGTATTGGTTGTTCTTTGTGCGCTAAATTATGTCCTGATAATTGCATTTATATGAAAGAAGCTAAAAATGGTCGCCTGATTGCTAGTCCGGACTACGACTATTGTAAAGGTTGTGGTATTTGCGCCAGTGAATGCCCAGTTAAAGCTATTAGAATGATCAAAGAATAAGATGGATTAAGTAAATTATGAACAAGATAAAGCCACAATTTTTAGAAGGCTCACGAGCCATTGCTTCAACCATTGCTAATTTAGATGTAGATGTAATTTCCGCCTACCCTATCACCCCGCAAACCCACATCGTTGAAGATTTAGCTCTTTTTAAAGCTGAGAATAAAGCTAATTATGAGTTTATCAAAGCCGAAAGTGAATTTGCCGCTGCCTCTATTTTAGTGGGAGCCAGTGCGGCCGGTGGTCGCACCTATAGCGCCACTAGCTCTCAAGGAGTCTTGTTAATGATGGAAGTTTTATATAACGCCGCTGGACTGCGTCTCCCCATTGTCATGACTATTGCCAATCGCTCAGTGAGCGCCCCTATTAACATCTTCAACGATCACAGTGATGCCATTGCCATGAAAGATAGTGGCTGGCTCATGTTGTTTGCAGAAAACCATCAAGAAGCAGTTAATCTTCATATTCTTGCCTATAAACTAGCGGAACAGTTAGAACTACCCGTAGCGGTTAATGTTGATGGCTTTATCATCACCCACTCCCATGAAAGCGTCTCTATCCCAAATAGAAAAATAATTAAATCTTTTCTGCCCTCATATCGCCCCGCCCCCTATACCTATCTTGACTCAAAAAAACCCATTACCTTAGGCGGTTTCTTTTCTCCCAAGCACTATAGTGAGGCTAGACAAGAGTTAAGTGAGGATATACAAAAAGCTCAGGCCTTAATTACTAAAGAACACAGAGCTTGGCAAAAGATTTTCCCTCAGGCAGAGAAAAAAGCCCATTGTTTTAACGATGGATTAATAGAATACTGTGGGCCTAGCAAACCAGGAAAAATATTAGTAGCTATGGGCTCAGTCTGTGGTACTATTAAAGAAGTTTTGAAAAAGAATACGAAAGTGGGGTTAATAAAGATTATTAGCTTTAGACCACTACCAATTAAAAGTTTAAATAAAATTATCCCCGGAAGTTGTCAGCTAGCTATTTTAGAAAAAAGTGCTCCCTTGAGCACCTTTGGCACTCTTTATACAGAAATTATATCTAGCTTAGCTAATTTCAAAGGCACCGCCAGTAATCACATCATTGGTTTAGGCGGAGAAGATGTCAGTGAAGAAATGATCCAAAAAATTATTAATTTAAATAATAAGAAAGTAATTAAATTTTGGTAAACATATGCAAAGCCACAAAACTTTCAAAAAAATCCTCCTCTCTCTCCTTTTTTTCTCCCTGCTCGTTACTATTGCTTATCCTGCTACCGTGAAAGCTACCATTAGCGATCCTTTGAAATTTCAGGCCCAAGTAGGCGTGCCTGGATTATGGAAAGCATACGAAAAAACAGGAGATGAAATAGAGTTAGTTAATTATGACACTAGCTATATAGCTAAAATGATACAAGGATTCTATAATTATGGAATTGGCATTGCTGGTATTTTAGCCGCCATCATGTTAATGGCTGGTGGCCTCATCTGGCTTACCTCAGCTGGCAGTAGTGAAAAAATAACTCAAGCTAAGAACATCATGATCGGTAGCGTAATCGGTCTGGTTATGCTATTTGGCTCCTGGATGTTGCTAAGGACTATTAATCCTGCTCTGGTAGATTTTAAGATTAAGGATATAGACGGCATTGAGAAAATAGAACATTGTTGTCATCCAACAGAAGGATGGGTAGCAATGGAATCAATTAATAATTCTTTTAGTTGCCCTCCGAGCAGCCAACAATGCACTGATAATAAAAATTGCATTAAAACAAATATAAACATAGGAAGCACTGACAAAAAAAGGTATGCCTGCCTTGATTTAAAAGAATGGCAATGTTGTGAATATAAAGATGACACATTAGGAATAGAGCATTATTGCAGCACTAAATTAATAACATCTAGCTGTGAAGATAACATGTTAGCTGGCACTGTTCTTAATAAAAAATATGAAGGAGTTATTTGTGATCCTGATGGTGGTGGCACTAGGGGTATTGAATATCATTATGGCTGTTATTATGGGGGAGAAAAATGTTGTGAATGCAAATCTGACAGTCTTACTTTCGGCTTCACTGATGGGGCCTATATGAAAGTATCGTGTCAAGATAATCTCACCGCTAAACAATGTAGAACCTGGTGCATATGGGGAGTATCCGGCGTTAACAATATGTATACAAGACCCTCTGGGACAACCTGTCAATCAAATGGATATTGTAAATAAATATGCTATCTAAAAACAAATACCTATCCCCCGGCCACAATGCTTGTGCTGGGTGCGGACAATTAAGTGCAGTTCAGGCAGTCATTCGTAGTCTGGACGAAGATACTATTCTGGTTAGTTCAACTGGTTGTTTAGAGGTAACCACTACCGCTCACCCTCACAGTGCTTGGAGTCTACCTTGGTTTCATTCCCTCTTTGAAAATGCGGCTCCAGTAGCTAGCGGTATTAAAGCGGTTTTAAACAAAAAGAAAAAGAAAACAAAGGTAGTAGTTCAAGCTGGTGATGGCGCTACCTATGACATCGGCCTAGGTCTGCTCAGTGGACTTTGGGAAAGAGGTGATGATGTTTTATACATTTGCTATGACACTGAATCATATTCCAATACTGGTCTGCAAGCTTCTGGAGCCACTCCTTGGGGAGCTAATACTTCCACCACGCCTGTGTCTAAAAATAGTCAAGGAGAAAAGGAAGAAAAAAAAGATATGCTAGCTCTAGCTTTGGCTCACAATGTAAAATACGTGGCCCAAAGTGCCGCTGGCTTTCCAGATGATATTGGCAGAAAGGTAAAAAAAGCCTTAACCATTACTGGTCCTAGCTATATTCAAATTTTAGCTCCTTGTATACCAGGTTGGAAAATAAAAATAGATGAAGCTGTTAAAGCAGGACGTTTAGCCGTACAAAGCGCCCTCTATCCTTTACTAGAATATGAAAATGGTAAATTAGTAAGCTCCAGCACGAAAACAGCCAATCTTAAATTAACTTTAGAATATATTAGATTACAAGGTCGCTTTAAACATCTCAGAGAAGAAGATATTCAGACAATCATTAAATTAGCGGAAAAAAATAAAAAGAAATATAAAATATGAACAAAATAATTCACTTATTAGCAGTAATATTTATTTTTTCTTGGCTATTTTTGCCTCAGCAAATTGCCCAAGCAGTCGGAGAATCTTGTACGGGTTTTAACGATTGTGACCCGAATAACATGTGTGTTTCTACAAGTTTTTGGGGTGGGAAAAAATGCTATCCTAAAATTGGAGGCGGCTGCAATACCGATGCAGATTGCAGCCAGATTCAAGAGCATTTAAATATTTTTGGAGCTTTTTGTAATACCAATAAAGCTATTGACGACTATCCTGGTAGTTGTGATGTAGAAATTAACAGTCAATATACTTGTACTTGGCGTCAAGAAATGACTACCACTAACCCAGAAATTAACTCTTCTAACACCACTGGCGGTTGTTATAGCACTGAACAGCCTGGATCTAATTGTGATCCTGCACAGAAACCAAGTAGCAATAACACGGGATTTACAAACACAAGAGCTGTTTGTTGTTGTCCTGCTCAAGCCACAATAGAACCTGACAAAAAAGCAGCCTATATTATTCCCCAAATGTCTATTAAAATAGATACGGTTAAACTAAGTCAAGAAGCTTTTTGCACGGGCACGGAAAATAGTGGTGAATGTCATATTCCTTGGATTGCGGAATATATTAATGGCGTCTATAAATATGGCTTTGGCATTAGTGGTATTTTAGCCGCTATTATGTTAATGGCCGGAGGACTGATGTGGTTAGTATCCGCCGGAGACGCTTCTCGAATTAGTCAAGCTAAGGATTTAATTTTAGGCAGTATAATTGGTTTGTTAATTCTAAGCACTAGTTATATTATATTAACCGCTGTTAATCCGGAACTAGCCAAATTAAGACCAATTAAAATAGGTGAGATTGATCTTATAGAAATTGAAGGGGATTCATCTAGCAGCATATCCCTTGATGTTCCAGCTACAGCTTCTTTTTTAGGTGTTAATTGCGGCCAAGATTCAGTGCAAGAAATAGTTAACAAATCAAAAGGGAAAGTTACCTACAGTCAAGAAAAAAGAACTCAGAGAAGCACAGACAACAAGATATATTTTGATTGCTCAAGTTATGCTAGTTTTGTTAGAGAATGTGCCGGTTTGCCAACAATCACTGCATATACGGGCACAATATTTCAAGATCGTATTAAATTTGAAGATAATGACACTACCAATCTTACACCTGGAGATTTAATTGGCTGGCCCCATGATAAAACCTTTGGACATGTCTTTATTTATCTAGGCGACGGTCTTTTTGGTGACGCTCATGGTGGAAGCGGCAAAGAACCCGGTAATGCCATTGGCAATAGCTTCACTTTAACTTATCTTAAAGATGTAGCCAATAGAAAAGGCCCTGGTCAATTATATATTAAAAGATAAAGCAATAAATGACCTCCTCTCCGCACTCAAAAATCCGTCCCTTCTCAGGAACGGATTTTTTCATACGGGGTTTCCTTTCGGGTTTCGCCAAGGCGTTCAAGCCTCCGCTTCGCTCCGGGCGTCATTCATCCCCGCACTCGCTGGGTGCTCGTGCGGGGTTTCCTGACCTTATAAAAACCATCTCTTATAAGAGATGGTTTTTTAATATTTCAACAAACTATTGAGCCCCATCCATCGCTTCATTAGCTAAACGATCTGCTTCTTTGTTATACTCTCGCGCAATATGATTAAATCTATATTTTTTAAATTTGGATAAAAGATTATTAACTTGTAAAAACAAAGGGGCTAAATCTTTATTTTTTACTTTATATTCACGATTAATTTGTTTCACTATTAACTCACTATCTAAAAAACAATCTAGCTCCTGAGCACCTAACAATTGTGCTTTTTCTAAAGCTGCGATTAAAGCTTTATACTCCGCTTGATTATTAGTAGCAATCCCTAAATATTGAGATACTGATGCTAATATTTCACCATTCTCTGCCTGTAAAATAGCGCCGATACCAGCTGGACCAGGATTACCCCTAGCGCCTCCATCAGAGTGAATAATTACTTTCATATATTTATATTAATTATTATCACTTAAATGCCAATCAATTATTTTTAATTGTAAGTCTCGGCGACCATTAAAATCATTAATATCTAAATAATAGGCTAAATCAATAATATCCCCCGCTTTTAATGTTTGGTATTTACTAGCTGCATTAAAGTCAATTGCCCAAAAAGCTTGTCCTCTTGGCTCCCTAGCATCACTTAAGCGCAATTTAACGTGCTGTTTTTCCGCACCCATAAAAAACACTTCTTCTACTCGTAAATTTAAACTAGCAAATTTAGGCTGAGGATTATCTTGACCATAGGGAGCAAGCTGATTTATTTCTTCACATAAAGCTAAAGACAAATCTGTAAAAGGCAAATAGGCATCTAATTTTAATCTAGGGACTAACATTTCCTCACTTAACTTACTACTTGCTAAAGCTAATAACTGTTCTTTAAAAGCTAACAGTTTTTCCTCATTTTCAACTGAAAAACCACAAGCCATCGGATGACCACCATATTTATCCAAATGAGCAGCGCAACTGCTAATAGCTTCGATTAAATTAAAACCTTCAATTGAACGACCAGAGCCTTTAAAACTAAGTTTAGAAGCCGTCATTTCTCCTTGAGCAAGATTAGCCTGAGCCTCTTCTACAATACGAGTAACAATTAAAGTAGGGCGATGATATTTTTCACAAATTTTCCCAGCTACTAAACCAACTACCCCTTCATTCCAAAACTGATCTTCTTGAGCAACTCCAAAAATCAAAGATGGTAAATTGTTAATATCAATTTGTGTCTCTACTTGGCTAATAATATCTTCTGTTATTTGTTGTCGACTTAAATTACGTCGATTTAATTCCAAAGCTAATTCTTTAGCTTCTTGTTTATCTTTGGTATTAATTAAACTAAAAGCACTATTAGCATGACCTAAACGACTAGCAGCATTTAAACGAGGGCCTAATTGCCAAGCCACATTCCAAGCTTCTAAAGGCTTATCCAAAGCAATTCGGGCAATTTTAAATAAAGCTTGTAAACCAGGTCTGTTGTTTTTATTTAACACCGTCAAACCTCTTTTTACTAATAATCTATTTTCTCCCAATAAGCTCACTAAATCTGCAATCGTTCCCACCGCCACTAAATCTAAAGATCTTTCAGCAATCGCTTGTTTTTGTTCAATACTCAATTTGGATTTAGATAGCAAGGCACAAACCAATTTAAAAGATACTCCCACTCCCGCTAAAAAACGCCAAGGATATTTATCCTCTAAATCAGCAGGATCAATAATCGGACAATTTGGTAAATCTTCTCTATTATCTGGCAGAACATGATGATCAGTAATAATTACATCTAAGCCTAGTGATTGAGCATAGGCAACCTCTTCTTTATTACGAATGCCGGTATCAACACTAATTAATAATTTAATACCCTGCTGAGCTAAATCAGCTAAGGCCTCTTTATTCAGACCATAGCCCTCGCTCACACGATCTGGTAAATAGACTTCGGCTTTAGCTTTCAAGGTTAAAAGAGCTTCCACTAACACAGAAGAGGCAGTCACACCATCAGCATCGTAATCACCATAGACTACTATTTTATTTTCCTCTTTTAAGTGCTTAATAATTAAATCAACCGCAGCGTTCATGTCTCTAAATAAAAATGGGTTATAGAAATTTAAAGACCCATCTTCACTCAAGTCTAAAGCTAAAGATTCATTAATCTCATCATTTAAAAACGAACGAGCCGCCCGAGCATCATTAAAGCCTCTATTCCACAACAAATTAGCCACCAAAGGAGAAAGAGGCTGCAGTTGAGTAATAAAATCTTGCTGAGCTAAAGAGGCTACTTGCCAAACTTTTTTCATAATAATTTAGAAAAAAGTAGCGCCAAAAGTAAAGACAATCATGGAAATTATAATAATAATTGACATAATCGTCCAAGCTGTCTTAACCATTTTCTTTCTTTTCATAAAATTTATCTTTTTAAAATTTGTACAAAAGCATCAGGCGGAATATCAACGCTCCCTTTACCTGCTGCCATCATTTTCTTTTTTCCTTTTTTTTGTTTTTCTAATAATTTACGCTTACGCGTGACATCTCCTCCATATAATTTAGCGGTAACATCTTTACGCATAGCCGCTAACCGTTCAGCGGCAATAATCTTTGAGCCAATCGCAGCTTGAATTTTTAAAGCAAACATTTGACGATCAAGAGTATTTTTTAAGATTTCTACAATTTCTTTGCCTTGTCGAAAGGCATCATCACGATAGACAATAGTGGCCAAGGACTCAACTATTTCTTCAGCTACTAAAATATCCATTTTAACCACATCAGCTGGACGATAATCTAAATAATCATAATTAATTGAAGCGTAACCAGCTGAGACACTTTTTATCTTATCATAAAAATCCGTTAAAATTGCTGACAAAGGCATTTCGTAATGCAAAATAGCTCTAGCCTCTGCACTACCCGCTGAAATATATTCTGTATTTTTATAAATTCCTCTTTTTTCTTGAGCTAAACCCATTATATTACCAATATATTCTTGAGGAGATAAAATATCTAAACGCACCCAAGGCTCTTCAATCATTTCAATCTCATTAGGATCGGGTAATCTCTGCGGAGTACGCACAATTATTTCTGCACCATCTTTTTTATACACTTTATAAGCCACACTTGGCACAGTCACAATCAAGTCTAATCCATACTCCCGTCTTAATCTTTCTTGAAAAATTTCTAAATGTAATAATCCTAAAAAACCACAACGAAAGCCAAAACCTAAAGCATCTGATCTTTCTGGTTCATAAGACAAAGAAGCATCATTTAATTTTAATTTATCCATGGCTTCTCTTAAATCTTCTAAGTCATCTCCTTCTCTTGGAAAAACACCCGCAAACACCATTGGTTTCACTTCTTTATAACCAGCTAAAGGCAAGGCTTTGTCACGTTCTTTACCAGCTGCTAAAGTATCGCCCACCCTACAATCTCCCACTTGTTTAAAGCCAGTTACCACATAACCAATAGCGCCAGCCGATAATAAGCCTGTAGAGTAATAGGCAGGTTTAAAAACACCAATATCTAAAGTTTCGCTTTTCGCTTTAGTAGCTAATAAAGAAATAGGATCTCCTTTTTTGATTTCTCCTTCAAATACTCTAATAAAAGCCACCACCCCTTTATACTCATCATATTTAGAGTCAAAAATTAAAGCCCGAGCACCACTAGCCGGAGCTTCTTTTGGAGCCTTACCCCTCTCTATCACAGCGGCTAAAATTTCTGCCACGCCCTCCCCTGTTTTACCTGAAGCGGACAGTATTTCATCTTCGCTACAACCCAACAAACGACTAATTTCAGCTTTCGTCTTAGGTACATCAGCGGCTGGCAAATCAATTTTATTCACCACTGGAATTATTACTAAATCTTGCTCTAGGGCTAAATATAAATTTGCTAAAGTTTGGGCTTGAATGCCTTGAGTAGAATCAACTAATAGCACCGCTGTTTCTACAGCGGCTAAAGAACGAGAAACTTCATAAGAAAAATCAACGTGCCCAGGAGTATCAATTAAATTAAGTTGATAACCCTGATAGGCCATAGTAGCTGGCTGTAATTTAATCGTAATTCCTCTCTCACGCTCAATATCCATGCCATCTAAAATTTGATCTTTCATGTTACGCTTCTCTACCGTTTGAGTAATTTCTAGCATTCTATCAGCTAAAGTTGACTTACCATGATCAATATGAGCTAAAATAGCAAAATTTCTGATTTTTTCGATATCTTGATTCATTATAGTTAAAATTAAATATTAAACAGTGAATAAAATTTACCGTATTTTGCAAGAAAATGCAAATAAATAATTATAAGCCCCTCACCTCATCTTGAGCAGGTAATTTCTGCTTTTTCACTAATAATCTTTTTTTAAAAACTCTTAAAGCAGCCATTAATTCCTCACTACGGAATAAATAACAAAAGAATAGATAAGTAAAAGCGCCACCTAAACCTGCCACCACCAATTGACTAAACACGCCCATAAAAGTAGTCATATCAATAAAAGGCCAAATGGCTACCTTTAAAATCTGCACCATAGCACCAGCCGCAATAGCGGCAGCCGCAAACTTAAAAACCGAAGAGAAAATTTTGTGCAAATCTAAGGAGCCAATTTGCAGATACAATGTCAGCCATAATAAGATAAAATTAAGAATTGTCGCAATGGAAAAAGCTAAAGCTAATCCCGCTACGCCCAAATAAGGACGCAATATGAAAGCTAATATAATATTAAACGCTACTGACAAAAGACCTAAATAAAAAGGACGCAAGGAATCGCGTCGTGCATAAAATACTCTCACTAACAAAGGAATAGAAGCTTGGGCAAATAGACTTAAAGCAAAAAAACCTAAAGTATCAATTGTCATCAAAGTATCACGCCAACTAAATTCACCACTACCTAAAATAACTCTAATAATTTGCGCTCTTAGGGTAATAAGCAAGACTGAGGCGGGTATAATAAAAAATAAAATCTGACGTAAAGTAGAGGAAAAACGAGCTTTTAAAACATCTAACTTAAAGGCGTTCTCCGAAAAAAATGGAAAAGCGGCCACTGCAAAGGAAATCCCAAAAACTCCCAAAGGAAATGACTGCAAATTATTAGCTAAATTAAAAACTGTTAAAGAGCCACTTTCTAAAGAAGAAGCTAAAACTGTCATGGCCACTAAATTAATCTGACTAACAGCCAAAGATAAAGTTCTAGGCCCCATCATTTTAGCAATTTGTCGCAATGAAACATCTCTAAAGTTAAGATAAAAGCGATAACGAAAACCTAGCTGCCAAAAAGTTGGCACTTGAATAAAAAAGTGTAAAAAAGCACCCAAGACAACTCCCCAAGCTAAACCGGAAAGCGCAAAAAAATCTGTTAAAAATAAAGCACCACAGATAATACCTAAATTATAAAAAATAGGCGCTAGAGAATAGATAAAAAAACGTTTATAACTCTGCAATACACCACCGATTACCCCAGACATTCCTAAAAATAGCGGCGATAAAAACATGATACGAGTTAATATTACTGTTTGTTCTTGAGCCTCAAGGCTGAAACCTGGAGTTAACCAAGCGGTTAATGGTTGCGCAAAAATAATGCCTAAAAGCGATAAAATAAAAATTAAAAGCAATAAAGCATTAAAAACATTAAGTACTAAATTATTAAGTTGTTGTTTATGTTTAGCGCCAATTAAAGACGAAAAAATTGGAATAAAACCAGCTGAGAGCGCTCCCATCACAATCAAGCTATATATAAAATCTGGAATACGAAAAGCAGCATAATAAATATCTAGCTCCACACCCGCCCCAAAACGACCAGCTAAAATATGATCTCTTATAATGCCCAATAATCTAGAAGCGATAGATAATAAGGCCAATAAAGCGGCAGCGGCCGTAATGTTATCAATTGGACGATTAATTAAACGTTTTAAAAAAGTCATATTATCTTAAATATTCATTATATTATTCTTCTTGACTATCGTAAAGCTTCTGTAATTCATAAGCTGCTGAAAAATTACGCGGATTAAATAACAAGGCTCTTTCCCAAGCTGATTTTGCTTTTGTTAAATCATTTCTTTGGTAATACAGCCTACCCAAATTATACCACGCTACATCATAAGTAGGATTAATTTTTAATTCTTTTTCTAAAGACATTTCTGCTCGCCACAAATCCCCTCTATCTAAATACACCGCCGCTAAATTATTATTAGCCATCACTTCTTCTGGATTAAGCTGTAATGATTGCCGAAAATACATCTCTGCCTTATTTAAATCGCCATCTAAATAATACATCGCTCCTAAATTACGCCAAGACAAAGCTGAGTGAGGAGAGCTGTCTATAGCTTGATGCCAAAAAGATAGACGATTACGAAAATTAGCACTATGTAAAAAACTTAAAAACGCAAGAAATAGTAATAATAATACTGGCAAAAAACGCTTATATGGCCATTGGGTGATTTTTTTTGGTAAACGCCAAGTAGATATAATAAGAAGCAGAGCAAACATAGGTAAATATAAGCGATGCTCCATAAAATTACGTGCTTGTTCTCCATCAGGACGCAAAGATGATAGGAGTAAAAACAACCAAAACCAAAATAAAGCAAAAAAATATATGGGCCGCTGGCTCCGATTTATTTTCCAAAAAATAAGTAATATAAACAACAAAACTAAAGCACCAATAATAAAATTAGCATCTGCTGGCACAGAATAAACTGATAACGAAAAGGGCCAAAAAATTTTTCCCAAAAAAACTAATGGCGCAAACAGATTATCAAGAATAGAAGCGCCAATAGTATTAAAAGAATGAGCTTCTAAAACTAAATTACGCGCCAAATACCAAATAATACCAACCGTCATAACAAAAGCAGATCCGAGATAAATTTTAAACAAATTTAAATGCTCTTTATAAAAAATACCAGCCCACCACAAAGCTAAAGGTGGTAATAAAATTGCGCTTTCTTTAGTAAATAAAGCAAATAAAAAGAACAAACTTAAGAAAATTAAATCTATTAATTTTTCTGTTCTTAAAAAACGCTGAAAAAAAATCAAAGCGCTAAAAATAAATATTGCCACTAAAGAATCATTGCGCCCCGGAACCCAAGCGACCGCTTGAGTCAAAACTGGATGAAAGGCAAAAAATAAAGATAGAAAAAAGGCTTTATTCTTTGAAATTTTAGATAATTGTAAAACTTTAAATAAAAGTAAAACTGCTAAACAATGATAAACAATATTACTAAAATGAAAAAAATGAATATTAGCACCACCTAAATGCCAATCTAAGACAAAAGATAAAGTTAATAAAGGACGATAATAAAATTTATTTTGACTAAAAAATACATCATTACTAAAAATTTCTCCTAAATTAGCCCTATCTAAAATGGAAGCATTTTCTATAATTAAACTTTGATCATCTAAATAACTATAATCAAAAAAAATAGTTTGAAAATAGAGCAAAAAGATAGACAGAGCTAAAAATAAATAAGCCGACCAAGTATAACGATTATAAATTTTTTGCAAATAAGCTATAACTTGATTCATAAATAATTAAGGACGATAACCAAAAAAATACAAAATAGCTAAATACAGAGTGCGTAAACCATAAATTAAACTACGACGAAAATTAATTGAAGAAGCTTCTTTAAAGTAACGAACTGGCACTGGAATCTCACCAATGCGCCATTTTCTGGAGGCTAATTGCAATAAAACTTGAGAATCAAAAATAAAATCATTACTAGTTTTATTTAAATCTAAACTCAATAAAGCTTCGCGAGAATAAGCTCTCATGCCAGTATGCCACTCAGATAAATTAAGGCCAGTCACTATATTTTCAATAAAACTTAAAAAACGATTAGCATAATATTTATACATGGGCATACCTCCTGCTAAAGCTTCACGACGACTGCGAATACGTGAGCCAAGCATTACATCAAAATAATCATCAGCAATAAATTGAGCAAAATATGAAACTAGGCGTGGATCATATTGATAGTCTGGGTGAACCATAATCACAATATCCGCTCCTCGCTCTAAAGCTAAGCGATAACAAGTTTTTTGATTAGCGCCATAACCTTGATTAGCTTGATGCTGATAAACAAATAAGCCTAACTCTTTAGCTAAAGCGACCGTCTGGTCGCTACTTAAATCATCAACTAGAATTTTTTCATCCACACAACTTGGCAGCTCTAAAACTGTTTGTTTTAAAGTATTTTCAGCGTTATAAGCTGGTAAAACAACAATTATTTTTTTATCGGCGTACATAAAGAATTAATAAGAAAGCATTAATCAAAAATAATAAGAACAAAAAAGCAACATTAAAATACAAAGTAAAAAAATGAGGAATAATTAAATCAAAAATTAAACCCAATACTAACAACGAACTCAAAAAATAAAAAGAATCTTGAATAATTACATAATATAGATTTTTGTTATTCTGTTTTTTCTTTTGTTTGTTTTTCATAATCAAAACCAAGATTTTATTTTATCAATAATATTAGAACCGGAATATTTTAAATTAATCTCTCTAATCTCTATTAAACCGCCAGCCTGAGAATCTAATCTTAAGCCAGGAACAGATAACATTAAATTATAATAAGAATTTTCTCGATATAAACCAGCCGTATCAAATACGAGGCGGCGACGATACCAACCATCGGCTAATTTTTCCGCTGGAGAATAATCAGCTAAAGCAAAATCAATTTGTCCTCGATGAGAAGCAAAACGATCTAAACGAGGATATTCAGGATTAATTAAAGATAAAGCATTTAAAGCAAAGACGCCGCTATTTTCTAAAATTAAGCCTCCTTTTTCTAAAATAACTTTTTGCCAACCAGCCTGACGACTAATAATTTCATACTGCTTGTAAATTTCTGTCACCTCTTTTTCTTCTGAGCCAAAAATAATTTTTTGTTTAGCTTTGGGACTTAAACTCTTAACCTGAACATATGAAGCATCGCTAATTAAATTAATTTCCTCATCTTGCCAAAGCCAAATTTTATGAATAGCACTTAAATACTGCGAATTGATTTGTAAATCTTTAATTAAAATATCATCGTTAACTCTAAATTCAAAACGATATAAGCCAGGCTTTAAATCGTCTTTACTAAGCTTAAAAGACTGAAGAGCACTCAGAGTATTGCTCATTTCCTCTTCTAAGCGATTATCTTTTAATTTTACCGAGGCAATTTGCTCCTTATCTTTAAATAATAAGAGCTCAAAATCATCTAGATCTTTATTCTCATTTAAATCTAATAACTTGCCCTCTAACTGAAAAGTATCGCCCTCTAAATAGCTATAAAATTGATGATGACCACGCAAGGTATAGGGGAAAATAAGCTGCGGTGGTGCTTGACCTAAAGCAGCTAAATCTAAAATCACCGGTAATTCTTCTTTATTTACATTATATAGAGCTAAGCAATTACTATTTTTACATATTTTTTCTGAATCTTGCTGCCAGGTAACTAAAAAATCATTAATATTGGAAAACTGTTGTTCACGTTGAAAAAGATATACATTTCCCTCTCTGATAAAAGGCCAGTCAGATGAAATTTGTTCTAACCAAAGATTATAAACAGGCTCTAAGCGATAACGCCATAAAGAAGGATCAGCTAAAAAACCAGCCTCAAAAATTGCCTGACTTTCATTTAAATAAGGACGATAAATAATTTCCAATTCTATTTTTTCAAAACCTCGAGGACTAAAAACAGAAAAATATAATGGATCTGCCAACATCAATAAATGTCCATTTGGATTTTTAG
This sequence comes from Patescibacteria group bacterium, assembly GCA_034002925.1. Classification (GTDB taxonomy): domain Bacteria; phylum Patescibacteriota; class Patescibacteriia; order Patescibacteriales; family UBA12465. The sequence continues at coordinate 288,425 of JAVEZP010000001.1, read as the reverse complement.
CCCATCTCTCAACTGGACTAGCCGCGCTCACACAAGCGGAATTACCAGTGTGAAACAGCTGACTAAAAAAAGAAAAAGACTGAAATTGATGCTGACAAGACCAAGAACCAGTCGGCGAAATCAATTGCCAACTTAAAAATAAGACAATCCCAAGAAATAAAGATCTAAAAATAATTTTTGACCGCAATTTAAACCCCTTAATATTCATAAAAATCAAAAGCTTAGTACTTTTATTATACTAATATTTTGATAAAATTAATAGCTCTTATAAACAAAAACCCCTCCTTAATTGAGGAGGGGTTTTAGGAGAAATAACTTATTTTTTTTCTTCCTGAGCCTGAATGCCTTCATATTCATCACGCACTTTTTTTCCTTTATAACCTGTACCAGCTGGAATCAAACAACCAATGATGACATTTTCTTTCAAGCCTTCTAAATAATCAATTTTACCACCCACAGCTGCCTCGATCAGTACTCTTGGCGTCTCTTGGAAAGAAGCTGCCGACAAGAAACTATCAGTACTTAAAGATGCTTTAGTGATACCCATTAACAATTTATCAGCTTGAGCTAAATCCTTGACGCTCTTGTTAGCTCTAGCAAAAACTTCAGCTTCAACAATTTCACCAGGCAACATCATGGTATCACCATGTTCTTTAATTAAATAACGAGAGAACATTTGACGTGCAATAATTTCAACATGTTTATCATTTAAAGGTTGACCCTGAGAAGAATACACATATTGAATTTCTTTAATAATGTATTTTTGAGTAGCTAATTCACCACGCAATTGATAAAGTTCACGTAAATCTAAGCTACCCTCTGTTAGTTGATCTCCTTTCTTAACGACATCCCCATCTTTAACCATTAACATAGTCCCTTTCAAAATTGAAAATTCTTTTACTTTATCTACTTCTTTAGCAACACCTACATATTTATCAACCACTGTGACTATGCCCGAGCTCTTGGATTTAACACTCTCACCATTAACTTTAAATAATTCTTGCCCCTTACTAACCTTGTCACCGTCCTTAACTAACACTTTCGGAATTAATTTGGCTTTATCTTTAGTGCTTTTACCAGTAGCCAACTTCATTTCATTAATTTTTTCAGAGAAATAATATTTTTCCTGTTCTTCGCCGCGATAAATAAGACTTAGAATCTTGGCCTGTGGATTGGGAACAGTAATTTCTTTACCATTTTGATCTTTAATTACTTTTTGCGCAAATTCTATTTTTACTTTTGCGTCAACGTCAGTCATCAAAGCTTTCTTTTTAGGACTACGGGCTTCAAAAATTTCTTCTACTCTCGGTAAACCTTGGGTAATATCATCTGAACCGGCCACACCACCGGAATGGAAGGTTCTCATCGTTAACTGTGTTCCAGGCTCACCAATTGATTGAGCAGCAATAATACCAACAGCTGCTCCCATTTTCACTGGCTTATTATAAGCCAAGTCCCAACCATAACAATGAGCACACACGCCTTTTTGTAACTTACAACTTAAAGCAGATCGTAGTCTTATTTCTGTTACTGCTTCATCTTTTAATATCTTAGCCAATTCTTCATCAATTAAATCACCTGCTTTAGCAATTTTCTTAGCTTTAGCTGACAACAAGTCTTGAACTAAGTAGCGACCAATTATTTTTTTATAAAAATCTTCTCCCGTGTTTTCTGTTTCCGCAATATTATACAATACGCCTTCTTTATCACCACAATCTTCTTCTGTCACAATTACATCTTGAGCCACATCTATTAAACGTCTTGTTAAGTAACCAGCATTAGCCGTTCTTAAGGCAGTATCGGATAAACCTTTACGCACACCATGAGTAGAAATAAAATATTCCAATACCCCAAAACCTTCTTTAAAATTACCTTTAACTGGTAATTCAATAATAGCACCTGAAGGAGAAGTCACTAATCCTTTCATACCTAAAATCTGAACTGGCTGTGCCCAAGAGCCACGAGCACCAGAATCAATCATAGAATATACAGGTAAGATGTTAGACAAGCCTTTTTTGCAAACATCAGCCACTTGGTCTTTTGTATTACTCCATTCTTCAATCACTTTAGCATAGCGCTCACTTTCAGTTAATAAACCTTCTTCGTATTGTTCTTGAATTAAATCAACTTTCTTATTTGTCTCTCCAATTAAACGATCTTTTTCTGGTAGATAAGGCAAATCACCAAAACCCCAAGATAAACCAGATTTAGTAATAAATGACAAACTCTTGTTTTTAATAGTATCAATAAACTTCACGGTTATCTCCTCAGAATAAAGACGTAAACATTCTCTAATTAAATCTTTTAATTTACCTTTGCCTACCACTTCATTAATATATCTTAGTTTTTCCGGTACAATGGAATTAAAAATTGCCCTACCCACAGTAGTTCTAATACGCTCACCATTTACTTTAACCATGATTGGTTCATTTAAGCTAATGAATTTATTATCATAAGCTAAAATAGCTTCATCTTCATCATAAAAATGTTTTAACTCTTCTGTTTTTTTATCTTTTTGAGCTGGATCTTCTAAAGTAATATAATAAGTTCCCCAAACAATGTCTTGACCAGGAGCTACAATCGGATCACCAGTGGCTGGTTTAAGAAGATTATGAGAAGACAACATGATCTCTGCTGCTTCTTTTTTAGCTTCTTTAGTTAAAGGTACATGAACTGCCATTTGGTCACCATCAAAGTCAGCATTAAAAGCCGTACAAACTAAAGGATGAATCTGGATTGCTTTACCTTCAATTAAGACTGGCTTAAAGGCTTGAATACCTAGGCGATGTAAAGTTGGAGCACGGTTTAATAATACATAGGCCTCTTTAACAGTTTCTTCTAAAATATCCCACACTTCATCATGTCCGGCCTCAATATAACGAGAAGCACTACGTACATTATGCACTATTTCTCTCTTAATTAATTGACTGATAATAAAAGGCTTAAATAATTCTAAGGCCATGATCTTAGGCAGACCACATTGATCAAGATTTAATTTTGGATTAACCACGATTACGCTACGACCAGAATAATCTACGCGTTTACCTAATAAGTTTTGACGAAAACGACCCTGCTTACCCTTTAAGCCATCAGCTAAAGATTTTAATTGACGTTTCTGACCAGTAGAAGCAGTCACTGTTTTAGTATGACGCGCACTATTATCAATTAAGGCATCCACTGCTTCTTGTAACATGCGTTTTTCATTACGACAAATAACTTCAGGAGCATTCAAGTCCATTAATTGTCTTAAACGATTATTACGATTAATTACCCGGCGATATAAATCATTTAAATCTGAAGCAGCAAAACGACCACCATCTAAAGCCACCATTGGTCTTAAGTCTGGTGGCACCACTGGCAAAGTAGTCATAATCATCCATTCGGGACGCAAATTATTATTTTCAAAATTCTTCAATAATTTAAGACGTTTGATTAATTTCTCACGCTTCGACTCCACTGCATCTTTAAGCTTATCTTCAATATTAATAATACTCTTTTTTAAATCAATTCTTTCGAGTAAACGTCTAATTGCTTCAGCACCAATACCAGCCTCAAATAAATGACCAAACTTTAAACTTAAATTTTGATATTGATGTTCTGATAAAATTAATAAAGGTTTTAAATCTTTAAGCTCTTTGCTGACTTGTGAAAAATCTTCTTCTAAATTCTGCAAACGCTCTTCTTTTTCAGCTGTTAAAGTCTTAAGTTCATCTTTAAGATCGTAATTTTTATCTTTATCTTTGGCCTCTTGAGCTCTTTTTACTTTTTGAGCATATTCACTTTCAATACTTTTCTTCTTAGATTTATGCTCTGCTTTAATCTGTTCTAAAGCCGCTTCTTTCATTTTTTCATCAACATCAGTTACGATAAAACTAGCAAAATAAATTACTTTCTCTAAAGATTGAATACCTAAACCTAAAAGTAAACCAATTTTAGAAGAGATACCTCGTAAAAACCAGATATGGGTACAAGGGATTTGCAAAGAAATATGCCCCATGCGTTCTCGGCGCACAATACTACGAGTTACTTCTACTCCACATTTATCACACACAATGCCTTTGTAACGAATTTTTTTATACTTACCACAAGCACATTCCCAATCCTTAGTAGGACCAAAAATCTTTTCACAAAATAGACCATCTTTTTCGGGCTTTTGCGTACGATAATTAATGGTTTCAGGGCGTGTTACTTCGCCATGACTCCAAGACAAGACTTCTTCGGGAGAAGCAAGTTTTAGGCGAATAGCATCGAAATCGCTGGTTTTGATTGGATTTAACATATGTATGATAATGATTGTTAATCAAAAAATTATATTATTCTGCAGCCTCTTCAGCAGAAATGATATTTTCCGGACTGGCTATGATTTCAGGCTTATCATATTCAAAGCGTTCATCTTTTTTTTCTTCTAAATCAAACTCAGTCACTACTTCAGAAGCTGGCTGACTATTATCACCACCTAATAATTCAACGCTTAAACCCAAGCCTTTTAATTCTCTAATTAAAACATTGAAAGATTCTGGAACATTTAACTTCTCAATTTCCTCACCTTTAATAATAGCTTCGTAGGCTTTGCTGCGACCAGGAACGTCATCAGACTTAATAGTTAACATTTCTTGTAAAGTATGAGAAGCACCATAACCTTCCAGCGCCCACACTTCCATTTCTCCAAAGCGCTGTCCACCAAATTGTGCCTTACCACCTAAAGGTTGTTGAGTAATAAGAGAATAAGGACCGATAGAGCGTTGGTGGATTTTATCTTCCACCATGTGATTTAATTTCAAAACATATTTATAACCAACGGTAATCTTATTATCATAAGGCTCACCAGTACGACCATCAAACAAAGTAATCTTTCCGTCTTCTGGCAAACCTGCTCTCTTTAATTCTTGTCGAATAATATCTTCACTAATACCATTTAAAGCCGGAGTAGCTACTTTATAACCTAATTTTTGAGCAGCAAAACCTAAATGAGTCTCTAGCAACTGACCAAGGTTCATACGAGAGATAATACCTAATGGCGATAAAATAATATCTATGGGAGTGCCATCTGCCATATAAGGCATGTCCTCAACTGGCACCACGCGAGAAATAACACCTTTATTACCATGACGACCAGACATCTTATCGCCTACTTGGATTTTACGTAAATTAGCAATAGAAACCTGAATAGATTTTAAGACACCAGCTGCTAAACGATCACCCTCTTCACGAGAAAATATTTTTACATCCACCACTTTACCATGTTCACCGTGTTCAAGGTATAAAGAAGAATCTCTAACATCCTTAGCTTTTTCACCAAAAATAGCACGCAATAATTTTTCTTCAGCCGATAAAGTAGTTTCGCCTTTAGGGGTAATTTTACCTACCAAAATATCACCGGAAGAAACTTCGGCGCCAATATGGATAATACCTTCTTCATCTAAATTTTTTAATTTCTCTTCACTGATGTTAGGAATATCATTAGTAATAACTTCAGGGCCTAACTTGGTATCACGCACGTCAATAGTGTAATTTTCAATATGAATTGAAGAATAAACATCTTCTTTCACTAAGCGTTCAGAAATAATAACAGCGTCTTCGTAGTTAAAACCATCCCAAGTCATAAAGGCTACCAACACATTGCGACCAAGCGCTAGTTCCCCATTATCAATGGCAGGGCCATCAGACAAAACCTGTCCAGCTTTTACTTTATCACCAACCACTACACAAGGATGTTGATTAATACAGGTAGAGGAATTAGAACGAACAAATTTATTTAATTCATATTTCACTACTCCTCCTTTTTTATTAGTTATTTCAATAATACCTGCATCAGCCTTAGTAACCACTCCATCTTCTTTAGCTAAAGCAACATGACCACTGTCTATAGCTGCTCTAGCTTCAACACCAGTACCAACAATAGGAGACTCTGCCTTAACTAAAGGAACTGCCTGACGTTGCATGTTTGTTCCCATCAAAGATCTTTGACCATCATTGTGTTCCATGAAAGGAATTAAAGAGGTGGCAATAGAAATAATCTGATTAGCAGCTACTCCCACAAAATCAATCTTATCAACATCTTCAACTCCTGGTTGACCATGCTTACGCACTTCATAACGGGAAACAATAAATTCTCCTTTCTCATTAACTGGTATAGTAGAGTCGACCGTAATATATTTTTCTTCTTCAAAAGCATCTAAAAATACTATTTCATCAGTCACAAAACTACCTTTTTTATCATGCTTAACTTTTCGATATGGCGCCTCTAAAAAGCCGTAGCTATTTAAACGAGCATAACTAGCTAAGTGTCCTACTAAACCAATATTTGGACCTTCAGGAGTCGCAATTGGACAAATACGACCATAGTGAGTAGCGTGCACATCACGAACATCAAAACCGGCTCTTTCTCTAGTTAAACCACCTGGACCCATCGCTGACAAACGACGTTTATGCTCTAATTCAGCTAAAGGATTAGTTTGATCCATGAACTGAGACAATTGAGAAGACATGAAAAATTCTTTAACTACACCAATAACCGGACGAGAATTAACTAATTTATTAGGAGTTAAAGTAGCAATGTCAGAAGTTGACATTCTGTCTTTAATAATACGTTCCATACGAGCTAAACCAACGCGGAAACGATTTTGAATTAAACCACCGATAGCCCGAATACGACGATTACTTAAATGATCGATATCATCTTCTAACTCCTTAGTAATATTTAAACGAATAACCTCCTTTACAATTAAAAGTAAATCTTCTTTACGTAATACTCTATTTTCTTTTTTGTTTGCTAAATCTAAATTAAAACGACGATTAAGTTTGTAGCGACCAACGCGACCAAAATCATAACGATCAAAACGGAAAAACATGGAATAGATTAATTGACGTGCGTTTTCTACAGAAGCTAAGTCGCCAGGACGAATACGACGATATACTTCCTGAAGTCCCTCTGCTTCATCTTTAGCTAAATCTTTCTCAATAGTAGCTTCAATATAAGTAGGTTCTTCAGAATTTTTAACTAAATCAACATCTGTAAATAATTTTTTTAACTCTTCATCACTGCTATAGCCAAAAGCACGCAACAAAGAAGTCACGGCTACTTTTCTTTTACGATCAATACGCACCCAAATAACTTTATTAGAGTCAGTTTCAATTTCTAACCAAGCACCACGATTAGGAATGATTTTAGCGCCATAGCATTTTTTACCTTTAATAAACTCGGCGGTAAACATGACCCCGGCAGAACGAATTAATTGTGAGACAACCACACGTTCAATGCCATTAACAATAAAGGTTCCCTTGTCGGTCATGACGGGGAAGTCACCTAAATACACTTCCTGTTTAGATTCTTGACCAGTCTTTTTATTTAATAGTCTAGTCTTAACGCGCAAAGGTGATTCGTAAGTAATGTTCTTATTACGACTTTCAACTTCTGAAAATTTAGGTTCATCTAAATAATAATCTTCAAAATACAACTCTAAATCCCTGCCGATAAAATCGGTAACTGGATTAATTTCATCAAATAATTCAGCTAAGCCTTCTTCTAAGAACCAACGATATGAGTCCTTTTGAATTTCAATCAAATCAGGCAAAGGCATGCTTTCCCTAAAGTCGGTAAAAAAACGACGCTCAACAATTTTTTTATCCATAGTGCTAGTTTTAGACATATAAAGATGAAGGCGACAAAGCAGCCGCCGCTAATCATGCGGCTGTCTGGCCTGGAATTTTATTGCTTTGATGAGAAAAGCGCTTCAACAAAAAAATCTCAAACTTAAAAAAAGCTTGAGTTGCTAATTTTATATTTAGTTGCGCTTTAATTTTATAATCACTTTAAAAAGAGGTTATTTGTAAAGTGAATTGCGCTAAAAATACAAAAAAACGGATGGTCGTGCTACAAAAAAATGGGCGATTACCTACCGTCTTTATTGGATTTTTATCTGAAAACTGATTGTAGTAACTATAATATGACAATAATAATATTTTGTCAATACACAGGATATCCCCAGGCATCAAATCTTATAATTTATCTAATTCCTCTTTTAAGACTCTTCTGTCATCCCAATCAATTTTAGTATTATTAGGACCACAAATATACTGCTCCGCCCCTTTGCCAGTCACTAATACTAAATCCCCTGTTTGAGCTAAATTTAAAGCTCTAATAATAGCTTGCCGACGATCTGGCTCCTTCCATAAATTAACTCCCAATTTCTTAGTACTCTTTTCTGCACCCACACTAATTTGATCAATGATTAATAAAGGGTCTTCGTCATAAGGATCTTCATTGGTTATAATCACAAAATCTGCTTTTTCTCCTGCCAAAAGCCCTAAAATAGGTCGACGTGATTGATCTCGACCACCACCAGTCGAACCTAAAACATGTATTAAACGATTATAATTAAAAATTTCTAAATTTTCATACAAAGCAGTTAAGGCCTTAGGCTCAAAAGCATAATCTACCAACACATGAAAATCTTGTCCTGCTTCTATTTTTTCCATTTTACCTGGCAAAACTGTAATTTTCGCTAAAGCCTCAGCTAGGGCTTTCGCGTCTATATCTAATTCTCTAGCAATACTTAAAGCAGCTACAGCATTAACAATATTATATGAACCTAAAATTGAGAGATGATAACGTTCATTAGCAAAGATAAAATCAGAGCCATCAATACCTGAAAACAGTTCTTCATAAGCTACAACATCCACTTTAGGCTCAATCTCGGATAAAATATTTTTATTTAATTCTAAATTAGCTGCTTGTGAATAAGCTGTCTTGGCCTCTGACCAAAAAGAGCTAAAATAAACCGATTGCTTATCATCAGCATTAACAATAATTCGTTTCTTTAATTTTTTAAATTCTGTTTTTTGTAAAGCGGTCGGATTGACAACCACTCTATTATCATCATTTAAATATTTAAAACAACAACGTTTTAAATGCGCAAATAATTTTCCCTTGGCTTGTTTATAATTTTCATAGCCACCATGAGCCTCAATGTGTTCGGGATAAAGATTGGTAAATAGCAAAATATCATAATCAATAAAACGGTGCCTAAATTGTTCTATGCCTTGAGAAGTGGTTTCAACAATCGCTACCTTGCAGCCATTTTTGAGCATTCTCTTTAAATTTTTCTGTAAAAAGAATCTTCCTGGCATGGTCATTTTTTTATCATTCAACCATTCTCTGCGACCATCATTAAATTGTGCTGTTGAAGTATAGCCAGCCGGATATCCATTATCATTTAAAATACTCGCCAACAAACTAACCGTGCTAGTCTTGCCGGTTGTACCAGTAACACCAATAACTATTAAGCGACGACTAGGAAAAGCATAATAACAAGCCGCTAACCAGGCCATAATGAAATGATAAGCCGGTAATATTGATCGGATTAATTTAAGTGGCAAAATTTTCTTAAGCAAGTTAATCATAAGCAATATTATAACAGTAAATTAAGAATAAATAAACTACACAAAAAGGCCGTAAAGGCCTTCTTGTTCATCAATTTTCAATTTATTAACGACTAAAAAACATGCCGCCATCCTCATCATCAAATAACTCAGTTTGAGCTTCAGCTTCTGACTTATTTTTTTTAATTGTCGGAGGTGGCGTCATATCTTCTAAAATTTCATCTTCAGGCTTAATATCATCTTCAGGTCCATCATCATCTAATAAAAAAGCCGGAGTCTCATCCTCAACATCTTCTTCGACACTTGTTGCAACTTCTTCTGTTTCGTTTTCTATACCTTCTCCATCCTCTTCAGCTTGATCTATTGCTTCATGAGAAGAGTCAAAGACCAAAGAATCATCATCTTGATCTTCGAAATAAGAATCTGGGGCAGTCATATCAGCGCGATTATGCAAAGAAACTCCGCTAATACCCTGCTCTTTTATTCTATCAAAATCAGCCTTGCTAATTAATATTTCCCTTGGTTTTGAACCTAAACTTGGGCCCACAATACCAGCTTGTTCTAGCATGTCCAAAATTTTAGCGGCTCGACCATAACCAATAGATAAACGTCTTTGCAATAAAGATGTGGAAGCTTTGCCGGCTTTCATAATTATTTCTTGAGCTTCAGACATTAACTCATCCTCATCGCCATAGGTTCCATCAAGACCTACGCCAGCCACGCCACTAACTTTCTGTCGATCCGTTACCCCCTCTAAATAATCAGCTTCACCACTCTTCTCTTTAATGTAATTAATGATATCATTAATTTCTTGATCACTAACATAAGCGCCTTGAATTCTTTTTGGCTTAGATAATTCAGAAGTAGTGAGCAACATATCTCCTTGCCCTAGCAATTTCTCAGCCCCACTCATATCTAAAATAGTTTTTGAATCAACTAAAGAAGTAACTGAAAAGGCGATTCTAGCTGGTACGTTAGCTTTGATAAGACCAGTAATAACATCAACACTCGGGCGTTGAGTAGCTAAAATTAAATGAATGCCAACTGCACGAGACATTTGTGCTAAACGAATAATGGCCGCCTCCATCTCTTTGCCACTAGTCATCATAAAATCAGCTAACTCATCGATAATAAATAAAATGTAGGGCATTTTTTCTTCTGGCTTATCTGCGTTATAGCTTTGAATATTTTTCTTGCCTGATTTATTTAATACATCATAACGCCTGTCCATTTCATTTAAACACCACTTTAAAGCATTAATAGTTTTCGAAACTTCAGTAATAACTGGTGTTAATAAATGAGGAATGCCATTATAAGCAGGTAATTCAACCCGCTTAGGATCAACCATAATTAAACGTAAATCCTCTGGATTGTTTTGATATAGCAAGGAAATAATCAAAGTATTTAAACAGACTGACTTGCCAGAGTTAGTCGCACCAGCCACTAGTAAATGAGGCATACGGGTAATATCATAAATCCAGGCAGTACCAGACACATCTTTACCTAAAGCAATCATCATATTGTGCTTACGATGCTTAAAAACATCATCTTCCAATATTTCTCGTAAACCCACCATCGCTTTTGTCTTATTGGGAACTTCTACTCCCACTAAAGATTTGCCAGGAATAGGAGCTTCAATTCTAATAGGATGTGCCGCCAAAGCTAAAGACAAATCATTATTTAAAGTAATAATTCTTGACACTTTAACCCCTTCGGCTGGTTTAAAAGTATACTGAGTAACCGTTGGCCCTACTTTAGTTTCTGCCATTTCTACGTTAATGCCAAAATTTTCTAAAGTATGCTTGATTTTAGCTGCTCCTGTTTGAGTATCAGCGGCAATAGCTTGTCCAGTTTTTGGATTTAAAAGCTCAAGCGGAACATCAATTTTAATTTTTTTCTTCGGCCAATTAATCTTTTCTTGTTTTTTATTTTTTTGCAATGAAATTTTCTCATGTATCTCCTCTAGCTCCTCATCATCTTCATCCACCACCTCATCTTCTTCAGGCTCATCAGCAGCAAGTTCTAATTCACGCTTCTGCCACTTAAGTTCCTCTGTCATCTCTAATGCAGTCTCTTTATTAAGATCATCTCTCTTACTTGTAAACAGTTCTTTAAAGGCTGAGATGATTTTATAAGCCAAGCCTCCTACAAAGCTTTCATGGCCAATAATTTTAGATAAAGAAGTGTTAAAGACAATAACTAAAGCCACTAAAAATAAAGAAAACAATACGATTACACCACCCCAAAAACCAAATAAATAAAGAAATAATAAGCTTAAATAATAACCAACATAGCCACCGCCAACACCCTCAGCTACACTTAATAGCCAATCCTTTTGATCAAGAAAAAAATGAAACAAACTTTGATATGAAACAAATAATAATAGCAAACCAAAGTAATCACTAAATTTAATATCTACCGTTTTGTCTCGAACTAATAATATACCCCAGAAAATAAATAACATGGGCATTAACCATTTACCAAAACCAAAAATTAAAGTCAGCCATTTAGAAAGCAAGATACCGGCTTGACCCGACAAGTTAAACAAACCCAAAAGAGACAATAAACCAAACAAAAAGACTATCACAATACCAATACTTCTTTTTGCTTTTTGGTCTAATTCAAAAACAGTAAAATTCTCTAAAGGGTTTTCGTTTTTTTTCTTAGGTCTAGCCATAAATTTAAATAAAGAAACATTAATATTATACCGAAATAAGCTCTAAAGCTCAAACTAGTCTAATTTTGAGCATGATGATAACTTTTTAAATTAGTCTCTAACTCAACTAAAGCCTGAGCAGCTTTAAGAGGCTCAGCATCATGTTTTAATAACCAAAACACCACCGTTCTCACTGCTGTCCAATTATAATACAAATCAATCCTTTGCTGTAAATTACTATCTAAAGTCATACCTGATGCCTCAAAATAAATTTTTAAAAATAACTCTTTCATCTCTAAAGCAAACTCTGGATCTGCAAAATAACGCTTAATCTTATACTCTAACTGCTGCAAGAATGTACCTAAATCACGCGCAAAATCTCCAGGACAAAAATCAGTAAAATCAATTAAACCAATTTTTTTACGACCAACGGCAATAATATTTTCAGGATGCGCATCACCATGAATCAGCCAACGACGACTTTCCTTATTTAAAAATTCTTCTTCTTGTTTAATAAACAATTCATATAAATCATTAATTTTTTGAAAATAAAGATCCTGGAAACGATCTTTAAGTTCAGAGATAATCATCTCTCGACCTGGAACCACATTACGAATTAAACGATTACTATCATTAAAAATACTCGTATCATTTGGTAATTTAACTTGGTGTAAACCGGCGAATAAACGAGCCGCTCTTTCAATCATGCGAGCAGTTTTAGTTTTATCAGTCGCTTTAATAAAATATAATAAATTACGACCACTAACTGCTCGATAAAAAGTACCATTAAACTCATCGTCATAAAAAAGAGGACGAGGAATCACTAAATCACCTTTAAAAAAATTACTTTTCCATAAAAACCGTAAAACATGAAAAACACTTTCTCTCTGCTCACTACTATGAGCTGAGCAAACAATCTCCATTTCTTTTTCTTTTCCCGCTTTATTTAAAAAAGTAACACGATAAGAAATCACAACGTGATAAGTAGTAGTCCAAATTAATTTTTTATAAGGATAAATTTTTAAACTAACAATCTTTTGAAAATTAGGATAAAGAGGTAAGACTTTTTTATTAAAAAAATCTAATACATAATTTTCATCAAACAAAAATAAAATTTTATTCATAAAAAAGATAGCGCTATCAAATACTAATCAACCTTAGCAGTTAATCATTTTTGTCGGACGCTAACCAATGTTTCTGCCAATGCCTTCGCCATAAATTATAACGCAAACGATTGGCTATTTTTTCTGTTTTTAATTTATACTTTAAACTACTAGCACTCGCTAAAGCTCTAATCGACCTTATTAAATCATTTAAACCAGCTTCCACCTCATCTGGACTCCAAGCGATAGGGCCAAAATTATGAGAAAAATCCTTAGCACTAGCCCACCAAAACATACAACTAGCTAAGCCGCGATCCAAATGCCAACGATACCAATAATAATTCTTATCTTTCTGAGCCCCTTGACCAAGCTCTAAAGCTAACTCAGCTAATAACCAAAGATCTGTTTGAATCTTGTTTTTAGGATTGCGCCAAATAATAAAAGGTGCCTGAGCATTAGATTCTAAATCGCTCTCCCAAGAAGCTGCTTTCAGCGTCACTGTCTTCAGCTCAGATTGAGCAGCTAAAAAAACGGAAACGGATTGGGTGCTTAGATTTTTTAAAGATAGCATTTTTTCTAACTCTTGTTCTGGATCTTCATGACGTAATCCATAAAGCTCAGCGTCCGTAGCTGTAATAATCACTGATGCCAAATTAGTCTCATCTGTTTGATTAATTAAATCTGGCAAATAAGTATTAGAAAATAATCGCTCACGAATAACTACTTTTAAACCACTGTTTTCATCAATAGCCACTGGTATATATTTTTTTGACACCAAGGAGGCTTCATCTAAAATCAACCAACTATAGCCTCTTTTCTTTATCAACTTGGCTAAAGCTGGGGTATAAGCCATCTCCGGCAAGAAAAAACCGCCACCCTTCACATCAACTCCTAGAATTTCTTTAATAATTTCTTCTTGACGAGTAATCTGATAATCAACTTCTGACTCAGGTAAAAAGGGCAAGAAAGCATGATAAGCAGCCGAACCAACCAATTCTAAACGGCCAGACTGAATTAATAATTTCCATCTTTGCAAAAGATCACCGTAACCCTCATCACGCAAACGCTCAAGCAAACAAGCGCTGATATTAAAAGTAAAATGCAAATTATGATGTTTTTCTAAAACATCAGTAATGCGCCAATAACTTTTCTCCACCGCTTCTTTAATGCGATATGAAGGGCTATTAGCTGGTTGATATAAATGTAAAAAATTAATCCACAGCATAAAGATTATAACCTCTTAGCGCGACGATAAAGACGAATATATTTTTTGGCAGGAATCTCCCAGCTATTTGACTGTTGCATTGCCTTATTAATTAACTTTAGCCAAGAATCACGATGTCGATAATTTTCCAAAGCCCGAACAATGGCAGCAAATAACTCATAAGTATTTTCCCGACGGAAAGTAAAACCGTTACCTCGATTGGTAATCGGATTATAATCATCTACCGTATCATATAAGCCTCCCACCTCTCGGACAATTGGGATTGAACCATAACGCATTGCAATTAACTGATTAATGCCACATGGTTCATGAATAGATGGTAATAATAAGAAATCAGAGCCAGCATATACTTGGGTTTCATACTGTTGATTAGCTTGATGAGAAGGAATTAAAACAATTTTTTTAGGATATTTACGAGCAAACTTAGCCAACTGATTGACATAGTTTTTATCACCCGCCCCAATAATTACGAGCTGCAAATCAAGACTCATTAAATCTGGTAAAATTTTTAACAACAAAGAAAAACCTTTTTGAAAGGTGATACGAGAAGTCATGCTAATTAAAGGCGTGTTTTTACTAATCGGCAAACCAAATAATTGTTGCAAATGTAACTTATTTTCTACCTTGCCACCTAAATCAAGATGTGAAAAATTTTTATATAAAGACTTATCTTTTTCTGGATTATAGGCATTGTAATCAATCCCATTAACGATACCAAATAAACGATCTGATCGGTTACGTAAAATACGATGCAAATCTTGACCAAATTTTTTAGTCATTATTTCAGCACGATATTGTTCGCTGACAGTATTTATTACATCAGCTGATAAAATTGCTCTTTTAGAAAAATTAATGTGTTCTAAATCTGGATCTTGTAAATCAGGCAGAGGACGACGACCATAGTCTTTATTCTCAAATGGCACCTCCCACCAATTATGACCTAATTGAAATACTAAATTATGAATAGTAAAAATAGTTCTAGCCTTACTTAAAGTTTTAGAATGCTTAAAGTCATGTTTAAGATAATAAGGTATTAACCCTGCTTGCCAATCATGACAATGAATAATATCAGCTTGAAATTTTAGTAAAGATAATAATTTTAAGGCCGCTACATTAAAAACTAAAAAACGAGCATTCTCATGACTAGAACCATAAAGACGTTTATGTTTAGAAAAATATTTTTTATTCTCGATAAAATAAACCGGTAAGTCTTCCATTAAATAGCCCCGCCAATAATTGACCACCACTTTCTCTCGAGCGTTTAAACGTACTTCAACATTACGATAAAGACATTGTAAATTATAATCTGTCTTATTAATGGCTTTAGTATATAAAGGAGTAATAATACAAACATCATGCCCTAACCTTTTTAAAGATTTGGGCAAACTACGCGCTACATCACCTAAACCGCCCGTTTTGGAAAAAGGAGCGACCTCAGAGGCGACATGTACTATTTTTAAAGCTTTGACCATATTTTTAATAATAACGAGTATTAGCGCCGCAGATAGCAACCGCTAAAGCATCAGCCGCATCATCAGGTTTAGGGATTTCTTCTAAACCTAAAATTAATTTAACCATCTTCTGTACCTGTTGTTTAGAAGCTTTACCATAAGCAGACACCGCAGATTTAACTTGGGCGGGGGTAAAATCATTAATAACTAAACCCGATTGATTTAAAGCTAATAAAGCAACCCCCCGAGCCTGGCCAACAATCAGAGCAGTGCGGACATTTTTATTAAAAAATAATTGCTCCACTGCTGCTTCTTGAGGTTTATATAATTTAATTAAAGTCGTTAAATCCTGGTACAGCTTACTCAAACGCTCGGGCAAAGACAAATTAGGAGTAGTTTTAATTGAGCCATAAGCTAAACATTCTAGCTTATTAGCCCCTACCTTAATAAATCCGTAACCAGTATCAGCAATACCAGGATCAATACCTAAAACTATTTTTGAGGCCATAAAAGATTAGCCCGGAAAAAGTTTAATTGCCCGAGCTACTAACGATAAAGTAAAAAATGAAACTAATCAAGGATATTGCTATAAACAGCGCTCACTTCTTCATTATCTTCTAGTTCTTCTAATAATTTATCAAATTTTTCTTGATCAGTGGCGTTAAGAGCGATTTTTTCTTTAGCTACATATTCAATTTCTGCAGATTCATTTTTTAAATCAAGAGTCTGTAAAAAATCTTGAATCTTTTGAAAATCAGCTAATTCTGCATAAACAATCATACCATCTTCATCTCTAGCAACATCACTAACGCCTTGATCAATTAAACTTAATTCTAATTCATCAATATCTTTATTTTTAGCACTTAACTCTTCACGACTTAACATAATCACGCCTTTTTGTTCAAAGTTCCACATCACCGCCCCTAAAGAAGAATTGTTTTTATTAAACAAATGACGAATAGTAGCAGCGCTACGATTACGATTATCACTAATACACTTTACAATCATCTGAACGCCACCTGGGCCAATTGCTTCATAATAAAGTTCTTCCATTTGATCCCCTCCTAATTCGCCTGTTCCTTTTTTAATCGCTCTTTCAATATTATCCTTAGGCATGCTCATACTTCGAGCTCGGTCAATAGCTGTTCTTAAAGCTGGATTCATATCTGGATCACCACCCTGCTTAGCGGCAATCGAAATGTTATTGGCTAGTTTAGTGAAAATTGCGCCTCTTTTAGCGTCAACTACCGCTTTCTGTCGATGAGTAGTCGCCCATTTAGAATGTCCTGACATATTTTTTCTTTACTTATTTTATATGCCCCTAGCATAACCTAAATTGAAATAAAAATCAATATCAGTTATAATAAAAACATCAATAAAATTGGGCAAAATTAAACAAAAATAATATGAAAACAGAAGAATTAGACTCTTTAAATATCAGTGTTATTAAAGCTTTAAATCTATTAAAAGACTATAAGTTGCCAAAAATAAATTTGAAAAAATATAATTTTCCAATTGTGATTGGTAGTGGTAATGCCTATAATGCAGGGCAAATAATTTTCTCTAGACAAAAAGCTATTTTTGCCAACGAAAGTAACGCTCTGGCTATTTTGCAGCTTTATAAAAAATTAATTAAGAATAAAGTGATTAGCGAAGCTGTTATCATTTCTGCTTCCGGAGAAAAAGACTCAATTTGGGAAATTAAAGCAGCTAAAAAAATGGGGCTAAAAACAATTTTATTCAGCTGTTCACCAAATTCCAGTGCTGCTAAATTAGCCGACGAATGTCTATTCTTTCCTAAGTTAAGTGAACCTTATACCTATAATGTTTCCACCTATTTAAGCATGATCAGTGCTGCTTTTCCAGAAAATATAGACACTCTAATCAGCTTTATTTTGAAATTAAAAATACCGCAAAAATTTAAACAATACCAAGCCTATAGTTTTATCTTACCAGATCAATTTAACGCAATTGCGCCCATGCTAGACATTAAAAAAAGCGAACTTTTTGGTCCCCACCTATCTTTACGCGCCTTCTCTTTTGGAGAAGCTCGTCACGCCAAATTTGTTATTAGAGATCAAAATGAACTGGTTATCAGTTTTGGCAAAAATAAATATTTTGGAGCGACCAAATCACGTTGGGAAATTAACATTAACAAAAATTTTGGCCCAGGAGCAATTATGGCTTTAAGTTATTTTCTAATAGGTCTTATTCAAGAAGCAAAGCCCGATTATTTTCGGGAAAATATCACGCCATTTTGTCGCGATTATGGTTATAAAGCCTATCCTAAAAGCAAAGCTTTTCCAGTTATAGTGCCTGGTAATATTGAATAAACAAAAAAAGCCTTTTTAAAAAGGCTTTTTTATAAATCCAAAAAACAATTATTTCTTTTTTCCTTGTGTGGCAGTTTGCTGAATTGCTGTTTTTAAATCTTTAGCATTAGCTAAATAATATTTTTTCTTTACTCTTAGCTTATTATCAAATTCATAAACCAAAGGAATGCCAGTAGGAATATTCAGGGACGCAATATCTTGATCAGAAATATTTTCAATATGCTTAACTAAAGCGCGCAAACTATTACCAGATGCTACTATTAAAAGTTTTTTATTTTTTTTAATTAAGGGCGCCGCCTCTTCTTTCCACCACGGAACAACTCTAGCTACTACATCTTTTAGACTTTCAGTTAGAGGAGCCTTGATATTCTGATAACGACGATCATTTTTTTGGTTGTATTTATTAGCTGGAGTAATAGCCGGTGGTCTCACATCATAAGATCGTCTCCACAGCTGAAATTGATGATCACCAAATTTTTTAGCTGTCTGCTCTTTATTTAAACCTTGTAAATTACCATAATGCCTTTCATTTAAGCGCCAATCTTTAATTATTGGCAACCATAACTGGTCGGTTTCCTCTAAAACAATATTAGTAGTTTTTAAGACTCTCTTTAAAAGAGAAGCGAAAACATAATCAAAAATAAAGCCCTCTCTTTTTAATTTTTTACCAGCTTGCTGAGCTTCTAAAACACCTTTTTTACTCAAATCTACATCAGTCCAGCCGGTAAATAAACCTTTTTTATTCCACTCGCTTTCACCATGACGTAAAATAACTAGTTTAAACATAAAAATATTACTAAAAATATTGACTTTTTATCATTATAGCAGAAAAGAAAAGAAGTAATCAAATTGACCGAAAAAATTAAGAATGATAGTATTTAAAAGCCTTATTAAAGAGGATAAACATATCAACTATCAGCCCTATCGACAACTGAAAAAAATTTTGATTGAAATCTCAATTGTGGGATTGCGTTTTTTAATGGTTATTAAGATTGTGCTAACTAAATTATTTACCTGGATATTTAAACCAATATTTAGTCTTGTAAAATTCTTTCTCTATAAACCATTTTTAAATTTATATTATTTAATTTTCAGAATTAAAAAATATGATTTAAAAGAACAATCAAAATTAGAATTATTTCGCAAAAAATCTTTTCATTTTATTGCGCTTTTATTTGTTATAATTGCAGTCTTATTTAATCTCCAAAATCAAAAACCAGCTAGTGCCGCCCTAGGCAAACCAAAAATCAGCGTCATGGAAGAAGTGGTAAGAGATGAATTTAATGATTTAGGACAAAATCATGAAGAGTTAATCCAAGAAAATGCATCCAATAATTTTTGGACCAGTCTAGCAAACAATCTTTATGTCGCACCAAAAGGCATGTTATCCTCTAATGCTGGTATTGGTACTGAAGAAAGCTTGTCTGAAGATCCTAGTCTTTTAAATAATCAAGGCACAATCTTAAAACCAAAACAGTTAAGCTTAGAAACACCTACCACATCCACCAATCAAGAAACAGAAAATCAAGAAACAAAAAGATCAAGTATTATTCAATACACCATCCAAAGTGGAGATACAATTAGCACCATTGCTAGACGTTTTAATTTAAACGTCAATACTATATTATGGGCTAATAATCTCACAGCTTTCAGTATTATTAGACCAGGTAAAGAATTAACTATCTTGCCTACTGATGGCTTCTTATATAAAGTTAAAAGTGGTGACACTTTAGGACGTTTAGCCCAAACCTACGACACTGCCGTAGAAAAAATTATTAGTAGTAATAATTTAACTAGTGCGAGTTCCATCCGCATCGGTCAAGAATTAATTATTCCAGGCATTAAAAGAAGTTCTAGTGTAACTAGCAGCACGGTAGTTAAAAACACTAGTTCTAGTGGCCTTAATGTGATTAAAGAAATTGTCAGCTCAGAAACACCAAGTAGCAGCAGCAATAAAATGGCTTGGCCCACTAGTGGACACCGCATTACTCAATATTTCTCTTGGTCTCATAACGGCCTTGATATTGGTGAAAAAGTTGGCACTCCTATTTATGCCGCTGATGACGGAGTGGTGGAAATTTCCCAAGGTGGTTGGAATGGTGGCTATGGCAACACTATTTTATTAGACCACGGCGGAGGCAAAAAAACTCGCTATGGGCACGCCTCTAAATTATTAGTGTCTAAGGGAGATAGCGTAGAGAAAGGACAACTCATTGCCTTAATTGGCTCCACTGGTAGATCTACTGGTCCTCATTTGCATTTTGAAGTAGTAATTAATGGTAAAAGATATAATCCTTTAAATTATATAAGATAAAAAAATATGATTATTTTAGGCCTCATTATCCTGAGCATCGGCGTCGTCTTGGTTATTAAGACTGAATGGTTTTTGCAAAACTTTGGACGAATCACTTGGTTTGAAAACACTTTTGGCACCGAAGGTGGCTCTCGTTTAGGTTATAAGTTATTGGGATTATTAGCTATTTTTATTGGTATTGTAATGATTAGCGGTAATGGCCTTAACTTTTTTACTTGGTTACTTTCACCCTTAATTCCAAAGTCTTGACCAAAAATAAAAAGACCGTTAATATAAGCTTTGTAAGGGCCCTTAGCTCAGCTGGCTAGAGCACCTGCTTTGCAAGCAGGGGGTCAAGGGTTCGAATCCCTTAGGGTCCACTTACAAAAAAACAACTCAATTTATGAGTTGTTTTTTTATTGCTTATATTTTTTGATTATAAAAAAATCTCATAAAAAACAAAAGCAAAATACAAAAACAATAAGGCTATTCCCTCCCAACGATCAAAACTTTTTTTACTAACATAAAACCAAGAAATAGCCGCTACCGTTAACAACATAAAACACATCAAAACGTAATAACGCCAAGAAACTGTTAAATCAATGGTGGTAAAAAAAGTTAAAAGTGCCAATACTAAAACATTGCTTACTGCTGAACCCACCAAATGACCAAAAGAAATATCAGCTGATTTCAATTTTAAGGAACGTAGCATCACGGTTATTTCTGGTAAATTAGTGCCTAAAGAAAAAATTAAAAGACCGACTAAGAAAGGTGGCAAAGGAAAAATACCTAGGAAAATATCGGCAATCTCCATGATAACATAAGATGCTACTACCACTAAGACTAAACCAACTAAAGCCCAGCTTATTTCTTTTTTAAAGGCTCGATGCCAATTATATAATCTCACACCAAACCAAGATTTAGGATTTTTAATGCCTTCTTTTTCCAATATTTCTTCTTTAATAAGAATATCAGATTGATAATGTCCACCAGCTAAAAAATCTAGATATACGATAATCAGATAGAAAATTAATAAAAATAAACCATCATAAAAATTTAACACACCCTTTGTGCCTAAAAACAAAGAAAAAAGAATAAAAATAAAACTTGGTAAAATAACAAATAAATGCCCATCCGTTTTAATCTTTCTTTGCAGAATGATAGATAAGCCTAAAATAAGAGCTAAAACCACAATAATACCTCCCCAAATATTACCCAATGATAAGGTAGTCACACCTTGTCGAATCGCATTTAAACCCACCATGAACTCAGGCACAGTTGTCAAAAAGCCTAAAATCAAACCCAATAAAACCGGATGAATTTTACTATGATCAGCTAAAGCTCTTAAATTACCAACTAAAAGATCGGCACCATGCGCTAAAATAAAAAAGAAAGTAAGGGCAAGAATTGATAAACTAAAAATTGTTAACATAAATTATTTAATAGCTAATTCAATCAAACGATTAATCAATTGCTGATAGCTAATTCCTTTATTAGCCATTAGCATTGGATACATGGAAATATCGGTAAAACCAGGTAAAGTATTAATTTCATTTAAATAGATTTTCTTATCTTTCAGAAAAAAATCTACTCGAGCAAAACCTCGACAATCTGCTAAACGATAAGCTTGTTGAGTCATAGTAATAATTTTCAGCTCTTGTTGTTTGCTGATATGCGCCGGAATCAACATCTCTGTTCTTCCTTTTTTATATTTTTCATCATAATCATAAAAATCTTGCTGCAACTTCAATTCACCCGGACGAGAAATAGTGAGCTTGTCATTACCTAAAACTGCCACCTCTATTTCTCGAGGAGAGACTAAACCTTGTTCAATAATCACTTTTTGATCATGTCTTTTAGCCTCAGTCAAGGCTGATTGCAAATAACGCCAATTGTTTAATTTACTAATGCCAACTGATGAGCCAGAATTAGCCGGCTTAACATAAATAGGAAAAGATAGAGTTTTTTTAGCTTGAGCAACTATGTTTTTTTGTAAACTCAGGTCATCACGCTGGTAGTCAATAACAAAAAACGGTAACTGCGATAAACGAGCGCCACGCATCAATAACTTAAAAAGAGCTTTATCCATACAAAGAGCCGAGCTTAATACTTTAGAACCACTATAAGGCAAGGCTTGACTTTCTAAGATGCCTTGTAAGACACCATCTTCGCCAAAGCGACCATGAGTCATCAATAAGGCGACATCAAAATAGTGACGAAAGTCAGCACTTGATAAAGCTTTATGAGTTTTAATTGATTTAATATCTTCAATTTTTTTTAATTTAAAAAATTGCCCCGATTTGTGCCAATAAATTAAAACCAATTGATATTTTCTATAATCAAAATTCTTAATGACATTGGCTGCTGATAATAGAGACACTTTTGCCTCATTGCCTGGGCCGCCAAAAAACAATCCTACTTTTAACATAAATAAATATTAATATTGATACTTATTATTTATATACCTATTCTAGCAAATAAAGCTAAAAGGGATAAGGGCTTGACTAAAAAGCAAAAATTATTCTAATATAAAAGCAAATTTAAAATTATTTATCATGAACACAATCCCTGGAGTATTAGGAACTAACCCGGAATTACCCACGCCAGCTGTAAAAAGAGTGGCAAAACAAATTAGTAAAGAGAAAAACCACAAAAATGTGGACAAAAAAAGTCCTCAACCAGTCAGAAAACATGGACAAAAATAATTTTTTCTACACCTCTTACAAAAAGGGGTGTTTTTATAAAGCTTTGCTTATACTATTGTGCTCGTGCTAAAATATAAACATGCAAAAAAATACTAAAAAATTTGTTATCATTGATGGCAACGCCCTCATTCATCGTAGCTTTCATGCCCTACCTACCAGTCTTACTACAAAAGACGGAATGATAGTTAATGCAGTATATGGTTTTACTTCTTTTATTCTCAAAGCTTTTATTGAATTAAAGCCAGAATTTGTGGTGCTCACCTTAGATCGACCTGCCCCCACCTTTCGTCATGAAGAATATGCAGACTACAAAGCCACGCGCGTTAAAGCGCCAGATGAATTGTATGAACAAATTCCTTTAGTAAAACAGCTTGCTCAAGTACTTGATATCCCTATTTATGAAAAAGACGGTTTTGAGGCTGATGACCTTATCGGCACCCTAGCTACTAAATCAGAACAAGAAACAGACTGGCAGAATATTATTATTACCGGCGACATGGATACTTTACAATTAATTAGTGATCGCACTTTTGTTTATGCCATGGGAAGAGGTTTAAGCGAGAGTAAGTTATATGATAGACAAGCAGTACAAGAAAAGTATGGTATTAGCCCAGAACAAGTTATTGATTATAAAGCTATTAAAGGAGACCCCAGTGATAACATCCCTGGGGTAAAAGGTTTGGGAGATAAAGGAGCTAGTACCTTATTACAACAATTTCAAAACCTTGAAGGCATATACGAAGCCTTAGAAAATAATGATGATCAAATTAAAGAACGCACTAAAAAACTATTAACAACTGATAAAGAATCTGCTTTTTTAAGTAGACGTTTAGCTACTATTGAAAAAAATGTTCCCTTAGAAATTAACTGGAGCTCTTTTCAGCTCAACTCTTTTGATTTAAAAAAAGCCCAAGAACTATTCGTTCATTTTGAATTTAAATCATTGCTCAACAAGCTAGAACAAGTAAAAAACCTACAACAATCTCAAGATTTAGTTATCACATCAACACCCCCAACAAAAACCGAAATTAAAACTATATTAATCGATACTCAAGCTAAAGCTGATAAATTTTTAAAACAATGTTTAAAACAAAAAGAAATTGCTTTTCAAATTTGTGTTTGCAATGTTCAAGACAAGCAAGAAATACAAGGAATAGCCCTTGCTTGGCAAAAAGATCAGAGTTATTATCTCCCTATTAAAAATACAACTGATACACCTAATAACTTATTTTCTCAAATTAGCCCTGAGTCAGCCAATCTATCTTTCTTATCTTATTTCAAACAAATAATGGAAAATGAAAATATTGCTAAATATGGACATGATCTAAAAAATACTTTAAAAATTTGCCATCAATATCAAATCTTTCCTCTTAATTTAAGTTTTGACACTCTTATCGCCTCATATCTGCTCCACCCCGAAAGACATCAGCATCTATTACAAAATTTAGCTATTCAAGAGTTATCGCTCAATATTGATGTGACTATAGATCAAGATAAAAATAAAACTGACGATTTAAACACTACTCATCAAACAAGTAGTTATGAAGCAGCTTGGATTTGGCAATTACAAAATGTATTATTAAACAAATTAAAAGAAAAAAAATTATTTCCATTATTTCAAAAATTGGAATTACCTTTAATTCCTATATTAAATAAAATGGAAGAAGCTGGTATTATCTTAGACCCTAAACCCTTAAAAAAATTAGCCATTGATTTAAACGAAAGAATTAAAAAAATTAGCAATCAAATTTATCAATTAGCTGGTAAAGAATTTAATATTAATTCACCCAAACAATTACAAGAAATATTATTTACTGCTTTGCAAATAAATACTAAAGGACTCAAAAAAACTAAGACCGGTATTTCTACTGCCGATGATGAATTAAATAAAATTAAAGATCAACACGAAATTATTACTCTCATTCAAAGCCATCGTGAATTAAGCAAATTAAATAATACCTACGTTTTATCTCTACCTAATTTAATTTCCCAAAAAGATGGACGAATTCATAGCACTTTTAACCAAAGCATTACCGCCACCGGACGCCTATCCTCCACCGAACCAAATCTACAAAATATTCCCACTCGCACACCAGAAGGGCGTTTAATTAGATCAGCCTTTAAAGCGAAAGAGGGTTATAAATTATTAGGTTTAGATTACTCCCAAATTGAACTGCGTTTAGCCGCTCATTTATCACAAGATAAAAAAATGATTGAAGCCTTTCAACGAGGAGCTGATATTCACAGCGCTACTGCTGCTGCTATAAATAAACTAGCTTTAGAAAAAATAGACAGCACTATGAGAAGAGCAGCTAAAGCTATTAATTTTGGAATTCTCTATGGTCAAGGACCGCATGGCTTAAGCCAAAATGCCAATATTAGCTACGCTGAAGCTCAAGCTTTTATTCAGCGTTATTTTGAGGTCTATCCTGAAATTAAAAAAATGATGGATCAAAACATTAAAGCTGCCTATAATCAAGGATTTGCTGAAACTATTTTTCACCGCCGTCGACCACTACCAGAATTAAACTCCGACAGACCGCAAATACGCAAAGCCGCAGAACGCATGGCCATTAATATGCCTATTCAAGGTAGCGCAGCTGATATGATTAAAAAAGCCATGATTGAAATAGATCAGTTAATTAAACATCATAGCGATGAAATTCAACTACTCTTACAAATACATGATGAATTGATTTTTGAAGTAAGAGAGGACAAGCTAGAACAATATTCAAAAATTATTAGCCAAGTAATGTCTAATGTTATTACTTTATCTGTACCAATAGTAGTAGAAAGTGCAAGTGGTGATAACTGGAATGATTTAAAATAAATTATTACATCAATATGTATCTAGAATCAAACAATATTGCACTCTTAGGCCTGGGTAAAGAAAACTTATCTTTATTAACCTGGCTTATTAAACATTCCTATCAAGGAAATGTTTGTATTTGTGATCAACGTTCTCAACAAGAGTTAGAAAAGATTCTATTTACAAAAATAAAGAAAAAAGAATTAAAGAATAAATTAAGTTGGCGATTAGGTAAAATGTTTAACACCAATTTAGAAGATTTTGAATTGCTTTTTCGTTCTCCCGGTTGGCCTTTATCGTGTCCAGGCGTACAAAAAGCCATTAAGAAAGATCGCTTAGTCAGTAGTCCAATGGAATTTTTTCTGGCTAACTGCCCAACTTCTAATACAATTGGTGTGACCGGCAGCAAAGGCAAAGGCACCACCGCCTCTATTATTTATCAAATCTTAAAAGATAGCGGTCGTGATGTATTTTTAGGTGGCAATATTGGCATCGCTCCCTTTGATTTTTTTGACCAATTAACTACAAAATCATGGTTGGTGTTAGAATTATCCAGCTTCCAATTGGAAGATTTAAAAATTAGTCCTCGCTATTCTGTGTTAACTAATTTATTTAAAGAACATTTAGCGCCCGCTGATCCTCTTAATCCCAATTACCATACTTCCTATCAACAGTATTTACAGGCAAAATTACAAATTGCTAACAATAAAGAAAATAAATACTTAGTTGCCAATCAAAATTTAGAAAAAACCTTAAAAAAACAAAAATTAGCTGGTAAAATTATTTATTTTAAACGAAGCAATCTTAAGTCCAATTTGCAAGGAAATTATAACCAAGATAATATTGGCGCAGCTGTGGCTTTGAGCAAAATTTTAAAAATTAAAAACAGTGTTATCGAAAATAGTATAGCGAATTTCAAAAACCTAGAGCATCGTCTTGAAAAAGTAGTAGGTAAAAAAAATATCAATTATTTTAACAATAGCTTTTCTACCACTCCAGAAAGCACTATTCTAGATTTACAATCTTTTTCATCGCCAATCATTTTAATTGCTGGTGGGGCTGATAAGGGGGCAAATTTTCAAAACTTAGGCAAAGCTATTGCTCAAAAAGTCAAAACCTTGATCTTGTTAGATGGCCAAGCCACTTCTCGTATTAAACAAGCTGTTCTTAAAAATGGTTTTTCAGACAAAAAAATAATAGCCTGTTCAAATATGAAAACAGCCGTAGAGCAAGCTCAAAAAAAAGCCAAACCAGGTGATATTGTTTTATTGTCAACCGCCTGTGCCAGCTTCGGTTTATTTAAAAACTACAAAGAAAGAGGAGAACAATTTAAATATTATGTTAAAAAAACAAGCTAATACAATCATTGGGGTTTTTGATTCAGGTCTGGGTGGACTGTCAGTCATGAAACACTTCCTGCAAAAACTACCACAATACGATTACATTTATTTAGGAGACACAGCTCGTGTACCTTATGGTAATCACTCCCAAGACAGAATTTATCAATACACCTTAGAAGCAGTAGAATTTTTATTTGCTCAGGGTTGTCAATTAATAATCTTAGCCTGTAACACCGCCTCCTCTCAAGCTTTAAGAAAATTACAAAGCGAATTATTGCCTAAAAAATATCCAGACCGCAGAATTTTAGGAGTAATTGTTCCCTTAGCTGAAGAAGTAACCCATTTTAAAAATATAGGCATCATTGGCACTCGCGCTACTATTAATTCACAAGCCTATGAACAAGAAATTAGAAAAATAAATCCCGAAGCTATAATTAATAGTCAAAGCACTCCTCTGTTGGTGCCCTTAATAGAAGAAGGTGGTGTCTCTGAAGATATTATCCACAAAATTTTAAAAAAATATCTACGTCCCCTAAAAAGTAAACGTATTGATTATCTTATTTTAGCTTGCACACACTATCCATTTTTATTAAAAAATATTCGTCGTCTAATTGGTAAACAATGTGTTGTTCCAGATCCAGGTGAGATTGTAGCTAATAAATTAAAAGATTATTTAGAACGTCATTTAGAGTTTTCTACAAAAAATAAAAAAACTGGATCACGTCAATTTTTTGTGACCGACAATCCTGCCTCTTTCATTGCTAACGGAGAAAAATTTTTAGGTCAAAAAATGGATAATTGCCAAAACATTAAATTATGATTTTTTTATTACATGGACCCGACTCTTTTCGTCGTCAACAAAAACTTCAAGAATTAAAAGACAAATTTATTAACAGCTTAGATCCTCTAGGACAAAGCTTGAGCGTTATTGATGGTGAAAAAATTAGCATTAAGGAATTAAGCGCTCAGATAAATAGCGGCTCATTATTTAGTAAAAAAAGAATGATTGTAATTAATAATATTTTTGTTAATAAAAATAAAGAACTCTTTAATTATGTATTAGATTTAAGTCAAAAAACTCAAGATCCAGAAAATAATATTATTATTTTTAATGAAGAGACTATTTATAAAACAAAACTAAATAGCGAGGCAAAAAAGTTAGCAACTTGGCTGTTAAAACAACCATACGTCCAAGAATTTAAAATTCTTAACAATTTACAATTACTACAATTTGCTAAAAAAGAAATCCAAAGCAAAAAAGCTCAAATTCAGCCTAGTGCCCTTACTCTGCTTGTTAGTAAAACTGGGGATGATTTATGGCGCTTACATAATGAAATTAATAAATTAATAGCAGCTTCTAGCAATCAAGCGATTACCGAAAAATTAGTTAATGAGCTGGTTAAGGGAGAAATAGAAGAAAATATTTTTAATCTGATTGATGCTTTAGTTTCAAAAAATAAAAATTTAGCCATTAAACTACTTGAAGAACAATTACTCGCGGGTTTAAGTGCTGAATACATCTTAGCCATGTTGCAACGCCAGGTAAAAATCATGCTAAGTGTAAAATTACTACAAGAAGAAGGCGTTAGAACTGAACAAGAAGCTGCTCAAAAACTTTCTATTCATCCTTTTGTGGCCAAAAAAGCTTGGCAACAAAGTAAAAATTTTTCTTTAGAAGAATTATCCGAAAATTGGCAAAAGCTCTTAGGTGTTGATTTAGAAAATAAAAGCGGAAAAACTAATGTAAAAAGCGAACTTTATCTCTTGTTAACACAGGATTTAAATTAGCCTAAAAAAAGCCTTGCTTTTTTATGCAGCTTCTGTTATATTTTATCAAGAAGTTGCCAAGAACTGATTTTTTGTTGTTATTTTCCGTAAATTGAGGGCAATTAGCTCAGTTGGTTAGAGCGCAACACTGATAATGTTGAGGTCGGAGGTTCGAATCCTCCATTGCCCACTTGAGTCCTCAAAAAAGAAAAGCGGGATAGAGCAGTTGGCAGCTCGCCAGGCCCATAACCTGGAGGTCGTCGGTTCGAATCCGACTCCCGCAACTAAAGATGTTTTCAGTCAGGCCTCGGTAGCTCAGTGGTAGAGCAAAGGACTGATTTTCGGTCCGTTCGATAGAAATATCGAAATGAAAATCGGGTGAATTCGGGGAAACCTAAGGTATTTTAATACTAAGGCAATCCCGAGCCAAGTTTCAATCGGGTTTAAGATTGAAAAAGGTGTAGAGACTAGCGGGTGAGCCCAACAATAACCCCGCCGCGAGCGCCCGACTCCGCACTTTATTCCTGTAATAAAACGGAGATGATATAGTCCAATCCCTAGGAAAACCTAGGCTCAGATTAAGGAAAATCCTTGTGTCGTCAGTTCGATTCTGACCCGGGGCACAAAATAAGCAAAGAGTTATAAAGTTATAAAGTAATCGACTTAATTTTATAACTTTGTAGCTTTTTGCTTTATAACGGGGTATGGCCTAATTGGCTAAGGCGCCTGCTTTGGGAGCAGGAGATTCTGGGTTCAAGTCCCAGTACCCCGACCAAAATCACAAATAAAGACTTAGGTCTTGATTTTTATTTAATTTTGTGATAAATTAAGCTTACTTTATACATTTAATCAATATTAATTTTGTATGCCTAATAAGAAATCGGCGAAAAAAGAACTACGCAAAAGCGTGAAAAGAGAAGCTGCTAACTCACAAGTCAAAAAGACCATGAAAGAAGCGGTTAAAAAAAGTTTAAAAAAAGTGCAAAGCAGTGATAAAAGTGTTAAAGAAGACTTTAATACTGTGATGAAAAAAATTGATAAAGCAGCTAAAAAAGGCGTTATCAAAAAAAATACTGCTGCTCGTAAAAAATCTCGTTTAGCTAAAAAAATAAACGCTCTAAAATAAAAGAGCCCTATACACTCTTTCTCGGAAATGGGTGAAATTCCCTTTTCTTGGAAAAAGCGAAAACAATATGTTAGACAAAAAAGTCAAAGAAAAAATTATCAAAAAATATCGAGTACATGATACCGATACTGGTTCTCCTCAAGTACAAATCGCTATTTTAACTGAAGAAATTAAAAATTTAACAGACCATTTAAAGCAGCATAAGCATGACTATTCTTCTCGTCGCGGTCTTTTAAAGAAAGTAGGAGAAAGACGTAAATTACTCAAATATTTACAAAAAGAAAATGCTGAACAATTTAAAGAATTAGCTGTTAAGCTAAAACTAAGAATTGCCGCTAAACTTCAAGCCGAGGAAGAAGAGGAAATGCTAAAAGAAAAGAAATATAATGTTAGTGCTGAAGAGGATGAAAATCTTGAAGAAGAGGTGATTGAAGAAAAATAAAATTACTATGATTAAACATAAAGAGCAACGCGTTGGTGTCCTAGTAGATGTGTCGAACATGTATCATTCTGCTAAGAATTTGTATGGCAGACGTGTCAACTTTCAAGAAATACTCACAAGAGCAGTAGCTGGTCGGAAATTAATCCGGGCTACTGCTTATGTTATTAGAGCAGAAAACGAAGACGAAAATGCATTTTTTGAAGCTTTAAGCCAACAAGGCTTTGAAGTACGCATGAAAGATTTACAAATATTCGCTGGAGGTGCTAAAAAAGCTGACTGGGACATTGGCATTGCTATTGATGCAATTAAATTAGCTGACAAGCTAGATGTTATCATCTTAGTTTCGGGTGATGGTGATTATCTGCCCTTAGTCTCATATTTACAAAACAATAAAGGTTGTTTGGTAGAGGCGGTGGCTTTTCGCAAAACATGTTCGTCTCGTCTAGTAGAAGAAGTGGATGACTTTATCGATTTAGGAATTGATAAAAAATTTCTCATTGGTAATTACAACAAAAGAAAATAAAAAATTAATATAATTGTCTTGACCTTTAAATAGATAGCACTGTAGCTTCACGCCGATTAAAATAACGGCTCATTATAAGCATGCAGTTCTGTAATTTAAAGGCCAAGCAAAGTAAAATTATGGAAAAAATTATTAGCGGAGATTGGCTTGGCCGTCAACTCACTATCAAAACAGGTAAATTAGCTCTTCAGGCTGATTCTGCCGTCTTAGTTCAATACGGAGAAACTGTAGTCATGGCTACAGTAGTACAAAATCCAGTGCCAAGGGAAGGGACTGATTTTTTCCCATTAATGGTAGAGTTTCAAGAAAAATTCTACGCCGCTGGTATTATTAAAGGTTCTCGCTGGATCAAAAGAGAGGGACGCCCTAGTGATGACTCTGTTTTAACTGGCAGAATGATTGATCGTTCTATCCGACCTTTATTTAATCAAGAAGATAGACGTGATATTCAAGTTATTTTAACTGTTCTAGCAATTGATCAGGAAAATGATTACGATGTAGTCGCTTTAATAGCTGCTTCCGCTGCTCTGTCTATTTCTGGCGCTGACTGGAAGGGTCCAATTGGTGGCATCCGCGTCGGTAGAATTAATGAAGAATTTATTTATAATCCTACCTTTGAACAACAAGCTTTAAGTGATTTAGATTTAATTGTAGCTGGTAGTAAAACTAAAACCATCATGATCGAAGCGGGTGCTAACGAGATACCTGAATCAGACATGCTAAAAGCGATTTTAGCTGGTCAAGAAAAAATGCAAGGCGCGATTGATTTAATTGAAAAATTAAAGAAAGAAGTGACTATTAAAGAAAAAAGTCCAAAAAAAGAACTAAAAAGCGCTGAAGATAATACCAAAGAAGAAGAAAGAAATAAAGTTTTAGTTTTAGCAGAAAAATGGTTAAGTGAAAATATTAAAAAGATTTTATTTGTCCAAGAATATTATACTAAAGGCGAAAGAAAAGCCGCTGTATCGGCTATTAAAGAAAAGTTGAATGAATATTTATTCGAACAGTCAATTAGCTCCGATCTTCGTTCTCTAGCTATTAAAAAGTTGGTAGAAAAAATGATAGATACTGAAATCACTAAAGCTATTATTGAAGAAAAAAAGAGAGTAGATGGTCGCGCTTTAGATCAAATTAGAGAATTAAACGCTGAAGTAGCGATTATTCCTCGTGATCATGGAACCTCTTTATTCTCTCGCGGAGAAACACAAGTCATGTCTATTGTCACTTTAGGCGCACCTGGCTTAGAACAATCTTTAGAAGGCATGGATGGACAAAGCAAAAAACGTTTCATGCATCATTATAATTTCCCTCCTTATTCTGTAGGTGAAGCTTCGCCAATTCGAGGTACCGGTAGACGCGAAATTGGTCACGGTGCTTTAGCGGAAAAAGCTTTATCGCCAATGATTCCTAATAAAGAAGACTTTCCTTACGCTATTCGCGTAGTCAGTGAAACTTTAGGCTCTAATGGTTCTTCCTCTATGGCTTCCACTTGCGCCGCTACTCTAGCTTTAATGGATGCAGGTGTGCCTATTAAAAAACCAGTAGTTGGTATTGCCATGGGTTTGGCCTCATATCCAGACATGAGTAAATGGACGGTTTTAACAGATATTCAAGACCTTGAAGATGGTAATGGTGGCATGGACTTTAAAATTACTGGTACTGACAGTGGCCTCACTGCTATTCAGTTAGATACTAAAACCGAAGGCCTTACTCCTGAAATTATGGAACAAACCTTCAAACAAGGACGAGTAGCTCTAAATCAAATATTAGAAGTAATCAAAGGCGCTATTCCTGCTCCTCGTCCAGAGCTATCACCCTATGCTCCACGCATCATTAGCTTTCATGTTGAACCAGAGAAAATTGGCGCTATTATTGGCCCCGGCGGCAAAGTGATTAATAAAATAATTGATGAAACTGGCGTGAGTATTGATATTGATGACGACGGATTAGTCATGGTTTGCGGCACTGAAGTGGATAAAGTTCAAGAAGCGGTCAAGCAAGTCAAAGATATTGTGCATGTTTTTGCAGTAGGAGAAATTATCAAGGGCAAAGTAGTAAGAATGATGGATTTTGGCGCTTTTGTACAATTAAATAATAGTCAAGATGGTTTAATCAGAAGCAGCGAATTAGCTCCCTACTACGTCAATGCCCCTGGCGATTTATTAAACATTGGTGACAATGTCACTGTGAAAATTATTGAAATAGATGATCAAGGCCGCATCAATCTCAGTATGAAAGGTTTAGAGGATAATGCTCATTATTGGGAAAATGAAAAAGGCAAAGGCAGTCCTGAAAGCAGAGGGAGCTCTTTCCGTCGCCCTAATAATGGCGATAGAGGACGTTTTCCACGTCGCGATCAAGGGTCAAGACCACCAAGATTCTAACTTGACTTTTCCTAAACATTAAGCTAATATTTGTCAATAAAGAAAGAATTCGTTATTCGCCTGGATTTTCGCCTCGGATACGTTTTCCCCTAAATAACTATGTTAATGATTAAATTATCCAAAGTTGGAAAAACTAATAAAAAAGTATTTCGTTTAATTATTTCTGAAAAAGGACGTGATCCATACGGACGCGCTCTAGAAATATTAGGCGCTTATAATCCTTATTCCAAAGAATTACAAGTTAAAGGAGATAGGGTTCAATACTGGTTAAGTAAAGGCGCTGGCATGACTGCCACGGTCAATAATTTATTAATTACCAAAGAAGTAATTGAAGGCGCAAAAGTAACTGCCTCTAAAAAGGGTAAAGTAAATGAAAAAAGAGTAGCTCAATTACAAGCTAAGGCTGATAAGAAAAAAGCTAGCGAAACTCCAGCGGCTCCAGAAGTAGAAGTAAAAGAAGACAGCGCTGTTACTGAAGAAAAAATAGAAACACCAGAAGAAGTAAAAAATGAAGCAGAAAAAACTGAATAAATTGACACAAATAAGTAATTATTATAATATTAGTATAAATCTTGTTTCAGCAAGATAATATAATTTAAGTCTAGACTCTTTCAACTCAGACCTGATCTGATTGAGAAGTCCAGTCAAAATCAATATGGAAGCAGACAAACAGTTTCTCGAAATGATCGTAAAAAACATCGTCAGCAATCCTGATGACGTCAGCGTCGATCGCACTGTTGATGAAATGGGGGTACTTTTAACCCTGAAAATTAATCCATCTGACATGGGTTATGTCATCGGCCGTAAAGGTCAAACAGCGCAAGCGATTCGCACTCTATTAAAAATAGTTGGTGCTAAAAATAATTCTCGCGTAAACTTAAAGATTTATGACCCAGAAGGTGGTGCTCGTCGCAGCAATCACAACAGTGATAATAGATCTGATTTAGGCGATGTTGATACTTCCGCTTTAGATGATTTAAAAATCTAAAAAAGAACACATAAGAAAAAACCGGATTTCCCAATCCGGTTTTTTTGTTATAAAATAAAGACATTAATATAAACAAGCATCTTATGAGATTTCATATCATTAGTATTTTTCCTAAAATATTAGATTCATATTTTTCTGAAAGCATTCTTAAACGAGCTCAAGAAAAAAAGATTATTAAAATAAAAAACTACGACTTACGTCAATGGACCAATAATAAGCATCACACCGTTGATGACACTCCTTATGGTGGCGGAGCCGGTATGCTCATGAAAATTGAGCCTTTATATCTTGCTCTCAAGCAAATTAAAAAAACAATTAAACATAGCAACAAGAAAAAAATTATTCTCCTGTCAGCTGCTGGTAAAACTTGGAATCAAAACTTAGCCAAAAAATTCTCTAAGTTAGATGATATTGTTTTTATCTGTGGTCGTTATGAAGGAGTTGACGCTAGAATAAAATATTTTATTGATGAAGAAATTTCGATTGGTAATTATGTGCTCACCGGTGGCGAATTAGCGACCGCTGTGATAGTTGATTCAATTACGCGTCTGCTGCCTGGTGTTTTAGGGAATAAAGACAGTTTAATAGAAGAGTCTCACGAAGAAGATAGTGTGACCGAATATCCACAATACACTCGACCAGCCATTTTTGAAGCTGAAAATAAAAAATATAAGGTGCCTAAAATTTTACAAAGCGGCAACCACGCCCAGATTAAAGACTGGCGCGACAGCAAAAAGAAAAAAATAAAAACCTCTAAATAATAGAGGTTTAATAAAATCAGGCTTTCGCCTGTTTTTTATTATTAAACGGCCATAATATTAACTGGCCATGTAATCCTTGTCGACGATAAATTTTGTATTTAAAGCCAAACTGAGCACGAGCAGCGTTAAATTTAGACACACTTTGATAATCTGGTAACTGAAATACCGAGCGCGTCGTACCATCTGCTAATTTTACTTTCAATGATTCCACTAAATCATTAGTGCTAGCTAAAAATTTAGCCATTTGTTCATTGGTAAAAGAGTCCAACGGCTCTACAAACCAATAAGTCATTCTTTTTTTCATGATTATAAATTTAAAAGTACAATACTATTTTTTATTTTCAACTATTTGCCAATTACCATTGTAAATAAGCTGTCCTTCAATTGCAAAACCAGCAGCTCTTTCATGCCCCCCGCCCCCTAAAGCTCTGGCTAAACGATTCACTAAGTAACCATCAGCCGTACTACGTAAACTACCCTTCACAAAACCCCTACCATCTTCATGTAACAACATGACGGCCTTAGCTCCGGCATAATTACTTAGAAAAGAAACTAAATTAGAAAATAATTCTCCTTCGCTAGCTGAATCTAAATGATAATCCACAAATAATCTTGTTAAATCTTGTCTTGTAATAACGGCGGTCGCTAAACTATATCTAGGATTTAATTGCAATCTTTCTAAAACTAAACCCCATAATTTCATAATTAATAAATTTTTGTCTCCAGCCACTGCTTGTAAGATTTTAGCATAAGCAGCTCCAGCCGATAAGGCCATCGAAGCAATCTGCATGGTTCGTTTACTGGCTGAGGGATAGAGAAAATTACCCGTGTCAGACATAACACCAGTTAAAACACAATCTGCTAATAAACGATCAAAATTTATTTGATTACTATGAATAAACTCAAAAACAAGCTCAGCACTAGAAGACAAGGACTCGTCTCTAATTTCTAAATCTGCATACTCATCTACCTTAGGATGATGATCTATTTCTATTATTTTTACTCCTTGTTTTTGCCATTCCTTAATCTCGCCGCCAAGAGCTGTCCGAGCTAAAGAACCACAATCAGTCACAATAATTAAATCGATTTTGTCTGTAATTAAAGAATTAGTTTGCAACTTTTTTAATAAATCACTTTTATCATTTATGACATCATAAAAACCTGGTAAATAATCAAAAACAGCCGGATGTTTGTCTTCACAAAAAGACCAATTATTTATTGCTAATCGGTCAATAATTAATTTTAAAGCACACAAAGAAGATAAGGCATCGCCATCGGGGCGCAAATGAGAAATTAATAAAATTCCTTTTGCGGCTTTAATCATTTGATAAGCAGATTGTAATTTATTTTCTAATAACATAACCCCATATTTTAAAGCTAAATACAGAAAAAGTCAAAGATACAAAAAAACTGCCTTAAGCGACAGTTTTAACAAATTACAGAAATTGATTAAATTATTCTTGTTCAATTTTCAAAAATATTTCTTCAAGTTCAGCTGCTTCTTTCTCAGTGCTATCAAATTGCCATAATAATTTAGGAGCTTTTCGTAAACGAGTTCGTCGATTAATCAATTGAGCAAATTTTCCTGAATGGGCTTTTAATTTTTTTAAAGCTGTGCCCTTTAAATTATCAGGCAAAACAGAAACACCTATATCTGCTATTTGTAAATCAGGGCTACAGTGAACATAAGAAATAGTAATTAAAGCCTCTGGCCACTCTAATTCTTGATTGACCGCCATAGCTAATTCCCTGTGTAATAATTCATTAATTTGATCTACCTTAGACATATATTATTAAATTTTATCAATTTTCTTATCTTCACGATAAAATTCTAAAATATCACCCTCTTGAATTAAAGGTTCTCCTTCAAATTTCAAACCACACTCTTCTCCTTCTTCAACAAATTTTACTTCTTGTTTAGCTGATTGCAAACTACTAACTACGCCAGTAGTAACAAACTCTTCACCGCGCCAAACATTAACAATAGCATTATTTTCAGGTGACCCAGATACTACTTTACCGCCAATAATTTGATTTTTTTTCTCTGTTCTAAAAATTGCTAAAACTTTTAATTTACCTAAATCTACTCGGCTAATTTCTACTGGTACTAATTTTTGCATTTCATCTTTTACGTATTTGATCAAATCATAAATAATAGAAA
Source organism: Patescibacteria group bacterium (assembly GCA_034002925.1). Lineage (GTDB taxonomy): Bacteria > Patescibacteriota > Patescibacteriia > Patescibacteriales > UBA12465. The sequence continues at coordinate 250,977 of JAVEZP010000001.1, read as the reverse complement.
AAGATTTTACCACGATCTCTTTGCTACGTGCTAAATTTTCAACTGCAGGTAGCATTTTGGCGTTAAAACAAATTAATTGCGCATTAGCGTCTTCTGCTCTTTTGATATCACCTTCAGTCACATTTCCTAAGCCTTTGTGAATAATTTTAACTTTAACTTTTTCTGTATTAATTTTCATTAAAGATTCTTCAATCGCTTCAGCTGAACCAAGAAAATCAGCTTTAATGACTAAATTAATTTTTGGAATATTTTCATCGTTAGAATCCTGCTGGGCAATGGACATAATCTTTTCTTTCTTGTTATCAGCACTTTTTATTTTTCGCATTTTTAATTTTCTGCCATCGCCTACATACAAAATATCACCAACCGCTGGAGAAACTTTTAAACCTAAAATCTTAGCCGGCATAGAAGGTCCAGCTTCTTTAATATCCTCACCAATATAATTTTTTAAAGCTTTAACCTTGCCATAAATCACATCCTCAAAACAAAGCTGATCACCTACACGCAAGGTTCCATTTTGCACTAAAATAGTAGCCACTGGACCAGCTGCTTTATCAACATTTGATTCCACCACCGTGCCAGCAGCATCGGCGTTAGGGTTGGCTAAAAGAGAATCACCTAAGGCCGCATCAGCTGTTAATAAAACCATATCTAATAATTCTTCAATGCCAGTTCCTTCTTTAGCAGAAATAGGAGTACAAATTGTTTTTCCACCCCAATCTTCAGGAGTAATATTTAAAGTATTGGCCAAATCTTGTTTTGTTCTCATCACGTCCGCTTCTGCTTTATCAATCTTATTAATAGCAACTAAAAAAGGTAATTTAGCAGCATCAATAATACGAAAAGCTTCAACAGTTTGTGGCTTAACGCCATCATCAGCGGCTACCACTAAAATAGCAATATCGGCCACTTTAGCACCACGAGAACGCATGGCAGTGAAAGCTTCATGTCCAGGGGTGTCAATAAAAGTTAATTTACGATCATTACGGGCAACCTGATAAGCGCCAATATGCTGTGTAATGCCACCAGCTTCAGCGTCAACCACGTGCGTTAAGCGAATTGAATCTAATAATTTAGTTTTACCATGATCAACATGGCCCATCACGACAATCACAGGTGGACGCAATTTCATGTTTTCAGCCTTTTCTAAATCAAGAATATCTTTTAATTTTTTTTCTTCTTTATTTTCGTTTTCCTCCTCTTCTTCTAATAATTGCACATCTAAATTTAAATCAGCGCCAATAATAGAGGCAGTATCAAAATCAATTTTTTCATTAATAGAAGCAAAAACTCCATTTTTTATTAACTCTGTCAATAATCGATTCACTGGAATCTGAGACACCTCAGCTAAAGCTCTAACGGTAATCACTTGAGGCACTTTAATGGTTTTTCTTTCTTTAGGTAAAATAATCTCATCTTGTTGTCTGGCTTTTTCTGCTGCTTTTTTTTGCTCCCACTTTCTTCTAAAGCCCGGCCACATACGAATAATTTTTTTGGCGGTATTATTGTCCACTTTAATAGCTTTTTGACCAATAGCAAAACCGAGTTCTGGCAATAAATCACGCAACTCTTGAGGGGAGATTCTTAAAATACGAGCTAATTCTGTAATATTCATAAAAAAATGGCTCTAAGCCTTTAAAAATAATAAAAAAATGATAATTATTTTTTAATATTACGTTATTTTTTCAATTTAGTCAAACAAAAAAGCACTTTTTAACTTTACAAACTAAAAATTCTTTGCTAATATAATTACTAATATTACTTAAGCAATTTATTATAACCGTTATTCAAGATAAGTTGTGAAGAAGGCGTTTTCACTGTTTTCCTGTTTGATTGTTTGAATATCTTTATTAATCTTATATTCACCGTTATTCATGTTTAGTATTAGTCAAAACATCTCAGTTTTAAGAAAAAACCTTTAATATAAGAGGAAAATTTTAAATTTTTTCAATCGCCTCCCGCTTTCTTGTTTCCGGTTCCTATATTTATGGAATACATTATCGCTGTGATTGCTGCCGTGGGTGGTTTTTTTATTGGTCTTTGGTTTTTTCAAAAACAAAGCAAACATAAAGTTGAGGGCGCTCAAGGCAAAGCTGACAAGATTATCAATGAAGCTAAAAGCAAAGAAAAAGAGCTTTTGCTCAAAGCTCAAGATAAAGCCCTTAAAATAATTGATGAAGCGAAAACAGAAGAAAGCCAAAGAAGAAAAGAAATTAACAACCTGCAACATCGATTAGAGCAAAGAGAAAATGCGTTTTCACAAAAATTACTTGATCTTCAAGAGAAACAACAGAAATTATATGATAAGGTAAATGAAGTCCAAGAAATCAAAGAAAAAATCAAAAGCATTAAAGAAGAACAATTAAATAAATTAGAAGAGGTAGCTAAGCTCAGTCAAGAAGAGGCAAAAGAATTGCTACTTAAAAACGTAGAAGAAAAAACCAGTGAAGACTTAATGGTTCGTATTAAAAAATTAGAAAATGACGCTAGTGACAGACTAGAAGAAAAAGCTAAAGATATTATGGCTCTAGCGATGCAAAGAATGGTATCCTCTTATACAGTTGAGCTAACCACAACCACGATTGACCTCCCTAATGACGAAATGAAAGGACGTATTATTGGGCGCGAGGGACGAAACATTAAAGCTATTGAACAAATGACGGGGGTAGAGATTATTGTTGACGACACTCCTAATGCTATTACTGTTTCCGGCTTCTCTCTAATTCGACGTCATATTGCCAAAAAAACTTTAGATTATTTAATTAAAGATGGACGTATTCATCCTACTAAAATTGAAGATGCGGTCGAAATGGCTAAAAAAGAATTAGCAGTAGATATAAAAAAGGCTGGAGAAGAGGCTTTATATGAAGTAGGTGTTACCGGTTTTGATCCTAAATTAATTCAAATCCTTGGTCGCTTAAAATACAGAACTAGCTATGGTCAAAATACCTTAAGCCACTCAATTGAAGTTGCCCACTTAGCCGCTATGTTAGCAGAAGAGTTAGGAGCTGATGTTACTTTAGCTAAAAAAGGTGGATTGCTACATGACATTGGTAAAGCAGTTGACCATGAGGTGCAAGGTAATCATACTGAAATCGGTCGAGATATTGCTAAGAAATTTAATCTACCCGATGAAGTTATTGCTCCCATTGCTACTCACCACGATGACCAACCAGATGGATTAATATCAGTTATTGTAAAAGTAGCCGATGCTATTTCCTCAGCTAGACCTGGAGCTCGTAGTGATAGCCATGAAAACTACATACAACGCTTAGAAGAGTTAGAAAAAATTGCTACTAGTTTTGATGGCATTGAAAAAGCTTATGCTATTCAAGCTGGTAGAGAAGTGCGCATATTTGTACGCCCAGAAGAAATTAATGATTTAGAAGCTCATAATTTAGCCAGAGATATTGCCAAAAAGGTGGAAAATGAGCTAAAATATCCAGGAGAGATTAAAATTAATGTTATTAGAGAAAAAAGGGTAATTGAATATGCTCGCTAAAAAATATTATAATTAACGTTCAGACTAAATTAACTGAACGCCAACTATATGAACAAAGCGCAACTCATCGACAAGCTCTATCATGAAGTAGAGGGCTTGAACAAAAAACAAGCAGAAAAAATGTTAGATGTCCTAACCGACACTATCATTGAAGAGCTCAGAAATGATCGCGAAGTAACAATCACTGGTTTTGGAACTTTCCTCTCCCGTGTGCGCTACGCTCGTGGTGGGGTAAATCCTCAAAAACCAAGTGAGAGAATTACCATTCCAGAGGTGAAAGTGGCTAAGTTTAAAACTGGTTACAATCTTAAACAAGCTCTTAAAGGAAAGAGATAAAAAAATAAAACAGACAAAGCAAAGCGGCTTGCTCGATTTCATTATTGAGCAAGCCTTATGCCTATATTTTGAATTGCTCCGGTAGCTCAACTGGATAGAGCGTGTGGCTTCGGACCACAAGGCTAGGGGTTCAAATCCTCTCCGGAGCACCCTAATAAGCAAAGCTTGACGAATTAGAAGATGATAAATATAATAAACCTGTAGTAAAAAGTCAGGCTGGGTAGCTCAGTTGGTTAGAGCGTAGCACTCATAACGCTAAGGTCGAGGGTTCGAACCCCTCCCCAGCCACACAAATATAAATAAGCGCCTATAGCTCAGCTGGTAGAGCAGCTCCCTCTTAAGGAGACGGTCGTGGGTTCGAATCCCCCTGGGCGCACCTAAAGTTCTTTTTTATTTCATTATGCTTAATCTTATTATTTTTGGAGCACCTGGGGCTGGTAAAGGCACTCAAGCTCAAAAATTAACTGAAAAATTTAATCTAAAACATCTCTCTACCGGAGCGCTCTTGCGGGAAGAAGTGGCTAAAGAAAGCCAACTAGGAAAAATCGTAAAAGATGTAATTGCGCGTGGAGAATTAGTTGGCGATGAAATTGTCAATCAAATAATAGAAGATCATATCCTAAAAAACGGCAATGTAGCCGGTTTTATTTTTGACGGATATCCACGCAACCTGCAACAAGCTAAGCAATTAGATTCTTTGCTTGCCGCAAAAGCTCTCCCGTTGATATTAAATTTGGAGGTAAATGTTGAAGAATTAATAAAAAGGTTAATTTTAAGAGGACGAGAGTCAAATAGAGTAGACGATAACGAAGTTGTTATTCGTAATCGACTCAACGTTTATGAACAACAAACCAAACCTCTGTTAGATTTCTATCAAGCTCAACAACGCCTGATCAGTGTTGACGGAGAAGGTGAAATTGAAGAGATACATCAGCGTCTGGTCCAAAAAATAAAAGAAATAAAGCAATAAAAAAAGCGCCTATAACAGGCGCTTTTTTTATATTCAATAATTAATCCACTATTCATCTTCAATGATAGTTCCTTTAAATTCTTGATCTTCTAAAAAATTATTAATATTTAAAAAGTCATTACCATTTAAGATGGCTACTTTTAACTTTAAAGAAGAGGCTAAACGTGAAGCAATGGGGTCAAAAGGAGTGTTCATGCCCGGCTCCCAATTATCACCAACCAAAGAACAAAAATCTTTCCAATTAATCTTCTCTATTTTTTTAGCATCAGCATGTATCTTAGGGTCACAGTCAAAAACATAATCAATATTAGTTAAATTAATTAATGTGTGTAATTGATAATTACGTGCTAATAGCACAGAGACATAATCTGTTGACCAGCCTGGCTGATAACCACCAGCTACTACAACTGGATATTTTCTTTCAATAATTTTTTCTGGATTAATAATAATCTCTGGCGCAGCCAAATCTTGCAAACTCACTCGCAGTAATTCAGCATTTAAATGTGTAGCTCTAATTCCGATAAGATCTTGATCAATTGCAGAGCTACTAACAATAGATTGTGCGGCTTTAATATATTGTCGAGCGGTAATGCCGCCGCCTACCACTATAAAAAAATCATCACCTAAATCAACTCTTTGTTTTATAAAACTTTTTAACTCTTTTAAAAAATTAAGATTTAAACCATTGTCGGTAACCACCAAAGAACCGCCTAAAGATATTACAAAAGTCATATATAGATAACTAAAAGGCGCTTAAAAGCGCCTTTTAGAAAACATAAATTTATTTTTTACTAGCAGGAGCTTCTATTTCCTTACTTTTAATCTCAGCAATAATGGCTTTGCGCACTTCTGCTAACAACTTCTTATCATTCTTCAAAGACAACTTAGCAGCTTCACGTCCTACGCCCAATTTTTCTTCAATGAAAGTATAGGAATTGCCATTTTTTTTCACTACAGCATACTCCACTCCTAAATCCAACAAATCCCCCGCTACTGAAATACCTTCATTATACATAATATCAAATTCACAAGTACGAAAAGGAGCCGCCACTTTATTCTTTACAATTTTTACCTTAACTCTATTGCCAATAATTTTTTCACCTTGCTTAATTTGCGCCGCCCGACGCACCTCTACACGAACAGAAGCATAAAATTTTAAAGCATTACCACCCGTTGTTGTTTCTGGACTACCAAAGAATACACCGATCTTATTACGAATTTGATTAATAAAAATAACGCTTGTTTTGCTCTTAGAGATAGCCCCCGTTAACTTACGTAAAGCTTGACTCATTAAACGAGCTTGTAAGCCCATGTGTTGATCGCCCATTTCTCCTTCTATCTCTTTTTGAGGAACTAAAGCAGCTACGCTGTCTACCACTACTACATCCACCGCATTAGAGCGCACTAAAGTTTCAACGATATCTAAAGCCTGTTCGCCCGAATCTGGCTGAGAAATTAAAAGCTCATTGACGTTTACACCAATTTTAGCAGCATACTCAGGATCTAGTGCGTGTTCAGCATCAACAAAGGCCGCAATGCCACCAATTTTTTGCACTTCCGCAACAATATGCTGAGCTAAAGTGGTTTTACCAGATGACTCTGGGCCATAGATTTCAATAATACGTCCACGAGGAACTCCACCAATACCAAAAGCCAAATCCAAAGAAAGACAGCCGGTAGAAATGGCGTCAACATTGGTTTTGCGAATATCACCAAATTTCATAATAGCGCCATCGCCAAACTTACTCTTGATTTGCTCTATAGCACTTAAAGCTGCTTCTGCGCGTTGATTATGGACATCTTCCATACTCGTACTTGTTTTTTTATCTTTAGGCATAAAATGATGCTTTATGAGCGTAGATAGGGGCGCTCTCACTCCAAAGCCTAATTAAGATTAATAAGTTTATTTTAACACATTAAAATAAAATATAAATAAAAAATTTTAATGAGATTATTATTTATTATACTATAAAACAAAAAATTTAACACCCTTATTCAGTAACGCGTAAATCGTCTAGCCACATAAATGACCAAAAATTTTGCCAGGAATCGCTATATATTTTAGCATCAAGATACAATGTTGGTAATTTACGCAAAAAATCTTTTAAAAAAGCATTGAATTCCAAATCATTATTAAAAGAAACATCTGTTTCTAGTGCTTCGACTGCTTTGGTCGTAGAAAAATCAGTATCAAAATTTAAATTTTGCTCAACTTTAGACTGAACAGCGCTAACCGAATTTATCTCTGAATTAGGATTTACTAAATAAGCTAAATGAGCTAAATCACTTAATAAAGAACCTGCCCCCTCAATGGCTTTAATTAACCACGTAGCTTGCATTTTTGATTCCGAATTAGCTTCAACTTTATTATCCTGAAAATACAGGGAAGCAAAAACTGTCAACATGAGAAAAATAATTAAAATAGTAATTTGTTTAATCGCACGAAACATATAAAAATTAAGATTTAATTAATTTCTCGGCAACGCTTAACTCCTCCTGACTATTAACACCCATTGCTTCTTTAGCGCCAATCATAATTGTGCCAATCTCATAACCTTGAGAAAAAGCAATTTCCACCAATGAAGTTAAATAATATTCTTTTTGCTTATTATCATTTCTCAACTTTTCAATATTCTCCCAAAGCCACTGATTGTTAAAGCACATAAATCCAGGGTTTACCTCCGTTACTTTTATCTCTTCTTCACTGGCATCTTTAAACTCAACAATTTTCTCCACTTTACCCTCATCATTGCGAATCATTCTGCCCCAGCGATAGAAGTTAAAGCGCCAATCATTGTAGTCACCTAACTCAGCTGGCATCACTGTTACCGCCTCAGTTTTAGTCTGAGCAACTTGTCTAATGGATTCGGCGGTAATAAAAGGATGATCACAATAGAGCACAACAATATTGTCACAATTTACAGGAACAAGATCCTTGGCACAAGCAACGGCATGCCCAGTACCTAGCTGTTTATCCTGAATAGCATATTGCCAGTTATATTGGCTTAACTCAGCGCTAATTATTTCTTTATTCTCAGGAGAAACTACCACAATTGGACTATCATCAACTCCTGATTTACTCACTGACTCAGCTAAATAGGAGATTAAGGGACGTCCATTAAGAGGCACTAAGGCTTTTGGTAAATCTGAACCCATTCGCGTCCCTTTGCCAGCCGCTAAAATTATTATTTTAGTCATAAATTAGATACACAGAAAAAAATTATTCTCTATAGAAACATTATTATATTACTATATTCTATCATTTTTAGAGGTGATAGGCAAATAAAACCTATTGAATATATTAACTAAAATCAGCCAAAAAAGCCTTTATCTCCTTCACTCTCTCCTCTGCCTTCTCTCTGGTCTTAGCTTCAGCATAAATCCGAATAATTGGCTCAGTGTTAGAGGCTCTTAGATGAAGCCAAGAGTCTTCCCAGTCAATCTTGATGCCATCAATGTCAGTAATCTGTTCTCCTTGATAATGCTCTTTTACCTTCTTTAACAATTCTTTTACATTTATACTTTCATCTAATTGTATTTTATCCTTTATCATCTCATACCGAGGGTACCTTTTCTTTATTTCTGAAAGTTTTTCACTATCATCGGCAATGAAGCTAAGAAACAAAGCAATGCCCACTAAAGCATCGCGGCCATAATGTAGTTCGGGATAGATAATGCCCCCGTTACCTTCGCCACCAATCACCGCTCTCACTTCTTTCATCTTATTAACCACATTAACTTCGCCAACTGCTGTAGCGTGATATGAGCCACCTTTTTGTTCGGTGATATCTTTAAGAGCTCGAGAAGATGATAGATTAGAGACAGAAATTTTTTGATACAAGCAAGCACAATAATTTCTTAAAACATAATCAGCCACTACTACTAAAGTATATTCCTCGCCAAGCATTTCTCCTCTCTCATCAATAAAAGCAAGGCGGTCAACATCAGGATCAACCACAATACCTAAATCTGCTCCACTCTCTTTTACCCTCTTTTTTATCTCTCCCAAATTAATATCCAAAGGCTCCGGATTATGAGCAAATTCTCCATTTATTTCTCCATTAATAATCTCTACATTTTCTACCCCTAAAGCTTCTAGTAGTTTAGGCACGGCCAGTGCACCAACAGAGTTAATGGCATCAACTACTATTTTAAATTTCCTCTTTTTAATAGCAGTTACATTCACTAACTGAAGCTTCATAATCGCCTCTATATGCTCCTCCAAGGCTGTTTTATAACTTATCACCTCTCCTAAGTCATCTATCTTAGGCAAAGGATTCTGAGGGGATTTGATGAGCTCAAGTAATTCTGCTCCTGCTTGAGCACTAATAAATTCTCCTTGCTCATTTAATAGTTTTAAAGCATTCCAATCTCTCGGATTATGAGAGGCACTTAATATTATTCCTCCTTGAGCCTTTTGACTGATAACGGTCATTTCAACGGTGGGAGTGGTGGCTAAATCTATATCTATTACATCAATACCATTAAGACACAGACTAGAACGCACAAATTCATGAAGCAAGGTACCGCTTTTCCTGCCATCACGACCAAGCACAACACTAGGATTTTTAATCTCAGGAAATTTATTCTTCAATTGCAAAGAAAAAGCGACAATAAAATCTAGGACGTCAAAAGGAGTGAGATTGTCTCCAGGGAGACCGCCAATGGTACCGCGAACCCCCGAGATTGATTTAATTAAAGGCATATATATTTTAATATTTATCTATTTCAATTATCTTATAATATTAGCATTATATTGACAAAACAAAAAATCGGCCTAAACCGATTTTTGGGTAACAAAAAACACCATTGTTCTGGCGGCGACCTACTTTCCCAGGGCTCAGGCCCAAGTATCATCGGCGCTGGAGGGCTTAACTTCTGAGTTCGGGAAGGGATCAGGTGTGACCCCTCCGCTTTAACCACCAGAACAATGGTGTCTTTTATATATACGAAGAATGTTTTGTTATTTGATCAACAAAAGTGTGGGAAAATCTAACGACTTATTAGTACTGCTCCGCTCAATCCATTACTGGACTTACACGTACAGCCTATCAAGGTTATAATCTTTAACCAGTCTATGAAACCTAATCTTAGAGACAGCTTCGTGCTTAGATGCTTTCAGCACTTATCTTAACCGAAGGTAGCTACCCTGCAATGCCCTTGGTAGAACAGCAGGTACACTAGAGCTTCGTCCTTCCCGGTCCTCTCGTACTAAGGAAGGGCCTCTTCAAGTTTCCACGACCACAGTGGATAGGAGACCGACCTGTCTTACGCATGTTATTCATTTATTACTAAATGCATGGACTATACCTTCATCCTGAAACACTTTCAGGAGGCCGACGTTTAGTCTCTACGGGGTCAACTTATGTTTGATGCGTTTTTTAGAATAATTTATATCAGCAAACTTATTAATTAGATTCATTAATTGAGAAAAATCTTTAGCGTTTTTTACCAAATCTTTTCTTCTAAAAATTTCTTCTAATAAATCAGCTTGTCTTCGCTTGAGAATTAAATATGGTTTAATAGCTTTTATTAAAGACGATATTTCTTCTCTGCGACCGATAGTATACTCTAACACTCCATCTTTTCTCTTGCGCAAATAGCCACAACTTAACAATTTACAAATTTTTTGAAAATGTATTTCATCTTTAGCTGATTGAAATAGAACTATGTAAGGAGCAATCTGAAAACCATAACGATAGGTATTGTTAGGTTTTAATCTTACATAAATACTTCCATCACCATCGATAAATCCTGCTAAGTAAGCTAATTGTGTTTGCGTTAATTTTAACATAAGTGACTTCCCTCGATATTATCCTAACATATGACAGGTTAATTTTCAATTACCTGTTAGGACTTCATCGATATGAGTCAGCTTTTTATGCCAAATATCAATTACTTGATATTGCCGCCGTACTTGATGTCTTTCCTCTGGATTCAGAGCGTTTAGGTGCCAATAATTTAGCCTCTAAACGGTCTGAACCCAGCTCGCGTGCCGCTTTAATGGGCGAACAGCCCAACCCTTGGGAGCTTCTTCACCCCCAGGATGCGACGAGCCGACATCGAGGTGCCGAACCGCGCCGTCGCTGTGGACGCTTGGGCGCGACTAGCCTGTTATCCCCGGAGTAGCTTTTATCCGATGAGCTTCCACCATCCTACATTGAATGGTCGGATCACTAAGTTCCGCTTTCGCGACTGCTTGACCGGTAAGTCTCGCAGTAAAGCTGGCTTATGCCTTTACACTATCTCCCGGGTTTCCATTCCGGGATAGCCAACCTTTGTAAACGCCTCCGTTACTTTTTGGGAGGCATCCGCCCCAGACAAACTACCCACCAGACACTGTCCCCCGAAATACGGGGTGAGAATTAAGAATATACAAGGGTGGTATCTCACTGGCGCCCGAAGGCTCCCACCTATACTGAACATGCATAACCCTAACTCAATATCAAGCTGTAGTAAAGCTTCACGGGGTCTTCTCGTCCGACTGTGGTTAACGAGCATCTTTACTCGTCTTGCAATTTCACCGAGTCCTTCGCTGAGACAGTGCTCAAGTGGTTAAGCCATTCGTGCAGGTCGGAACTTACCCGACAAGGAATTTCGCTACCTTAGGACGATTATAGTTATCGCCGGCGTTCATCCGCGCTTGGATTCAAAGCTTCGCACCGAAGTGCTAACCTCTCCTCTTAACGTTCGGACACTGGCCAGGCTTCACCCTCTATACATCCTCTTGCGAGTTAGCAGAGAGCTGTGTTTTTGATAAACAGTCCCTTGAGCTCTTTAGCTGCGGCCCTGCTTGCGCAGGGCAGGCCTTATCTCGAAATTACGGCCGCTGTTTTGCCGAGTTCCTTAGCGAAGGTTCTCTCGTACACCTTAGGCTCCTCGCCTCATCTACCTGTGTCGGTTTACGGTACGATTGCCATGTTCTTAACCCTAGAAGTTTTTCTTGTCAGCTCTGCCACTTGAATTGAATCCATCTTGCGACTTCATCTCTTGGCTATTCCTTGAAACTGGTGGCCCGGATTTACCTAGGCCGTTTCTTGAAATCTTCAACGGACATACCATAGCCCGCTCAAACTTTAGAGCCGCGTCCCTCCATCGGAAAAACACAGCAGTGCTGGAATATTAACCAGCTCTTCCATCGGTTACACTAACACTACATTAGTTACACCTTAGGATCGACTAACCCTGGGGCGATTCTCGTTGCCCAGGAAACCTTAGATTTTCGGTGGGCGGGATTTTCACCCGCCTTTTTGCTACTCATGCCAACATTCTCACTTCTCTCCGCTCCACCATGCCTCACGACACGACTTCAACGCTGAAGAGAATGCTCCTCTACCACTCCATAATAAATTATGGAGTTCACATCTTCGGTAATATGCTTAGCCCCGGTAAATTTTCGGCGCGAAACAACTTGATTAGTGAGCTATTACGCTATCTTTAAAGGATGGCTGCTTCTAAGCCAACCTCCTAATTGTCGCGGTCACAACACCACCTTTTACACTTAGCATATATTTAGGGACCTTAGATTGTGATCTGGGCTGTTTCCCTTTTGACCAATGAACCTTAGCGCCCATGGTCTGACTCCCGAGCTACATTTACGGGTATTCGGAGTTTGATTGAAGACGGTATCCGAAGACCCGCCCTCATCCAGTGCTCTACCCCCCGTAATCAGCGCTCGAGGCTAGTCCAAAAACTATTTCGAGGAGAACCAGCTATTGCCGAGTTCGATTACAATTTCTGCGCTAACCACATCTCATCCCCGAGTGTTGCACGGCTCGTGGGTTCGGTCCTTCCTCTGTCTTTCGACAGAGTTCAACCTGGACATGGTTAGATCACCCGGCTTCGGGTCTTGTCCATGCGACGTGTACTTCGCTCTTGACGCACTAATTGCTTAATGCGCAAAAGCGAAGCACAATGCGGGCTATTAACCCTCGCTTTCACTACACATACTCTCCGGAGGAGATTATGTAAGCCACATAGAACAAACTCGTTGGCTCATTCTTCAATAGGCACGCCGTCACCCAGTAAACTGGGCTCCGACTCTTTGTAAGTATATGGTTTCAGGTACTATTTCACCTCCCTCTCGGGATGCTTTTCACCTTTCCCTCACGGTACTGGTTCACTATCGATCATAAGAAATATTTAGCCTTGGGTCATAGTCGACCCTGATTCATACGGGATTTCACGAGGCCCGCACTACTTAAGAACAAGCACGGCAGAGAAATAATTCTTTTCGCTTACGGGGCTATCACCCTCTCTGGCTGAGCTTTCCAGCTCGCTTCTGCTAAAAATTATTTTTTATGACTCTGCTCTGTTAAATCTAGATAACAGACATGCTGTCTTGCAACCCTTGTGGAACATATGGTTCTAGAACCTTCTGATTTCTCCCCAGCAAGCTGGCTTGAAATCTCAGTCCGACAAGTTTAGGCTCTTCCCCGTTCGCTCGCCACTACTTAGGGAATCACTATTGTTTTCTTTTCCTCCGGCTACTAAGATGTTTCAGTTCGCCGGGTCTTCTACCGTCACCAAAAAGCAACGGTACCTTCGTTTGCAACGAAGGGGGTTTCCCCATTCGGAGATCTGCGGGTCAAAGGTTGCTTGCCACCTCACCGCAGCTTATCGCAGGCTGCTACGTCCTTCATCGTTTTCTTATGTCTAGGCATCCGCCATATACTCTTTACGAGATTTTCCCACACTTTTGTTTTCAAAAGTGGACGCACTTCTTCGCAAGTGCGATTTTTTTCTATCGCCCGGAAATTGCAAAATAAACCGACGATAGAAATTCGCTTTTACCTTAAAAGCGACAAAATTTTATTCAACTGTTAAAGGTCATTTAAATATTTTTTCATCTCTACCAGCAAGCTGCTAAAGATGAGGTCGTATTTAAATTATTATTTTAGGGTTCAAAAAACCGCGTAAGCCGCGGTTCAAAATAATCGCAAAAAAGCAAATTATCTCATAACCGCTTAAGTTTAATAACTCTAAAATAAATATTCATAGGCTGTTTATAAAAACTGTTAATAATTATAGTGCTTTTAAAAATATTGTCAAGCCCCCAAAAAGGAGCCTATTTATTGACTATTTTAAACATTCAATAAAAATTAAATTAAGAATCAATTAAATTTGCATCTTCTAGATAATTTAAAGTTGTTTCTCGTGATATTTCACCAGCTTGATATAGTTGTTTTAGGTGTCTATCCATAGTAGACATGCCATTTTGACTATTAGTTTCCAGTACAGTTTTTATCTGAGCAATTTTATTTTCTCTGATCAAATTTGCAATTGCGCTGTTATGCAACAATATTTCTCTAGCTGCCACTCTGGTTTCACTCTTAAGACTGGGTAGTAATCTTTGTGAAATGACAGCTGCCAAAATCATAGACAATTGTGAGCGAACCTGACTTTGTTGATGAGCGGGAAAAATATCTATAATACGATCGATAGTTTGAGCCGCGCTATAAGTGTGCAGAGTCGCTAAAACCAAATGACCAGTTTCTGCTAAAGTGATCGCAGCAGCAATAGTTTCTAAATCTCTCATTTCTCCCACCATAATCACATTAGGATCTTGACGCAAAGCATGTTTTAAACCAGCCGCAAAAGAATGCATGTCTTCACCTAATTGTCTTTGAGAAATAATACTTTTCACTGGATTAAAAACATATTCAATGGGGTCCTCTAAAGTCAAAATGTGACAAGCACGATTATCATTTATATGATTAATCATGGCTGCTAGAGTAGTAGATTTACCGCAACCAGTTGGGCCTGTTACTAACACTAAGCCTTGATTTAAATTTAACAATTCTTTAACTGAATCAGGCATGCCAATTTCCTCTAAACTCGGCTTACTTTCATTAATAACTCGAGCCACTATTTTTAAATGACCTTTTTCAAAAGCAAAGTTTAAACGAAAACGAAACACGTCTAAAGAGATAGCCGCATCCAAATCTTTATCTTGATAAAGACGTTTTATTTGCTCCTCACTCAGAAGAGTTTGAGCAGCTGCCTGTAAATCATTATCATCTACTTGAAAATTTTGATTTTTATCTTCTAAGGGGACTGTTTTTAATTCACCATTTAAACGCATCATGGGTGGTAAAGCAAAAACTAAGTGCAAATCTGAAGCCCCTAAACGAGCAATGTTTGTAAGAATATCTTTAACATTCATATAATTACCAATTTAATTTATCTAAACCATTACTAGCAGCTGCTACTTGCGCCTCTTGTTTTGAAGACCCTTCGCCAGTAGCAATTAATTCTTCAGCGAGATATAAACCGACTTTAAATAATTTTTCATGATCAGGTCCAGACTCACTAATAATATCATAGGTGGGGGTAATTCCTCTTTTCTCTTGAGCTTGTTCTTGAAAACGAGACTTAGGATCTAAATAAGACTTATTAGCTAATATGCCGGGGAGTTTATTAATAATAAAACGATGTACTAGCGTATGAGCAGCTGACATGCCTTGATCTAAATAAACCGCACCAATTAAAGCTTCAACTGCATTAGCTAAAATATAATGACGAGATTTTTTATTCTTATCCTTTGCTTCTCCTTTAGACAAATACAAGCAATCATCTAATTTCAGCTCTTCGGCAATCACATATAACATCTTAGAATTAACTAATGCCGCTCGCCAGTTAGTTAAATCTCCTTCAGGAGTATTAGGATAATTAAGATATAAATGCTCAGTTACAATAATTTCTAAAACAGCGTCTCCTAAAAATTCCAAACGCTCATTATGTCCACTAGCAAACTCAGGGTGTTCATTTAAATAGGAGCGATGCACCATGGCTTGCTGTAAAATTTCTTTGTTTTTAAAAGTAAAGCCAATGCTTTCTTGTAACTTTTTTAAAGCTGACATATTTTATTAGTTCCGCAACGAAATAGGGGCAAAACCATAAAGTAAAAACACTATTACGTAGCACAACAAAAAATTAATAAAAACCCGCGTCAAGCACGGGTCATAAACACTAAGATTGATTATCCTTAAGCTCAGAAACTTGAGCATCAGTATCATTATTTTCTATCTGTCCGTCTTTATCCCAATGATTATCTCGCTTACGTTTTTCTTCTTCTGGCCATGAATTATAAACAGCCCCCAAAACTCCATTAACAAACTTGCCGGAAGCATCACCACCAAAATTTTTAGCAACTTCAATTGCTTCATTAATAGCTACCCTAGGAGGAATTTCGGTATATATTAATTCATATAAACCCATTCGCAAAACATTGCGATCAATGGTAGTAATCTGATCTAATGGCCATTCCGTCGCATAGCGTACGATTAATTTGTCTATTTCTTCTAACTTTTCTATTACCCCACGCACTAAATCACCAACAAAGCCACCATCATCAAAATCAGGAGCGAAATTAATAAAATTATCACGCATTAAAGACTCAGTGTTTTTACCGTTTTTACCGTTAAAATCCCAGGCGAACAGTGTTTGTAATGCAATTGTTCGAGCGAGATGACGATTAGACATATTTATTTTTTAACTTTAGTAGCTGTTTCAATGTTTAAAATTTTGCGACCACGATAATAACCACAAAAAGCACAAGCTTGATGAGGTTTTTTAGCCTTACCACATTGTGGACATTTATTCAAAGACACTTTCTCTAAAGCTAAATGCGCACGATTTGTACGTACTGCACTTTTGGACTTTCTTTTTTTAGGATTAGCCATATAATTAAATCAAAATTAGGGAAAAACTCCCTTTACTATACTTTTTAAAGTATAACTAAAAAATAATATTAGTCAAATTTTCAGTAATAAGAAAATTAAGCAGCGCCTACAATCAATTCAAACTCTTCTTTTTCTAAGGTTTCTTTTTCTAAAAGAGCTTGTACAACTTTTTCTAATTTTTGAGCCTGATTATTCAAAACCTCTTCGGCCTTATGTGCAGCTTGTTTAATAAACGCATTAATCTCTAAATCAATTTTTTCAGCAATATGCTCACTATAATCTCTTTGTTCATGAATTTCTCTACCTAAGAAAATTAATTCTTCTTTTTGACCAAAAGTACGCGGACCTAAGACATCACTCATGCCATAGTCAGTAATTAAACTACGAGCGACAGCAGTGGCACGACGCAAATCAGAAGTAGCACCAGTTGTCACTTCTCCAAAAATCTTCTTTTCAATCAAATGCCCCGCTAATAGAACAGCAATTTCATCAATAAAATCAGATTTAGATTGAAAATGCCTATCTTCAAGAGGTACTTTGAGAGTATAGCCACCAGCTTGACCACGAGCAATAATTGATACTTTTTGTACGGGATCACTATTTGGTAAAAAATGAGCTACCACAGCATGACCGGCCTCATGATAAGCAGTAATTTTTTTCTCTTTATCATTAATCACTCTGCTTTTTCTTTCTGGCCCAATCATTACTTTTTCAATAGCAGAAAATAATTCACTCATCCCTAACTTCTTTTTATCTTGACGGGCGCTTAAAATAGCGGCTTCATTAAGCAAATTAGCTAAATCCGCGCCAGAGAATCCAGGCGTTCTTTCAGCTACTCTTTTTAAATTAACATCTTCTTCTAAAGGCTTATTTTTAGCATGCACATTCAAGATTGCTTCTCTATCTCTTAAATCCGGTTTATCAATAATAACCTGTCGATCAAAACGTCCAGGACGCAATAAGGCAGGATCTAGGACGTCAGGACGATTAGTGGCGGCAATCACAATCACATTTTCACTAATATCAAAACCATCCATCTCTACTAATATTTGATTCAAAGTCTGCTCTCTTTCGTCATGAGAACCACCCAAGCCAGCCCCTCGACGACGACCAACCGCGTCAATTTCATCAATAAAGACAATACAAGGAGATTGTTTCTTGGCCTTTTGGAATAAAGACCGAACACGAGAAGCTCCAACTCCAACAAACATCTCTACAAATTCTGAGCCAGACATATGAAAAAATGGTACCTTAGCTTCACCGGCCACAGCTCGAGCTAATAATGTTTTACCCGTACCTGGACTACCAAGTAATAAGACGCCCCGAGGAATACGCGCCCCTAAATCTTGGAATTTTTTTGGATAACGCAAAAATTCAACCACTTCATTTAATTCTTCTTTCGCCTCTTTCGCCCCAGCCACGTCTTTAAAGGTTACTCTTTTTTTATTATCTAAATTAAAATCTTTAGGATTAGACTGGCCAAAACTCATAGCTCGAGAATTCATACCTTGAGCGCTACGCATCATAAAGAAAAAGATAGCGATAATAAAAATAACTGGCAATAAAAAGGGTAAAACCAAAGCTAACCAATATGACCAACCCGAAGGGTCTTCAATGCTAATCGCGATATCTTTCATTTTTTCTGGAGCAACTTGAAAATTACTTAACAACGCTGATAAGCTTTCGCCTGTTTCCTTCTTTACTATCTTTTGAGAGCCATCCTTTAACTCCACTTTCACCTCATCACCTTGAACACGTAAAGATTGCACTTGTTCAGATTCGATATCTTGAATTAAAGCTTCTATTCCTACCTGAGTCACTGCTCGTGATTCAGAAAAAGTACTAAAAATAGCAGCAATGGCTAAAAAAGCAATAAAGAATATTAAAAAGTTTTTTATTAAATTTTTCATATTTTTTTAAAATAAACACCTTTATTATATACTGCTAAGCAGGGTTTGGCAATTTTAATTTTAATAAGGAAAGCGCTTCCTTTAATGGGAAGCGCTCAAGCCTATTCTTATCAATACTTTTTAGGACTCATCTTCAACTTTCTCTTTCTTTTCTTCCTTTTCTTTTTTAACTTTCTTTTCCTCTTTTACTTCTTCTTTATCTACTTTCTTTTTACTTTTTTTAACTTCCTTCTCCTCTGTGGCTAACTTTAAACCTAAACGATGTTCTTCTGGAGAAATGCTAACCACTTCAAAGTCACGAGTTTCTCCCGCTTGAAAAAGATCAGCAATTTTTTCTTTTAAACTAATATTTAATTGACTGATATGAGCTAAACCGTGAATTTCATCATCTAACTTTACAAACAAACCAAATGGATTAATCTTTACAATCTCTCCTGATACAACTTGACCAACACTATATTTAGCACTAGCTTCTTGCCAAGGATCTTTTTGTAATTTTTTAGAACTTAAGAAAATTTTGCTACCATCAATGCTCACAATTTCTGCCTTTACTTTATCGCCAACTTTAAATAATTCATTAGGAGAATCAATTCTTTGCCAAGCGATTTCTGAAATATGAATTAAACCTTCCATGCCATCATCAAAATTTAAGAAAACACCAAAATTAGTAATAGCCGTAATTTTGCCTTCTACCACCATGCCTACGCTGTAACGATCTAAGGCTGGTTTTTGTAATTTGTTCCAAATATCTTTTTCGCTGAAAATAATTTTATTTTCTTCTTCATTTAAAGTGATAACGCTAACTTCGAAATCATGACCAACGAAAGTTTTTAATTTTTCTAAAATTTTTCCTTTATCACCACCGCTAATACGAGGATAATTTTCGGGAGCTAATTGAGAAACTGGCAAGAAGCCATTAATTTGACCATAACGAGCCATTAAACCGCCTTTATTAGCATCAACGATGCGAATTTTAATTGCAGTTTTTTCTTTAAAGGCATTTCTGAGTTTTTGCCAAGCTTTTTCTTGTCCAACTTGTCTAAAAGACATTTCTAAACGACCGGTTTCATTCTCTGAATCAATTACAGCAGCTTCAACCTCATCACCAGGTTTTAAATTAGCATAATCCTCAACTTCAAAATATAATTCTGGACCACGAACCACGCCCATTAACACACCTTCAATATCTAAAACTACTTCAGATTTTGAAGCGGTGACAACCACACCTTTAACAATATCACCAACTTGAGGGATAGATACTCCTTCTTTTTCTAATAAATCAGCAAAAGAATTAGTTTGTTGCTCTGTAGACATAAATTAATTTTTAAATATTTTTCTTAAACTAAAGAAAAATAAAAAAAGATCACTAAACCCCTTCTTACGAAAGAGTCTTTCAGCCACCTCAAGCTTAAGAAGCTTTAAAAACTGAAAGATTTGATTATAGGTGTTTATTAAATTATTAACTAAAAACTATCACAGGGGGCAAAAAAAGTCAATTACAAGAAAAAACCCACCTTATTTAGTGGGTTTTGTCTCTGTATTTGACAGAGAAGCAGATAGCTTTATAAGCTATAATCATATGTACTAATAAACCTTTATCTTTTCATGATAGCCTCCTTTTTTTGGTTAATCAACAATAAAAAATAAAGACTATTTAATTATATAGAGATGTCTCAGATAAAGTCAATATTAAAATTATTTCCAAGATAAAATAAAAAATAGACCCACACTTTTAGTATCGGCCTATTTTAATACAAAGTTATAATTATTTTCTACACTTTAATAACTACCGGCAAGACCATTGGTCGTCTCTTAGTATTAACAAATAAAAATTGACCAATATCATTTCTAATTTTATTTTTTATAAAATCATCATCAGCTGGAGTCATTGGATTTTTGTCTTTTACAATTTTTTTAACTCTCATACGTGTTTTCTCGATTAAATCTCTGCTTTCCTTCATATAAATAAAGCCTCGAGAAATAATATCTGGATTGCCAATAATATTACCAGTTTTAGCATCAATGGTGGCAATAATAACAATCATACCATCACCAGCCATCATTAAACGATCACGTAAAACCACTTCCGAAACATCTCCAACACCTAAGCCATCAACCATAACATAGTCAGAAGGAACCTTCTCTTTAGTCAATTGACCAACGCTTTGATTCTGAGCATTCTTTTTAAAGGCAAGCACCTGACCATTGTCCGCTACAAAAATATTTTCTTCTTTAATGCCAACTTGCAAGGCTAATTCTGCATGAGCGCGTAACATATAATGATTAGCCTCGATCGGCATAAAATATTCAGGCTTAATCAGGCGCATCATTAGCTTTAAGTCCTCCTGTTTAGCGTGTCCACCGGCATGAATATCAAGCATTCGATAATGAATAATTTTAGCACCCTGACGCACAACCATATCCATTAAATTTTGAATAGATCTTTCATTGCCAGGAATAACTGAAGAGGAGAATAAAACTGTATCTCCATGTTTTAAACTCACCACACGATGTTCTCCATTAACTACCCGACTTAAAAAAGCATTATCTTCTCCTTGAGCACCTGTGCCAATAATTAATACTTTATTATCAGGCAAACTATTTAATTCTTTGTCATCAATTAAAATCTTAGGATCAAACTTTAAATAGCCTATTTGATGGGCAATTTCTACGTTAGTATTCATACTTCTGCCCTGCAAACTTACTCGACGACCGTAACGCTTAGCTAAATCAAGAATTTTTTGAACACGACTAATTTGAGAAGCAAAAGTGCCAATAATAACACGTCCTTCTATTTTTTCAATTAATTTTCCCATTTCATCTCCAATCGCTGACTCTGACACCTGATAACCAGGATGAGTCGCATCGGTAGAATCTGACATTAAAAGCATGATACCGCTATTACCAATTTGAGCAATACGCTGTAAATCAGCTGGCTTATCATTCACTGGTGTGAAATCAATCTTAAAATCACCAGTATGCATAATCGTGCCTAATGGTGTTTTAACAATAATAGCGAAACAATCAGGAATAGAATGATTAACACGTACAAATTCTATATTAAAAGAATTACCCAGTTTAAGGCGATGCGTTTCATCAATTTCTTGAATTTTTAAAGCTGGAGCAGATCGGTGTTCTTGTTGACGCTTTCTTACTAATCCAGCAGTCATTTTACCCATAAACATTGGCGGGTTACCGATTTCTCCCATAATGTGAGGGATTCCTCCTATATGATCATAATGACCATGAGTAATAATAGCTGCTTTTATCCAATCTTTCTTATCTTTCAGATAAGATACATTAGGAATAATATAATCAATACCAGGCATATCTTCCTCTGGAAACTGTAAGCCCATATCAATAATAATGATTTCCTGGTTGCATTCAATCAAAGTCATATTGCGGCCAACTTCTTCTAGTCCGCCCAACACTATCACTTTAACATAGTCATTGCCTTGTTTTTTTTCTGTCACTTGTCTAGCGCCAGTTTTAAAATGACGTCTCGGTGTATTAACACTAGCCGCTCTACGAGTCTGACCAGAGTCAACATTAGATTTATATCTTGTAATCATGAGTTCAATGCTAAAAACAAATAAGAAAAATTATTATCAATCTTATTGATTTTAACTAAATAAATTATTAAGAGAAAGCCAATTATAATAAATGGCTTTATTATTACCAATCAAAACGTTTTTTCGTCTTGACATACCAATCGCTAACACCAGCAAAGCGATCACTAGGCCTTGAAAGCAGTCCACTATTAAAACCACGAACTTGCTTGTCTTGAATATAAGTATAGTTAGGAGAATAAAGCAAAATTATAGGCAAATCAGCTTGGAGTTTTTCTTGAAAAAGTTTATATTTTTCATAACGTGAATCAAAATTATTATCTTTTCTTGCATCAATTAGCCATTGATCAACTTCACTGTTATTATATTGAGCTAAATTCAAGCCTTGATTAATTTGAGAAGAATGCCAAAAAGCAGCCACATCCGGCTCTAAACCAATCTCCTGGCCATACAACAAAAGCTCAAAGTCTCGATTTTGTAATTTGTTACTTAAATTTGATTCATCAATGCGATCTATCTTCACCTTAAGCCCTAACTTCTGCCATTGTTCTTGTAAATACAAAGCTAGACGATCGTCGTAAAAATTTGGCAATGACAAACTAAGACTAAAAATTTTATTATCTTTATTGAGCCACCAAGTGTTATTTAAGCTTAAATTATTTTCAGTAGCATAAGCCTGAATCGCAGTTAACTCAGCTGATAATTTATCTTCATCTTCATTAATTTGAAAATCGCTTTCATTACTAACAATCTTTTTAAAGCCAGAATCTACCAATAAAGCCTCTAATTCTTCTGTGTTATATTCTTTAGCTTCTGCCTGTAAAGCAAAATCTGGTGCTAAAATAAAAGATTGCGTCCTAATCACTGAGTCACCCAGAACCTCATTAATAGCTGTATCTAAATATAAAGACTGAGTTAAAAATTGACGCACTTTCAGTTCTTGTAAAACAGAATTTTTTTGTTGATTGAAAAACAAAGAAATTATTTGAGGAAGTGGTAAATAATGAAATTGCAAAGAGTGTTTAGCTAATAAATCACCTCTAAAACTTTCTGGCAAATAACTTACACCGTCTATTTCATTAGAGTTTAAAGCTTGAATTAATTCTTCGTAATTAGGAAAAAACTTAAAAATAATAGAATCAATATGAGGACGAACATTATAATAATCCTCATTAACATTTAAATGGTATTCCTTTAACTCGCCTCCTCTGCTTTTTACTAAAGATACAAATTGATAGGGACCAGAGCCAATTGGCTTAATATTAAGTTCTGAAATAATAGCTGCTTCTGGCAAAATATTTTCCCAAGCAAATTTTGGCATAATGCCAAAGGTTAATAGATGTAAAAAATCAGCATAAGGCTCGGCTAAAATAAAACGCACTGAATAATCATCAATTTTTTCAACATTAATACCACTAAGAGAGCTGCGTAATGGAGATTTAAATTCTGGTGATTTAATTAAATTTACAGTAAAGACTACATCATCAGCTGTTAAGATATTGCCATTGTGCCATTTCACGCCTTGCCTTAATTGTAAACTATATTCTTTACCATCAACTGAAACCTGCCAAGTGTCTACAAGATCTTTCTCTAGTTTGCCGTTACTGTAATTAAATAAACTAGAATAAATAAGCCTACTTAAATCAGCATCTATGTCTCGACTACTAGCATATAAAGGATTAATTGCTTGAGGATAAGTAGCAGCTCCTTCCCGATATACTCCTCCGTCAGCAGGTAAAACAATTAAATTATTGCGATAAAAATTTAGAGATAAATAAGTTAAACTAAAAACAAAAACTAAAAAGGCTAATTTAAATAAAAGCTTTTCTCTAGGATTAAACAACTTAAAAAGATGTCTTAATTGTTCGCGCTGAGGAATTTTACTAGGGGCCAGAGAATAAACTATTTCTTTGTCAGTATTACTATTTTTAGGTTTATTTTTTTTCAAAGCTTTTTTAAAAAACAAAAAAAACTTGGTAAAAACTAATTTACCTCTGTTTATAATTGTCTTTAATTTTTGAAGCAATAAATCCACAAAACAAGAAGAGACGAAGAAGGGTGGAAATAAACGTTTAAGCAAGTAAATTTGCTAAAGAAACGCCAAAAAAGAGTACCGCTAAAACAATAGTAGCGATAAAAAGCTTTTTTTCCAGACCGCGCTTCGTTAAATATACACCACCGGTACCACCAAAAGCACTACCGAGGCCAGTGCCGCGATTCTGAAGTAAAATTACTATAATCAAAAGGATGGAAATAATAATTTGAGCAACATTTAACCAAAACATAGATTATTTTTTAAGACCTTTAATAATAGCCGCTAAGACTTTCTTATTATTTTCAGATAAATCAGCTAAAATTTTACGATCCAAAGAAATGCCTTCTTTTTTCAAAGCATCCATGAATTTAGAATATGAATAATCATGCTCACGAACGAAAGCATTAATTTTGATTTGCCATAAAGCACGCATATTGCGTTTTTTCTTACGGCGATCACGATAAGCATGAGCACCAGCTTTGGTGCGAGCGGTTCTAGCTAATTTTATTAAATTTTTGCGTCCCCATTTATAACCTTTAACTTGGCTCATTAACTTACGACGCTTTTTAACGTGACTAGTCCCTCTTTTTACTCTGGGCATATTGGATAAATAAATTCAAAACCGAATCTTTAGCGATACGGAGTTAAAGTTTTTATTGTTTTTACTAAAGTTGCATCAGCGCTAATGTCTAAACGTTTTTTGCGCTTGGTATTACCACTTTCACGAGCATTAAAATGATCCTGACCAGCTTTTCTTTTCTTGAGTTTAGAGCTGGCAGTCACGTGAAAACGTTTGGCAGTTGCTTTATGTGTCTTAATTTTCGGCATAAATTTGATAAAAAAACAGGCGTATTCACCTGAAAGATAAATAAGTCTTATTTCTTATTTATCACCACTATAGTAAATCTTCCACCTTGATTTGTCAAGGCTTGTTCAATTTCAATAGATAAATCCTCTTTTTGACGTAATTGATCTACAAATTTTTCAATAATTTCTCGCGCTTTATTAGGATATTGACGTTCTCGACCACGTAAAATTAATTCTACTTTTAACTTATTATCTTTGGACAAAAATTTCTCTGCTTGAGCTAAACGAAAATTAAAATCATGCTCACTAATCCTAAAAGACAATCTAACGACTTTGGTGTCTATTTTTTTCTGAGCCATTCTTTGGCGATGTAGCTTTTTCTCATGCTCATATTTCATCTGACCGAGATCAACAATTTTGGCTACCGGAGGATTAGCTTTCGGATTAACCTCTACTAAATCTAAATCTAAATCTCTAGCTCGATCAATCGCTTCTTGAGTGGTAACAACACCAACGTTTTCTCCATTTTCATCAATTAAAAAAACTTCTTCTGAGCGAATATTTTGATTAGCTTTGAAAAACTGTTTTTCTTTTTTTTCTATTCTATGAAATTTAATGCGCATTTGATTAATTAATTATATAAAAATTATTATCTATTCTTTTTTCTAAAAGGTAATTTAAATTTAGAAGCCACTGCTGATTTTTTTGTATTAGTAATGGGCATTGCCTGTGCATCAGAATCAACATCCTGCTGTCTTCCTCCTGCGTTTACATAACTTGGATGATAAGCATTTAAAGGAGCTTGTTTTTCTTTTACTCTAATAAACTTAGGCTTATGCAAAGAAAAATCTTTTTCACCAGACTTCATATCTCTTGCTGACACTTGATAACCAATAATTTTTTCAAATTTTTGTCTTAACAATTCATCCTTTTCTTGATCAGATAAATGCTCATCATTAACAATTCTTTGATGCAAAGGCATAAAAATGAGAGTGTCTTTTAAAAACTGATCTTTCTCTTTATCTTTTAATTGTCCAACGATTTTATTTAACATTTCAACATAACCAAATTTATCAACCTCTTTTTCCTCTTCCTGTTCTAATTTTTCTTGATCTAAAGCTGCTTGTACTTGTTCATAAATAGCATCTTCTGCATCTTCATCAGGCACTTCTTCAATTGGAATAAAAACATTTCTACCTTTTTGTTCTTGTTCTAATTCTCGTCTATCTCGATCTTCATTTTCTAAATTATAACTTTCTTCTGAATGCATCTTTTCTTCATTAGGATTGCTAACACGAAAATTAGAAGATTCAAATTTTGGAAAAGACATAAATTTTTTAATTTAGTAATAAAAACTATTATATTTTCTAAATATAGCAAAAAAAAGACTAAAAGTCAATTATATAAAAAAGCCGCTTTCTTTTAAAAACGGCTTAAATTGTTAAAAATAGTCATAGATTCTAATCTGGAAAATAACTTTGATAAGAAAATTAAGTAAAGCAATGCTCACTCCTAAAATCCATAATTTTAAAACTACTTTGTATTGGAAAACCCTTAAAATATTATAATTATAACTAGGGCCTTTAACGTTGATAAAAATCAACATCCAGATAAAGTAAAACATGGCAAAACCAGCACTAGCGATGTGGACAATAAACAAAAAACTAGTCCAAGGTGCTGTTTGTTCTAAAGACATGCGAGGTAGCTCTACAACAAAAGGAGTAATGGTCATAATAATGTCCAATAAAACTCCTATCGATAACAACAACATAAAACCATTTTTCCCTTGATAAAAACGACGACTGCCAATAATATAAGGGAAAAAGGCTAAAATCTGTAATAAAATAATCGGTAAATGATAATACCACCACATGATAATTTGTTTTATTGTTAAGTTGCTATTTTAATTAATATTTAAGAATATAATATTTTATCTAATAAATCAAGCATAATAAATCAAGCATTCTTGATATTATATTAATCACTAAACATGGGTTAGTCAGATTTTTATTTATATACAACAAAAACAACCTCTTTCGAAGTTGTTTTTGTGTTTCTGAGCGGGTAACGGGAATCGAACCCGTCTCTCAACCATGGCAAGGTTGCATAATAGCCACTATACGATACCCGCAAATAACATAATGATTATATAACAAATATTTTAAAATTCAGCAAGAGCTAAATTTTACCAAAAAGTGCCGCGGGCGGGAATCGAACCCGCACTGTATCACTACAACTGGATTTTAAGTCCAGCGCGTCTACCAGTTCCGCCACCGCGGCATTAAAACAAGTGGAGATGATGGGAGTTGAACCCATGTCTAATAAGATTTTCTAGATAATTTTACAAAATTAGTTCGATTTATATTTGTCGTCGTAATCATCAGAAACCGAACAAAAGCGAAAACGACCACCCCTATTTTTCTTGATAAAACTTGAAGGGGGCAAGTTTTAGCAAAGCTTCAAATATGACACCAGTACCTATCGCTGAAGCGACAACAGGCTGATGGTTACGGCTTTAAATTAAGCCATAACAGGAGCAAAACTTGGAACTTTCCAGGTAAATGCTCGGCCAGTGTTTTTGGCATGTATATTTTTGAACTATTTTTACGGTTTAGCTCAAACCCGTTTTGAATATCTAGAAATAGTCGTCATTATCGATACCCGACATCCCCGATTATTTCTTTATGCTTCTTTTTGTTAAAGTTCTTAATTGACGATCAACTTCTCTTCTTTTAATACTTTCCCGCTTGTCATATTTTTTCTTACCTCTAGCCAGAGCAAATTCTAGCTTAACAAAACTGCGTTTAGTATACATTTTCACAGGAACCAGTGTCAAGCCCTTCTCTTGTGTCTTGCCATATAGGTGCTTAATTTCTTTTTTAGTCAACAAAATCTTTCTAGCTCTAGTGGGATCATAATCTACTAAAACACCAGCGAAGCGATAAGCAGAGATATGAGCCCCCAATAAATAAGGAACTATCTCTCCGTTTTCAGTTTTTAAACTAACATAAGCTCCACTTAAATTAATATGCCCCCCTTTAGCTGATTTAACCTCTTGGCCAGACAACACTAAACCAGCCTCGTAACTTTCTAAAAGATCGAAATCAAAACTAGCTCTTCGATTGTTGGCTAGAGTCGACATAATTCCAAGATTTTAACTGCGAAACTACTTTATCATTAAACATCGCATTTTCTAAATATCTGCGATACTCTGGAGATTCAATTTGTTTTAAGGCTTCATCATTACCAGCTTGAGCTGTTTTAAACATAGATAAACGCTCATCTAATTCTTCTTTGCTAACATTAATTTTTTCTATCACACCAACCTCTCTAATAATTAAAGCAGTTTTAATTCTCTTAACTGCGTTAGGGCTTAATTCTAAACGCATTTGAGCCTTATTTTTATTTAAATGCTTTAAATAATCATCAAAGTTAGCACCTTGACTAGTAATATTTCTTTCTAATTCGGCCATCATATTGTCAGTCTCTGCCTCTAACAATGTCTCCGGAATATCCCCAAATTTAGATTTCTCGGCAATAGAGTCTAACATTTTAATTTCAGCCTTAACATCTGCTTGACGCTGTCTGTCTAATAATATATTTTTTTCAATTGCCTCTTTTAAATCTTTCAAATCTTTAAATTGCATGCTAACTGCTAATTCATCATTAATCTCTGGTAAAACTCTATTAAATACTTCTTTAACATCAACGCTAACATCAACTAATTTTCCAGCTAAATTAACCTGATGATGATTCTTAGGATATTCTAATTGAAATTCTCTTTTTTCACCTTTTTTAGCCCCTACAATTTTATCATCAAAACCAGGCACTAAATATTCCTTACCCACTATCAAAGACAAGTCATGCGCATGTCCATCTTCAACCGGCACTTTATCTAAAGCTAAATGAAGGTTAATAATTATTTTATCACCTTTAGCTGCTCCTGTTTCACTGGTTTTTTCTTGAGCACGCATTTCTCTAATTTCATCTAAGGTTTTTTCAATATCTTTTTGGTCTACCGCTGCCACTTCTTTTTCTATTTTTAAGTCTTTGTAGACGCCTAAAGTAATACTAGGTAGTAGAGCAATTGTCATTTTATATTCCAAGGGGTTCTCAGGTGCTAATTTAGTAATTTCTATTTGAGGTTGTCCTACTGGCTGTCTATCACTTAATTCTTCTTTAAATATTTTTTCAATATTTTTACGAATAGCAATATGAGCCGCTTCCTCTAAAATACTTATTTCACCTACTTTTTGTTTTAAAATATCATAAGGCACTTTACCAGGGCGAAAGCCTTCAATCTTAACATGTTCAGATAAATTTTTAGCTCCCATCTCAATAAAAGGTTTAAATTCATCAACGCTTAACTCCACATTAATTTCTATCTGTGATTTTTCTAAGTCTTTTTTAGTAATTTTCATATATTCTTTGACAATTAGAAGCGAGCTTTAAAGGCTCGCTTATTTTCTAGCTTATTTGCTACTATTTTAACACTTTTCTATAAAAAAGCAAATTTAATTAGAGAAGAAATAATAAACTAATATTAAAACAAAAGTGCCCGCAACCACGAGCACTTTTATAAATAAATTTAAATCTTTAGAATTAAAGCAATAATAAACCAACAATAAGCAAGGCAACAATATTTAATACTTTAATCATTGGATTAATAGCTGGTCCAGCTGTGTCTTTGTAAGGATCACCAACCGTATCCCCGGTAACCGCTGCTTTGTGTGCGTCTGAACCTTTTCCACCAAAAAATCCTAATTCGATATACTTCTTAGCATTGTCCCAAGCTCCACCGCCAGAAGTCATCGAAATAGCCACAAATATACCAGTAACAATTGATCCAACCAATAAACCTCCTAAAGCCTCGACGCCGTGACCAGCGCCAAATAAATTAAAACCAAAACCGACGATAATAGGAGCTAGAACTGGAATTAAAGCAGGAAAAATCATTTCTTTAATAGCGGCTTTAGTAACAATATCAACTGTTCGACCATAATTTGGTTTTTCGCTATAGTCCATAATGCCTGGCTTTTCTTTAAATTGAGCACGCACATCTTCCACTACTGAACCGGCGGCTCTGCCCACAGCTTTCATCGCCATAGCGCCAAAAAGATAAGGAAGAAGGCCACCTAAGAACAGACCTGCTAAGACATAAGGGTTATTAATCAAGAATTGTACACTACCACCTAAATCTACAATCTTATAAGTAAAATCAGCAAACAAAACTAAAGCAGCTAAAGCAGCTGAGCCAATAGCATAGCCTTTAGTTACAGCCTTGGTAGTATTTCCAACTGCATCTAAGGGGTCGGTAATATTACGCACATCTTCTCCTAATTCTGCCATCTCTGCAATTCCGCCAGCATTATCGGTAATAGGACCATAAGCATCAATAGTAACAATAATACCAGCCATAGATAACATAGCCATCGCAGCAATAGCAATACCATATAAACCAGCCAAAGAAAAAGCAGCTAACATAGCAACAACAATGACGATAATAGGCCAAGCCGTTGATTTCATGGAAACAGCTAAACCAGCAATCACATTTGTGCCATGACCTGTTTGTGAAGCCTCGGCAATACTCTTTACTGGTCTAAAAGCAGTAGAAGTATAATATTCAGTAATTAAAACCAATAATCCAGTTACCGCTAAACCAATTAAAGAAGTGAGATAAAGCTTTAGAGCTAATTGAGCATCAGCTACAAATATTTGAGTAATAGGATAAAAAGCAATTGCCGATAAAACTCCAGCCGCAACTAAACCTTTATATAAAGCTTTCATGATATTTTTCTTTTTGCCTAAGCGAATAAAGAAAATACCAATAATAGACGCAATAATAGATACTGCTCCTAAAACTAATGGAAAAAGAATAATGTTTTTTTGTCCAGCTGCATCATAATCAACAAACATTAAGGAACCTAAAATCATAGCTGCAATTGAAGTAACTGCATAAGTTTCAAAAAGGTCAGCTGCCATACCAGCACAATCACCAACATTATCACCCACATTATCAGCAATAACTGCCGGATTACGAGGGTCATCTTCGGGAATGTTAGCCTCCACCTTACCAACTAAATCAGCGCCAACATCAGCAGCTTTAGTATAAATACCACCGCCTAAACGAGCAAAAATAGAAATTAAAGAGCCGCCAAAAGCAAAACCAATTAAAGCGTGTAAACCTTCATTATTCGGCAAATTCTGAGTTAAAAAATAAAAACCAGCTGTGCCTAATAAAGCTAAGCCTACCACTAACATGCCGGTAACGCTACCGCCACGTACAGCTACATTTAAAGCCTTTTGCAAACCACCTCGAGCCGCTTCAGTTGTTCTGACGTTCGCACGTACCGAGACAAACATGCCAATGTAACCAGTTAGAGCAGACAATACCGATCCAGCCAAAAAAGCCCAGGCTGTATACCAACCTAAAGACGGAATTAGAGCAATAATAATAAACAAAGCAATTGCTACAACAGCAACTGTTTTATACTGACGATTTAAAAAGGCTCTAGCTCCAGACTGAATAGCTTGAGCTATTTCCTTCATTTTTTCATTACCTTCTGGTAAACGTAAAATTGAGGCAATTACAATAGCGCCATAAATGATGGCGACAAGAGCACTGCCTATAATTAAAGACATAATTAACATAATTTTTAAATTATTTTAATTTTATTTTTTAGTATTTAAATTTTTTATTCTTTATCTTCAGTCGCAGCCACCTCTTCTGTAATTTGCTCAGGGTTTTCTTTGACTTCTAATTCTTCATCACTAGCAATAACTTTTTTTTCTTCGCCATCTTCAGTAGCTTCTATAATATCAATTCGCCAAGAAGTTAAATGAGCAGCTAAACGCACGTTTTGGCCGCTTTTACCAATCGCTAAAGATAATTTATCAGAACTAACTTTAACAATCGCTTTGTGCTCATCTTCATTTAATTCAATACTTAAAACTTTAGCGGGAGATAGAGCATTGGCAATAAATTTAACTGGATCTTCATCATATTCAATAATATCAACCTTTTCTCCTCCTAATTCACTAATAATAGTTTGAATACGAGCACCTCTTTGACCCACACAAGAGCCAACAGGGTCAACATTTTCTGCTTCAGTATAAATAGCAACTTTAGAACGAGAACCCGCTTCACGCGCTACCGCTTTAATATCTACTAAACCATTAGCTATTTCTGGTATTTCTAAATAAAAAATCTTTTTTAATATCTCTTCA
This sequence comes from Patescibacteria group bacterium, assembly GCA_034002925.1. GTDB lineage: Bacteria > Patescibacteriota > Patescibacteriia > Patescibacteriales > UBA12465. The sequence goes on along the minus strand of JAVEZP010000001.1, from coordinate 218,937 downwards.
CTGCGACGAGAAAGAATAATTTCTGGACCTTTATGTCCTTCACGTACTTCTTTAATATATACTTTCACTCTTTCGCCTGGCACGTATCTTTCACTAAATATTTGCTCTTCAGCTGGCAAAATACCAATTGCTTTACCCAAATCAACAAAAACCAAACGACCCTCTCGTCTTTGCACAACACCACCCACAACTTCTTTTTCTTTATCTTTAAATTCATGGAGAATCATATCTCTCTCCATTTCTCTTAACTTCTGAATAATCACTTGTTTAGCAGTTTGAGCCGCCATGCGTCCGTAGCTTTCTGGTATAGGAAGCTCTGTCATTAATTCATCACCAACTTTAGCACCATGCTTTAAAATCATAGCCTCTTTTAATTGAATGTCAGTTTTAGGATTGAATTTCTTTTCTTTTTCTTCTCCATCTTCTGCTTCTATTTTTTTTACTTCTTTTTCTTCTCGCTTATAACTAGGATCGTGTAAGCGTTTTAACATTTCTTCTTCTTCTTCGGCGGGTAAATTTTCTACCACTGTTTTTAAATCATAAATTTTAGAAGTAGCGGTATTAGGATCAAACAAGACTTTAACATTCTGATTTTTTTCACCATAATCTTTACGATAAGCAGCCGCAAGTGCTAATTCAATCGTATTGACCACAGCGTCATAATCCAAGTTTTTTTCTTCACAAACTTGTTTAATGGCATTAGTTAATTCAGACATAATATTATAATTTTATCCTTAAAATATAATAAGGATTTAAGATAAGAGAAAAGCTAATTGTTATCCAATTAGCTTTATGTTTTTATGATAACAAAAAAGACAATACTTGTCAAAATCCTAGAAATAGAGATAATTATGACCACTAGCAGCTGCTGCCAGTCTTTGCAGAATAAAAAAGCTAATTCCCCAAGCTGATAAAATAATAATTAAACCAATAACCGCCTGACTAATTTGCTTAACTGCTTCCTTAACCTTATCTTCATTACCAGCCGCTGTCATATATTTAAAACCTGCCATCACTAACAAGACCACAAACAAAACACCTAAAACACTTAAAATAATGTTTATTATTTTCACTATCGTTACCCTAATATCTTCAGGCTCACCAAAAACAGCTTGAACATCCGCCATTCCTTCTTGGCTAGATAATAAATCTCCTTGAGCAAACACCTGATTAGCATTAAAGAAATATCCTGCTGGTAAGAGCAAAAAGAAAAAAAGACTCCCGCTTAATAGTATTTTTTTGATAATACGCATATAATTATTATTATGTTATAATTATACTAAATACTAAAACAAACAACAAGCTCATGGCTTTAGTGATGCTATTTTTTTATTCAATTTAGCTTAAAATAATGACTTTAAAGAAACAAATATTTAATAATACCGCTGTCCAATTAATAGGCAAGATACTGTCTACAGCTTTAAATTTGTTCACTTTTGCAATTATTACTAGAGAATTAGGACAATCTGGTTTTGGCGCCTACACAACAGTAATAACCTTTTTGTCTTTTTTTGCCATTTTAGCTGATCTAGGATTAACTTTAGTGACAGTGCAAATGTTAGGGGAAGAACAAAAAGAACAAAATCGAACTTTAGGTAATTTATTTGGTTTACGTTTAAGCTCCTCTTTATTAATGATAGGCTTAGCTCCATTTGTAGTCATGGCTTTTAGTTATAGTCAAGAAATTAAACTAGGCGTCGCCATCGCCGCTGCTTCTTTTGTTTTTAACGCTTTAAATCAGGTAATGGTTGGCCTATTTCAAACCAAATTAAAAATGGATAGAGTAGCTTGGGCCGAAACTCTTAGTCGTGTTAGCATGCTACTAGGCGTAATTGTGGTCGTTAAACTAAAATGGGGTTTGCAAGGAGTTTTATTAGCCACCTCTTTAGCTGGTTTTATTAGCTTCGTATTACATTATTATTTTGCCCGTCAGTTTGCTTATATTAGACCAATTTTTAACTGGCAAGAATGGAAAAAAATCCTTAGATTATCTTGGCCATTAACAATTACTATTGCCTTAAACTTAATTTATCTTAAAGCTGATACTTTATTATTATCTCTTTTTAAAAGCCAAGCTGAAGTCGGTCTTTATGGAGCTGCTTATAAAATAATTGATGTTTTAAGTTCTTTGCCTTTTATGTTTGCTGGTATTATTCTGCCATTATTGGTAGCGGCCTGGCAAGAAAAAAACAAAGAGCGTTTTAATACTATTTTACAAAAATCTTTTGATATTTTAGCAATGGCGGCCATTCCGATGGTGATAGGTGTACAATTTTTAGCTGATGAAATAATGATATTTATTGCTGGATCTGAATTTCAAGGAGCTGGTAATATTTTTAGATTATTAATTTTTGCCATTGCTGCTATCTTTTTGGGCAACATGATGGCTCACGCTATTATTGCTGTTAAAAAACAAAAGAGTGTGATTTGGATATATATATTAGTTAGTCTCAGCTCTTTAGTGGCTTATCTTTATCTCATTCCTCGTTTTTCTTATTACGGTGCCGCCGCTGTCACAATTTACAGTGAACTGAGCATTGCTTTATTATCTGGTATTTTTATTTGTCGCTATTTAAAATTTAAACTTAATTTTCAGGGTTTAAAAAAATCTTTATTAGCCTCTGTTTTGATGGGAGCCATCATTTATCTTCTCCCGACTAATTTAACTAAATCTGCGTGGGGATTAATTCTTGTTATCTTATTAGCTGGATTTATTTATTTAGCCTCTTTATTGCTACTTAAAGCTTTCTCTGCTAAAGACCTTAAACTAATTATTGGCAAACAAATGTAATTTATGAAAAAAATAAAAAGTTCTTGTGGCGACATTATAATTCTTCATGAAGACGAAGATTATTTGGTGGTTAATAAACCAGCTGGTCTTATCGTGCATCCTGCTCATGACCTTGAAGAAGAAAATTTAGCCTCATTATTAATAAAAAGATATCCTGAAATTAAAAAGGTAGGTGAAGATCCCTTGCGCCCTGGTATTGTTCATCGTCTTGATAAAGAAGTGAGTGGAGTAATGCTAGTTATTCGCCAACAAAAAGCTTTTGACTATTTTAAAAAACAATTTCAAGCTAGAAAAATTTATAAAGAGTATGAAAGCATTGTTCATGGCGCTATTATAAAAGATGAAGCTAGAATTAATTTTCCTATTACTCGTGCTAAGTCTGGCCATAAAATGGCCGCCTTGCCTTTGCCAAAAAAAACAGATCAAACTAGAGCCACCAACAGGGAAGAAGGCAATGAAAAAGCACGACTAAGCTCTAAAGATGCTATTACTGATTTTAAAGTAGAAAAAAAATGGCCACACATCAGCTTAGTGAAAGTTCATATTTTAACTGGACGCACTCATCAAATAAGAGTCCATTTTGCTGCTTATGGCTACCCAATACTAGGCGACAATCTCTATGGCACAGCTAAAAGTATTCGCAGAAATACAAAAATGAACTTATCAAGAATTTTTCTATTCGCTAAAAAATTAAGTTTTATTGACAATCACGGAGAACAAAAAACTTTTGCTATTGACAGACCAGAAGAAATAGAAAGTTTTCTAAAAAAACAAAAATAATTTTGACTTTTAAGCTCTAATTAACTATAATTAAAACACTTAATAAAAAATTAATTAATTAATGATATGACAAAAATGTGCAAGCGTCTTATGCGCGACAAAAAATTCCTCAGTCTTTTAGCTGGGGTTCTCGTCTTAGCAATATTAGCTGTAGCTTGGTTTGTTTTTAATAACAAAAAAGAATATCAAGAACTAAGTATAAGAGAAGCTTCTTTGGTAACAGAAAACTTTATTAATTCCTATTTAATGCCTAGCGGTAGTCGCGCTAGCGTAACAGCTTCATCTGAAGAATATGATTTATATAAATTAGTTATTGATATTGGCAACGAAGATCCTGTAGAATCATATGTTACCAAAGATGGTCGCCTATTCTTTCCTCAAGCTTTAGAGATTGAAACAATCGGCAGCGCTAACACTAACCCTGCAAGCGCACAATCTCCTACCCCAGTTAATGTTCCTAAGTCTGATAAACCAGAGGTAGAATTATTTGTCATGAGTTATTGTCCTTTTGGCACCCAAATGTTAAAAGGTTTACTACCAGTCTTAGAAACTCTAGGTGATAATATTGATTTTGAATTAAAGTTTAATGATTATGCTATGCACGAAAAAGTTGAATTAGATGAAAATTTGGTTCAGTATTGTGTACAAAAAGAAGAGCCTGAAAATCTTAATGCTTATTTAACTTGTTTCTTAGAAGCGGGGGATAGAGAAAATTGTTTAGCAGAGAACACTAATGTGAAAAATATCAATTCCTGTGTTACTGCTACTGATAAAGAATTTAAAGTAACAGAAAATTATAACAATAAAGTAGATTGGAAAGGCAATTTCCCTGGTTTTAGCGTTCATAAAGAAGATAATGCCAAATACAGCGTTGGTGGTTCTCCTACCTTAATTATTAACGGCACTAATGTTAGCAGCGCTCGTGATTCAGCTTCTTTATTAAATACCATTTGTTCCGCCTTTAATGAAGCCCCTGAAGCTTGCTCCGCTCAGTTAAACAATCAATCACCAACCCCTGGTTTTGGTTTTGATTTTAGCGCCGCCTCTACCGAAGCTTCTTGTCTATAATAATCAATCAATCAATCAAAAAAAGACCTTGATTTTTTCAAGGTCTTTTTTTTATTTTTTCTAATTATGAGCGCCAATGTTTTGCTGCTAAAATTCTTCTAACGGCAATAATATAAGCCGCCTGACGCAAACTAATATTTTGCTTTTCTTTATACACTAATAATAATCGTTGCCAATTATCAATCATTTTTTTACTCAAAAGATTACGTAAATAGTCTTCATCTAAAATTTGACCAGTACGATTTTGAGCCCATTCAAAATAACTAACAATCACTCCGCCTGAATTAGCTAAAATATCAGGCACAATTATTTTACCAGCTTCTTTTAAAATTTTGTCTCCCGCTAAATCAATGGGACCATTGGCTAATTCAACAATATATTGAGCCTTAATTTTATGAGCATTATCTGCTGTAATTTGATTTTCAAGTGCGGCTAAGGCTAAAATATCAACCTCTAATTCTAATAACTCGGCGTTAGTTAAAATTTTAACTCCTTGGAAATCAGTTAACTTGTGACCTTGGCGTTTAAATTCAATTAAAGCTGGGATATCTAGACCATCTTCTTTATAAATAGCGCCCTGACTATCAGAGGCGGCTACAATTTTATAAGAATCAGCATGCATTTTTTCTGCCATAAACAAACCAGCATTACCAAAGCCTTGAATAGCCACTCTAATATCTTGAGCTTTTTTGTCTTTTAAAAATTCATCGACCATGGCTTTAGTAATAAGATAAGCGCCCTGAGCAGTAGCATCAGATCTTAATTGAATGCCGCCAAGTTCAATTGGCTTGCCTGTAATCATACCTGGTTCATGTGAGCCTTTAATTTTTTCAAACTCATCTAGCATCCAAGCCATGATTTGGCTATTAGTATAAACATCTGGAGCGGGAATATCTTTATCTTGTCCTAAATAATCATGAAAAGCTCTAACATAAGCTCGACTCAATTTCTGTAATTCTTCTTTGCTCATATTTTTTGGATCAACTTTAACTCCGCCCTTAGCGCCACCATAAGGAATATCTGCTAAAGAATTTTTTAGGCTCATCCAAAAAGCTAAAGACTTAACCTCATCTTCATTAACGTCAGGATGAAAACGAATACCACCTTTGCCTGGCCCTAAATCTTTACTATATACGATTCTCCAAGCTGGATATTTTTTGCCCCCTACCTCTAAATCAGCATATTTCACCTGAGCAGCTAAACTTAAGGCCTTAATATCCTCAGCACTTAAATTATCTAAAATAGATAATTCTTGGATTCTTTCTAAATTATCATTAAAAATACTCATATTTTTAGTTAAGAGAAAAACAGCCGCTTTCAGGCGGCTGCTTGTTTCTTTTATTTATAGATATTTTTCTAAATCAGCTTTGAGAGATTCTTTGCTGCGCATACCCACAAATTCATCAACAACTTGTCCTCCTTTAAACAATTTCATATTAGGAATGCTTTGAATTTGATATTTAATGGCTAATTCCTGGTTTTCTGGATTTTCAGTATCAACTTTGGCAATTTTTACTTTGCCTTCTAATTCTCCAGCTAATTCATCTAAAATTGGAGCCATCATACGACAAGGCATACACCAAGGAGCCCAAAAATCAACCAAAACTGGTTGTTCGTTTTTTAAAACCTCTTGCTCAAAATCATTTTTTAAAATGTCTAATGCTTTACTCATAAATTTCTAACAGCGTTTTTAAATTATCGCTGTTTAATTAATTATCATTTATTTTTATTTAATTATTTTTTATTACTTCTTTTAAAATTGCTTCGGCTTTTTGTTTTTTAGCAGGAGCAAAGCCATTTTTCAAGCAACGATCTAATTCTTTTGAGAGCATTTGCTCGGTTAAAGAAGTCATAGCAGACTTTACCGCTTTCATTTGTACCAAAATAGAAAAACAATCATCTGGTTTTTCAATCAGCATTTTTTTTATTCCTGACAATTGTCCAATAATATTATTAATTCTTTGTTCAGTGCTTTTCATGCTGTTATTATAGCACACCCCCTAGGGGTGTCAAGGGCTTGAGATAATAATTTATTTTTTAACTGCTACTACCCAAAAATTATGTCTATCATCTAACTCTTCTTTTATCTGCCAACCAGCCTTTAAAATTTCTTTTTTAAAAGACCTTTTAGAGAAATAATGATAATATCGCAAACAAACTGGAGCACCATCTTGATCTTTCCAAGGAAACACTAAATCACGCCAAGACTTAAATCTAAACAACAAAAAGTTTTTAACAATACTTTTAATTTTTAATTTTAAATAATAATTACCTGTCATTTTCCAAGCACTGATAATTAAAAGTCCATTTGATTGAGTTGTTGCTAATAATTGAGAAAGTATTTTGATCCTATTTTTTCGATCGGGAATATGAATCATTACCGCTGAACAAAAAATCACAGAAAATTTATTTGGAGACAAGTCTTTTAGATCATTAATATCTTCTTTTCGAAAAATAAAATCTGGATATTTTAATTTAGCTATTTTTAATAAAGCCGAGCTATTGTCAATGCCTAGATAATTTTTCGGTGAAACTAAAATATAATCCAGCAATCTGCCATTACCGCAACCAAGGTCCAGCACTTGATCATTTGCACAAATTTTATTTGTAGCCCACAAAAAATCTGCTGTCGCCATTTTTGAACGAGTAGCATCAAAATGACTAGCTTTTTTTTCGTAAGCTTCCATAACTAAAGTTTTTAATTTTTCTCTTTTATTTAGCTGCATAAACTAATAAGTCCCCAAATATTCATGCTTATCTTTCTTGCGTGGCTTTAAGCAATTATCACAATGGCCACAATTTGCAACATTTTCTTCGCCAAAATATTCTAAAATATATTTTTGTCTACAATCAAAGGAATAAATATAGTTTTCCATTTCATTAAGCTTTGCCATCGCTCTTTCTGATTTAATTTCTAAAGAACGAAAATCTAAAGATAATTCTTGGGGGTTGCAAAATTTAAGAATTCTGATTTCTGTGCCTTTAAATGGAGGAGTGTAGTCAACCAATTGCTGTTCAGACCATTTCTTAATTGCGCGATTTAATGAATCTTTTTTTATTTTTAAAACAAAAGCAATGTCTTCAGCAATAAAATGCCAACCATTAATCATGTCTTGTTCAAATCTTTCTTTTATTTTAGTAGCAATTTCGCGTTGAGCCTTAGCTCTAGCACTTAAAGCAGAGAATAAATCCTCCCAAGAAGATGTGAGTTTTATAAAGGAATTTGTAGTTTTTTCATTAGGACGAGAAACATAACCTTCTTTTTCTAAAATTTTAATAGCGGTGCCAATGGCCATATCAGGAGCTGATTCAACAAGACGTTTAGCTAGTTCTGAATATGTAATTAAGACTGAAGCGTCTGGTTCCTGATTAAATTCATATTCATCTAAAAGAAAACGATACACATCTCTTATAAGTTCAGGACTAGGATTATCACCAGCAATAAAGAACTCTTGTAAATAACGATCCGAAGGAGAATAAAAAAGCAAACAAAAACTATCTTTTCCGTCTCGACCAGCACGACCTGCTTCTTGATAATAGGCTTCTAAGGTGCCAGGTAAATCATGATGAATCACAAAACGAATATCTTTTTTGTTAATCCCTAAACCAAAAGCATTAGTAGCTACCACTATCTTCACCTCACCTTTCATAAATTGCTCTTGCGCCCATTCACGACTATCACTGTCCATGCCAGCGTGATAAGCAATGGTAGCAATATCATAATCTGATAAAAACTCAACAATTTCATCGACTTTAGACCTGGTCCCAGCATAAATAATACCAGCAGAATCCTCTTGACTACGCACAACGTCTAATATGTGTTCTAATTTTTTTCCATTATTAGTGGCCACTGCAGCAAAATGTAAATTGGGTCGCGCAAAACCACTAACCACCGCTTCATAGTTCTGTAAATTTAATTGCTTCGCAATATCAACCCTTACTTCTGGAGTGGCCGTGGCTGTTAACGCAACAACTACAGGCGAGTCACAATGTTTAATAGCCTCTTTTAAGCGTAAATAGCTTGGTCTAAAATCATGACCCCACTGGCTAATACAATGTGCCTCATCAATAGCAAATAAAGACACTTTAATTTGCTTTAGCTCATTAATAAAAGCTTGATTATAAAATCTTTCTGGTGCAACATACACTAAACGATACGCGCCTTTACGAATTTCCTCTAATCTCTTAGTAGTTTCCGACAAAGAGACCGAGGAGTTAATAAAAGTAGCAGGAATTCCTACCGCCAAAAGAGAATCAACCTGGTCTTTCATTAAAGCAATTAAAGGAGAAATCACGATAGTAATACCTTCTAAAACTAAAGAAGGGAGTTGAAAAATTAAAGACTTGCCACCACCTGTGGGCAAGACTGCTAACACATTTTTGCCAGATAAAATCGCATCTATAGCTTGTTCTTGCCCAGGACGAAAAGATCCATAATTAAAATGGATCTTTAGTAATTCTTTAAGTTCTTGTTTTATTTTTTTCATGCTATTTATTAGCGCGCCTCTTATATATTTCTAAAACATTTTTAAATAAAAAAGCAATTGTCATTGGCCCTATGCCTCCAGGCACCGGAGTGAGATAAGAGGCCCATTCTTTAACACTATCTAAATCCACATCACCTTTTACTTTTTTTCCATCTTTAGTAATGCCAATATCAATAATTACCACCTCTTCTTTTAGTATTTCTTTAGTAATGGTACCCGGCTTACCCAAAGCACTAACAATTAAATCAGCTTGTTGTGATTCTGAATTTTTTAAAATTTCAAAACCATTCTTCATTAATATATCCTTTACTCCTGTTTCAAAAATTTCAGAATTATAGAAAATAGCTGCTTTTTTGTGTTTATTGTCCCAAGATAAATAATTAATACAAGCCTGAACCGAAGCTAAAACTGGAGATAAGATATATTGTGGATGCTGAGGATGAAAACCATCAACATCTTTTTTGGGGTCAATAGCTTTAATGATTTTATCTGTATTAAACTGAGATGGTAAGGGTAGCTGAACAAGAATGCCATCAATTAAATTATCATTATTTAAAAAATTAATAACTGATAAAAGTTCTACCTCTGTGACGTCTTCATCTAATTCATATAAATGAGTATCAACACCAACCTTAAAACCTTCTTTTTCTTTTAAAGAAACATACAGACGTGAATCTGGACGATTACCAACTAAAATAATAGCTAAATTAGGACGACCACTTTTTAAAGCTGTAATTTCTTGAACAATTTCATCTTTTATTTTTTCGGCAATTTCTTTACCATCAATAATTTTATACATAACTATAAATTAATAGGAAATTTTTGACACAAAACAGAAACGCTTTGTTTAATTGTCTGTAATTTTTCTTCATTATCTTTATTCTTTATCGCTACATCAATATATTCCGCTATCAACTCCATTTCTTTTTCTTTTAGGCCACGAGTAGTTAAGGCTGGAGTGCCAATTCTTAAACCAGAAGGATTAAAAGGCGGATTAGGATCATTGGGAATAGTAGATCGAGAAACAGAAATACCTGCCTTTTCTAAAACTTTTTCCATTTCTTTACCAGAAACTGCCTGTGAGGATAAATCAAGCACAAATAAATGATTATCAGTCCCGCCAGATACTAAACGATAATCTCTTTTCATTAAAGCATTGCCCAGTGCTTGAGCGTTTAAAATAACTTGACGAGAATATTCTATAAACTCCGGCTTTAAAGCTTCGCCAAAAGCAATTGCTTTAGCGGCAGTAACATTGTCATGAGGACCACCTTGCATACCAGGAAAAACTGATCGATCAATTTGTTTAGCATATTGTTCTTTGCACATAATCATAGCTCCTCGTGGTCCACGAAGTGTCTTATGGGTAGTGGTGGAGACAACATCAAATATTGGCACCGGATTAGATAATTGCTTACCAGCAATTAAACCAGCAATATGAGCAATATCTGCAAAACTAATAGCTTTGATCTCAGTAGCTATATCTTGAAAAGCTTGCCAATCTATTTCTCTAGAATAAGCACTGAAACCAGCCACAATCATTTTTGGCTTTTCTTTTAAAGCAATCTCTCGCACCTCATCCATGTCTATCCTCTCTGTATCTTTATTTAATCCATATTGTACAAAATTATATAAGCGACCAGAGAAATTTACATCATGCCCATGTGAAAGATGGCCACCGTGATCTAAACGCAAACCCAAAACTTTATCACCAGGCTCTAAAAAAGCCATATAGACAGCTGCATTAGCAGGAGAACCAGATAGTGGTTGGACATTAACATGCTCAGCTTTAAATAAAAGTTTAGCTCTTTCAATGGCTACGTTTTCTGCCTGATCAATAATATGATTACCACCATAATAACGCTTACCAGGATAGCCCTCGCTATATTTATTAGTTAAAACTGAAGCTAAAGCTGCTCGCACAAACTTCGAAGCATAATTCTCAGAAGCAATGAGCTCTAACTCATTGCTTTGCCTTATTTCTTCTTGTTGAATAATTCTAGCTAATTCAGGGTCATAGTTGTTTAATAAATCGTTTTCCATATTGTTAATCTTAAGTAAGCCTTAAGTTTTTGTCAAAAATAAAAAAATTATTTTTTTATTTTTTTCACTAAATAAGTTTTATATAATTTGTAACCTAATTTACGATAATAAGATCTAACTCCCACTCCAGAAATAACCGCTATTTTATCTGCGCCAAATTCTAATGCTAACTCTTCTGCTTTTTGCATTAACTTCTTACCAAAACCACGATGTTGCACTTTAATTTCACTGCCCACTGGCACCAATTCTCCATAAACATGTAATTCTCTAATAATAGCTGGAGCAATTGGACTATTTTTATCTAAACGTAAACGACAAAAACCATATAAAGTCTGCCCATCTTTACTGTCTATACTAATAAAATATTCTAAAGCATTAGCGGCTTGATAGCTGATTATATTTAAAACCGATTCATCCACTGGTCTCCCCTGGGGTTCACGACAACGAATACAATGACAAACCACTCCTCTTTGTTGTAATATTTGACGAAGATTTGTAATTTTATTACCAGCCACAATTGATTCAGCTGGAATATCTCTAATTAAGCGGATAATACGCACATACCTAGGCACCACCGCTTTACAATCAATAATTAAATTTTGCAAAACAAGATCAGAATAAGGTTTATATTTTCCTTGTTTGTACCAATCATACAAAAGACTACCCTCTGTTACAACTGTTGGATAAAATTTGATCTGATCTGGCTGAAAATTATGATCAGTAAACAATTGTTTAAACATAGCCAGATCTTTTTTAGGGGTAGCACCAGGTAAAGCTGGCATTAAATGATAAGTAATTTTAAAACCATAAAGTCTTAGCAACTTAGTAGCTTCTACTATCGCTTTCACATCATGTCCCCTTTGATTAAGTTTTAAAATTTCATCATCAATAGCTTGAACGCCCATTTCTACTCTAGTACAACCCAACTCTCTCATTTCTAAAACCTCTTTCTTGTTAATATAATCTGGTCTAGTTTCTAGAGTTAAGCCAATAATACGATAACGAGCTGATTCATTGCGCTTCTGCTCTTTAGCTAATAATACTTTAATCTTATCTAAATTTTCTTGAAAACTAATTTTTTTCAAAGTTCTTTTTTGAGCAGGATAATAGTCATTAGCTGCTTTAAAACAATTTAAAATATACCAATATTTATATTTTTGAGGAAAATAACTCCAAGTGCCACCCATTACAATTAATTCTATTTTCTCGGGATGATGGCCATTATCTTCTAAAGACTTTAAACGCTGAAAAACTTGTTCATAGGGATCATAATGACAACGAATTGCTCTCATTACCGCTGGCTCATTAGATAAATAACTAACTGGCACATCTTTTTGACGGGGACAATAGGCACAAGTGCCAGGACAAGGATAAGACTTGGTTAAAACCGCTACCGGCGCTACCCCTGACATTGTTCTTATGCTTCTTTTTCTTAATATCTCTTCAAATACTGGATAGACATTAATTTTACCAATACTAACTAAAAGCTTATACTCTTTAATAATATTAGCATTTAAAATAGAATCTAATTTATATTTTTTACAAACCACTCTTTTAAGAGCTGAAAGCTCGTCTCTAGTCTTAATTTTTGTAGCCTGATTAATAATGTCTCTAATTGCTTCTATCATGTTTTTAGGTTATAATAATCTATTATAACAAATATTTATGAAAAGGTTTTATTTACTCTTTTTGTTTGTTTTGGCCTTGTTTTTTAGTGCTCTACCACAAGGCGCTCAAGCAGAAAAAATTATCAACAATGAAAGCTTATATCTCGCTCCCGAAGAAACTATTACGGGCAATGTTTACGCTACCAGCAAGGATATCACTATTGAAGGAGAAATAGAAGGGGATTTAATAGCCATGGCTGAAAAGATTAATATTAAAGGTCATTTAGATGGCGATCTAATTGCCATAGCTGAAGATATTATTATTGATGGCGAAATCAATGGCAATGTGCGCATAATGGGTAAAACTCTCACAATTAATGGCATAATTGCTCGTAATCTTAATTTTATAGGACAATCTTTATTTTTAGAAAAAGATTCTCAAGTTTTTTGGGATATAAGCGCTATTTCTCAAAACATAGAAATTAAAGGATATGTTTTAAAAAATGCCCATCTTTGGTATGAAACACTTAATTTAGAAGGAAATATCGCTGGTAATTTAAAAATTAAAGGTGATAAAAATAGCACATTCAATCTTTCGCCTAATGCCAATATTAATGGTGACTTTTATCATCAAGGCTTCTTAAATCAACAAACGATAAACACTAGTAGTATTAAAGGTTTAATTTATAAAACAGAGGCTAATAACTATAGAGAAAGCTCATGGCCAACTTGGTGGCAAATATTAATTTATCAAATCATTGCCATTTTTATAATAGCTGTAATATTATTAAAAATAAATAAAAATTTGTTTTTCAATACTCAGAAACAATTGCAGAAAAAACCTCTAGTCGCTTTAGGTTGGGGCCTACTTATTATAGCGCTAACCCCTCTACTCATAATCCTGTCCGCTCTTAGTTTTATTGGTCTTCCTTTAGCAATAATAATATTCTCTATTTGGCTCATCATTATAAGCTTAGGACCTATTTTTGTTGCCTTCTTGTTGGGTATTGAAATTGTAAAAAAATTAAAAATTAAAACAAAACATCCTAATATTTGTAGTCTCTTATTAGGCATTGTTATTATAGCTTGTTTTAACATGATTCCTGTTATCGGAATAATCTTGTTATTTTTAAGCTCTGCCTTAGGCTCAGGTGCTCTTTTATTAAATCTTAAAAAATAAATTTATGTTTAACCCAGAAATATTTAAAGCTTATGATATTAGAGGTGTCTTTGGTGTAGATTTTCGAGCTAACTTTGCCTATGATTTAGCTCAAAATTTTGTTGAGTTAAGAAAACACGATGGTGATTGTGAAGAAAAAAAATTAAAAATATTAGTAGCCAGAGATATGCGCTTGAGCTCTCCGGAAATATATCAACATCTAATTAAAGGACTACAAGCTAAAGGGGTTCAAGTTTTAGATGCAGGACTACTTTCAACTCCAGCCTTCTATTTTGCTGTCTCTACTGAAAAAGCGGATGGCGGTATTATGGTTTCTGCTTCACACAACCCTCAAGAATGGAATGGTTTTAAATTAGTACGCCGTCAGGCTCGTCCAATCAGTGGAGATAATGGTATTAATTGGCTGAAAGAAAAAATGCAACAAAAAGAACAAACAGTCGATAAAAATATTGAAGAATTACCAGTCATCAAGCTCTATAATTTAGATGAAAAACAATTAGACCATGACCTAGATTTTATTAATATCAACTTACGCCCCTTAAAAATAGTAGCTGACGCCGCTAATAGCATGGGAGCTCAATACTTAAATTTATTATCAGAAAAAATACCAGGAGAATGGCTAAAAATTAATTTTGAATTAGATGGCAGCTTTCCCGCTCATGAAGCTGATCCTTTAAAAAAAGAAAACTTAAGCCAACTCAGTCAGAAAATAGTAGATGAACAAGCTGACCTAGGTATTGCCACTGATGGTGATGGTGATCGAGTTTTTTTTCTAGATAATAAAGGGCAAATAATAGATCCAGCTATTATTCGTGGTTTATTGGCTCAAATATTTTTAAAGGATAAGCCTGGTAGTAAAATTTGTTATGATATCAGACCTGGAAAAATAACTGAAGATTTAATTGTTGCCGCTGGTGGCACTCCTGTCATCACTAAAGTTGGGCATTCCTTAATTAAAGAACAGATGTTACAAGAAAATGCTTATTTTGCAGGAGAATCATCTGGTCATTTTTTCCTTAACTTAAATATTGGTTGTTTTGAAATGCCTATTATCATGATTGGCAAAATGCTTGAGCTTTTTGCTGCACAAAACAGTACTAGCTCTGAATTTATCAAACAATATCAAAAATATTATCATTCAGGCGAGATTAATCGCAGTGTTAATAATAAAGAAAAAATATTCGAAGAACTAGCTTCAAATTACAAAGAGGCAAAAATTAGCACTCTAGATGGCATTAGCATCAGTTATGATGATTTTTGGTTTAACGTGAGAGCCTCTAACACCGAAAATAAAGTTCGCTTAAATTTAGAAGCAAAAACTAAAGAACTAATGGAAGAAAAAAGAGATGAAATCCTAAAAATAATAGAACAATATTAATTAGACCACAAAAAAAGAGCTTATATGATCAAAGCTCTTTTTTTATTGTTTTCCTTATTTCTTTTCCACCACGATACTGCATTTACCCACCAAAGCAGCTAAAGCGCCGACCGCGGCTAATACTGGCGTAAACACTGTGCCAACTACCGCAACTGTTACTGGAAACTCCATTAAAACCTTGCCTTTTTCATTTTTAATAATAATACGACGAGCATTACCAGCTTTAATAATTTTCTTTACTTCAGTTAAAAGATCATGACCATAAACTTTAAATTCTGAAAAATTAATTTTTTCTGAACTTGCTTTTTTGGACGAGCTTTGAGTTTTTGAACTTTGTTTTTTAGTAGGCATATTTTTATTTAATTTAATTAATTTTATTATTTTTTTTAATTTTTTTCTTGTCTAAAATGGAAAAAACGATATAAAGCATCTCTAATTGACTAACCATGGATTTAACAAAAAATTCCTGATCTTTATTTTTTAATTTAAAAGGCAAAATACAAAAAGATTTCATATAAAATCCGCTCTGCTCTGACTGAATAATGCTTACTTCTTCTTCACTACATTTGCCAGCAATAATATCTTTGTTGTCAATTTTTAAAAAATCAACTTTTTTATTATTTCGAGAATATCTTTCATCTCTTAAGCTGTGCGCATTATTAATATCTATTACCCTCAAAATCAACCAATCAACATTTAAAATAGTCATTATCTTTTCCGCAAAATAGTTAAATACGGTTTTAATATCTTTTTTGTTTTCTGGATATTTTTTAAAGTTAGAAAAAGAGGCCTTCATTTCTTCCATTTGTAGATTAACAGAACCAATATATTTAAAAGTCTCCTGTAAACGATCCTCTAAATTAAGCTGATATCTTTTTAAACGTTGTATTTCATGTAAATAAAACAAACTAATTAAATAAGCTGTAATTAATAATAAACTGGAAAGAATAAAAATGCTAAAATTCTCTGATATACCAAAAATTGTATTTCTTATAAGCAATGGGAGTAAGGCAATAAGAATAAAATTAAAAGCTAAAATTAAAAAAAAGTTTTTTTTCAAACTAAAAAATTGTCTAATTGAAAACAACTGTTTTTGCCATCTCTTCATATAAATTAATTGAGTTTTATTTTTTTATCTAAAATCAAAACCGCTAAAAAAGTAGCTATAGGCATAGCTAAGCATAAAGCTACTACACCGACTAGGGTGCGCACTATTTCCGTAGCTATTATCTCATGATTTAAAACTTGTGACCAGGACAAAAAAGGCTCACTTCTAATGCTAAACAATAAAACCAAAGGCAAAGAAGCGCCCACGTAAGCTAAAAACAAAGTATTAATAATAGCCCCTAAATGAGCACGACCAATACTCATAGCTGATTTAAAAATTTCACTCTTTTTTCTTTCCGGATTATTAAGCATAAGTTGCCACACAGACTCTACTTGTCCAACCACAATATCATCCAAAACACCTAAAGCACCAATAATGATAGCCGCTAATAATAAACCCTGAAAATTAATAGCCTGAATATTAGCGCTTATTAAAAAAATAGTCTCTTCAGTAGAAGTGCCGCTTAAACGAGCAAAGTTCACAAAAAGAGCTGACAAACCTAAAGCTACTAAGAGCGCAAAAAAGATGCTTATCACTGAAATATGAGCTTTAATGTTAAAGCCTTCAGTTAAATATACCAGAGTAACTAAAACCAAGAGAGCGGCTAAAGGCCCTATTATAACTGGATTATATCCTAATAAAATAAGAGGGGCGAGAACTTTAAGAATTAAGAAAAAACTAACAACTAAGGCTAAAATAGAGCGCCATCCTATTTTTTTCCCCACCACAAGCACAACAACAATAAACAAAATAAACAACCAAAATAAAGCCCTATCACGAACATAATCTAAAACATATACTAAGTCTTTACCATTAGCATCTTTTTCAATACTTATTAAAACCCGATCACCTACTTTATAATTTTGACCACTAATTACATCTATTTCACTTATGCCCTTAAATATAAATATCTGCCCTTTTAAATCACCTTCCAAAACTAATAACTCTAAGTCTTGTTGAATGCTTTGTGAATTATTTTCTCTCAACAAACTACGTTCCTCTAAAATTTTAATCACCCTAGCTTTAGTCTGCGTTGTTTCTAAATTAGATGATTGCGCCAAAACATTAAAAGGGAAAAGAAAATAAAAAATAATTAAACTAATTAAACTAAATCTTTTTATCATACTATTTTATTTTTTATCATAAGTTCTAAATCAGCCATGCCTTTTAAATACAAATCTTTCATAGGCCCCTCATGATTGATATTGCCCTGAGAATATAAATACCAATCGGTAATATAAGGGCGCCCTTCTTGATCAATCATAATTGTAGCCTCAGCAGGATTGTTTAAAATAAAGCCCGATTCAGCCGCTTTCCTGTAAGTTCTTTTCAGTCTTTCTAAAATTTCATCTAAAGAAAAGCCTTTATTTTCTATATCAGTCAATGATAGTTCGCTTAAATCATCACCATCAATAAATTCTTGTAAAGTAGAACCGTAAAGAGAGTCTTTATCTACTGAGCCATAAAACTTAGGGATACCCTCTATTCCTTGAAGCTTCTGCAGTGCCATTGCTTCATTGTATAGATAATCAACAATGAAACGACTTCTTTGTGGATCCTCATTAAAAAAACGAAAACGCGGCTGAGAATCTGCTGGTGCCTCCCTAAACATACCCTCTACCTCAACTCTTTTTTCATAAGCCTGATCCCTTACAAAACAACGCTCCAAAAGATACTTTATACCCCCATCTTTGTCTTTAAATTGTAATTTAAACAAAGGCCCAAAAACACCAGAGCTAACCCTTTCTCTTTCTCCTAATAATTCTCGACTCTCTTTTGATAGTGTTTTTTGTAAATCCTCTAAAGAAGCTATCTGCAAGTCTTCTTCTGGATTTCTAGGCCCTCTAAGCTCATCTAAAACATCTTGATCTATGGGTTTATCACCAGGACGCAATAATTCTAGATTTTCATTTTTCAATTTAAAAATTTTTGATTTAAACATAAATTAGTTACTTATTATCATTTTAACACAGCAAGGAAATTTGACTAGCTAGACAAAGAAAAAACCACCCTAAAGGATGGTTTATAGAGATAAATAAATTTATTTTATTTTTTCAAATTTAACAAATTTATTTGTCTGCGGAATCTCAATTGCCCCATCACCTCCGTGCGGGGTGCCGACTTTAAGCTTAAACAAGGGAGAGCTTTCTGGGTCCGGATAAATATCCAAGACCAAAGAAATTTCTCCTTTAAAATAGTTAATACGTGAAAAAATTACGCATTTTCCTATTATTCTTTTGCCTAACAGGCTAGGAGAAATGTAAAAGTTTTTAGTGACAAACATCCCGTCTACAATATCGCCTCGGCGATAATGCCCCTCAATGCGCTGTTTTTTTCCATGAACTAACATAGAGTGGCTTTTAATCCACTTCATATGCTTATCGTTCCTACTGGGAATATCAACAATTACGCCATTTTCCTCCAATACATGAAGGTAATCTGGGCTCAAATCAATAAGAGCTTCTGCTTTTTTCATTTTTGCTGCTTTTTTTGGTGAATTTTAAAGGACTATTTAACCATGAATAATATCACAATAATAATTTTTTGTCAATTATTG
>JAVEZP010000001.1:0-199838 GCA_034002925.1 Patescibacteria group bacterium | reverse complement strand
GAAGGTAATCTGGGCTCAAATCAATAAGAGCTTCTGCTTTTTTCATTTTTGCTGCTTTTTTTGGTGAATTTTAAAGGACTATTTAACCATGAATAATATCACAATAATAATTTTTTGTCAATTATTGTACTGTTGCAGAGTTAAAGTTGTCAATTATTGATTAGAACTTTTAATAAAAAAGGAGTTTTTTAAAACTCCTCTAATGAATAATATTTTTTATATTACTATTTTTTTATAAGCGCAGTGGGCCACATTAATAAATAATATAAAAAACACGGAATTAATCCTCCAAAAGGAATAATCAGCAAAATCAAAATAAAAATAACTCTAACATTAGAGCTATTTTTATACATTCCCTTTAGGGGTGGCTAAGCGCAAAAGTTGGAAAACTTTTTTGATGGAATATTTGGTAAATTGATATAAAAAAGGACTTATAACATTAAATTATAAGTCCAAAAAAGTTTAAAGTTTAAATTTCAATATTAAATTTATCTTTTAACTCTTTTTTAACCGCCAAGTAATAGTTAGTTTCAACTCTCATCGAAACCATCGAACCAGCAAATTTTTCTGGCGGGTCTTTTTTATCCCAAAACTTTTTAACGAAATCTTCATCAGAAACATCATCAGAGTCCATCCATTTTAAAAGTTCATTTTCTGGGTCGACTTCTTTGAGTTTTTGATACGCTTTAATTGCTAATTCAGTTGCCGAAATTTGATCCTGCATTTGCGCTCCTCCTATTTTTAAGTTTATAAATGTACAACAAATAACTAAAAATCATACTAAATAAATATAATTTCGTCAATCAGTTTGTCTTCCCATTAGGGGTAACTCGTTTTTTACAAAAAATACCCCATTTTACTGGGATATTTTTAATTACCTTTAGGGGTGCCTATCGGGAATCGAACCCGAAATAACAGGACCACAACCTGCTGTGTTACCACTACACCATAGGCACCATTAATAAAAGCTACTTATCATCACCACAATGATGATGGCAAGAACTACAATCACAACCAAAATTAAAATTAAACAATTCTTCTAATTCCTCCTTACTTTTTGAATCATTATTTTTAACTAAAGGTTTTTTAGTGATTACTTTTTTAACTGAACTCTTTTTATTCTGCATATATAATAAT
Source organism: Patescibacteria group bacterium (assembly GCA_034002925.1). Classification (GTDB taxonomy): domain Bacteria; phylum Patescibacteriota; class Patescibacteriia; order Patescibacteriales; family UBA12465. The sequence continues at coordinate 198,701 of JAVEZP010000001.1, read as the reverse complement.
TAATATCTTAAAAACAAACAAGTACGCCCAGTAGGAATCGAACCTACATGTCCAGCTTAGAAGGCTGGTGTTCTATCCATTGAACTATGGGCGCATTTTCATTATCTAGATAATACAGAATGCCTTATTGATTGTCAAATTAATTTTATTAGAAATTTGCTCTTATTAGTCTAAATTTCTCTGTCTTTGCGCTTCATAGACAATAATTCCTGCACTTACAGAAACGTTAAGAGAATCTATCCCTTTTTGCATAGGAATAATAATGTTTTGTTTTGCTCTTTCTAACCAAAAATCACTTAAACCTTGTGCTTCTGAGCCAAAAACAATTGCCGAATCTAATTGCCAATTAATTTTTGTATAATCTTTAGCCGCTTTAATACTGGTAGCGTATATGTTGATTTTTTTATCCAAAAAATATTTTAAAGTTTTCTCCTTATCAGCTATTATCACCATAGAACTAAAAACATGACCAGAACTAGCTTTAATAACATTAGGGTTATACAAATCTGTTTGAGTTTCATTAATAATCACCGCATCAACTCCAGCGGCATAAGCGGTTCTAATAATAGCCCCTAAGTTACCAGGTTTTTCTACTGACTCTAAAACTATAATTAAAGCCTTATCTTTAATTTTTAAATCATCTAAATTATGATATTTTGGCCTAACTGTCGCCAACCAAGCATTAGGATTATCAGCATAGGCTATTTTTTTAAAAACATCTTTACTGGTCTCATAAATCTCTTTACCAGAAAAATCATATTTTTCTTGACTAAGCTCTGGACAATAAAAAATATCTTCTAATTGAAAACCATAATCAAGGGCAACTTTAATTTCTCTTAAACCATCAATCACAAAAAGGTCTTGTTTTTTTCTTTTATTAGCCTTCCTAAGAGCAACAATTTGTTTTATTTTTGGATTTTGTAAACTAGTAATAATCATATTTTATCAATACATAATTACTTTATATCTTATTTGACAAAATTACAACTCATGATAATATTAGCAATATGTTAAGACAATTAAACAACTTGATTATTATCATTAGCCTGATTATTATTCAAGCCGGTTTTAATTTGTCTTAAAAATAAAAATAGATAAATTTAGACAACCGGCAAAAGCCGGTTTTTTTATTAGTACTTTTAAAAATTAAAAAACCTTTAAACAATGGAAATTAAAATGAAAACATCACAAAAACTAAAAAGAGCATCTTCTCTTTATGAGTTGTCTAAAAAAATGACAAAAAAAACAGAAACCCTTAAATTATTAGAAGATGGTTTCGGGTCTTGCGACACATTAAATATCATCAATCAATTAAAAGAAGATTGCTCTAATTTTATTTTTTTATTAAATCGCCTTGAACTTACCAAAAAAGAAGGCGAAGATCAGGATAGAATAATATCCTGTTAACCAAAGGCTCTATAAAGAGCCTTTTTTATTTACTTAATATATTTGCTATAATATAGAATGTGATTGAAATTATTAAATACACTCTATATGCCTATTAAGCAACTGCGCACAGTCAATGCTCCCAAGGCTGATTTTTGGCGAAAAAATCAGAAAAAACCAAATAAAAAGAAAAAATTATTACAAAAATTATTTTTATTTTTCTTACTTTTAGGATCAATTGCTATTTTATTTATTTTTATCTTTATCGCTGGATTATCCCGAGACCTACCCGATCCAAATCAATTAATAGATAGGGAGGTTGCACAAAGCACAAAAATATTTGATCGTAGTGGTGAGTATCTTTTATATGAAGTCCATGGCGAAGAAAAAAGAACTTTAATTAGCCTTGATTTAATACCTGATCATGTAAAACACGCGACTGTTGCTATTGAAGATAAAAATTTCTACAAACATGGAGGTTTTAGCGTTTGGGCTATGTTTAGAACCGCTATTACTAATGTTTTATACGGCAGAAAGGCTGGTGGATCAACCTTAACTCAACAGTTTGTAAAAAATGCTATTTTGAGTTCTGAAAAAAGTTATGTCCGAAAAATCAAAGAAATTATTTTAGCTCAAAGAATAGAAAAAAAATTCAGCAAAGACGAAATATTACAAATGTATCTTAATGAAATTCCCTATGGCTCTAATGCTTATGGGGTTGAAGCTGCTAGTCAAAAATTCTTTGCTAAAAGTGTTAAAGATATAAACTTAGCAGAGGCCGCCTTATTAGCCGCTCTTCCTCAATCTCCTAGTCGTTACTCTCCTTATGGCAAAAACCTAGATATATTATTAGGTAGAAAAGATTATATTCTAGAAGTAATGGCTGAACAAGGCTATATTACAGACAATGAAAAAGAAGCTGCTAAAAATTATGAATTAAAATTTGCTAAACAAGAAACTAGTATTTTTGCACCTCACTTTGTAATGATGGTAAGGTCTATTTTAGCTGAAAAATATGGAGAAATTGAAATGGAAAGAAATGGTTATAAAATATATACCAGTATTGATTGGGAAAAACAAAAAATAGCAGAAGAAATTATAAAAGAAAAAACTGAAAATTACCAAGAGAAATATTCAGCTAATAATGCGGCCTTGGTTTCTATTGACCCTAAAACCGGAGAAGTATTAGCTCTAGTTGGTTCTAGAGATTATTTTGATGATTCTATTGATGGTCAGGTTAGCGTTCCTAGTAGACCAAGACAACCGGGCTCATCTATGAAGCCACTTGTTTATGCTGCTCTATTTGAACAGGGTTACAAAACCAGCACAAAACTATATGATGTTATCACTAATTTCTCAACAGATAAAAATGAAAGTTACACCCCTCAAAATTACAACGGAAAAGAATTGGGTCCAGTTAGTATTAGACAAGCTTTAGCTGGTTCATTAAACATTCCTGCTGTTAAAGCTATTTATTTAGCAGGTATTAATCAGGTTTTAAATTTAGCTGAAAACATGGGTTACACTACTTTCTCAGATAGAAGTCGTTTTGGATTATCACTTGTTCTTGGTGGTGGAGAAGTAAAAATGTTAGAGCATGTTAATGCTTTTAGCGCTTTTGCTCGAGAGGGAAAAATAAACGACCTCACTTTTATATTAAAAATTGAAGATAAAAATGGAAAAATCATAGAAGAAAGCAAAAACAATGAAAGAAGAGTTTTAACAACCCAATCAGCTAGAATGATTAACGATATTTTAAGCGATAATAGTGCCAGAGCTTTTGTTTTTGGAGAAAAGAACTGGCTAACGCTATCCGATCGCCCTGTAGCGGCTAAAACTGGCACCACCAACGACTTTAAAGACGCTTGGACAGTTGGTTACACCCCCTCTATTGTTACGGGCGTCTGGGTGGGCAATACCGATAGCTCAGAAATGAGTCGTGGCGCTGATGGTAGCGTGGTGGCTGCCCCTATTTGGAATGAATTTATGAAAAGAGTTTTAACCGGAAGTCCAGTTGAAACTTTTAATAAACTAGAAGAGGAAGAAAGTGGAAAAGCAGCTATTGATGGAACGCTAGAATATTCTCAAAAAATAACTATAGATAAAGAAACTGGACTAATAGCAAGTAATGAAACCCCTGAAGAATTAAAAGAGGAAATAGAGGTTTTTAACCACCACTCAATTCTTCATTATATAAACAAAAATGATCCTCTTGGACCAGAGCCAGAAAAACCAGAAAACGATCCTCAGTATCAAAAATGGGAAGAAGCTGTTAATAAGTGGTCAGAAAAAAATGAACAAAAAAGCAATTTAGAGATATTAGAAAGTTTAGAATTAATAAAACCAGAAAACAAACCAACACTAAAAATAATTAAACCAAGTGAAGGTGAATTAATAAATAAAGATATTTTAGAGGTTCAAGTTGAAGCTCAGTCTCCAAGAGGAATTAAAAGCATTAGATATCAAATAAATGAAAATAGCCTCCCTGGTTTTGGTTCAGATCAATTTATTAACATACCTTTATTTGAACTAGAAAACGGCTATCAAAAATTAAGAGTTATTGCTTGTGATGATGTTGGTAATTGTGAAACAGGACTTGTAAATTTTAATTTAATTAAATAATTTAAATCAAACAAAAAAACCATCTTTAAAGATGGTTTTTTTAATTATTAATCTTAATTTAATTTCTAATAGGCATAATAATATATAAATAAGATTCATCATTTGGAGACGATATCTGACAAGGAGTGTTGTTGTTTATAACCTTCAAAGAAACAGTTTCTCCTTCAATAACATTTAAAGCATCTAAAACATATCGATAATTAATAGCAATATCATTATCATCTCCTGAAAAATCACAAGGAATATCAATTGAGCTCTCCCCACTCTGATTAGATGAAGAATATATATTTAAGTTTTTTTTATGAAAAACCAAAGAAACATCATATACCCCATTTTTTGAAAAAACAGATGATGCTTTTACCGCTCTTAAAAAGTCTTCTTTTGAAATTTCAGCCTCTGTTTTATATTTATCTGGAATTATTTGTTTATAATCAGGATATTGACCATTAATAGTTCTAGAAATTAACTCAACTGAAGAAAATGAAAACAAAATCTGATTATCAGAAATACAAATATTTATCAGATCTGAATCTAAATTTTTAACATCAGAAGTAACACTAGAAATAATTCTTAAAACTTCATTAACTGTTTTAGCGGGAACAATTATATCTTTATCCTTAATACTACTATCTTTTAAATCAACACTTTTTTCTGCTAAACGATAACTATCAGTAGCTGCTAAAATTAATTTTTTATCATTAAATTTAAAATACACACCAGAAAGTTCCATTCTATTATCAGAACTAGCAACCGAAAAAACCACAGAAGAAACAGCTTTTTTAAAATCAAAAATATTTAAACTACAACAATCATTTTTATCTATAATTGGTATTAAAGGAAATTCTTTAGCGTCTTCTCCTTTCATTTTTGTTTTATAGTTTCCACATTTAATATTAATATCTAACTTTTCACTTAAAAACTCAACTTTATCTTCTGGCAACAAATTAACATAATCACTAAACAATTTAGAATCAATGGTTATTTCACCAAAATCTTCAACCTTACCTCTTAATTGATGAGTTATTCCCATTTCTAAATTAGTACTAATTAATTCAACTCCAGCCTCATTAGCTCTAATTAGTATGTTATTAAGAATTGGTAAATTAATATTCTTATTGTTTATATGGCTTACTATAGCTAAACCTTTTTTTAAATTATTCTGAAGACAAACCAACTTCATATTATTATATAGTTATATTTATATATATTAAATAATAGTAATAATAAGGGGTGTGCACAATTGTTTTTTTGGACTTTTTTCTCTTATTATTAGCTTTATTTTCTTGTGTATATACTTATTAATTTCTTGTTATTATTTATTTGCTTAACTGTTGATACTTTTTTTACTTGTGAACAATCTTTAGTTTTAAACAGTTAGATGTTTATTTATACAAGAGAAATAAACAGAAATAGTTAAGGTTTTTAAGAGTTTATAAACAGTTAATAGCTTTGATTTTTTAAACTTTGCCTGATTGATTCTATTTCTTGTTTTAGTTTTTCGTTTTCATTTTCTTTAATTTCTTTTACTATTTTATTATAAGCGTGCATGGCGGTGGTATGATCTCTTCCCCCTAGCTCTTGTCCAATATTTGGGTAAGAGGCCCCAAGCTCTTCTCTTATTAAATAAGCTGATATTTGTCTGGGTTTTACTAACTCTTTTTTACGACTATTACCGGTAATTTCTTTTATGTTTAGTTCATAAAAACGAGCAACAATCTCTATTATGTCTTTAGCACTCATTGATTTGCTTTGTATATCAGAAACATAATCACTAAGAGCATTTTTTATACTTTTTAAAGTGGGAACAGAATTGTTTAATTGATGAATAACTATAATTTTATTTAATGCTCCTTCTAATTCTCTAATGTTGTTTTGTACATTATTAGCTACATATATTAAAACATCTTTATCAAGGGGGAAGTTTTTTTCTAAAGATTTTTTTTCTAAGATTGCAATTTTTGTTTCAATATCTGGTTTTCCAACATCAGCCACCATACCAGATTCAAATCGAGAAATTAAGCGTTTTTCTATAGCAGGTATAGATTTTGGTGGCCTATCAGAAGTCATTACTATTTGTTTATCTCCCTGTTGAAGCTCGTTGAAAGTGTGAAAAAATTCTTCTTGAGTTCCGTCTTTTCCGCCCATAAATTGAACATCATCAATTAATAATAAATCAACATTTCTATAAACATTTTTAAATTCTTTAGCTTTACCAGTTTGAACGGCTTGAATATAGTTGTTGGTAAATTTTTCACTAGTAGTATATAAAATTTTATTAGTAAATTTAGAGGCTTCATTGCCAATAGCTTGAAGCAAGTGGGTTTTTCCTAAACCAACTCCACCATAGATAAAAAGAGGATTATAGGCTTTGCCTAAATTATTAACTACAGCTCGACAAGCAGCATGGGCCAGCTCATTTCCTTTACCGACTATAAAGTTTTCAAAAGTATAACGAGGGTTTAGGCCAAATTTTGAGCTATTTTCAGCACTGTTTTCATTTTTAATAATCTTTTCTTCATTAATTATTTCTTTGTTTTTAGTGTTTGAGGTAGTCGCTTCAATTTTTTGATGATTTTTTTGAAGCTCAATTTTATAAATAATCTCTTTAATTTTTTGTTTGCTAATATTTTCTAAGGAATGAAGAATGTTTTTATGATATTTTTCTTCTAACCATTTTTTAACAAAAGCATTAGGAACACAAATTATAACTTGTTCATTTTCAAAAGAAGATACAAAAGTATCTTTAAACCAAGTAATAAAATTAGCTCTTGAAAGGCTGATTTCTAACTCACCTAACACAGCTCTCCAAATTTGTTCGTTGTTCATATATGATATTATTATAGGTGATAAACATATTATAAACAAGCAAAAAATAAAAATTTTTGTTTAAAAGGTGTTAATAAAAAGTTAATAAATATAATTAACAATATTGACCTTTTAAAAAAATAGTGTTATGTTGTTTGTATTCATTTAATAAATTTGAAAATATGCCGAAAAGAACTTATCAGCCGAATAAGAAAAGGGCTCAAAAGAAACATGGATTTTTAAAAAGAATGAGTACAGAAGATGGTAGAAATGTTTTAAAAAGCCGTCGTGACAAAGGGAGAAAGGTTTTGTCTAAATAATAATTGTTTTTGAGCCATGTTGCCAAAAACTCAAAAATTACATCTAGATAAAGAGTTCGATCAAGTCTTTCAAACCGGCCGTAGCACCTATGGGCGGTTTTTAGGCGTTAAAATGATTAAAACTAAATTACCTCAATCTCGATTTGCTGTTATATTAGGTTTGAAAATTGAAAAAAGCGCAACAAAAAGACATAAATTGAAAAGACAAATTTTTTTAATTGTAAAAGAAGCTCAACAAAATTTATCTTTTTCTTGTGATTGTGTTATAATTGCTCTACCGTCAATTAAAGAGGCTAATTTTGTTGATATTAAGCTAGATTTATTAAAAACTTTAGCAAAAACAGCTAAACAGTATGGTTAATGTTATTTTTCGATTTTTTTCTAGATTAATAATTGCGATGATTCGTTTTTATCAAAAAACATTATCTTTTGATCATAGCCCATTTAAAATATTTTATCCTCATGGTTTTTGTCGTTTTCATCCCACTTGTTCAGAATATGGCATTCAAGCAATAGATAAATATGGTCCTATAAAAGGAGGAATAAAAACAATTTGGCGAATATTACGATGTAACCCTTTTAATAAAGGGGGAAATGACCCCCTTAAATAAAAAAATATATGTATCAACTCTTTCAGACAATTTTTTATCAACCTATTTTGAATTTAGTTATTTTTCTTTATAATAATTTAGCTTTTCAAGACCTTGGTTTGGCTATTATTATTCTTACTTTTATTATTAAAGCTATTTTATGGCCTCTTTCAAGGAAATCCATAGAATCTCAGAAAGCATTACAAGAAATACAGCCAAAAATAGATGAATTAAAGGCAAAATATAAAGACGATAAGCAGTTGTTGGGGCAAGAATTAATGAGTCTTTATAAAAAAAACAATGTTAACCCTTTTTCTTCTTGTTTGCCCTTGTTAATTCAGTTACCATTTTTTATTGCAGTTTTCCAAGTTTTTAAAGATGGAATTGATAAACACCTTGATCTTGTATATCCTTTTATTGCTAAGCCAGAGTTTATAAATAGCACATTTTTAGGTTTTATGGATTTGTCAAAACCAGTTATTTATTTAGCTGTTTTAGCTGGTGCGGCTCAGTTTTGGCAAGCAAAAATGATGATGGCTAAAAGAAAGCAAATTAAATCACCAGAAGTAACTAATTCTAAAGCAGAAAGCATGACGGCGATTATGAATAAACAAATGTTATATTTCATGCCCGCTTTAACCATATTTATTGGTGTTACTTTGCCGGGAGGCTTAACTCTTTATTGGTTTATTTTGACATTATTAACTGTTTTACAACAAAGTCTGGTTAATAAAAAAGATCAAAATAAAAGCTTAATTGAAGGTCAAATAGTTTCTTAAACAACGTTAAAATACAAGAAAAAACCGCTATTATTAGCGGTTTTTTAGAAGCTTCTTTCTTTTCCTACAATAATGTTTAAATTTTCCTGAAGCAAACCTATGTCAATTGGGGTTTTTTCTAATAAACAAGAATCAAGAATTACCTCGCCAAGGCCTTTAATTTTAATATTTTTACTAGCTATAAAAGTTTCATCTTTTCCTTTATCTATCATGATATTTAATAGATTGTCTTGAGGGCTTATTTTTTCAAAAAAGTTTAAGCTTTTTTTATCAGCGATATTAATAATTTGAGCACTGTTTTTTTTATTTATTAATTCTATTTCGTATTTTTTGTCAATCTCTATTTTCAAGCCATTATTAACAAGTTCTAATTTATTAATAAAAATATTTTTTCCCGCCCATGCAATGTTAATATTTTCTACACGACGAGCTAAAATAATATTACAAGCATCTTCACTTTTCTTTATTCCTAAAGACTCTGCAATTGAATTATTATCTCCAATAGGAATAATAGAAAACAATAACTCTTTTTTAAAGAGATCGTAACTTTTACTGCTCATTATCGCGCTCACAACTTTATTAACAGTTTCGTTGTTGCCAACAGCAATAATATTTTTAGCGCCATTTTTAATTTCAGATTGAATTACCTCGCGAACATTTTTAATAGCTCCTAGGCGGATAATTTTGCCATTAAGACCGAGATCTGTTAGTCTTATTTCAACTTTTGCTAAGGCGCGTCTATAGCGAGATTTATTTAAAAAATCGTCATAAATATAGACATTCATAAAATCTTTTGGGCTTAAACTTCAACTTCAGCTGTTTTTTTATCATCATTTTTTTTATTGTTTTCAAAGGCTACAATAATTTGACCACCGATTAAAGCTCCTCTTTCTATAGATATTTCTCCACATTGGACATCGCCTGTTATTTTAGCGCTTTTTCCGATAGCTAAGTATTTTTTAATTTTAATATTACCACTTATTTCTCCGCTAATAAAAGCTTCGCTAGCCTCTATGTTAGCGTTAACACGCGCTTTTTCACCAATAAAAACATTAGCATCAGTTTTTAAGGATCCTTCTAAAATTCCTTCAATTACAATATCTCCCTTACCATTAAAATTACCTTTTACTTTTATTGATGGGCCAATAATAGTTTCTGCGTCTTTAAATTTTTCAATTTTGTTTTCTTTGCTAAACATAAACTTAAACCATTCGTCCCTCCCAAGGCGAAAAGGTTGTTAAATTTAATTTTTTATATTCTATCTATATAATATTAATATATATTAGGGCTATTGTCAAAATTTATTTAATTTTATTATAAATAATTTATTATTGTTGTAAAAATAAAGTTTTTTAGCTATTATGTTTTTGTTAAGGCTTTCGTAGTTTAATGGATAAAACAAGAACCTCCTAAGTTCTAGATCCAGGTTCGATTCCTGGCGAGAGCACTAATAGTTGACTTTTATTTTCTCTTGGATATAATAATATAAAATATAGGGCCATTAGCTCAGTTGGCTAGAGCGCTTCCATGGCATGGAAGAGGTCAAGGGTTCAAGTCCCTTATGGTCCACTAATAAAACCGGTTTTCCGGTTTTTTGTTTAATATTAGCTTAATTTATTGATAAAAAATATTTATTATTAATGTTCTGCGCAGAACATTAAAAAATATTAATTTATTTAATATAAATATTTTTGTTCTACATAGAACATAAGCTAAAATAAATATATAAAATTGTTCTGTGTAGAACAATTTTTTATTTTATAACAGAAAAAATTTGTGTTTTAAATTTTTCTTTTTTAGAAATAAATTTTTTATAAAGATTTATTTTTGGAAGTATTTAGAGATAGATCTGAATTGTTTTATGTTTACCAGACACTATCTTGAATTTTATTTGTTTTATAAAAAAATGTTCTACGTAGAACAAATAATAATACCTTTAACATGCTATAAAAATTTTTTATTAATAAATTAAAATATTTCAGAATGTTCTGTGTAGAACATTAAAAAGTCTATAATTAAGCTTATAAGCATTTTAAAAATAAGAACTACTTTGTTTTTAAAAAATGTAATACATGAATGTTCTGTGAAGAACATAAAATCTTAAAAGAAAATAAAAAATATTAATGTTCTGTGCAGAACAGTTATCTTTTTAAAATTGTTCTACAAAGAACAATGTTAATATTATAAAAAAAATAAATAATTTCAGTTTTTTATAATGTTCTACGTGGAACAATTGGTCTTATAATTTTTTATTTAATATTAGTTAAAAAATTAATAATTAGCTAATATTAAACAAAAAAATAAGATTATCTATTCTAGCTCTTTTAGTACCTTTCTTTTTATTGTATAATAAAAACATAAATTAAATTTATGTCAAAAAAAATTCATTTAGTGGTTGTGGATATGGGCTATGGTCATCAAAGAGCTGCCTATCCTTTGTTATCTTGGAGTTTTGAGGGTAATTTAAATTTGAATGAATATGATGGGGCTAGTTTGTGGGAAAGGAAGTACTGGAATAATAGTCGTAAAGCTTATGAAAGAATCTCTTATTTTAAAAAAGTCCCATTTTTAGGTGGTCTTATTTTTAATATAATGGACTATTTCCAAAGAATAGAATCTTTTTATCCTAAAAGATTGTTAACAAAACAAAGTTTACAACAAAAAATGTTCTTCAGGGCAGTTAAAAAAGGAGTAGGAAAAAATTTAATTAATAAATTAAATAAAAATCCTTTGCCTTTTGTGACTAGCTTTTTTGTGGCAGCTTATAGTGCTGAGTATTATGAGTATAAAGGCCCTATATATTGTATTATTTGTGATGCAGATATTTCACGTGCTTGGGCGCCTATTAATCCAGAAAAAAGTAAAATCAAATATTTTGCTAGTAATTTACGAACAAAAAACAGATTAATGATGTATGGAGTAAGAGAAGAAAATATAATTATTAGCGGCTTTCCTTTGCCACTTGAAAACAAAGGCGAAGATGAATTAGTTTTAAAAAAAGATTTAAGCAATAGATTAAAATTTTTAGATCCAAGAAGGGTTTTTATTAATAAAAATTTAAATTTATTAGAAAAAGAAAATTTACAATTAAGTGAAAATTTAAATAAAACATTTACTCTTACTTTTGCTGTTGGTGGAGCTGGTGCACAAAGAGAATTAGCTTATAATATTATTAAAAACCTTAAGCAAGAATTAAAAGAAAAGAAAATAAAAATAAATTTAATAGCCGGTAGTCGCGAAGATGTTTATTTATACTTTAAAGTTAAAATAAAAGAATTAGGTTTAGATGCTTTAGATAATTTACAAATAATATATCATTCACAAAAGGTAGAATATTTTCGTTTATTTAATTTATGTCTTAGAGAAACTGATGTTTTATGGACTAAGCCTTCGGAATTAAGTTTTTATACCGCCCTGGGCTTACCTATTATTATGTCAGAGCCAGTTGGTTCTCAAGAGCATTTTAACAGAGAGTGGTTATTGGAAATTGGCTCAGGAATTGATGCTTTAGATGTTGATTACGTAAATGAATGGCTTTTTGATTGGCAAAAAAATGGACGTTTAGCTAGAGCGGCATTTAATGGTTATTTTTATGCACCTCGTCGGGGTACAGAAAATATTATAAACGAGATATTAAATAATTAGTAATCTATGGATTGGTTAATAGTTGCGTTAGTAGCTTATTTTATTTTGGCTTTAGCTAATTTATTAGATAAATTTTTAGTTGAAAAAATATTAGCCAGCGCCAGGGCTTACACTTTTATGGCGAGTGTAATGGGTTTATTGATTTTTGCCATAGCTCCTTGGTTTTTAAATTGGCCGGGTTGGTTAAATTTTTTCTTTAATATTTTTCTAGGCTTTTTATTTAGTTTGGCTTTATTTTTTTTATATGCTGCTTTAAGAAAAGGAGAGGCTTCTCGGGTTTTAGTTATTGTTGGTGGTTCGACTCCAGTTTTTTCAGCGCCATTAGCGCTAATAATATTAAAAGATGCTTTAAGCTTTGAGCAGGTGTTGGCTATTTGTTTTTTACTTATTGGTTTATTGTTTTTATTCTTTTTACCAAAAACTAAAAAAAATTTTTGGGAAAAATTATGGCAACATTGGTCTATAGAAAATAATTTTTCTCAAAAAGCGGTTTATTTAGCGCTTTTATCTGCTTTAGCTTATGCTTTATTTTTTGTTGGTTCAAAGTTTGCTTATATTGAACAAGATTTTTTAAGCGCTTTTTTATGGACTCGTTTAGGGGCGGCTTTATTTGCTGCTTTCTTTTTGTTTTCCCGTAAGGCGCGTCAAGAAATTATTAAATTATTTCGTCGTAAACCAGGAAATTCAAAGAAGCAGTTATTATTAGTTTTCAATCAATCTTTAGGAGCTATAGGTTTTATTTTACAAAATTATGCTATTTTTCTCGGCCCAGTTGCTTTAGTTAATGCCTTGCAAGGAGTACAATATGCTTGGATTATTATTTTGAGCACTTTAATTTCTATCTTTGCGCCTAAAATTTTTAAAGAAGATTTGTCAAAGAATATTTTATTACAAAAAATATTAGCAGTTATAATTATTAGCGTTGGTTTATACATTTTAATTATATGAGTCACCGTGGAAAAATATTATTTTTAGTTTTTATTGTTATTGTTTTAAATTTAATAATATTTATGAAAATATTTGCTAACAATAAAAATTATGATTATTCAAAATTTGAATCAGATTTTTTAGGGGTTACTTTTTCTAGGAAATACGCAGAAGAACTAGGTTTGGATTGGCGTGAAGTTTATTTAGCAATTATAAATGATTTAGAAGTAAAAGAAATTAGATTGCCAATATATTGGGATGAAATTGAAAAAGAAAAGGGTGTTTTTAATTATAAAGATTATGATTACATGATTAGTGAAGGAGCTAAAAGAGATGTTAAATTTGTTATCAGTGTTGGTTGGCGCTTACCCCGTTGGCCGGAATGTCATGCTCCTAATTGGACTAATCAAGAAAGTATTAGTGATACACAAAAGCGTACACTTATAATGATTGAAAAAACAGTTAATAGATATAAAGATAATTCGTCTATTGTTTATTGGCAATTAGAAAATGAGCCGTTTTTAGATTTTTTTGGTATTTGCCCTCCTAGTGATGAAGAATTTTTTAAACAAGAATTAAAATTATTAAAATCTTTAGACAAGAGGCCGGTGATGGTTTCTGGTCCAGGAGAATTAAATTTTTGGATTAAAGAGTCACGTTATGGTGATGTTTTTGGTACAACTATGTATCGAGTAGTGTGGAATCGCTGGTTAGGATATACGCGTTATCCTATTCCGCCCTGGTTTTATCGCCTGAAAGCTTGGCTAGTAAATATTCCGGTAGAAAAAAGAATTATTGCTGAGTTACAAGCCGAGCCCTGGGTTCCTCAAGGTAAAATTATTCATCTTTCTCAACAAGAAGCTAGTTATTCTTTTGATATAGATCAATTTAAAGATAATCTAGAATATGCTCGTAGAACAAGATTTAAAAAAGCATATTTATGGGGAGTTGAATGGTGGTATTGGCAGTATAAACATGATAATAAAATATTTTGGGAATTTGCGCGTACCTTATTTTAAATCCATATGCTTTCTATTGTTATTCCAACTTTAAATGAAGAAAAATATTTGCCAGAATTATTAAAATTAATTAAAGAGCAAAAATTTGATAATTATGAAGTAATAGTTTCAGATGCTTACTCTGAAGATGATACTATTGAGATGGCTAGAAGTTTAGGGGCTTTGGTGGTGCAAGACAAAAAGAGATCACCAGCTAGACAGCGTAATCAAGGCGCAGCCAAGGCAAAAGGTGATACGATTTTATTTTTAGACGCTGACACTAAAATTCCAGTTGATTTTTTAAATAAAGCATATAGTGAGTTTCTTAGTAGAAAATTAAAATCAGCTGGGTTTTATTTAATTTTTAATTCCACAAACCCTATTTATCGTTTATTTGAAAAAGCTTATCGTTTAGTTTGTTTTGCGGGTCAATATTTTTTTCCCGCTTCAGTTGGCGTTGGTATTATGGTTGATAAGCAGGCGCATGAGCAGATTAATGGTTTTGATGAAAGTATTTTTATTGGTGAAGATTACGATTATATTAAACGTTTATCAAAAATAGGTAAATATAGAATGATAAAAAGTACAAAATTATTTTTTTCAGTTAGAAGGCTGGAAAAAGAAGGGGTTGTTAAGGTTTTATGGAAATGGTTTCGAGGTGGTTTATATTTTATTATTAGAGGGCCTATAAGAAAAAAAATAGTTGAATATAATTTTGGTAAATATTAAAAAATAAAAATCACTCCTAAGGGAGTGATTTTTTTGAGCGGGTAAGCGGAATCGAACCGCCATCTTCAGCTTGGAAGGCTGACATAATAACCATTATACGATACCCGCCACATGGAATCATTATATAAACTAAGTCAAAATAGTCAAGAGATAGTCTTATTTACTATCTTTTATAATATAGATAAAATAAAAACCAAATAAGAATAGAATTGATAAATAGAAGAAAAGATTGGGAATATTAGACCAAGACAAGACAATAACACCTAAGCTGGTGCCGACTAAATAGCCTAAAGGATAGGAAGTTCGCAGAAAATTTATATAAGAAACATCAGTAGCGTCAACAATTTTAAAGAATCGTGATTCACGCATCGCTTCAATTAAGGCGGCCCCTATCCTGCTAACAAATAACAAAGCCCCCCATACTATAGGATTCGTAGAATTTGTGTAGGAGAATAAAAATAAGCAAAGTGTTAGTATGCCTAAGGCAAGAAATAAAATCTCTTTTTCTCCTAAATACTTATCAGCAATTATTCCAGCTGGTATTTCAAATAGTATAAAAGGTAGAAGCATGATAGCGAATAGAATGCCTAGCGTTGACCAATCAAAACCAATAACAGTATGTAAATAAATAGGAACATAAACAACCACAACACTAAAAAATAAATTTAAGAAAAATGAAATCGCGTATAAACCTTTAAGATTTTTATCTCGCCAAAAATCAATAATTGTTTGTTTAATTTTTTGTTGTTTGAAGACAATTTTTTTGTCAACTCTTTTTTTGAGAAAAGTTAATAAAAGATAAAATATAATTATAACTACAGCGGAAAACAGATAAACTACAGGGTAGTTATTATCTTTTCCCACTAAACGGGTTGAGATAATGGGAGATAAAATGATGCCAATATTAATGAAAGTAAAAAAGATTGCCCTTACTTTTCCTGTGTTTTTATTGTTGGTAAAACTTTCTACAAAAATATCCATGTTAATCCAAACTAAATTTAAACTCGCCCACATAATAATAAAAAAGATAAACAATAACCAGGGAGATGAGAAAGCTATCAACGCTAAAGAAGAAATAACACCCAAAATCAACATTGTTTTTATAGTTCTAAAATTTCCCCAATGCTTGATAATAGAAGGAAAAAAAATCATTGCCAGAAGAGTAATAATGTTAGCAGAAATAAAAAAGAGGCCGGTGTAATGTAGACCAATAAAAGTTTCAATGAAGCTAGAATTTATATAGGCGGTAACATAGGTTGCAATTGCCAGAATTAGTCCAGTGGCGTACAAGGTGATTAAGTGTTTGTTGAGTTTTAAGTTAGAAAAATTTGTTAAATGATAACGGTACATATTTATTTTTTTGTTAACTGGTAATTTTTAATTAGAAGGATAAAAACTGGTATTATCATCAATAAACTAGCTATTTGAGGCCATCTTAAGCCAAGCCAAATAGGAGTCTCATCAACCTTTATAAATTCTAACATAAAACGGATAAAGGCGTAAGAACTTAAATAAATAATAATAATGGATTTTTGATTTTTTTCATTTTTGCGCCAACGCCAACTAAGATAAAAGAGAATAGCAGCTAAGACTAAACAGGCTAAACTTTCATATAGAAAAGTAGGATGAAAAAAATTAAAATCTAGATAATTAGAGGGTCTGTTAACTGGAGAGATAGGAATGGACCAGGGTAGTGTGGATGGTAAACCAAATAATTCTTGATTAAACCAATTTCCCCAACGGCCAATTGCTTGACCCAGTGCTAATCCTGGTACTACTAAGGCGCTTAACTTTAAAAGAGAAATTTTATTATAATGAGAAAATAAATATAGAGCTATAAAGCCACCAATAATACCACCATGAATAGCTAATCCTCCTTGCCAAACTTTAAAAATAGCTAGAGGGTTATTTTGATAATATGAAAACTCTAAAAATATTTCATATATTCTAGCGCCTATTAATCCGCCAATAATTAAATAAATAGCTAGATCAATAATTTTTTCTTTTTGAATTTGATACCAGCTTGCTATTTTAATGCTTAATAAAATAGCAGCTATCATAGCTAATAATAAAACTAGACCATAATAACGAATAGTTAATGGTCCAGCTTGCCACAAGATGCTTGAAGGAATAAAGTTATGCAAAAAATAAAACATGAACTTGTGAAAAAAAATGATTATTGTGGTGCGGGCGGAGAGACTCGAACTCTCAAGGGTTGCCCCGCTTGGTCCTAAGCCAAGTGCGTCTACCAATTCCGCCACGCCCGCCGCAAATATATAATAATTCATTATTATAATAAAGTAAAGAATGTGCTATAATAAAAACATAAAAAATTAAAATAAAAAATTAAAAAATTAATTTATGAAAAAGCCCGTTTTTATTCGTTTTTTTGAAGAATTATCTATTAAAGATGTTCCTTCAGTCGGAGGGAAAAACGCCTCTTTGGGCGAAATGTATCAAAAATTAAAAAGCAAAGGCATTCATGTGCCTAATGGTTTTGCTACTACCGCTGAAGCTTATGACTATTTTTTAGAAACAGCTGGTTTAAAAACAAAAATTAAAGAAATTTTAAAAGACCTGGATACACACGATACTCGTAATTTAATGAAGCGTGGAAAATTAGTTCGTCAAGCTATCTTAGAGGCCGAAATGCCTAAAGATTTAAAAGATGAAATTATTTTAGCTTATAAAAAATTATCTAAAGAAAATAAAAGTAAAGCGATTGATGTTGCGGTTCGCTCTAGCGCAACAGCTGAAGATTTACCTGACGCTTCTTTTGCTGGGCAGCAAGAAACTTTTTTAAATATTTCAGGTGAAAAAGCTTTGTTATTATCAGTTAAACAATGTATAGCCTCTTTATTTACTAATCGCGCTATCTCTTATCGCTTTGATAAAGGCTTTGATCATTTTTCAATTGCTTTATCTGTTGGCGTACAGAAGATGATTCGTTCTGACCTTGGTTCTTCTGGCGTGATGTTTACCATTGATACTGAATCGGGCTTTAAAAATACAGTGCTTATTAATTCTATTTACGGTTTAGGGGAAAATATTGTTCAGGGCAAAGTGAATCCTGATGAATTTTATGTTTTTAAGCCAACCTTAGCTATTATATCGCGTTCTATTGGTAAGAAAAACATGAAAATGGTTTATAACCCTAAAGGTAAATCACCGGTTAAAAATGTGATTGTGCCCACCACAGAAAGACATCAGGCCTCTATTAATGATAAGCAAGTAAAACAATTAGTTAAATGGGGCATGGAAATTGAAAAGCATTATGGCAGAGCCATGGATATCGAGTGGGCCTTAGATGGTAAGGATGGTAAATTATATATAGTACAAGCTCGACCAGAAACGGTACAAAGTATGCGCAACCCTAATGTGATTGAAGAATATAGGTTAGAAAAAAAATCAAGTGTATTAGTTAAAGGTCAAAGTGTAGGCAATAAGATTGGACAAGGAATAGTTAATCGCATTATGGATGTCAAAGATATTCATAGTTTTAAAGAAGGACAAGTTTTAGTAACTGATATGACTGATCCTGATTGGGAGCCAATTATGAAAATTGCTTCTGCGATTGTGACTGATAAAGGAGGAAGAACTTGTCATGCGGCTATTATCTCTAGAGAAATGGGAATTCCTTGTGTAGTAGGAACCAACAAAGGTTCTAGTATTCTTAAGAAAGGACAAAGTGTGACCGTTAGTTGTGCTGAAGGTGAAGAGGGTTTTGTGTATAAGGGTAAATTACCTTTTAAAGTTTTGACAACTGATATTAAAGACCTTAAAAGACCAAAAACTAAAGTAATGATGAATGTAGGTGATCCTGAGTTAGCTTTTGCGCAGTCATTTATCCCTAATGATGGTGTAGGTTTGGCTCGTTTGGAGTTTATTATTAATAATTACATTAAAATTCATCCTTTAGCATTATTAAATTATAATAAACTAGCAGATAAAGAAGCAAAAAAACAAATTGATGAACTTACCATAGGTTATACCGATAAGGCTCAATATTTTGTTGATCGCTTAGCACAGGGTTTAGCTATTTTAACCGCTGCTTTTTATCCTAAAGATGTAATAGTACGGTTATCTGATTTTAAAAGCAATGAATATGCTAACTTAATTGGAGGTAAAGCCTATGAACCAATAGAAGCTAATCCGATGATTGGCTGGCGTGGCGCTAGTCGCTATTACTCTAAACAATTTTTAGCTGCTTTTAAATTAGAGTGCAAGGCTTTAAAAAGAGTGAGAGATGAATATGGCTTAAATAATTTAAAAGTCATGGTTCCTTTCTGTCGTACAGTCGAAGAAGGTAAAAAGGTGCAGGAAATTATGGCACAAAATGGCTTAAAAAGAGGAGTTAATGGTTTAGAGATGTATGTGATGGCTGAAATCCCAGCTAATATTATTTTAGCTGATAAATTTTGTGATATTTTTGATGGCTTCTCTATCGGCTCTAATGATTTAACTCAATTAGTGTTAGGGATTGATAGAGACTCTGGCGGTAGTCTAAAGATTGAGGGCGTGTCTAATGAAAAAAATGAAGCAGTTAAAGAAATGATAAAAAATTTAATTAAAGTCGCTAAAAAAAGAAAAAGAAAAGTTGGTATTTGTGGACAAGGACCTAGTGATTTTCCAGAGTTTGCTGAATTTTTAATGGCTGAAGGTATTGATAGCATCTCTCTTATTCCTGATACCATTGTCCCTACCACTTTAAATTTAGCTAAAAAGGAAAAGTCTCTAAAAAGAAGAAGTCTTTTATCTTTCTTGTTTTAATAATTGTTGTCGAAGTAATAAAAAAACACCTTTTTAAAAAAGGTGTTTTTTGTTAGTTTATTTTAATTTTTATTCTATTACTTCTATTACTTCAATTTGAACATTTCGTTTTCCTAATTTTCTTGCTTCTTCATAATCTTTCATCCAGACATCTACTCTATCACTAAAACGTTGGTTCATTCTATCTCTGACAATAAAGATTCTATCACCAAATAATTCAGGAATTCTTACTTTAGTACCAAATTTTAAGAAATTAGCCGCAATAGTATCTTCTATATCATGTTCACAAACATTAAAACCATTAGCAGTAATACAGGGAGTATCATCTGTTTGCTCTGGTAAAGAATTATAGGCAGTGACCGTTCTAATGCTAGTACTGATAACTACTATTTCTGGAGTCCGCTCAGCGTTAATCGGTAAAGCATTGTTTTGAGGGCCAATTAAAGATGAGTTGGTAAAAGTGTCTTCACCTAACAAGGCGGCTACGCTAGGATCAAGATTTCCTTTGCTATTAAAACCAATATTCACCTCATTGTTATTAAGATCGTTAGTAACTGCTTCAGCGGCTAACACAGGAACAAAGAAAAGTAAGAATTGAAAAACACAAACAATAATTAAATTAATTACAGTTTGTTGGCGTCTACTGAGAGGCACTAGATCTTCGCTGATCTTTATTTTTTTCATATATTTTTTTGAAAATTATCAAAATAAAAAATCCCTACATTAACCAATATGACAAGCAGGGATTTGGACAACTATACTTTATAGCATATCTACTTTAAAAAGTCAAGATTAGATTGTGGATAAACTATTGACAGTTATTACAAAATATGATAAGATAATATATCTTAAGGTTGACGTTTTTTAAACCAATTTTAAGATTAAATCTGAACATTAACAATTAAAAAAATCAAATATCATGAAAAAAAATGTTTTAACCGTTTTATTATCTTTGTTTGTTGTAGTTGCTTTTAGTCAAACTAGACAACAAGTTCGCGCTTTAGCTGACATTGAAGCCGAAATCATTCAGTTGCAAAAACAACTTGTGGATGCCTCTGGCCCACAAGAACGCATTAAAATGATAAATGTTCGCTTGTCTGAGCTATATATTGATCCAGTTGTTGAGACTGGATTAAAGGATAGGTTGACTAAAGAGAACAAAGCTCTTGCCATAGCTTTAATTCACAATGAGCCGATTCTAGTTCGGATTAAGGAGCTTGAAGGCCAAAAATTGGCTATCAAAAACTTGATTGCGAATCAAGCAATTATGGACAAAACGCCTAAAGAATTGAGGTCACTTGAAAAAAAGAGACGAAAAAATTCTTTAGAGGTTCGACAGGGTGAGCTCTTGTTAGATAAGCAGGAGTTAGCTTTGCAAAAATTGCAAGAGACGCCGGTACTGACGGATGGAAATAAGGGTTATAAAGTAATCCTTTGGAATCAGAACGTCCGTAAGTATGTAAATATCAAAATCACAGATGCTAGTGGTCTGGCCATTGATGATCCTAGTCATTATTTATTTCCTGGGCAGAAAGATATAATTTATCTACTTCCTGGTAAGTATGAATATATCATAGAAATGCCAGGTGAATTTGATCAAAAAGACAGCTTTACAGTTGGTATCACTAAAAAGAAAGTTGGCGATGAATATTGCCATGCTTATGTGATTCAGCCAAGAAGGTAATCATTACAAAAGGCGAACCCCTCGGTTCGCCTCTTTTTTTACTCAATAATTTTTATTGTCTTTTAACCACTTGTCATCGCTCCAGAACTACCACCTACAGCTCCAAAGGGTAATTGATTAAAGACAAAAGCAGTAATGGCATAAGCAAGCATTACAATTACTAAACCAATAATGGCGCGCTTAATAGAAGATTGCGCTTTTTGAATAGCTTCTTCATTGCCAGATGCAGTCATCCAACGGTAGCCAGCAAAGACAATAATAACCAGAAAGATAATGCCAAGTAAAGTAAGAGCAGCTCTTATCACCATTGAAATAACAACTCCTAAACTAACATCACCTAAACCAGCAGTGTTTTGCATATTTTCTGCTTGAGCGTTGACTCGATCAGATAGGCCGGGGCTAGTGCTTGTTTGAGCTAGGGCAAAAGATGGAAAGCTTAGTAAGATGGCGGCTAAAATAATAAAGCTGCTTTTTTTTAGATAATTTTTCATATATTATAAACGGTCAATTAAATTTTCTAATATAAATCGCCATATACTCCAAGCGCCTAAAACAATTACTAAACCAATAATTGCTCTTTTAAGTGTGCTCTTAGCTTCGTCTACTTTTTGCTCATTGCCAGAGGCTGTCATCCAATTATAACCAGCTAAAACCATTAATACTACAAAAATAACACCTAAAAGACTTAAGGCGGCACCCACCACCATACCAATGATAGCGGATAAAGAATTTTCGTCTGTTTCAGCAAAAGAATCACCGGCTACTTTTTCTAGCATGGAGATTGGATTAGAACTGGCTGTTTCATTTAAGGTTCCTTGAGCAAATACGAAATAAGGGGCAATCATGATAGCAATCATGGCTAATAATAAGAGAGTTTGTTTTAAGCCTTTTAGAGTCATATAAAATTAAATGAAAAATTTAAAGACAAAATAACTAATAGCGTAAGCTGATAAGACGATTATTAATCCAATTAAAGACTGAGTAATAATTGATAAAGCTTTTTTTGTTTGTTCTTCATTGCCACGTGCAGTCATATAAAGAAAGCCGCCGTAAACTGTTAAAATGACAAAGATAACACCTAACAAAGATAAGACAATGTTAATTACATTATTAATTGAACTGATAAGTAAGTCGTCTGTACCATAAGTAGCGTATGACGCTTGATGAGCCGTGCCCCTTGCATTATTAAAAGCTTCTTTTAGTCCTTGGGCGGAAGCAATATTTACTAGAAATAGAAAAAGAAAAATATTTAATAAGACAATTTTTATTTTCATAATATCATTCTTGAATTAAGGATTGGGGTCAAAGCTTTTGGGGGCCGTATTGGAGGTTAAACTAGCATTTACCAATTGATTGAGGACAAAATAACTAATAGCATAGGCAGCTAATACAATTACTAAACCAATTAAAGCTTCAGTAATTAATTCTTTCGCTTTTTTAACTTTTTCTTCGTTACCAGCAGCCGTCATCCATAAAATACCACCGTAAATAATCAGAATTAAAAAGACCACCCCTAAGACAGATAAGACAATATTGATAATTTGTCCAATATAGGATTCAATTGTTTTTTCGTCATTTATTTCATATCCTGCTCCTGTGGCTGCCGCTGATAAACCACTTTGTTCTTTGAAGTTGTATGATCCCTGGTTGGGCTCATCAGCTAAAACAGGGCTTGTATTTATTTGAAAAACAAGAGAGAAAAAAATAATAGTGAAGAAAAACTTTATTAGTTTCATATTACATTAAACGATTACCAATAAAGGAGGTAATAGCATAAGCAGCTAAAACAATAATTAAACCAATAATGGCGTTGATAATCAGGTCTTTAGCCTTAGTCACTTTTTCTTGGTTACCTGAAGCTGTCATCCAAGAAATACCAGCATAAATCATTAATATTAAAAATATCACCCCAATAAAAGAAAGGGCGATACCTATAATTGAACCAATCCTCGTATTTAAAAAATTTGTATTATAATTATTACCCATTTGTTCGCTAAAGGCGGAAACTTTACTAGCGCTGGCATCTAAGCCATAATTTCCCTCTTGAGCTTGGACGTTGGCTAGAGAAATAACGCTGCCAATAAATACAAACACAATGAGAGCTAATAATTTTTTAAATTTGAAAAAAAGCATATAATAATATTATTTTCGTCGCTCTAGAAACCAGTAAACTGATTTACAGAGCGACGGTCCCTGCTTAAACAAGGACCGTTTTTTCCAAAATCGATTCTAGAAATAATTAGGCACCAGTAGCGGTCACTAATTGGTTGAGGATGAAGGTTGCGATACCCCAAGCTGACAAGACAATAACTAAACCAATCACACCTGCTCCCATTAATTTTTTAGCTTCACCTACTTTATCTTCATTACCACCAGCAGTCATCCATTTGAAACCTCCTAATAAGACGATGCCAACAGCAATAATACCAAGGAATAACATGGCCACGTTAATAAGTTGAGCAACGGTTTCTCTAGGATCACGATCAGATAAAGCAATATTATCTTCAATTGGTTGTAAACCTAAATCTAACTCGCCTTGTGCGAATACTAGAGCAGGCATAGCCAAAAAAGCTAACATAGCAAACACTAAAACATGTTTAATAACTTTATTCATAATTCACCACCTTTCTAGTTTTGATTAATTAAATGATGATTTTATTTTAGCATAATAATGGGGTAAAGACAATATTAAAATAAGAAAAAAATCCTCCTAATGGAGGATTTTATTTTAAGGGATATATTTTTTATATTCTTGTTCTTCTTCTAAGCGTTTTTTATTCAGTGGTACTTGTCGATATATTTTTATTAAATAGACTAACCAAATTAACATGCTTATTCCCCATAGGGCAAGCCAGAAACGAGCAGACAGAAAGGCGGCTCTTTCATAATTAAAGAAGAAAAAAATTGCTCCAATTACCAAATTACTGAAACTAAAAACATAAGATTGTTTCCAAAATCTTTTATAAAGACTCTTCTTTGTTTGTTTGAAATAAGAAAAAATAGCTAGTATTAGTAAAATTAATAAAATAGCTAGATAAATCTTTTGAAAAGTTGGCAGTAATAACTCTGGTCTCAGGTTGAACCAAAATTTCCAAGTAAGTAGGTTTTGCATATTATTTATGATTTATGAAAAATAAGTCCGTAATGATAAGGGCCGGCTTCAAATTCATCTTCTAGGCTTAAGCCTAATTTAGGAGCCGCTTCTTTTAATGCGCTTTTTTGCACTTTTTTATTTAGTGGTGGTCCAAGAGGACTATCTATGTGCTTCCATTCAATAATTAACATTTTTGCTTTTGTTTTCATGATTCTTGTAGCTTCTCGTAAAATATCGGCTCTTTTGTCTGATTGATGCAAGATATTGATTAGCAATACTTTGTCTAAACTGGAGCTTTCTATTTTAGTGCCTTTAAATATTTCTAAATTACTCCACACAGTTTCTATTTGTTTTAGATTTTCTTGTAAAGCTCTTTTCTTAATATCCTCTAAAGTGCTTTTTAGAATATCTACAGCAAATAGTTTACCTCTATCTCCAATCATTTTAGCTGCTGGAAAGACAAAGTAACCAAAAGCACCACAACCCAATTCAGCAATTTGTTCTCCAGCTGATATTGCTATTTTATTCAAAATAAAATTTATGTCAAATAGTGAGCCTTGATTATTGTTCATATTGGTTTTCTACCAAGATTTGTCTTTGAACGAAATTTTCTCGTCCATGTTTTTTCTTGGCTACGATATTAATGTTATTAAGCCCGCTTTTTAACTGTATTTCTTGGCTAAAATTACCATTTTGATCACTCATAACTAAGCTACCATTAATGGTAATTTCAGTTTCGGGATCACTTATTCCGGTAACATCAATGACATAGGCGCTAGTAACTAAATTTTTTTCTGGTTGATTAACAATTAGTTTAGGCGGAGCAGACAGGCGTTTAAAATAAAATAGTAAATAGAAAAAGAAAATTAAAAAAATTATTAATAATACAATATTTCTGATTAATTTAGGAAAAACTAGAAAATTTCTTGATCTCAGTACTTTTTTAGAAAAGGGATCATTTTGAAAAAGAGAATCTTTAAGAGGTGTTTGAGCTAATATTTTATTGTAATTTAATTTAAGGAGTTTACAATATTTTTGTAGAAATTGTTTACCATATAAACCAGAAGGTAATTGATTGTAATCGTCATTTTCCAAAGCAAGAAGATACTCTTTTTTAATACGAAGATGCGCGGCTGCCTCTTCCAAGCTTATTTTTTTTTCTTGACGGCTCTCTCTTAAAATTTTACCAGGAGCCTCTTGTTCTTTGGGAAAAGAAAATTCTTGCATGGACTTTAACTGATTAAGCTTAATTGATGTGTTTTTGTGATATTAATAAAATTACCTTGAAAATCGTCTCTACCTAGAGCGCTTAAAACAAATCGTATAATTAGATAACTAGTAAAAACTATTAATAAGCCAATAACCGCAGCTACTAAAATACTTTTTGCTTTAGCTACTTTTTCACTACTGCCGGCTGAAATTAAAAACATTAAGCCGCCATAAACAAACATTAATAAAGTAATTGACCCTACTACTCCTAAAATGATTTTTGTAACACCAATAGCAATATTTAAAATGTCGTTGACCTCATAGTCGCCAGTGGCATAATTACTATCACTACTAGGATCTATAATAGAGTCTTGTGCCAGACTTAAGTTAGCAAAAATCAGAGAAAAGATGGTGATTAATATAACTGCCAGAGTTTTTTTGAACATAAAATTAATTAATAGTTTGTTGCACTTTAGATGCTCCAGCATTCAGAGCATCCATGATTTTATCGAGATTTTTTTTAGCTGCTTCAATCATTTCAGCTAGAGCGGTTTCGGCAGCAATTGGGTCTTTTCCTTTATACCAACTTTTAGCTGTTAGAACTTGATCAGCAAATATGCCGATTTCATTATCATTTCTTTGCTCAGGTACTAATGCTCTTAAAGCAGTTGGTTTATTGGTTTTATCTAAATAAGACTTAACTTGTTCTGCTTTGGTAGCGAATAAGATAAAGTCCCAAGCTGCTTCTTGATGTTTGCTTTTTTTTGAAACAGCCTCTACCCAATAGTTAGCAAAGTTTACCTCCACGGGACTGCCTTCAATTTGGGGTAGTTTACTAACAGAGAAATTAAGTTTTGGTGCTTGAGCTTTAATAATGGGTAAATGATAAGAATAGCCAAACATCATGGCTAGTTTGCCACTAGTAAATAAAGTAATGGAATTTGATAAGTCTTCGTTCCAAGAATAAACTTCTTTACCGGGATTACTGAAATCAATATAGAAACGTAAAGCTTCAAGACCGGGATTATAATTTGTATTTCTGGTAGCTGCTGGAATAATATTAAATAAAACTTGCTTGCCTTCCATCATAGTGGCGCCATTTTGCATCATTAACACCGATAGAATATCACTAAAACGTTCAATGTTATTGCTGCCCCCCATCGCTATACCAGATTGAGCAATGCCTTGTAAAGGATCTTGTCTGGTTAATTTCTTTACATCTTGTTGAAAGATTTTATTCCAATATTGAGGAGCTTGGGTAATACCAGCATTATTTAGTAAATCTCGATTATAAAATAAAGCGAGAGTGTCCACAGATAATGGTAAAGCATAAATTTGATTATCGTCCAAGACAACATCGCTATACACGGCATCTACAAAAGTATCTTTTAATTCTTTTAAGGTTGGAGTTCGACTAGTTCTTAGTTCTGGTACAATTTCTTTTTTAATAGAACCTTTTTCTATAGGATAGGCTAAGGTAATAGCAGTGGGCATTGGCACAATTTTATTCTGGTATCTTCTAATCCAAGTATTATGAATAGAAATAATATCAGGGCCGCGATCCTCAGCTAAGGCATTAAGTAGTTCATTTTCATATTCTTCATATCGGAGTTTGCGGTAGTTGATAGTAATATTTGGATGAATTAATTTATAATTATTAATTATTTCTTCAAAAGCATCAGAATCATCAAAGACACGCCAATAAGTTAGAGTAATAGGTTCCATTGCTTTTTGAGTTTCTTTGTCAACAGTTTTACAACCAAAACCTGTGCTGAGAATAAAAACAAACAAAAGACCTAAAATGATAATTTTGTTACGCATAAAATAATTAAGTTAGAATCATCGCTATTATTATAACAAAAAAACAGGATAAATAAAACAAGGATAAGTATTAAAAAACTACTCCATATAGAGTAGTTTTTTTGTTGGATTTTTTATTATTGATCTTTGAAAGCGGCTACTTGGTCTAAGCGGATGCTTAATAGTTGGCTAACACCGTCTGATTTCATGGTAACACCATATATAACACTCGCTTTTCTCATGGACGCGCGATTATGAGTAATTGAAATAAACTGGGTTTTGCTAGATAAATCTTCAAGTATTTGTGCTAATCTTTCTGAGTTAGCTTCATCAAGGGCTGCATCCACCTCATCTAGAACAACAAAAGGAGAAGGGTTAGCGCTAATAATGGCACAAATAAGAGCAATAGCGGTTAAGGCTCTTTCGCCGCCAGACAGCATAGATATGCTTTGAATTTTTTTACCTGGAGGAGTAGCCTGTATTTCGATTCCAGCAATGCCAAGACTATTATATTTTCTTAATTTACGTAATCTAATACTCCTTTCTTCTTTTTCTTCTTTATTATTTTGGCTCTCTTCGTCATCAATATTTTCTAATTTAAATATTTTAGCCTGTCCGCCATTAAATAAAATTTTAAAGTATTCTCCAAATTTTTCAGAGATAACTTTAAATTCTTTTTCAAAGCGCTCTTTAATATTTTCATCTAATTCAGCGATAACCTTTTCTAAGGAGTCAATGGCAGTATTAAGATCATTGGTTTGTTTTGATAGAAATTCATGTCGGTCATTAGTTTCTAAAAATTCTTTTTCAGTTTCCGGATCAATACCACCAATCATTTCTAATTGATTTTTGAGATTATTAATTTTTTGTCTTAATTGTTCATCAATATTAGTATTGTCTAGTGGATAATTTTTAATATCAGTAATTGCTAATTTTTCTTCTTCAATATCGCGCAATAAATCTTCTTGTCTAGTTTCTTCTCGAGTTAATTTTATTTGAAAATTACCAATTTCTTCTGATAGCTGATTGATTTTATTCTGCAAAGATTGAATATTTTCTTGATAAGCAAAGAATTTTTGCTTTTCTTTTTGACGAAGCAATTCATTTTGTCTCAATTCTTCTTCTAAGTGATTTAATGTTTTATCAAGTTCATTTAATTCTTGTTCTTGAATATTTTTTTCGGCTTTAATCTTTTCAACATCAGGAGCATTTTTCCCTTTTTCAATTTTGCCTTGAATTTCTAGCTCTTCTTTTTTATTTTTTAAAATTTGTTCTTGATATAATTTAATTTTGTCATTTAAGGCAGAGGCTTTCAAAAAATAATCTGCTTGCTCTACTCTCACTTGAGCTTGTTGTTCTAATAGTTTTTTATTATCAGAGTTATTTTGCAAGTCTATGATTTCTGCTTCTAAAGAGTGTAATTTTTTATATAATTCTTCTTTTTCAGATTTAATAATATTAGCATCTATAATATTTTTGCTCTTTGTAATTTTTTCTTCAATTTCTTTTTGCTCTGTGAGTATTTCTTGTTGGCGTATTTGTAAAAGGCGCTTTTGCTCTTGCTTGGTAGACAGGGCTAACTGTTGGGCATTAATAGTATTAATTAATTCCTGCCTAGCTTCGCTATTAGCTATTATGCTAGCTTGTAAATTTTTAGCTTGCTCTAATTTATCTGAAATTTCGCCATCAATTAATGTGCTAATTTGTTGTTTAAAAGCGGATTTTGCTTCAGCAATTAATTGCTTGATTTTATTTAAATCATTTTCTTTTTTAATATCTTCTAATTTTTGTAGAAAACTTTCAATGCTACGATTAATTTCCTCTCTGCCAGCTGCTGGACGACCACTATTTTTTAATTCTTGATTTAATTTTGATAGTTCTATGTTGGCACTATTAATCAAACTATCTAATTTTTGTTTTTGAGTGTTTAAATTAATGATTTCGTTTTGCAAGTCTAAAACATTAATAAGGTCTAATTCAGTTTTTAATTTAGTAAGGGCTTTTTCAAGTTCAGTTCTTTTATTATTTAGCCAAGCAACATCGTAGTGCCCTTTTGCTTCTAAATTAACTTCTAAAAAAGCATCCAGTCTATCTATTTGTTTAATTAGACGATCTTTTTCTATTAATTTTTGTTCGCTTTTGTTTTTAATTTTTGCTTTTTCTTCAAGCTCTGATTGAATTTTTTCCAACTTTTCTTTAACGCTAGTTAATTCATTATTTGGTTTTTGCTGCTCTAAGATGTGTAGCTCTTTTTCTAATGTTTGTTGTTCACTCTTTAACTCTTCTAGACGTTTATTAAGCCAAGCAGCATCAAATTGACCTTGAGCTTCAAGTTGTAATTCAATCTCTGCATTTAAACGAGCAATGTTTTTAACAATCGCATTTTTTTTGTTTTGTTGTTCTCTAATTATTTCAGAAAGATTATCATTTTGGTCATTATTGTTGTCTTTTATTTTTGTTAATTCAGATTGAGCTAAGACGAGTTTTTCTTCTTCAATCTTTTTATTTTTCTGTAGTTCCTTTAATTTAGTATTATAGTTTTCTATTTTTACAACAATTTCTTGCCAGATTTGTGAATAATAGCTGAGCTGTTTTGTTTTTAATTCACTTTCTAATTGGCTACGTTTCTTTAATTTTTCTACTTGTCGATTGAGCATTTTTAAGCGCGGCTTAATTTCAGCAAGCAGCATTTCGACTTGTTGAAGATTGGAATAACTGCTTTCTAGTTTATTTAAAGATTGATCTCTTTTAATTTGAAACTGTTTAACACCAGTCGCTTCATCAAAAAAATCTTTTCTTTCAGCAGCTCCAGTGTTTAAGAAATTTTCCACCATGCCTTGCCCAATCACGCTATAGGTTTTCTGGCCAACATTAGATTTAGCTAGCATAATTTGGATATCTGCTAAACGCACACGATTGCCGTTAATGAGATATTCGCTTTCGCCACTTCTAAAAAGGCGACGCGTAATGACAATTTCATCATAGTCTAATGGCGATAATGAGTTGCCATTGGCATCTTTATTATTATCAAGTATTTCTTCTGATTCGCTTTTTTTGTTTTGGCGGCCACTATTATTGAGAAATAGAGACACTTCGGCCATACCTAACTGACTTTTTTTGTCTGAGCCAGAAAAAATAACATCTTCGCTTTTTTTACCTCTTAAAGTTTTTAAACTTTGCTCTCCTAAAACCCAACGAATAGCGTCAGCAATATTAGATTTGCCTGAGCCATTAGGTCCAACAATAGCGGTTAGGCCATGTTTCCCATTGCTTTTGATATCTCCGGGAAAAATTAATTTATTTTTATTAGCAAAAGATTTAAAACCTTGAATTTCCAGTTTTTCTAAATACATAAAAAAGCGCTTGGGCGCATAGTTAAAAGTAAATTTGTTTTTATTTGCCCCTTTATATTAATATGATATTATTATAGTATAAGTTAAGAAGAAAAGTAAAATTTGAATACAAATTATTTGTATTCTTTTATTAATTTAAGTTTATGATTATCTCTCTTAGTGGTGCGGGCGGATCAGGCAAATCTACCATTGCTGAAAAATTAGCAGCTAAATTGAATTGGCCTCGTTATTATATGGGTGGTTTGCGTCGAGAGGCGGCTGCTAAAAGAGGCTTAACCTTGGCGGAATATAATAGTTTAGGTGAAAAAGATATAAAAACTGATCAGGAAGTTGATTTATATCAACAAGAGCTAGGAAAAACAAAAGATAATTTTATTATTGAGGGTCGCACTTCCTGGTATTTTATTCCTCATTCCTTAAAAATTTATTTAAATGTTTCCACTAAAGAAGGGGCAATGAGAGTTTTTAGCCATCTTCAGCAAAAAAATAATAGAAATGAAGACAATAAACTTAACACGGTAGAAGCAGTAGAAAATAGTATAAAAAGACGTTTAGACAGTGATAATTTGCGCTATAGGCAATATTATGGCATAAATGTTCATGATTTTGACAATTATGACTTTTATTTAGATACTACTAAGCTCAGCCCAGAGGAATCTTTTGACCAAGTTTATGCTTTTGTGAAACAACATCTTGACAAGGATTAATTTTGATTATAATATTAGACAAGATTTAAGTAATTTAAATAGAGCGAGGTGAAAGACATCTCGTTTCTGGTTTTTGTCAATTTATATGTCAGATAAAAAAACTGCTACTCAAGAAGAAAAAGAGTCTAAAGAACTGGAATTAAAGCCAGGCAT
Organism: Patescibacteria group bacterium; assembly: GCA_034002925.1. Classification (GTDB taxonomy): domain Bacteria; phylum Patescibacteriota; class Patescibacteriia; order Patescibacteriales; family UBA12465. The sequence continues at coordinate 167,130 of JAVEZP010000001.1, read as the reverse complement.
GACTGTTCGTGTTTATCAAAAGATTAAAGAGCTCAATTCTAAAGGTGAAGAGAAAGAGCGTATTCAATATTTTGAAGGCATGATTATTGCTCGTAAACATAATAAAGAAAAAGGAGCGACTATCACTGTTCGCAAGGTTTCTGATGGAGTGGGGGTTGAAAAAATCTTTCCTATTCACTTGCCTACTATCACCAAGATTGAAGTTAAAAAGATTACAGCTGTTAAAAGAGCAAAATTATATTTCTTAAAGAGAGGATATAAGAAAAAATTAAAAGAAAAGATTGTTCGTAATAAAGCTTAATAAAGGATTGTTTTCAATCTTTTTAGGGCGGATGGTGGAATTGGTAGACACGCAAGCTTGAGGGGCTTGTGGCCGCAAGGCCGTGGAGGTTCAAATCCTCTTTCGCCCACCTTCCCGCTAAATAGGGCGCATAGCTCAGCTGGTTAGAGCACTTCGTTTACACCGAAGGGGTCCAGGGTTCGAATCCTTGTGCGCCCACTGTTACAAGAAACACTCGAGAGGGTGTTTTTTTAGTTTTGTTGGTTTTGTAAATTAGCTATCTTGTTAGTATCAATAAAAACCTTTATAATATTAGCTACTAGAAATTAAATATGATAGATATGAAGAATTATTTTAGCTTTTTGTTGTTTGGCTTATTTCTTATATTGCCTTTTCGCCCAGCAGCAGCTAGTATGGTTGGTTTTGCTAATACTGGTTTATGGTTGCAACCAGATCACTATGTTTTAGAGGGAGAGTCAGTGCGTTTCTTCGCTAATATTATTAATGGTGAATACGAAGTATTTAAAGGTGATTTAATTTTTCATGTTAATGATCAGCACATTGGCGAAGTTATTCCTTTTTCTTTAGCTAAAGAAGAAAGCAAAATATTTAGTCTTAATTGGATTGCTCAAGCGGGAGAGTATGAAGTCATAGCCCAAATTGAAAATGTTTGTTTTGTATGCACTGAATCTGGCGAAGAAGTAGAAACTAGTTTACCCAATGCTTTATTACGTGATAATGAGGTGTTATTAGTTGATCAAGATAATGATGGTGATGGTTTAGGTAATAAGAAAGAAGAAGAAATAGGTAGCGATATTAATAAAGCGGATAGCGATGGTGATGGTCATGGTGATAAAGAGGAGGTAGACGCTGGCACCAATCCTTTAGACTCAACTTCTTTTTTTGGATTAGACACTGATAGCGATGGTATTTCAGATTTGGTAGATACAGATATTGATAATGATGGTTTATATAATTGGGAAGAAGAAGCTTTAGGCACTGATTCATTAAAAAGAGATAGTGATGGTGATGGCGTGAGTGATAAAGAAGATGTTTTTCCTCAAGATGCAAACAAATGGCGCAGTGATGAAATAGTTGAGAAAAAAGAGAATATGGAGTCTTCTTATAATTTCGAAGAAACCTACTCTAATACTACCGCTCCCATCCAGAAGAGCGTTGATCAAGCAGGAGGCGCACTAGAGGAAAATAAGATGGCAGGCCAATTAGTTGAAAATCATCCACAGGAATATTTAGAAGAGATGGACATTGAAAATGATAAGATCATTAATTATACAAATAGTGATAGTGGTGGAGCTGATAGTGTCTTAATCGGTTCTGCCGCAGAGACACGTCAAAGTTATCAAGACGCCACAATAAGTGAAGAAGTAATCTTAGAAAAAAATAATTTTAATTTGTTTAATAAAGAAGATAAAAGTTTAAAGCAAGAGACTTCTTTTAATATTTTAAAAACCATTTCTCCTTCCAGTTCTTCGCTTGTCTATTTAGAAAATATCTTTCAATATAGTCCTCCTTGGTTAGTCATTATATTAATTATTCTGTTTTTAAGTTTTTTCTTGTTCGTTTTTAACCTTTTACGTTGGTTATATTTTAAAAATAGAAGAAATAAAAAAAATAGTTAAATTCTTAAAAAACCTCTTAAAAAAGAGGTTTTTTAGAAAATGAGTGAGACTTGTTATCTATTTATTTTCTTTTTTCTTGTTTAAATAACAGATAGGAGTAGATATAAATAAAGAGAATAATAAAAATCAAGCCGCTAAAAATAATAATCAAAACTAAGTTGCCTTTCAGCCAAGGGGCGAACATCATGCCTAGTCCCCACAACATAAATAAACGTCCACCAAAACGATGGGTTTTGTTCCAAACGTTTTCTGAGGACAGCGTCCAAGGTGTTCTTATGCCTATAAACCAATTTCTTTTTATTTTACCGAAATAATTGCCTAGAAAAATCATCAATGCCCCTACTAAAGCTCCAACAATAGCGCCAATATTAATGTTATAGCCTAAATTAAAAAAAGTAGCAGCGAAAAAAATAGCACCCATTACAAAGAGCAGAGCGTGTCTAATGAGATTGTAAGTTTTAATAAATTCTTGGTAGCGTTCTTTTTTAGGATCCAATAAAGGCATAAACAGCAGACCAAAATACATCACAATAGTTAGTATAGGAAAAAACAGAGAATGAAATTTACGACTAGACCAGCCGTCTACTTCTCCTTGTAAATTCCAATGAGAAGAGACTCTTTCTGGGAGTTGAGGATAGGCCCAAACACTTAAAATAATTACTGCAAAGAGAATTATCCAACTAAATAATTCACTTTTGAAATTAATTTTTTTCATACTTTTTCTTTTCTTTTATTTTTTTATAAATTTTATTAAAGCTTCACTTATTTCTTCCAAAACACTCATATTAAGATTATAGAAAATTTGTCGACCAGCACGGCGAGAGCTTAATAGATCCGCTCTTTTTAAAATATCTAAGTGATGAGACAGAGTGGCTAAGCTAATATTTAATTGTTCAGCAATTTCGTTTACTGGTTTTTCCCCATTTCTTAATATTTCTAAGATTTTTTGTCGATTGGGATCTGAGAGAGCAGCAAAAGTACGGCTAAAAAACATAAAGTTATTTTGATATTTAGATATATATCTAATTATATTACAACTCATTTATTTTGTCAAAGCCTTTATTTTCTCGAATATATCAATTAGAATATAAATATGAAATCAGAACAAAAATATCTTAGTCAAAAACCAGAAGATACATTTGTGTTAGGAGAAAAACTAGCGACTTCTTTAAATGGCGGAGAAGTTGTGGCTTTGTATGGTAATTTAGGAGCAGGTAAAACAGCTTTTGTTCAAGGCTTAGCTTTTGCTTTAGGAGTAAAACACAAAGTTAACAGCCCTACTTTTAATATCATGAAAGTATATAAAACTAAGCATCAAAAAATTAAACAGTTATGTCACATTGATGCCTATCGTCTTAGCGGCTTTCAGGATTTATTAGATATAGGAGTACAAGATTATTTAGAAGATGAAAATGTGGTAGTAGTGATTGAATGGGCAGATAAAATAAAAGAAATTTTACCTAAAAATGTAATTAAAGTATCTATTAAAAGTGTGAATGAATTTGTTAGAACGATAAATATAAGTTTATAAATATATGAATTATAACTCACCCCGATCTTTATTTCGTGATATGCATAAAAATCCCGATAAATATCCTTATGATTATGAAGAAAAACAAGTGATTAAAGAGGAATTAGTAAAGGATGCAAAAGAAAACAATGATGAAATAACTCAAATAAATAAAGAAAAAGAGAATAAAACAGAACAAAAAGAAAAGATTATTACTTCTGAAGGAAGAGCTTTTAAATCAACAGTGGATAATATTCGCTCAGCTTCTTTGTTGTCTGGAATTGATAATCCCAGCGAAGAAAGTATTTTAGAGCAGCGTAAACAATTAACCATGTCTTATCTCGCTAAAGTTTTAGAGGATGTGCAAAATTATTTAAATCAGGTAAATGTTTTACAAATGTATAAATTAGATAGTTATGATGATATTTCTAAATATCAAAGCATAGTGCAATCTTCCGATGCTCTGCGCCGTTCATATCACAATAAATTAATTAGCGATTTAAAGATCGCTGTACGTTTAATTAATATTAACTTTAATGCAGATTATCCAGAGCCTTTGCGCTTACAAGAAGAACATAAAGTGGCGGATAGAAGGCATTTGAGTTTAGAAGAATTAAAGAAGTTAATGGAACAAAGAAAGTATTTTAATTTTACTTTGCCTGGCGGTGCTTTTATTAATATGCAGCAATGTCCTAAAGATCCACAGGGAGAACGAGAATATATTGCCTATTGGGCTTTAAAACTATATCATGATTTAACTACTTTAAATGAAGAAATGCGTCAGATTCTAGAAAAGAAATAAGTCTTATAAAAAAATACCCCCATAATTTAATTAAGGGGGTTTTTTATTTCTTGTGCCAAAATAGAAGTTATTAATTTTTGCGCCAGAACACAGAGGTCTGTGTTGTTAAGTAATAGTAGCTCATGTCTGCAAGGCGCAGACAAGGAGCTTTTAGCTATTTCTGTGCGTAAACTTTTAATATCATCATTTAGGCTTGAAGGTTTTTCTTTTTCAAGTATTTTATTAGAGGATATTTGAAAAAGACTGTTGGTTATTGTTCGGGCGGCAACAATTATTTCTTTAATTGTTGCCGTTTCTCGGGACAAACATTTTATCAGAGCTTCCATGAGCCTTTTTTTGGTTGATAAAAAACAATAAAATTCCTAGACTAATCATTAGGTCAGCTAAGTTGAAAATTGTGAAGTATTTTAAATCAAAATAGTCAATTACAGCTCCGTAAAGAAAGCGATCTAGTAGATTACTTATAGCACCAAATAAAATAAATGTCAATAGGTAGATGTTTATTAAGTTTAATTTTTGCTTAATAATAGAGTAAATAATTAGGTATAGCAGAGCTAATATTAAAGAAAAAATTAGAATATTTAAAATTATACCTGATAACGGTAAGGAGAAAGCAATATAAGGATTAAAAACTAATCTAAACTCTAAAATACTACCTAATATTTGATATTTTTCTAGATTATTTAAATTTAAGGCTAAATTTTTTAAATATCTATCGGCAATAAAAAACATAGCGATGACTAAAGGCCCCGCTATGTTAATAAATGTTTTATTTTTAGCTAAATTATTCATTTTCCTGTAATTCCGTTTTACAACTAATACAAGCACTAGCTACTGGTCTAGCTTGTAAGCGTTTAGCGGCAATTGGTTGATGACAATATTTACAAATACCATAGGTACCGTTTTCGATTCTCTTTAGCGCTCCCTCTATATCAGCTAAGGTTTTTTCTAATACTTTTTCAGTAGCAGAATTAGTGCTGTAATCATTAATTTCTTGAGCATTCTCGTCAGCCTTGTCACCATATTCAGGAAATTTAGCTCCTAGATGATCAGATTCGTGACTATCTGGTTGAGAGATATCTTTTAAATTGTCTAATATTTGCTCTTTTCTGGCTAATAAGTCAGCTTTTATTTCAGCAATTATTTTTTTATCTAATACATTTTCCATAACTTTATTATTTATTCTAAGCAAAAGAAAAAACCCAATAGGTCTTTGCTTATATTCTAGCATAATTTTAGTTTTTGGCAATATCATTAGCTCTTTTTAGCCATTATAGCTAAATCGCTTAAAACTTCCTGAGCATGTTCTTCGGGTTTTACTTTAGGATAAATTTTTGCGATATATCCTTGGGGGTTAATTAAATAGGAAATTCTTTTAAAAAGACCGTCAGCTTGATATTGTTTGCTAATTTCTTTGTCCTTATCAACTAAAAGAATAAAGGGTAATTGATATTTTTGAGCAAATTTTTGGTGACTATTAACGGAATCTTTGCTCACTCCTAAAACTATTACATTCGCCTTTTTAAATTCTGAGAATACATCTCTAATGGCGCAAGCTTCTTTAGTGCAGCCAGGTGTATTGTCTTTTGGGTAGAAATATAATAATACCCAATTACCTCTATAATCTGTTAGTTTATGTTCTTGATTGTTCTGATCAATAGCTAAAAAATCAATGGCTTGATCTCCTTGTTTTATCATATGTTTAGTGAATTAATTTTAAGATTTATTTTTTTTAATTTATTCTACCGTAACTGATTTAGCTAAATTTCTTGGTTTATCAATATTTACTCCTCTTAATTTGGCGACGTGATAGGCAAAGAGTTGCATTGGCACTACGCTAATAAAAGGATATAGCAAGTGGTCGCAATCTGGCAAAGGAATAATATCGTCCACTCTTTCTGAGACAACTTTATCATAGCCACTAGTTAGGGCAATTATTTTGCCATTTCTTGCTCTTATTTCTAAAATATTATTTACCACCTTATCATATTGTTCATCTTTGACTGCTACAAAAAAAGATGGCATTTTTTCATCTATTAAGGCAATAGACCCATGTTTCATTTCGCCAGCACTAAGACCTTCAGCATGAATATAAGAGACCTCTTTAAGTTTAAGAGCCCCTTCCATGGCAATTGGAAAATGAGTACCTCTGCCCAGATAAAGAAAATTGCTAGCTGCTTGATATTTTTTAGCTAAGATTTCAATTAATGGATTTAACCTTAAAACCTCTTTAATTTTATTAGGAATAAGCTTTAGCTTTTTAAAATATTCTTCTTTTTGAGTTTCGGTAATCCTTCCTCGCCATTGGCCAATTTGTCCGGCGAGTAAAAATAGCGCAGTTAATTGTGTTGTAAATGCTTTAGTACTAGCTACACCTATTTCTGGGCCAGCCTTGGTGAGAAGAATAATGTCAGACATTTGCTCTAAGCTAGAACCTTCAACATTACAAATACTTAAAATGATAGCTCCATTATTTTTAGCGGCTTGTATAGCTTGTAGAGTATCAGCTGTGCTTCCTGATTGAGAAATAGCAATCACTAAATCACCACGATTAATATTTTCTACAATTGATTCAGAGGCATATTCACAATACACAGGAACGTTGGCTAATTTATTAAAAAAATATTTAGACACTAAAGCAGCGTGCCAGGAAGTGCCACAGGCAATAATAATTATTTTTTGTAAACGACTAATGTCATGTCGCCAAGGCAATAATTTATTTTTAATACCTGTATTTTCGTCTTGCAGGTAATCAATACTTGTTTTTATTTTTTCTGCTTGTTCAAATATTTCTTTTAACATGTAATGAGGAAAAGTTCCTTTTTCCATAGCTTCTGGGCTTAGATCAAGGCTTTGCCAGTCAGCTTCAATGTCTTTGTTGTTAGTTAAATCGCTTATCATTATTTTCTCTTTAGTGATTTCTGCAATCTGTCCGGGACTCAAGCTCAACACATAAGAAGCATATCCAGCTAAAGCATTTTTATCTGAACACACAAACATTTCTTCTTTATTTTTACCAATAAACAAATCTCCACCGCAGTTTACAGCGATAAAAGTATTAAAATTGTTTTTATCATGAACTAAAAAAGCAGAGCGTCCTTCAATTAATTTAGTTGTTTCTATGACAGCTTCTTTAAGATTGATGTTTTTCTCTTTTTGTTTACTTTCAATTAAATTAACTAGTACTTCACTATCAGTATCACCATAGAACTGATAATTTTTTTGTTTTAATTCTTCTTTTAAATGATAATAGTTTAAAACTGTGCCATTGTGAACTAAATTAATTTTTTTAGATTGAGAATGATGAGGATGGGCATTGTCTTTGGTGGCTGGGCCATGCGTAGCCCAACGGGTATGAGCAAAACCAATATCACTATTTGTGTCTTTTTTGAATAATGATTTTTCTAAAATTTCTATAGCTCCAGATTCTTTATGAGTGATCAGTTGATTATTTTGCCACAAAGCGATACCAGCGCTATCATAGCCTCGATATTCTAGTCTTTTTAAAATGTCTAAAACAATGGGATATGCTTGTTTTTTACCTAAATAGCCGATAATTCCACACATAAAATTATTTTAAACTTTGCCAAAGTTTTTGAAAAATTATTTTTTGAGTATGATAGATCATTCTATTTTCTACTAAAATGCCAACTGATTTTTGGTTTTTGTCACGAGAAATAAAAGCGCATTTATCTTGGTAAATGATAATAAAAGTCGCAGAACGATCATTTGTTCCAAGCCAACGTCTTTCGTCTAGACCATTGGTTTTACCCCCTTTAGCCAAAGAGATTGCTTTTACGTAGATGTTTCTTTTTTTGCGTTCATCATTGAAGTTAGGAAAAGCTTTTTTAATATCACTACTAGCATCTTTAGCGGAATAGACGTAGTATTCTTTTTCAGCAGAGTTCTCCAAGGTATGTAAAAGATCATTAAGAATAGCTTTAATACCTTGTTCGCCTTCGTAAAGACGAGAAATAGGTTGATTGTCAGTGTTGTGACGTAGGGCTTTTAACTCAGAAATTAAAGGGGAAAGTTCTTCTTCTACAGCTTTTATCCGCTCTCTTTCTTCTGTTAGGATAATTTGTAATTGTTTAGGATTATCGGCTATAAATTTTTGTTTGGTAGCGTCATTATAGTAGCTAATCAAACCTTTGTTTTGTAGTTCTTTTAAGCTTTCATAGGTGCTACCACGATTAATTTTGCAAATTTCCGCTAAACTTCTTACGGAACTAGGCCCAGTCTCTAAAAGCTTTAGATAAATTGTCAGCTCTTTTTCAGACAAGCCAATTTTTTTTAAGATGTTTGTGTTCATAAATTGTTTTTTTATTACAGATTAAATTATATTATATCTAAATAATTTGTCAAGAAATTTATTGACAAAAAACCATAAAATAAATTCCCTATTTGCTAAAAGATAGATAATTAAGTATAATTATGATGTAAATATTAATTTTTATAAGGTCAGGAAACCCCGCACGAGCACCCAGCGAGTGCGGGGATGAATTACACCCGGAGCGAAGCGGAGGCTTGAACGTCTTAGCGAAACCCGAAAGGAAACCCCGTATGAAAAAATCCGTTCCTGAAGGGACGGATTTTTGAGTGCGGGGAGGAGGTTATTAATTTACCACGCGATCGGTTTTATTTTTTTTGTTTTTAAATAGTGATTACATTGTGAGAAATGACGACAACCAAAGAAGCCAGCATAAGCGGATAAAGGTGAGGGGTGGGGTGCTTCAAGAATTAGATGTTTAGTATTGTCAATTAATGTCTTTTTGCTACGTGCGTAATTTCCCCAAAGCATAAAGACTAAGTTTTCTTTTTCTTCTGATAATTTTTTCATGATTGCATCTGTAAATTCTTCCCAGCCATGATTACGGTGAGAAGTTGGTTGATGAGCAACAACTGTAAGAATAGCGTTTAAAAGAAACACTCCTTGTTGTGCCCAATTTTCTAAATTGCCAGAATGAAAATCTTTTTTTATTCCTAAATCTTTTTCAATTTCTTTATAGATATTTTGTAAAGAAGGCGGTAGAGTAATATTATCTGGCACAGAAAAACACAAACCATGAGCTTGTCCAGGGTTATGATAAGGATCTTGGCCTAAAATAACCACCTTGACCTTAGAAAAAGGTGTCAACCAAAAAGCTTTAAATAAATTTTCAGGAGCAGGATATACTTTTTTATTAAGATATTCAAAACGAACAAAATCAGATAATTTTATAAAATCTTCATTTTGGAAAATATCTTTGAGAACTGTTTTCCATTCAGGCTCTATATTAATTTCTTTTTTCATGTTCTTTAATAATGTTTTAAATCTGCGGAGAGGGGGAGATTCGAACTCCCGAAGGACTTGCGTCCTTGCCGCTTTTCGAGAGCGGTGCTTTCAACCACTCAGCCACCTCTCCAAGATTATTGACTGATTTTTTTAATGTCTTTATCTGATAAAATCCTAAACTCACCAATTCCAAGACCACCTAAGCCAAGTTTGCCAATATTAACACGTTGCAAATCAGAGACTTTTAATCCCATGCCGGCAAATAAGCGACGAATATGTCTTTTTTTACCTTCTCCCAGTGTTACCGCCCAGCGATCACCTTCTTGGCGGATAGCTTTGGCGGTTAAGATGTCACCTTCTTTAGTTTTAATACCATCTTTAGCTCTCATGTATAAATCTTTTGCTGATAATTTCATTTCATCTTCACGAAAAAAACGAACTAAATATTTTTTATCATGTTCATAACGAGGATGCGTGATTTGATTAGCTAAGTTACCATCATTGGTTAGTATCACTAAACCACGACTCTCTTTGTCTAAGCGGCCAGCAATGATTAAATTGCGATATTTTTCTGGTAGTAAAGAAAAAATATTGTCTTCATTTTTAAATTGACGATTAGTACAGGTATAGCCTAATGGTTTATGGAGAGCGATAACTAAAGGTTTTTCATTTAAACTATATTCTACTTTTTTGTTATTAACTTTTATTTCTTCCTCTCCTGATACCATCATGCCTAAATAGGCTGCTTCGCCATTTACCTTGACTCGATTTTTTTTAATTAACTCTTCGGCTTGGCGCCTACTAGCAATACCTGCTTGAGCTAAATATTTTGTTAGATAAATCATATTTTTTTAGTTTGTAGTTTTAATTTCATTATTCCCAAAAAAGCAATTAGTAGCCAAAAAATAATGGCAAGATCATTTTTAAAATAGGGGACATCCACTAAACCATGAATGAGTACGGTGCTCATTGCAGCTATCAGGCCTAGGCTAAATACGCGCTCTTTTTGTTTATCTTTTTTTAATATTTTAAGAGCATCATATAAATAACGGCTAATTAAGAAAAAGAATAAGCAAAGGCCGAGCAGACCTAATTCCGTCCAAAAATTGAGAAAAATATTATGAGGATAGAGATATATTTCTACTGGTTGCCACATTTTTTTGCGATATTCTTCATTCCAGACAACATGACGATGCCATTCTGGGTCATGGTTTTTAACAAATATTCCTTCTTGATGAAAAGGCTCAATGGCTGTTTGATAATTATTTAAACCGGCACCTGTGATTAATTTACCATCTTGCAACATTAACATTGTTTCTTTCCATTGTTGTCTTCTAATTTGTCCACTTAAATCCATTAATGTTGCTTTATCCTTCAGATATTGCCAATTATTGGGCGAAAGACTAATCAAAAAAATAGCTAGTATGCTCACGGTAATTGCTATTATGCGACTGCGTTTATTGAGCAATAAAGCAAAAACAAAGGAAGCTCCCAAGATAGCAATTAGAGCTCCTTCAGAGCGGGCAAATATAATAGCAGCAATAGAGCTAATGATGCTTAATAAAATTAGCATCTTTTTAAGAGCTACCACTAGACTGCTTTTTTTTGGATAACCCCAAAAAAGACTAATGCTTAAAAAAATAATAGGAGCAAGATACAGACCAACGGCATTAGGATAAGAGAAAACCGAGGTGACGCGTCTGGTAGCGAGATTTGCCCAAAACTCGTTAAAGATGAAGGCGCCAGTTAGTTGTTGAAAGATCGCAATACTGCTGATAAATAAAGCAGAAAGACTAAGGGGCCAAATATATTTTCGATAATTACCTTGGCTGTTATTGATAATTACAATATAGAGCATGATTGGTTCTAAGAAATAGGCTTTAAAAACACCTAAGCCGCTATTGCTAAAACCGCTAACTGCTAAAGCAATCCAAGCGGCAATTAGAATGCCAATGATTTCTAAATGATAAGGATATTTTTTAGTCCTTATTTTCCAAGATTTTTTATTCCATCTTTGCCAAGTTTTATTTTTTACAAACCAAACAAAAAAAACAATTAAAATCATCATTTCTAGCATGGTGCTAGGGATGGGGCCAAGTTGAAAGCGAATTAAATAACTAGGAAGACTTAATAGAATAATAAAAAGAGCCCAGTCTAAGCGGATAATCGCTAGTAAGCTGAAGAAAGCTAAGGCTAATAATATTAAATAAGTCATACAACAATTATAGCATTCATATTTTTCTTGTCGATTTGCTAATCTCAAAAGAGCCGCTACTGAAGCGGCTCTTTTTTAGTTAGCTCTTTCAACGTATTCCCCTGTTTCAGTGTTGATCCTAATCATATCACCTTCCTCAATAAACATTGGTACATTAATTTTAGCTCCAGTTTCAATTTCTACTTGTTTATTGACGTTGCCAGCAGAATTACCTTTCACGCCTGGAGGAGCGGAAGTTACTTGGAAATCCATCTTGATTGGCAGATCTAAAGCCACTGGTCTAGATTTAAAGTATAAAACATTAACATCGGTCCCTTCTTTTAAAAACTGAGTTTTTTCAGCTAGTTCTTCTAAGGGTAAACTAAATTGTTCGTATGATTCATTTTCCATAAAGAAGGCTTCATTCTGGTCTTTATACATAAAGTTAGCTTTCTTTCTTTCGGTTTCTGCTTCTTCTGCTTTTTCAGAACCTTGATAAGTTCTTTCTAAGACATTGCCATTAATTAAATTACGACATTTAACTTTCAAGACAGCTCCGCCTCTACCCATTGTGTGATGGTCAGTTTTAACAATGACATACGGCTCGTCATTTAATAAAATAACGCGCCCTGTTTTAATTTCGTTAAAATTAAGCATAGGGATTATTGTTTATTTGTGAGTAGGAGACAATAAAGCCATTACCCGGGCTCTTTTAATAGCCTGAGTTAATTTGCGTTGATGCCAAGCACAAACACCAGTACGGCTACCAGGTAAAATTTTCATGTAAAAGTTGATGAAACGACGTAAGGTGCGAACATCCTTGTAATCTGCATCAATTTGATTAACACAGAAAAAACATTCTTTAGAATTTTTATTCATATTGATTAAACTTATTATTTAGAAAGGAATATTTTCCACTCTAATCTCTTCTTCATCAGCATTAATAGTGGGCAATTCTTCTTCTTGGTTATTATTTTTAGGAGCAGTTTGATTATTATTAAAGTTGCCGTAACTATCGTTATTAGTATTGGCTCTATCTAGCATAATCATATTGTCTGCAACTATTTCGGTGCGATATTTTTTAACTCCGTCTTGGCCAGTCCATTCATTAGTTTGAAGACGTCCTTCGATGTAAACTTTAGAGCCTTTACGTAAATATTGAGCACAAATGTCAGCTAATTTACGCCAAGCGACAATGTTATGAAATTCAGTTTTCTTTTGTTGTTGCCCAGTATTGTCTGTCCAAGTTAGACTGGTGGCAACGCTAAAAGAAGCAACGTTTTGGCCAGAAGGAGTGGTTCTTGTTTCAGGATCTCGGGTTAGATTACCGATGATCATGGCTTTGTTTAAGTTCATATATTTTTAGAACTTAACTTTATAAACGCACTTATAAAATTAAGCAGATTAATTATACAAGATCTTTAGCACTAATAATGCCTTCTAATTTTTCATCCAAATCTTTTAGTTCTGCTTTAGTGGTTTCTTTCTTTTCTTTTTTTACTTCTTTGCTTTTTTCTTCTGTGTCATCGGTGTTTTTTTCTTTAGTCTTTTTTTCATCTTTTCTATCTTTATCTTTTACCACTGCCGCTGCTTGCTTTGTCTTAATAAGTTCTCTTTGTTCATCACTTAAAGCGGCAACGCTAATGATTTGATAGCGTAAGATTTCTTTAGATAATTTGAGTAAACGACTGAGTTCAAGCACATGATTTTTTTCAGCTTCAAATTCAAATAAGTTGTAATAGCCGTAATGATTATGACTAATCGGATAGGCTAATTTTTTCTTGCCCCAATATTCACGATAGACGATTGTAGCTTGATTTTCAATCAGCATATTTTCAGTTTTACTGACAATCTGCTTAGCTTCATCTTCGGTGTAATTATTTGGGACGATGAAAAGCAATTCATAACGTCCAGGTCCGGACTTTTTTGTCTTAGACATAGTTTAACATAATGGCTGCAAAAAGAAGCTAATTAAAATTTAACATTCTTTTAACATCATTTAGATTAAATAAAAACCCAAGTATTCTGTAGAATTAGGGTTTCTAAGAATACCTTTAATTCCGCTTATAAAAAGAACGGAACTATTCTGAAATAAATCAGAATGTGGGAAAGATATATAAAATATTCTTTTAGAATATTAATTTATCATAATACTTGAAAAAAAGCAAGACTTAGGGCATAGTATTGATATATGAATCATATTTTTATTCTCGGATCTCATCCGACTTGGTCAGTAGCGGAAATAGGAGCAATGTTTGGCTTTGATGATTTAACTTGGTCTAAGGAGCATATTTTAATTAAGGATCAATTTGATTTAAATGCAGAAACTTTAATAAGGCGCTTGGGTGGCACTTTAAAGATTGCTCAGGTTGAGCTTGTATTGGATATAAACACTTCTTTTCTGCAATTAGCTAAAAATAGCGCAAAGATTATTAGCGCTAAAGCCAAAAGAGGCGAGGGAAAATTAATCTTTGGTTTGTCAGATTATGGTGTCAGTGGACGTTTTTCGGCAGAAAAATTAGGTTTACAAATTAAAAAAGAATTCAAACAGCAGAATATTTCTTCTCGCTTGGTTACAAGCAGAGAAAAAGAACTTTCCAGTGTGGTGGTTGGTCAAAATAAATTGCTAACAAAAGGTGCTGAACTTATTTTTTACAGTGATAATAATAAAATAGTTATTGCTCGAACACTGGCTATCCAAGATTATAAAGATCTATCAAGACGTGATTATGGTCGCCCAGCTCGAGACGATCATTCTGGAATGTTGCCACCAAAATTAGCACAGATGATGATAAATATTACTCAACAAAACGAACTGAATTCTTTATTGTTAGATCCTTTTTGTGGTTCTGGTACTATTATTCATGAAGCCATGTTGCTGGGTTATAGTAATTTACTAGGAACTGATTTATCAGCAAAAGCCATTCAAGACAGCCGGACAAACACCTCTTGGATGAAAGATTTGTATTCTTTAGATGTTTTTCCTCATTTTCATATCAAAAACGCTACTCGTTTACATCAGTTTTTAAAAAAAGATAGCGTGACGAGTATTGTAACTGAACCATATCTTGGTCCTCAACGTGGTTTAAAGGACATTGCTTTAATTAAAGATGAATTACAGACCCTCTATCAACAAGCTTTGTCTAGTTTTTCTCAAATTTTAAAGAAGCAAGGACGAATAGTGATGGTTTGGCCAGTATTTTTTGGTCAAGAGTTTTTAGATTTAAATTTAGGTGATTGGCGACTAGTAAAATTAATACCAGATAAATTTTTAGAACTGGAATGGGTTAAATTAAGTCATCGAGATACTTTATTATATCATCGTCCGGGACAAAAAGTTTGGCGAGAGCTTATTGTTTTAGAAAAAAAATAATATTATATTTTATGAGTGGAATCAATAGTTTGCCGGGGGGCGGAAAAGACTTTAGTGTAAATAAATTTAAGAGTAAATTAAGTTATTTAAGTAAAAATGGCAGTTTAAGCTCATTGTCTGATAATCAAACAGCGATTGCAAAAGCAGTGGCTAAATATCGAACGATGATTCGCAGCGGTTCCCTTGGTAAGTCTCAACAATCAAGAATGATAAATCACATTAAACACGAAGGAGATTTAAATTCATCTCAATTAAGCATGGTAAAAAAAATTGTTGGCAAGTTGGGAGAAGCGCCTAAGATGGAGCTTAAAAAATCTTACGCACGTATTAATCGTGCTGATGATACTGAAAGTCACCAAGCAAATTTGGCATTAGGTCGGCGTTCTGCTTTACAATCGGGTTTAAGCGATGTTTCCTCTCCACGTGCTGATCGTTTGGAAAATAATCGTCCATTAGTATCAATTAGGCAACGTGATGGATTAAAGCCGGATGCTGGATCATCTAGAATACCACCATCTAGGTCTAATATTTCCCTAGTTAAATAAAAATCCCTTCAAAATTGAAGGGTTTTTATTATTTATTAATTAAGAAATGACAAACATCGCCGTCTTGTACTATATATTCTTTGCCTTCAATTCTAATCATACCTAACTCTTTTGCTTTGCTTTCGCTGCCTATTTCTACTAATTTATCCCATTGAATAACTTCAGCCCTAACAAAAGATTTAATAAAATCCGTGTGAATTACACCGGCGGCCTCTGGAGCTTTTGCTCCTTTTTTAATAGTCCAGGCTCGACTTTCATCTGGACCTGTGGTGAAGAAGGTGTCTAAGCCTAAGAGCTTATAGGAAGCGCCTATTAATTTATCTAAACCACTTTGCTTTAAGCCGAGCTCTTTAATAAATTCAGCTTGTTCGTCATCAGCTAAACTAGCAATTTCTGCTTCCATTTTAACGTTAACAGCAATAATTTCTCCATCTAAAGAAGAGAATGAGGGAATATTTTCTAAATCATCAGCGTTAAGAAGATAGATAATTGGTTTTATGCTTAATAAATTCAAAGTTTTAACAAAAACTAGCTCTTCCTCGGTAAATTCTAAGGAGCGTGCCGCTAAGCCTTTTTCAAGGTGTAAATATATTTTTTCTAAAATAGCGCTTTGCCAAATTAATTCTTTATTGCCACTCTTGCTTTCTTTACGACTTTTTTCTAATCTTTTACTAACACTAGCCAAATCGGCTAATATTAATTCTAAATTTATAGTCTCTTTGTCGTTTTCAGGATCAATTTTCCCATTGACATGGATAATATTATCATCTTTAAAAGCGCGAATTACCTCACAAATAGCATCACATTCTCTAATATGAGCTAAAAATTGATTACCTAAGCCCTCTCCTTTACTAGCACCAGCTACTAGACCGGCAATATCAACAAATTCAATACTAGTTGGAATGATTTTAAGTGGTTTAGAAACGGCTGCTAATTTATCTAAACGTTCATCTGGGACCTTTACAACACCTACATTCGGATCAATAGTACAAAAAGGATAATTAGCTGCTTCAACGCTTTTTTTGGTTAAGATATTAAATAGACTTGATTTGCCAACGTTGGGCAAGCCCACTATTCCTATTGAAAGAGACATAAATTATAGTTTAATTGATGTTTAATATTTATCAGAATTTAGATAAAAAAGCAATATCTTGTCTAATAAAAAAGGAGCCCAGAACGGGCCCCTCTTTATATAAATAAAGTAATTATAAATAATAGGCCGCGTCTGAGCTCCAATCCTAGCATGCTGTTATATTGGTTTTTACCAATTTTTTCAGCCAGGATTAATATTGGAGCTTGCTAGCTTAAGCTTTGTTATCTTTTTACCAATTCCTTGTAAGATTTCCTGTAATTTCTATTTGTTAATCTCATTAATTTTCTAATGTTTTTGATTAACCGTGATTATCTTACTCTATGAGTATTTATACTCTTCTTTCATCATGCTAGCGCTGATGACATTTTCAAGATTTAGTAAAAAGAACTTTATCTAACTATTAGTATTATAGCATAGATTTGTGGATAAGGCAAGACCTAAGAGTTTTTTATGACTAATATTAAATATTTTGTTTAATATTAGTTTAAAAATAAAGCCATTTTTAGTTTTAAGTCTAGGTTTTTCTGGACTCAAATTTAAATTTTTTACACAGAAAGCACAACTTATCCACAGCTTTCTATGTAAATAAAAAACCTGTATTTTTTAAAAAACAGGTCTAAATATGAGGCTCGAGTGGGATTCGAACCCACGAATGACAGTTTTGCAAACTGCAGTGTTAGACCACTTCACCATCGAGCCTTAATGTCAATATTCTATAAGAAAATGTTAAAAAAAGCAAATATTTTTAAATACTAAGATTAGGATCAGCTTTTAATTTATGATAAGGAAGAAAAGATTTATCTTTTTGCTTATAATACTTAAAATAAGCAGCTGAAGCAATCATGGCGGCATTGTCAGTGGTATAAGCCAAATTGGGTAAAAACAACTTAGTTTTAGGAAATTTTGTACTTATTTCTGTGCTAAGGGTTGTCCTAAGAGTCTTATTAGCTGCTACTCCGCCGGCTAAAACAAAGCTTTTAGGTTGGTATTTTGCTATTGCTTTTAAGCTTTTATGCGTTAAAGTTTCAATAATAGCGCTTTCAACTGCAAAACAATACTCAGGAATTCTTTTTTTCCAGTTTTTATCTTTTTGTAATTTATACAATAAAGCAGTTTTTAGTCCAGAAAAAGAAAAATCAAAATCTTTAGAGTGAATCATTGGTCTCGGTAGTTCAATATCATATTTTTTATGACTGTCTCTAAATTTTTGGGCATATTGAGCAATAATAGGACCACCAGGATAGGACAAGCCTAGCATTTTTGCAGTTTTATCATAAGCTTCTCCAGCAGCATCATCTCTGGTTTCGCCAATAATCTTAAAATTATAATGTTCTTTCATTAAAATTAAATTGGTATGCCCACCAGAAACAATTAATGAAATAATAGGGAATTTAGGGCTTTGCTTAAGATCAATAAAAGCAGCATAAATATGCCCAATAATGTGATTAACAGGGATAATTGGAATTTGCCAGACAGCTGATAAGGCTTTTGAGCTTTCAATCGCCGCTAATAAAGAGCTAACCAAGCCAGGTCCTTGAGTAACGGCGATGGCATGTAGTTTTTGGGGACTAAGATTAGCTTCTTGAAGAGCCTGTTCAATGCTAGGTAGAATATTCAAAACATGTTCGCGGGCAGCGATTTCTGGAATTACGCCTCCATAACGAGCGTGAATATTAATTTGAGAAGCGATGATGTTGCTGAGAATTTTTAATTTATGCTGTTTAATCTCTAAAACAGCTGCCGCACTCTCATCACAGCTACTTTCTAATCCAAGGATATACATATACTATTATTGTAAGGGTTTTTTTAATAAAGGCAATATTAAACAAAAAAGTTGACAAAGAAAAAAAATATTTATACAATGTTGATGAAATTATGATTAATTAATTTCTTGTTTTTTTGTTATCAAGGTCCCTTCGTCTAGTGGTTAGGACATCAGGTTTTCATCCTGGTAACAGGGGTTCGATTCCCCTAGGGACTACAAAATAAAAAGAGTATGCTATAAGTATGCTCTTTTTGTATTTGAGATGCATGAAAGTATAGAGGTGGATAGAATGTTTAATAATAAATAGAGCCGGGAGACGTCACGCTAGTAAAAATATGTTAGTATTGTATGTTTTTATTAATTATGTTAAATATAAGTGTTAAGATAATTAACAAATAGTTATTTAAAAATTAAAATAATCCATAATCAAACTATAGGAGGACACATCATGATACAAAAAACATCTTTTCCGGTTGAAATTATTTGTGCTGCGCTTAATTTTACAAAATTAGACGAAGAAGCATTAGGAATGCTCAAAACATCTAGTTTTCCCAACCAAATTAATTTGGTTGAAAAATTTAAACGTAAACTTGCGATTAATGTAAAGCAATTAACAATCATCCAAAAATGTAATGCCGTAATGATAATTTTTACTCACACAGAAAATGTTTCTGAAGAATATCTGCATCATTGCGTTTTAGACGCTTGGCACAAGTTGTCAAATCATGGAATTATTGAATTTATTAACAAAATAAAATTTTTCCACAATGAAATGGCAATTAGATTTATTGCTGAAGCTGCCTTAGGATTGTACAGTGTAACTGTTGGAGATTCACAAGTTTTTTCTCAAATTAACAACGCGATTAAAGCCGAAGTTAGATTAAGCAAAAATGAACCCCTTTTTTCCATTCTTTCTGGGTGGCTTCAAGAGTTAATTGAAGAAGTCAAAGAAAAAACCATCCTCTTCTCAGGTAATACATCTATTGAAAGGATTGCTGTTAATCAATTAGTTGGAATGGTTGCTACTAATTCTAACATACTTGTTGTTGGAGCCGGACAATCAGGGTCTCTTATTGCTAAAATATTAACAGAAGAATATAATTACAAGGTTTGGGTAACTAATCGCAATCAAGAGAAATTGGATGAAATTATGAGAAAAAATACGAAAATCAATATAGTTAGAATTAATGATTGGAGTGTTTTGAAAAATATTCAAGCTATATTTTGGGCACTTGATAATAATAGTGAAACCTCGGATCTTTTTGCTAAATTAGAAAACTATTTTGGCAAGACAACGCCCTTCGTTTTTG
Source organism: Patescibacteria group bacterium (assembly GCA_034002925.1). Classification (GTDB taxonomy): domain Bacteria; phylum Patescibacteriota; class Patescibacteriia; order Patescibacteriales; family UBA12465. Next base: position 147,343 of record JAVEZP010000001.1, on the reverse strand, counting down.
ATTTAGCTACTCCTGCGATGAAGAAAAAATTAGCTTGGACAGTTTTTGATGTACAATTTTTTTCCAAAGAAGCTCATAAAACGCGAAACGAGAGAGCAGGTGCTGTTAATCAGGTGCGCCAGATATTAAATAAAAATATCATTACTTTCTTAAATAAAATGAAAATATCTTTGGGAAAAATAAGTACTGACATCCAAACAACTTGTGCTTCATCAAGATTATCTGCAGACATGCTTGATATAATTAAACAAAGAAGTTTTGTTTTTAACTCAATAAGAAATAATCTTCTAGAAAAAGGATTCTACGAAATTAACACTCCCTACATAGTTGGTGTGTCAACTGATCCGCCACGAGTAGATAAGGGTGGCATGATTGAAGTAATCTGGCCTAGAGGCGAAAGAGCTTTTTTGAGACAGTCTAATCAGCTGTATAAACAAATGGTTATTGCTTCAGGAATGGATAAAATATTTGAGATAGGACCTTTTTGGCGAGCAGAAACTGAAAATAGTTTTCGTCATCTGCAAGAAACTATTGGCTTAGATGTTGAAATATCAAATCCCAAAAATTTGAATACGATTATCGATTTAGCCTATTCAATTATTTGCGATAGCTATTATCAAATGAAAGAAATGTCCCTGCCGTTAGCTGAGCTTAATTTGCCAAAAAACAAACCACCAATTATTTCTTACAAGGAGGCGGTTGACTTATTAAACTCTAATGGGTTTTCCTGCTCATATGGATCTGATTTGGGGGTTATCGGTGAGGCTAAGCTTGGTGAAGTTATCAAAAAGAAAAAAGATAGCGATATCTTTGTTATTAGTCATTATCCCTCTAATATCAAAAAGTTTTATACCAAACAAGGAACTTCTTTTTTGACAGAAACTTTTGATATCATACTGTGTGGTTGGGAATTGGTAAGTGGCGCAATAAGAGAAAATAACCGTAAAAAAATAGAGTATTCAATGAAGCTCGCAAACATTAATGTTGCTGATTACGCGTTTTATCTCTCTATTGTTGACAATTCTGTGGGGCATGGTGGATTTGGTCTTGGTTTAGACCGTTTAATTGCCAAATTCTTAGACATTGCAGTAATAGATAACTGTGTGCCATTTCCTAGGACATTTGAAAAATTAATTCCTTAAGTAAATTTAAACTCGTTTTACTTAAATTTTTTAAAAAAGGAGGATCCTTAGTGATTCTCCTTTTTCATTTATAGATTATAGATTAGATTTAAATTTTAATTTTCATGCCGTCAAAGGCAAAATCAAATTTTACATCAGAATAATCTTTTTTTGCTTTTTTAAAACTTTCACCATAGAGTCTTAGTTCAACCTCTTCAATATGAGTAAAAATTGTTTTTGCCGGTTTATTGGTGCGTAGTCTGTTAATTAAATTTGGGAATTTAATTTCAGTTTTATGATCAAAAAACATACCACATTCATGAATTAATAAATCTAAATTTAATACTTTTTCATAAGTGTTAAAATCAATTGTGTCACAAGGTGCATATAAAACACGCTTATTATTTTCTTTAATAAGATATGCGTAGTGATCGGAACCTACGCCATTATAACCCACTGCTTCAATAACTAAATTACCAAACTCTATTTCATCGCCATCCTCTATTAAGTGTAAATTTCCTGTTTTTTGAAAATTAAGTAGGTAGTCTATTACTGGAAATTTAGCTTTTAAATCTTCAAAAACTTTCTTAGGAATATAGACTTCAATTATCTTGTCTGCCCCAGGGGTGCGAAAATTATATCCCGATTCAAGCAAAACACGCAAACCAAATGTGTGATCAGGGTGCCAATGGGTGATAAATAAATTATCCACTTTGCTAATATTATGTCTATTTAAAGAATCAGCAATATCTTCTCCGCAATCAATCAAAATATTCTTATCTTTAATAAAAAATGAAGCATTATTGCGTTTATATTTACCCCCTTTTCTTCTAGCTTTTGAACAGACAGCGCAACTGCATAAAGGACGAGGCACAGTCATTGTTCCGCCAGAACCTAATATTTGTAAATCCATATATTTAAACTTTAAGTATTGACTTTGTTAAATTTTATTTCTAATTAGCGTAATCTGATAAGTTTTATTATAAAAATAATTATACCCTCATAATCATCTTTGTCAATTAAAAATAGTCAAAAATTTTTTATAATCTCTTGTTTTAAAATTTTTATTTAGTTTTCAATTTATCAAATAATATTTTTAAAATTTCAGTCAATCTCGTTTGTAAAGATTACAGCAATAAAAGACGTGTTTATAACACGTCTTTTTGTAATAGATAATATTTTATAGTTTGCTTGAAAGCATAAAAAGAGATAAAATAGAGAGGCAATATAATAAATATGTCTAAAAATAAGATAAAAATTGGTTTAGCTTTAGGGAGTGGCGGTTCTCGAGGCTTTGCTCATATTGGGGTTTTGCAAGAACTGCAAAAAGCTGGGATTAAAATTGATTTAATTAGTGGCTCATCTATTGGTTCTTTGGTGGCAGCGTATTTTGCTCTTTATGGTCAAGTAGATGATTTAGCTGCTAAAATGATTGATGTTAGTCAAATGAATTTTTGGAAATTTTTAGATTTGCGTTTTCGGGGAGGTCTGCTTAATCAAAATAAAATTGCCAATTCTTTAAATGATATTATTGAAGACAAGGAATTTAAAGAGACAATTATTCCTTTAAACATTGTCAGTACGGATTTAAATAGTGGTCAAGAATATCATTTTAATAAAGGCTCTATTCTGTCAGCTATTCAAGCTAGTTGTTCAATTCCTTTTATTTTTGAGCCAGTAACTAAAAAGCAGTATCAACTAGCAGATGGAGCTTTAGCTAATCCGGTGCCAGTGAACGTGCTTAAGCAAATGGGTGCGGATATTATTATTGCAGTTAATCTTTATCATCAAGATGAGTTTAATGGCACTCATTTAAATGCTGCCTCAGCCTTATTTCGTTCTAGTAGAATTTTACTGTATCATTTAGCTAAAGAAAAATGTCGACTAGCAGATATTACTATTGATGTTAATACGTCTGATTTAGTAATTGCGGCTGGCATGAAATATCTTTTTAGTCGTGAAAATTCATTAGAAGCTGTAAACGCAGGAGCTCAAGAAACTCAAAAAAATATAGGTCACATTAAAAAAATTATTCATAAATATCATGAAAGTAAAGCGTAAAAAATTGAAAATTGCTATTGTCTCTAAATTATGGGAAGAAACTAGCCCTAATTCTCGAGGAGGAACGGGTTCTTCTATTGGTTTATTGGTTAATGCTTTGGTAGAAAGAGGTCATCATGTTACTTTATTTGCTACCGGCAACTCTAAAACCAAAGCTCAAAAATTAGTTGCTATTAGACAGAAACATTATCAAGGTGATTATTCTGAGGTACATGAATATGCTAATATTGCTGCTGCTTTTAAAAACGCTCATCAATTTGATTTAATTCATTGTGCAGTTGAACAAAAAAGTGTTTTATTTGCTGATTTAGTGAAAACCCCCTCTTTGCATTCTATTCGTTATGGTGAATTTTTTGATCATGAGCTTGATTTATTAAAAGCATATAAACATTTAAATTTTGTCGCTATATCACAAGCAATTAAGAAAAAATTCTCTTTTTTAAATTGGCGAGGAGTGGTTTATAATGGACTAGAAGTAAATGATTTTAAACAAAATAAAAAAGTAGGTGATTATTTATTATATTTAGCGCGCGTGAGCCCCCAAAAAGGAATTGATATTGCTATTAAAGCAGCTTTGCAAAGCGGTAGAAAATTAATTATTGCTGGCAAATTATCTACTACAGATGAAAAGTTTTTACAAAAAAATTTTTATCCTTTTATTAACAACCAACAGATTGAGTATAAAGGGGAAGTTTTAGGCTTAGAAAAAAAGAAATTATTAGCTTCGGCTTATTGTTTACTGCATCCTAATCGTGTATTTGAAGCTTGTGGTAATAGCATCTTAGAGGCTATGGCTTCAGATGTCCCAGTCATTGCTTTTCCCAACGGTTCTATTCCAGAATTAATTGTTAATAATGAAACTGGGTATGTGGTTAAAAATGTAAAAGAAGTAGTACAAGCTATTACTAAGGTGCAAAATATATATCGTCCTAATTGTTCTAAGCGAGTTAGAGATTATTTTTCTCTAGAGCAAATGCTTAACTCTTATGAAGATATTTATTATCAGATAATTCAAGCTAAAACCTAGAGGCTCGTTTTTAAAATTATGCGCTATAAATTTTATACAACTTCAATCAAGGCCTGGGATGGAATTTGGAGCGCTCTTAATCAAGCTCAACAGTCTATTTTTATTGAGATGTATATTTTTTTAGACGACACTAATCAAACTCATAACTTTTTAGGAAAGTTAAAAGAAAAAGCATTAGCTGGTTTAAAAGTTATTGTTATTGTAGATGCTTATGGCAGTATTAATTTAAAAGCAAATATTGTAAATGAGCTCAGGACAGCTGGTGTAGAATTTATCTTTTTTTCTCGTTGGCTCAAAAGAACGCATCGAAAACTCATTTTGATAGATGAAAAAATTGCCTTTTTAGGAGGAGTGAATATTTATAAAAAAATTAGTCATTGGCGTGATTTGCACGTTAAAGTTCAAGGTAAAGTTGTTAGGCCGCTGTTACGTTCTTTTGCCAAAACCTATCATCGTTGTGGTGGTCGTGATGAAACAGTTTTAGTTTACGCTAAAATGAATGTGGTTAAAAAGATTAAGGCTTGGATTTTAGATTCTTGGAACAGCGCTGACAATGATTATAATTTTAAACATTATTATCAGCAGAAAATTATTAATGCTCAGCAAACTATTGATATTTTAACACCTTATCTTTTGCCACCACGTTGGTTGTTAGCCGCTCTAGATAATGCAGTTAAAAGAGGGGTGACGGTATCAATTATTATTCCCCAAGACACAGACATAAAAGTATTAAATCGAATTAATTATATTAATGCTTGTCGTTTAGCTGATGTTGGTGTGAGGTTTTATTTTGGTAAAGAAATGAATCATGCTAAAGCCATGATTATTGATAACAAAGAAGCAATAGTTGGTTCACAAAATTTAGATTTATTATCATTTGGCATGAATTTAGAAATAGGAGTCTTTTTTTCTCATAAACAAGCAGTGGAAACCTTAGCTAATATTTTTAAGACTTGGAAACAAGAAGCTGTGGAGATGGATTTAGGATTTAAAAAACTGAAATTTTTTGATCGTATATTTGCTTTTGTTTTAAGAAGATTTGTAAATTTTTTCTAAATTATTAATCAAATTTAATTGTTAACCAGCTTTTCATTTTGACTTAATGTGTTGCTAGTTGTTTTTTCGCTTAAAGCAGTGTATAATATACACTGCTTTAAAAATTAATTTTTACTAAAATGACTGAGAATAAGATTAGAATAAAAGGAGCACGTACTCATAATTTAAAGAATATAGATTTAGAATTACCTCGTAATCAATTAATTGTTATTACGGGTCTTTCTGGCTCTGGTAAATCTTCTTTAGCTTTTGATACGATTTATGCTGAAGGTCAGAGGCGTTATGTGGAGTCTTTATCAGCTTATGCTCGTCAATTTGTCGGTTTAATGGATAAGCCAGATTTTGATTTAATTGAAGGTCTTTCACCAGCTATTGCGATTGATCAGAGAACGGTAGGTAATAATCCGCGCTCTACAGTGGGGACAGTAACGGAAATATATGATTATTTAAGATTATTATATGCGCGGGCTGGTTGGCCATATTGTCCTCATTGCAAGAGTCGTTTGAAAAAGACAGAGAAGAAAACAGACAAAAAAAAGAAAAAGACAGAGCATTTTTTTCCTTACGCTTGCGCTACTTGCAGTTTTGTTTTACCTGAAATTGAGCCCCGTAATTTTTCTTTTAATTCTAGTTATGGTGCTTGTCCTCATTGTAATGGTTTGGGCTACAGAACAGAAATAGACCCAGAGTTAGTATTTAATTTTAAATTAACTTTATTGCAAGGCGCAATTAAACCTTTAGCCCATGCTAATTTAAATGCCCAAAGTTCTTTTTTTGTTAAGTTAAAAGCTTTGGGAGATAAGTATAATTTTAGTTTGAATGAGCCAGTTGCTAACTTTAGCGCTGCCCAGAGGGCGGCTATTTTAAATGGTGATAAAAATTGGCAGGGTTTAAGTGCTGATTTAATGGAAAGACATGAAGAGACAAAATCTAACTTTGTTAAGCAAGAAATAGAGAAGTGTATGCGTTTAGCGGTTTGTCCAGCTTGTATGGGCACTCGCTTAAAGTCAGAATATTTAGCGGTAAAAATTAAGGGTAAAAATATTCATGAAATGAGTGAGTTAACAATTGATCGTTTAAAAAATAATCTCAATCAATGGTTGTTGACTGATCAAAAGTTTGCTAATCAAATTGTTTTACAGCCAATTATTAAAGAAATGGTAAAAAATCTAGAATTTTTAGAGAAAGTCGGCTTGTCTTATCTGACTCTTAGTCGTCCGGCCGCTAGCTTATCTGGTGGCGAGGCCCAACGTATTCGTTTAGCAGCACAAGTTGGCTCTACTTTAAGTGGTGTTTTGTATGTTTTAGATGAGCCTTCGGTGGGTTTGCACCAAAGAGATAATGATAAGTTAATTTCGATGTTAAAAAATTTGCGTGATAATGGTAATACTGTGATTGTAGTAGAGCATGACGCGACCATGATGCAAGCAGCGGATTATTTAGTTGACGTTGGTCCAGGCGCAGGTGAACATGGAGGGAAAATTATTTTTGCAGGTAAGCCTCAAGATATTTATAATTGCCATCAGTCTAGTACCGGTGCTTATTTATCAGGTAAATTGGCTATTGCTAAAAAAGAAAAATTTAGAGAAGGTAATAAAAAGCATATTTCTGTATTAGGGGCACAGCATCATAACTTAAAAAATATTGATGTACATATTCCTTTAGGTAAATTAGTAGCTATCACCGGAGTTTCTGGTTCTGGTAAATCTACTTTAATGTCTGATATTTTAGCTAATGCTTTAAGTAAGAAATTTTATCGTTCTAAGGTTGAGGTCGGTAAGCATAAAGAGATAAAAGGCTTAGAAAATATTGATAAGGTTATTGATATTGATCAATCACCGATTGGGCGTACACCAAGATCTAATCCGGCCACTTATACCGGTCTTTATACTTATATTCGTGATATTTTTGCTGAATTACCAGAGGCTAGAGTGAAGCGGTTAACTCCTGGTTATTTTTCTTTTAATGTACAGGGAGGAAGATGTGAGCGTTGTTCAGGAGATGGTGCTATTAAAGTAGAGATGCAATTTTTAAATGATGTTTATTTAAAATGTGAAGCTTGTCATGGTCAGCGTTTTCAACAAAAAATATTAGACATTAAATATCGTGACAAAAATATTTTTGATGTTCTTAATTTAACTGTGAGTGAAGCTCTGGTTTTCTTTAAAGGGCATTCAGCTGTTTGTCAGAAGTTGGCTACTTTAGAAGAAGTGGGTTTAGGCTATATTACTTTAGGACAATCCGCTACCACTTTTTCAGGAGGAGAAGCGCAGAGAATAAAATTAGCAACTGAGCTGTCACGACGGGCCACTGGTCGCACTCTTTATATTCTTGATGAACCTACCACTGGTTTGCACTTTGCTGATATTGATAAGCTATTAAAAGTATTAAATATGTTAGTTGATCAAGGTAATACCGTTCTTATTATTGAGCATAATTTAGATGTAATTAAAGCAGTAGATTGGATTATTGATATGGGCCCAGAAGGAGGAGAAAAGGGAGGGCTGGTGGTAGCTAGTGGTACGCCACCAGAAATTACAAAAAAGAAAAATAGCTTAACAGGACAATATTTGAAAGAATTTTTTCAATAAATACAAAACACCTCTAGCAGTAGAGGTGTTTTTATAAAAAAGAATTTTTTACAGAGTTAATTTATATTAATTGATCTAATCTTTTTAATTCTACTTTTTTACTCTTAGTGTCTAATATAGCAAAACTAGCGGGATAAAATACACCGCCAAGAGTACCGGGATTAATTAATAATAAATTTTTTTCTTTATCTAACCAAGGTTTGTGAGTGTGGCCGTAGAAAATATATTCTATTTGTTTTATATCAATTCCTTTTTCTAGTTTTTTACGGTTTTCTGGTTCATGTATGAGCGCCATTTTTATATTATCTATTATAATACTTGACCAGCGTCCTAGAAAGTTAATATTGGAGAAAAGTTTAATAGTCTCCACTTGGTATAAATCAGCATTCCCAGAGATTAAATAAATTTTTCCATTAAAGTCATTACTTATTGCCTTGAGACTCTCTTGATTACCAAGGTCGCCACAGAAAAGCAGGTTTTTTATATCCTGCTTTTTGGCATAGTGGTTAAATATTTTCCAATTAGCTAAATTGTCATGCAAATCAGCGGCAATAGCGATTAGCATAATTACTTTTCTTTGTGTAATTTAATTTCGTAACTTATTTGTTCTAATTTTCTTAAGTGACCACGGGCTTGATCGTATTTAGTTCTTAAATAGCCAGTTAAATCAAAATCAAGTAGCTCGGCCATAATTGTTTCAGCTTGTTCTTTTAAGACGGCAGCGCTTTTATAGTCTCCTCTGGTTGCACGATTAGTCGCTAAACGCACCATTTCTCCAATAAGATCACACAGGCCACCCAAATAACTATCATAAGCAATTTTTATACCTGGCACTGCCTTGATCTTTTTATTATCAATAATGGCTGCTAAGCTTTTAGCTTCTACATATTCTTCAACTGCCGCTTGATAGGCACCTTCTTCTTTGAGACGGGTAAAGCCAAATTCTTTTTCTAATTTTTTTAACGATATTTCCATTTCTTGCAATTTTTCAGCTGCTAGTTGTTTATCATCACGATGTAGTGCAAAAATACTTTTTTTAGCTTGAAATAAAACTTCGTTGGAACGGCTAATAATTTGACGGCGACTTTTTTCTTTTTCTTTATAATCTTTTCTTAATCGAGAAATAAATGTTGTATCAATCATATTTTTAGATAACTCGGAAAACTTCTTCTAAACTAGTTTCCCCAGCTAAAGCTTTTAATATTCCATCTTGAGCCATAGTCACAGTGCCGCTCTTAATAGCTTCTACTTCAATGTCATAATCGGTTGAAGCTTCACTTTTGATCATTTTTTGAATAGTAGGTGTAGAACTAATGGTTTCGTAAAGACCAATACGTCCTTTATAGCCTAGCTTTTTACATTGATCACAACCAGCGCCACGATAGAACTCGAGTTTATCTGGAATTTTTATATTTTTATTAGTAATGCTTTTTAATATTTCTTCCGCTTTTTGTAGATGGTCGGGTCGTGGATTATCTATCACTTTACAATGAGGACAAATACGACGCGCCAGTCTTTGTCCAATTGAGAATTCTAAAGCATTAGCTAGGGCTGACTTATCTACTCCCAGACCAGCAAAGCGAGAAATAGCTCCGGCAGCGCTGTTGGCATGAATAGTCGATAATACTAAATGACCGGTCATAGCTGCTTCAATGGCAATTTTTGCGGTTTCTGTGTCTCTTATTTCTCCAATCATCATAATATTGGGATTTTGTCGTAAGAGAGAACGCATGGCGGCGGCAAAAGTATAACCCCTCTCTGGGTCTATTTGTGTCTGCATCACTCCTGGTAATTGATATTCAATTGGATCTTCAACGGTAATAATTTTAACATCAGATTTATTTAATTTATTAAGAATGCCATACAAAGTCGTGGTCTTACCAGATCCAGTTGGTCCGGTGGTTATAATAATACCTTTAGTTTTAGTAATAGCTTCTTCCAAAGAGCTTTTAGCAACAGAAGTAATTCCTAGTTTTTCTAACTCTAAGGTAGCAGCTGAATTAGACAATAATCTCACAACAATCGTTTCTCCATAGCCACCAGCAATAATGGAAAGACGACAGTCAATTTTTTTCTCTGCTAAATAAATACTAAAACGACCATCTAGAGTAGCTCTTTTAATATTGGTAGCAAAACCAGCTAAAATTTTTACTTCTGACAGGATTGGTAGATAGCTGGTTTTTGGTAAATCTAAAACGTCATGCATGACGCCGTCAATACGAAAACGAGTTTTGACGCCAGTTTCTGTTGGTTCAATGTGAACATCTCCAGCATCACTAGCAACTGCCATGCCCATAATCAAGGATATTAATTCCTTTGAAGGGATGTCGCTTAAATTTAATTGTTTATCTATGTTTTTAGTTAAACTTTCCGCCTTACTGTATTCTTCAGAACTAATTTTAATACCACGTCCGATGGTTTGAGAGATGACGATATCATATAACTCATTAACATAATCAAAATTACCAATTACGCGGTATACTTCTTCTAAAGAAGTAAGGCCTTCTAAACATTTTAAAATTCCATCTTGAAGCATGGTAATCATGCCGTTTTCAATAGCTTGTTGCAGTATCTTAAAAGAAGGAGCTTTATCAATAGTTAATTGCTTCAAATTATCATCCATAGTGAATATTTCATAAATACCTACTCGGCCTTTATAGCCAATATAATTACAGTGTTCACAACCTTCACCAACTTTATAAACGGTTGGTATTTTAGCGGGAATATCAATGTTTGCCTTGGGTGAAATAACAGCTAATATTTTTTGAATTTGTTCTTGTTCTTCTGTATTTAATTGATGTTCAAGACGACAATGGGGGCATAATTTTCTGATTAATCTTTGCCCAATAACAGCGTTAATAGAGGGTACTAAAAAATATGGTTTAACGCCAATATCAATGAGTCGTGGGATAACACCAGCCGCATCATTGGTGTGCAGGGTTGATAGTACTAAATGGCCTGTTAAAGAAGCTTGAACAGCAATTTCCGCTGTTTCTAAGTCTCTGATTTCACCTACCATAATAATGTTCGGATCTTGTCTCAAAATAGACCTTAAGCCATCGGAAAAACTATAGCCTCGGCTAGTTTCTACCTGGCTTTGATTAATGCCTTCTAGTTGGTATTCAATAGGATCTTCTAGAGTAACAATCTTGCTACCCGGTTGATTTAATTTATTTAAAACTGCATACAGAGTAGTGGTCTTACCAGAGCCGGTTGGACCAGTGGTGAGAATTAGACCATTTGGTTTCTCAATTTCTCTTTTTAGTTTTTTGAGTATTTCTGGTCTAATGCCTAATTTTTCAAATTCCAAAGCTACAGCTTTTGAGTTTAATAATCTCATTACCACACTTTCACCATAGGCTGTTGGTAGAAATGAAGATCTGACATCAATTTTGCCATCCTTAAGATAAATTGTATAACGTCCATCTTGAGGCTTATTGCTGATATTTATTTTTACTCTGGCTAAAATTTTCATGCGGGTTACTACCTTTTTCCACTTATCCTTGTCGATTACAGCGGCTTCTTGTAGAACACCGTCAATGCGTAGACGCACAGCTACGCCATGTTCTTCAGCTTCAATATGAATATCGCTGGCTCCAACTTTAATAGCTGTGGCTAAAATTAAAGTGACAATATCACTGACGTTAACAGTATTAATCTTATCTTCTAGGTTTTTATAACTAGCAATGTCTTGTTTGAACTTTTCTAAACTATCTTCATTTATTTCCACACCAGAGTCATATTTTTTAGTCTTTGGGAGTGATTTATAGGCTTCTAAGGCTTGGTTTAAGCTATTTTGCGATACAAGATAGAGTTTAGTATCAGCGTGATATTGTTCATTTATTCTTTCTATTTCTTCTGCTACTTCTGGGCTTGGCTCTAAACAAGCGACTCTGATGTGACGACCATCATAAAAAAAACATACAGCCTGCAAGGAGAGGGCGGTATTTTCAGGAATAATAACTAAAGCTTCAGGACTAATGGGAAAGCTAAATAAGTTAACATAAGGCAAGCCTAGCAGCGCCGCTTTTTTCTCTGTTTGTTTTTCAATCTCTTTTAACTTTATCTCCTGTTGTTTTTTAGCAAACTGACCCTGTACACTATCTTCATCTTGACTATTATTTGGATCTATTAAGTTTTCAATGGAAGCAAGATCGCTCATAAGGCGTTATTAAATAAACGGCCAAAAACTATTAAACAAGAAGTTATGGCCGTTTTTTAGGTTCTTTTTTAAAAATTACTTTCTTTTAGCAAACAATCTTTCTAGTTTACTGATGCCTTTTTTGTCTTGTAAATGAAGATACAGACTAGTCCAGGCGCTAATTTGAAAAGTATTGAGCCATGAAGCAATTATCAACATAGTGCTGATAGATAGGATAAGGCTGAAAGCGGCCATCACGGGCGCATAGAATTGCAAAGCCACAAACAACATTGGCAAGAAGAATAAGGCAATAAAAAATAAGGTAGCGACACCAGTTAAAAAATTAATTAAAAATAAGATGAGAGCCATTTCTAAACTAACTAACCAATTTTCTTTAAAAATGTGTAGACCTTTTTGTAAGGAAGAAACGAAGCTAAGTTTTTCTAATACTCTAGCGGCAATTGCATATTTTATTACTAAAGCTAAAGACAAAGCGATAGGGGCAAAAATAATAAATAATAGAGTGTAGGCAAAACCTAGGGCAATAGAATCAATTACTAATAAAAAGACCAAAGGTAGACTGATTAGAAATAAACTGAAAGTTACTATTATATAACTACTTAAATTTAAGGCTAACACTCTCCAAAAATGAGGGCGTGCTTCTTTTAGTCCGTCATTAATTGATAAATTTTCTTTTTTCTTTTTACTCATTAAGATTTGAGCACTTTGGGATACAAGCGCTGATTGTGACAAGATAGCTAAATAGATCATAATTACAATCAGAGCCAGTGATAACAGGGTGATGCTGATAAGAGCCCAAAAAGCAGCTGGATTTTCTGATATCAATAAAGAAAGACCTTCGTAGAAGCTAGAATTAAATAAGCTTTGTAATATTAAGTTACCACTACTAATAAAACTACCGCCTGGATGACTAGTGGCGCTCTGGGTGATAATCTGATACTCTCCTCCTATAGCTAATAATGAGGCAAAAATACCAAAAAACCACAAATGGTGATAACGTTTGCTAATTTGCCAAGCTTGTTTAATAAAAGTTCGATAAGAGAACATAAATTTATAAAAAATTATATAATATAAGGATAATTAATAAAAACTATCTTGAATTGAAAAATTCAGCTAGGTTTGCTACTATTATATCATATTTACTAAATTATTACCAAGCGTTTATGTCAATTTCAGAAAATAAATTAGCCTTAATTAATGAAATTCTTGATCGAGGAGTTGAAAAACATTATCCAGATAGAAATGAGCTGGAAAAAAAATTAAAAAGTGGAAATAAATTAAGAGTGTATTGTGGTTTTGACCCTAGTGCAAAGGCTTTACATATTGGTAACGCTATTGCTTTAATTAAATTAAGACAGTTTCAACTGGCTGGGCATAAGGTAATTTTTTTAATTGGTAGCTTTACGGGCATGATTGGTGACCCTACAGACAAAGGAGCTGCTCGTAAACAATTGACTCGCGAAGAAGTAATGTCAAACGCTCTTAATTTTCAACAACAAGCAGCTGTTTATCTTGATTTTACTGGTGATAATCCAGCTGAATTACGTTATAATCATGAGTGGCAAGACAAGCTAAGTTTTAAGGATTTAATTTCTATTGCTTCGAATTTTACAGTACAAAGAATGATTCAGCGAGATATGTTTCAGAAGCGGTTAACAGAAGAAAAGCCAATTTTTTTACATGAGTTTTTATATCCCTTAGCCCAAGCTTATGATAGTGTGATGTTAGATGTTGATTTTGAAATTGGTGGCAATGATCAAATGTTTAATATGATGTGTGGTCGAGATTTATTAAAAGTAAGTAGTAAGAAAGATAAAGGAGTTTTAACTATGAAGCTATTAACTGACAGTGAAGGTAAAAAAATGGGCAAGAGTGAAGGCAATATCGTTAATTTGGATGAAGAGCCAATTGATATGTATGCTAAAGTAATGTCTTGGCCGGATGGAGTTTTGAGCTCAGCCTTTGAACTTTGTACCTTTTTAAATTGGGAAGAAATAAAAAATATTGATATTAATAAAAACCCTCGTGACAGTAAAATGCGCTTAGCTTTTGAGATCACCAAGATTAATCATGGTCAAGAAAAAGCTTTAGCTGCACAGGAACATTTTATTAAGACTGTACAAAATAAAGAAATACCCGATGATATTCCAGAAATTACGATTAAAACTGGCGTATATGCATTAGTTGATTTATTAGTCTTAACAAAATTAGTAGCAAGTAAAGGAGAAGCTAGACGCTTAATTACTCAAGGAGGTATAAAAGTGGGAATGGCTGATAAATTAGAAGTTCAAAACAATCCTCAGGTTGAAATAAGTATAACAGAAAATTTAATTATACAAAGAGGTAAGAGACAGTTTATTAAGATTCATCTTGTTTAAGTTTTTATGTATTTAGAAGAGCTTAAAGAAAAATTAGCTAATAGTTTAGGAGTGACGGCGACTGATTTTGTTTATCCTCCCCAAGCTAATATGGGTGATTTAAGTTTACCTCTTTTTAATTTAGCTAAAAAATTAACTGCTAATCCGGTGGAATTGGCAGTTAAATTAGTGAATCAGTTAGAACTTGATAAATCATTAATGAGCCAGATTGATAAAATACAGGCAGTTGGCCCCTATCTTAATATTTATATTAAAGCTGAAATTTTAGCTCAAGCTACTATTGAGCAAATTCAGCAAGAGGGAGAAAAATTTGGATCAAACTTGCTTGGTCAGCAGGATAAAGTGATGATAGAGTATTCTAATGCTAATACTCACAAAGAATATCACGTTGGTCATTTACGTAATTTATTTTTTGGTGATGCGGTAAATAAAATATTGGCATTTTCTAATTATCAAGTAATCCCAGTTTCCTATATTAATGATTTTGGCATTCATGTAGCTAAAACTCTTTGGGGTTGGCAATTAGGGGCACAGCGAGACAAGTGGCAAGAAGAATTAGCACAAGGAGTTCATAAAGGCTATCTTTTGGGAGCTTGTTATGCAGCAGCTAGTCAGGAAATTAGTGCCGATGAAAAGAAAAAAATAGAAGTGGCGGCTATTATGAAAGAAATAGAAACACGTCAAGGTCAGAATTATATTTTATGGCAAGAAACAAGAGAGTGGAGCATTGAATACTTTGATCAAATCTATAAAGAATTAGGTATCCAGTTTGATCATATTTTCTATGAAAATAAATTAATTGAAGAAGGATTAAAAATTGTTAATGATTTCTTGCAAAAAGGTATTTTAAAGAAAAGCGAAGGCGCTATCATTGCTGATTTAGAAAAGTTTGATTTAGGAGTGTTACCTATTATTCGTTCAGATGGAACCGCTCTTTATCCTGTGGCCGATTTAGCCTTGGCTTATCATAAATTTTCTAATTATGCTTTGACTGAATCAATTTATGTAGTTGATGTGCGTCAGGGTTTGTATTTTAAACAATTAGCAAAAATTTTTGAAATAGCAGGTGAACAATTTAAGATCAGTCATTTAGCTTATGATTTTGTGACTTTAAAAGAAGGGATGATGGCCTCAAGAAGTGGGAATGTTATTACCTATAGGCAATTATTGGCAGAGGCTTTAGAAAAAGCTAGAGTGGAGATAGCGAAAAGACATGAAGATTGGACTGAGGAAAAATTACAAACAATTGCCTTTGCATTGGCTAAAGCCGCTTTAAAATTTGAAATGTTAAAAGTTAGTAGTGATAAAATTATTGTTTTTGATGTGAGCGAAGCTTTGCGGTTTGAAGGCTATACAGCTGCTTATTTGCAATATACAGGTGCTCGCTTGGCAAGTATTTTAAGAAAAGCTAAGATGAATTCTTTTGCCATTGCTAATTTTAGTCTTTTAAATCAAGATAAAGAAAAACAATTGCTTTTAATGTTGCAGAAATTTACTGAAGCAGTGAAAGTAGCCAGCGTGAAACGAGATCCTTCTTTGGTAGCGCGTTATTTATTTGAATTAACTCAGTTATTTAACGACTATTACCACGCTTTTCCAGTTTTAAAAACAGAGGCAAATTTACAAGCTGCTAGATTGCAATTATTAATAGCAACTCAGCAGGTCATAAAAAATGCTTTTAATTTATTAGGTTTAGATTATCTAGAAGAAATGTAACAAAAATTTTATGAAAAAAGAAAATAATAAAGATTTAGACAAAATTGTATCTTTGTGTAAGCGTCGGGGTTTTGTTTTCCCTTCTTCAGAGATTTATGATGGCTTAGCGGCTGTTTATGACTACGGGCCTTATGGCGTTGAATTGGCTAACAATATTAAACGTTTATGGTGGAAAGAAATGACCCAGTTGCGTGATGATGTGGTTGGTTTAGATTCAGCGATCTTTATGAGCCCTAAAGTTTGGGAGGCCTCTGGTCATGTTCAAGGATTCTCTGATCCATTAACGGAGTGCCGTAAGTGTCATAGTCGTTTTCGTTTAGACAGCATGCTAGAAGAGGCTGGTATTTTTGCTGATGAGAAAATGTCTGAAGATGAAATTAATAAAATATTTCAAGACAATCAAGATAAGTTTAAATGTTTAAATTGCGGAGCTAAAGATTTTACCCCTGGTAAAAAGTTTAATCTATTGGTTAAATCAAACTTAGGAAATTTTACTGGTGACTGGAGTGATAAGCCAACTTATCTTCGAGGTGAGACTTGTCAGGGCATATATGTAAATTATAAAAATGTACTTGATTCTAGTCGAGTGAAGATTCCTTTTGGTATTGCTCAAATCGGCAAAGCTTTTCGTAATGAAATTACTGCGCGACAATTTATTTTTCGTACCCGTGAATTTGAACAAATGGAAATGCAATATTTTGTAAAACCAGGAGATGATTTAAAATATTATGAACAGTGGCGAGAGTTACGTTGGAATTTTTATTTAAAACTTGGTTTTAAAGAAGAAAATTTACGTTGGCATAAACATGAAAATTTAGTTTTTTATGCCAAGGAAGCTTATGACATAGAATATAATTTCCCTTTCGGTTTTAAAGAATTAGAAGGAGTTCATGCTCGTGGAGATTATGATTTATCTGCTCACAGCAAAGCCTCGGGCGCAGCTTTAAATTATCACGACGCTACTACTAATGAAAAATATATTCCTCATGTGGTGGAAACTTCAGCTGGAGTCGGTCGTACTTTCTTGGCCGCCTTAGTAGAATTTTATCAAGAAGAAGAAATTGATGGTGATAATCGTGTAGTGTTAGCTTTTCCACCTACATTAGCGCCAATTAAAATCGCAGTTTTTCCTTTATTAAAAAATAAAGCGGAGTTAGTTGGTAAGGCAAGAATTATTTTTGAGCAATTAAAAAAACATTGGCGTTGTGAGTTTGATGATAATGGTAATATTGGTAAACGGTATCGTCGTCAAGATGAAATTGGAACTCCTTTTTGTTTAACAGTTGATTTTGATACTTTAGAAAATAATGAAGTTACTATTCGTCATCGTGATTCAATGCAACAAGAAAAAATAAAGTTAGATGAGTTAGAAAAATATTTTTTTGAAAAAATAATTTAACAAAATATTAATTTGATTTTATAAAAAGAGCTTTATGCTCTTTTTTATTTTATTTTTTTTGCTTCTAACTATTGCTATAAAATTTTTAACAGAGTATAATATAAGTAATTAAGAAAAATTATTTTTAAAAAAATTTTTTTATTTTTTTAAAAAATATAACATGGGAAATTTCCCAGAAAGGAGGTGAACAATATGGCTATCAAAAAGAAAGCTGTTAAAAAAGCAGCTCCTAAAAAAGCTGTTAAAAAGGCAGTAAAAAAAGTAGCTCCTAAAAAAGCTGTGAAGAAGACCGTTAAGAAGGTGGTTAAAAAAGCAGCTCCTAAAAAAGCTGTTAAAAAGGCAGTAAAAAAAGCAGCTCCTAAAAAAGTTGTTAAAAAAGCTGTGAAGAAAGTTGCTAAAAAGAAATAAAATCTTCTTGTTTATTTGAAAATTATACAAAAGACACCGTTTAGGCGGTGTTTTTTGTATGAGCTTATCAATTTGTCAAAAATATTTTAATGTAGTTTTGTTATGATTAATTAGTATGAATTATAATTATAAAATAATTTTTTTATTTTTTCTTTTGATAACTAGTGTTGGTGTTTTTTCTTATTTAAATTTTTATTACGACCATCAAGCAGAAATTATTTTTTTTGATGTTGAGCAAGGTGATTCTTTTCTATTAAAAACTAATAATGGTAAAATTATTTTAGTTGATGGAGGACCAGATTGGTCAGCTTTATATCAGCTAGGTAAAGCATTATCATTTTTTGAAAGACAAATTGATTTTTTAATATTAACTCATGCGCATGATGATCATGTAATGGCATTGCCAGAAATTTTACAACGTTATGATGTTAAAAAAATATTTTTACCCTCACGTCTTAGCGGGGAAGCTGTTTTAGAGTTATATAAGAATCAAAAAGAAAAAGTGTTTATTCCTCAGCAAGAAGAGTGTTGGATTTTTAATTCTAATTGCGCTTTATGTATCTTACCTCCTAGCGAAAAGTTTTTAAACGCTAAAGATGATAACGATCTGTCGCTGGGAGTATTTTTTAAGTGTGACTCTTTAAGTTTTTTAGCTGTGGGCGACGCTTCGTCAGAGAGAGAACTAGATTTACTTAAATCTTCTTTAGTAAAACCAGTTCAAGTGCTTAAAATTTCTCATCATGGCTCAGATAGTTCTTCTTCTTTGGAATTTTTACAATCCTTAGCTCTTAATTTAGCGGTAATTTCAGTTGGAAAAAACAATAAGTATGGACATCCTAGTAATATTGTATTGAACAATTTGGATGCTATTGGCGCTCTATTATGGCGTACAGATCAATTAGGTGCTTTAAGAATTTTTACTAATAATGGTCAAATTATGTATCAAAAATTATTTGATTAATTCTCAATTTCTTGTCTGTGGATAACAGTATTGACAAAGATTTATTTGTGTGATATATTGGATAGTTGCTTTGAAAATAAAAAAAGGCCGATTGGAACGGGTCAGGCACGACAAGCATGGGGAATTCCTTACTAGGGTTTTTTGGGCCTTTCGTTGTTACTTTATCTAAGGTAATAACGACAGGCTCGGTAATGCCTAGAAGAAATTTTCTTGCCTACCCGTTTTAGTTGGTCTTTTTTTAATAAAAAACTCTCTATTAATTTAGAGAGTTTTTATTTTGTGATTTATTCAATTGTGGTGTTGGGGGATATATTTTCTTCGCCTTGCTTATTAACATCTTCAGTTTGATTGTTTGTATTGTCATCTATTATTTCTTCTTCTGAATTAGGTTCCATTTCTTTTTCTTTGCCGACTAAGCAAACTTCTTGCCAGGGAACGTAGTATGAGTTAAAGCGACGATATTTTTCTATATTTTCTCCAGTTTCTTCATTAATTTCTGGATAGATGACTGTATAATCAAAGTAGGCGCTGGCACCAGCATGGGCTCGTTCGGTACATTTTTTTTCACCTGGAGCTAAATCTTCACTTTCAATTATTTTAGTAGGAGGAGGCGCTACAATATTATAGATTACTGGCTCACTGATTTTTATTTTACGTCCATCTTTCACTCCCCAAAAATCAAAATATACATCGTCTTTCTCTACTTTAGCTTGGATGAGGATATCATTGCCTGTGTCATTGATAAAGCGGACATCTGGCCAAGGATCATAGATAGAAGCATCGGTACCAGCTGGCTCATAATATGAAACCCGATATGAATGATTTTGACGGGCGGTAATAGGTAAACCGGAAGCTAATGAAGCTCTAAATAGGGTGGTGGCAACCTGGCATAGACCGCCGCCATATTCAGGAATAGTCTTGTCTCCTTTAATAACTAATTCTGGCAAATAGCCAGTACTTTCATCAATAGTGCCTAAAGCTTTAACTAATGAAAACTCTTCTCCGTCTTTTATAATTAAGCCATGAAGAGCGGCTACGCCGGTGTCGATGTTGTGGCGTCTATTAGCAGGCGAACCAGCAAAATTTGAATGTCCCGTACCAATAATATCTTTAATGTTTAAAGAATCTGCTTCGGCCGGAGGAATAGTATCAACAATTAATTCTATTTCAGTGCTACTAGCTAAGTTATAACTAGTGATAATTTTTTTAGCACTATTTTTAGTGTCTAGTTGATAACCATCTTGCCCGGGTTGCCAATTATTAATACGACCGTCTTTAATTTCAAAACGATGACTTTTGGGTTCTAAATTAATTTTAGGTGATAATTCAATTTCCAAGTAGTTAGCTACTCTATCTGTGTTAAAATAGAGGATGAGTTCTTCATTTTCTTTTTTGACATCTAACCAGGTAGCAATATCTGCTTGAGTGACTGGCCAGAGTTTATTTTCAAATTTCAAAGACAATGTTTGTCCGCTTAACTGTTTAGCACTTTCTTCAAGACCTTGTAGGTCTTGACTGTAGATTAGTGGATTTTTAATATCAGTATGAATATTTACTGGCTGCTCAGATACAAGGTTTAAGCTATAACGAATATCCTGCAAGGTTTTATCCCAATTAATTGTTTGTCCGTATTCTTCTGGTAAAATTTCTATTTTTTTGTCTTGAAACACAAAACGAGCGTCAAGAGCTTCTTTTTCAAGATTTTGAAAATTACTAGTGATAAACATTTTTATTCTTGTTTCATCTAAGTAAAAAGGAATCTCAATTCTTTTTATTTTTTGTTGAATAAATTTTTCCCAAAGGCGAGTTAACCCCATGCTTTGTTTGTGTTCTACTAGTAGTGAGTTTAGAGCATCTTGATCACAATGAAAAAGAAGATAGGCTAAATCAGCATCAAAAGAAGTGGTAAGAGAGGGCATATTAATCTTTTGATCTTGATATTGTAAATTTAAGCCTTTATTTTCTAAGTCTTTACATAGTTGGTACACTTTATCCAAGGCTTCTTCAGGCGTGTTATTGCTAATATCAACTGTGCCAATAAATAAATTATCTTTTAAAATATTGCTGTCTTTTTTTGGCAATAAAATAAAAATTACAAATATCAAAAAAACCACTATTAAAGAGGTGAGGCTAATGATAGTGGTTTTAGAATACTTCATATAAGTTATAAGATCAAAGGTTGTTAATTAGTATCTATTTTAAGAAGTTCGTTAATTAATTCCTTAGGATCTTGGCTATGATTTTGTTCATTAATAGAAAAAATTATTTCTTGGCCAATTTCTGGAATTTCTGGCAATTTTTCTTTAGGCCAATAAATAATGTTTTTAGTTTCATCTTCAAGAACTACTTGATCATCACTGAAATCAATTACTTTTAAGCGATACTTCATATTATTTTTTAGAAGATACAGGAATTTGAGCAGATTGACTTTTATATAAAGTAATAGTCAGAACGCCATTTTCTAAAGCAGCCTCTACTTTATGATTGTCTACTTCAGCGGGCAGGATAATAGTGCGAGAAAATGGGCCCCAATAACACTCTCTATATAAATATGAATCTTCATCTAATTTTTGAGGTTGTTGTCTGGTGCCATGAATACTGAGCAAATCGTGATGTAAAGAAATTTTTAAATCTTCAGCCTTAGCGCCAGCAATAGTTGATTGAATAACAATTTTTTTGTTAGTTTGATATACATCAATAGATAGTTGTCCTTCTGTGATTTGTTCCTGTTCTATCCATTCACCAATACTAGAATTGTTTTCAGTATTGATAAGATGATTTTTTTTGCTAGAGAAAAATTTAAGCATATATTAAAGAGAAAAAATAATGTGGGCCCGGCCCGATTCGAACGGGCGGCCTTTACGATGTCGACGTAACGCTCTAACCAGCTGAGCTACGAGCCCTATATGCTTTATTATATTGTATAGGTGCAAACTTGGCAACAGGAAATTAATAAAATTAAAAGCCGGCAATTAAATAGTCGGTATTTGTGCGCCTAGATGGAATTGAACCATCGACCCCCGCTTTATAAGAGCGGTGCTCTAACCCCTGAGCTATAGGCGCTTTTAGAAGTCTTAGACTAGACTTCTTTTTTGTTATATCATCAGCGGACATTTTTATCAAGACGTTTTTTGATACTTTCTAATAAATCGTGAGGCCAGTTATCATTAATAGTTACATTATCAGCCAAAACCTTCTGTTGTTTTTTGTAAATTATCCGCCATTCAGTTAAAAGATGGTGAGCGCTATAGCCTTTATTGGCGTAAGCTAGAATTTCGCCTTCTTTATTGTTTTTACATTTAGCGAGTAATATAAATATTTGAGCCTGAGGAGAGCTGCTAAATATTTCTTCAGCTAATTCATCAAAGTGAAAAATTTCATCATCTAAAGATTGAGAGTCTTGTAATTCAATAGTTGACCAAATTAATTTATACTCACTACTATTATTTAAATTACTTAATATTTGACCCCAAGCTTTTAGTGATTCTAAGGAACGAGAACGATAAATGTTTTGTACTATTTCTTCTCTACGAGCACCGGCACTGATTAATTTAGAGCTAGTTAAAAGTGTACGAGGGGTTAAATTTGGTACTTTATAATTTTTAGTTTTGGCAATGATGCCCGCTAATAGACAAGTGGCAATATCTTCATTCATCATTTCTGAATTATGATTATTAATAATTCGATATATCATTTCTGCGCTAGAGGCGAGATTTAAATCTAAATAGTTAATTTGTCCATATTCTTCATTATCAGCTTGATGGTCAATATTAATAATAGGAGTTTTATGAAAAAATTCTACATTATTATCATAAATACTACCAAGAGATTCTAAATCGGGGCTGTCCACACAAAAGATTAAATCATATTTAAAGCCGCTAGAATGTGAGCTTACGTCTTCTGGTTTGAACCAGCCTTTTTCGGGAGCAATAATAAAGTTTAATTTTTCTCCTTCAACGCTGTATTTAATCTGACTAATACTGGCTTGTTTAATATTTAGAGAAACAATGAATTTTCTTAAGTTAACTAAGGTGTGGGTAATAGACTGAAAGGATGGCAGAAATTGCCAAAGATGTTTATCATTTTTTTCAGGAGCAATAAAGGAATTTTTAGCAGCTGCTATATCAACATTTTTATTGATTTTTTTTAGAAATAAAAACAAAGCTAAAGATGAAGCAATAGCGTCTCCTTCCCAATCTGAATTAAAGACAATTAAGATGTTGTTGGCTTTTTGGAGTTGTTTATTAATTTGTTCTTCCAGATTAAGCATTAGGATTAAATTATGATTAGAGCAACCATTAAATATATAATTATTTTTCGCTAGAGTCAAGGTAATTTAGAGTTGACGCCAAGGCTTATTTTTGGTAATTTAAAAGGTATGAAACAAGAATTAGATAAAAGCTATAACCCTGCCTTACACGAGGATTCTATTTATCAAAAATGGGAAAATTCTGGTTGTTTTAATCCAGATAATCTTCAGCTTAATGCCGATGCGCCTAGTTATACGGTTATTTTGCCACCCCCTAATATTACAGCAAAATTACACTTAGGGCATAGTGCTATGTTGGCTATTGAAGATTTAATGGTTCGCTATCACCGTCAACAGGGTGAGCGAGTTTTATGGTTACCAGGCACAGATCATGCTGCCATTGCTACTCAAAACATGGTTGAGAAAAAAATGTTAGCCGAAAAACAGCTTACTCGACATGATTTAGGCAAGGAAAAGTTTCTGATAGAAGTAGATAAGTTTGTTAAAGAAACTCAAAATACGATTTTAGGTCAAATTCGTAAAATGGGAGCATCTTTGGATTGGTCACGTTTAGCTTTCACACTGGATGAGGATAGACAGGAGTCAGTGCGTCGTATGTTTGTTGATATGTATGAGGCGGGTGTTATCTATCGTGGTGAAAGATTGGTTAATTGGTGTCCTCGCTGTCATTCAACTTTAGCGGATGATGAGGTTGAATACAAAGAACAAAAAACAATTTTATACACTTTTAAATATAGTCATGATTGTCCAATTACCATTGCTACCACTCGTCCAGAAACTAAATTAGGAGATACAGCTATTGCGGTTAATCCTAATGATAGTCGCTATCAATCAGAAATAGCAAAAACATATAATTTAGATTTTTGCGGTCAAGCTTTAAATTTAAAAGTGGTAGCAGATGAACAAGTGGAAGCAGATTTTGGCACGGGGGCTTTAGGGGTAACACCAGCCCATTCAGAGATAGATTGGCAAATGGCCCAAAAGCATCAATTGTCTACTATTAAAGTAATTGATGAGGATGCAAGAATATTGCCTGGCTTTGGTGTCTATGCCGGATTAACAGCGAAAGAGGCAAGAGAAAAAATAGTGACCGAATTAAAAGCTCGAGGCTTGATGGAGAAAGAAGAAGAAATTGATCATAATCTTTCTTGTTGTTATCGCTGTGACACTCCTATTGAGCCTTTACCTTCTAAGCAGTGGTTTGTAGCAGTAGACAAGCCTCTTGTCAAGCTAGGTAATAAATCAATGAAGGCAGCCGCTTTAGAATTGTCTTTGAACAAAGAATTAGAATTTATTCCTAATAGATTTGAAAAGCGCTATCAAGATTGGATGACAAATTTGCATGATTGGTGTATTTCTCGCCAAATTTGGTTTGGTCATAGTATCCCTGCTTGGTATCGGGGTGATGAGGTTTATGTTGGTCTTAATGCTCCCTCTGGATCAGATTGGCAACAAGATGAAGACACGCTAGACACTTGGTTTTCGTCTGGTATGTGGACCTTTTCTACACTTGGTTGGCCTCGTAATTATCAAAATCAGATAAAGCAGAATGATCTAGCTAAATTTCATCCTACGCAAGTGTTAGAAACTGGTTATGAAATCCTAACCCTTTGGGTTTCACGCATGATTATGATGTCTCTGTTTGCTTTGGGAGAAAAACCATTTTCGAAAGTATATTTACATGGCACCATTTTAGATAGTAATGGCAAGAAAATGTCTAAATCAAAAGGTAATGGCGTTGACCCCTTAGAGGTGATTGACAAATATGGAGCCGATGCTGTTAGGTTGTCATTATTAATGGGCTCTACACCTGGTAATGATGCTCGTTATAATGAAGAAAAGATTGAATCTAAACGTAATTTTATTAATAAATTATGGAATATCTCTCGTTTTATTCTCAGTAATATTCAAAGTGATAACTTGGAAATTAAAGATCTTCAGCCAGTGCCAAAAAGTTTAGCGGATAAATGGATAATGGCAGAATTAAATCAAGTAGTTAGAGAAAGCACTTTATTATTAAATAATTATGATTTTTCGGCTGCCTCAGAATTATTGTATGATTATACTTGGAATAAGTTGGCGGATTGGTATTTAGAAATTGCTAAGATTGAGGGTAATAAAGATGAAATATTATTACACATCCTTAAAACCCTCTTGATTATGTGGCATCCCTTTATTCCTTTTGTGACTGAAACAATCTGGCAAAGTTTTTCTGATTCTTTATTAATGACTACCGCTTGGCCTCAAGCTAGAGATGAAGCGATTGTGTCACCGTCAGACTTTATTTTCATTCAAGAAGCGATTGTGGCGATTCGCAATGCTCGAAGCGCCAACAAGATAGAACCGGCGCGTAAAGTTAAAGCTCTAGTGGCTGGAGCACAAGCTAATTTATTATTAGAACAAGCCCATTTAATTATAGGCTTAAAAACAGGAGTTGAAAGCCTTGAGCTTGTTCATCAAAATATAGAAGACAAGGCAATTAAGATAGTTTTAGGAGCCACAGAAATATATCTTTTAGGTGCGATTGACCCTGAGAAAGAACAGCAAAGATTACTCAAAGAACAAAAACAGCTTACTCAAATAATTAGCGCTTTAAAGCATCGTTTAGAAAATAAGGATTTTGTTAATAAGGCTCCAGCTAATGTGGTGAGTGTAGAGAAGGAAAAATTAGAAAAGTATCAATTTGAACTTGAGCAGATTAATAAAACTTTAAGTAAAGAATAAATTTATGACTTTAAAAAATTATTTAATTGTCATGGGCCTGTTAAGTATTTTAGCTTGGGGTATTTTTATTTTAATTTTAAATATTATTGATCCATTAGCCACTAATTGGTTGGGCTTATCTTTGTTCTACGTGTCTTTATTTTTATCTCTATCAAGCACGGCTGCCTTATTAGGATTTTTTGTACGTTTTGTAGCTCTTCGTCATTCTTTAGTTTTTTATGCAGTCAGTAATGCCTTTCGTCAATCATTTCTGTTTGCTTTATTTATCAGTATTTCTTTTTTATTATTATCGCTTGAGCTTTTTACATGGTTAAATATTAGTTTGCTATTAATCATTTTTGTAATTTTAGAATTATTTGTGACTAGTTATAGAAGACAAAAATACAAGAAAATATGAAAATAAAATTAGAAAAACTAAAACAGGAATTTCTTGATAATTTAGAAAAAGCTACAGATGCCAACACTTTAAGAGAATTAGAGCTTCGTTATTTATCTCGCAAAGGAGAGTTGAGTCAAATTTTAGGAGGCTTAAAAGATTTAAGTTTAGATGTACGCAGAGAGATAGGAGAAATGGCTAATGCCATTAAAAAAGAACTCCAAAATCGTTTTGATGTAGCTCGGTCAACTATCGAAAATGATGTCTCTGAAGATTTTTTCGACCCTAGTTTGCCTGGGCTGGATTTAGAGAAGGGCTCACTTCATCCTATTACTTTAGTACAAAGAGAGATTGAAGACTTCTTTTCTTCTTTAGGCTTTATGGTTTTAGATGGACCGGAGTTAGAGAGTGAGTTTTATAATTTTGAAGCGTTAAATGTTCCACCGCATCATCCAGCTAGAGATATGCAGGATACTTTTTATGTAAAAAGTCAGAATGAGGATAAGGTCAGTGATTTAACAATGCGAACTCAAACTTCTAACACTCAAGTTAGAGCGATGAGAAAATATGGAGCACCTCTGAGGGCAATTATGCCGGGTAGAGTTTTTCGTTGCGAGGCAACCGATGCTCGCCATGAACACACTTTTTATCAATTAGAAGGAATGATGATTGGCAAAAATATTAATTTTGCCCACATGAAAAGTATTTTAGAAATGGTTGGTAAAAAACTTTATGGCCCAGAGACACAATTAAGAATGAGGCCAAAATTCTATCCTTTCGTGGAGCCAGGCTCTAATGGGGAATATACCTGTTTCTTATGCCACGGCCAAGGATGTCGTGTTTGTAAATATTCTGGCTGGTTAGAAATTTTAGGTTGTGGTTTAATTCATCCTAATGTGATGCGAGCGGGCGGTATCGACCCTGAGGTGTATTCTGGCTTTGCTTTTGGTTTTGGTTTAAATCGTTTAGTGATGTTAAAGTATAATATAGATGATATTCGTTTATTTAACAGTGGCGATTTACGCTTTCTGAAACAATTTTAAAATAATTTTTGTATGTATTTATCCCTTAATTGCTTAAAAGATTTTGTTAAAATTCCAGCTAAAATTGAAGCTGAGCATATTGCTGAATTATTAACGATGCATACGGTTGAGGTTGAGTCTTGGCGTCGACAGCAAGATGATTTTAATAAAGTGGTAGTCGCTAAAGTATTATCAGTCGCGCCTCATCCGAATGCGGATCGACTGCGTTTAGCTAAGGTTGATTATAAAAAAGAAGTTTTAGATATAGTTTGTGGAGCGTCCAATTTACAAGCTGGGCAAAAAGTTGCCTTGGCTTTAATTGGAGCTAAGCTACCTAATGGCTTAGAAATTAAAGAGTCAGAGATTAGGGGAGAGAAGTCATTTGGCATGATTTGTGCTGAAGATGAACTTGGTTTAGGTGATGATCATGAAGGTATTTTAGTGTTATCTGATAAAGCTAAAGTGGGGCAACCATTGGCTGAATATTTATCTTTAAACGACATCATTTTTGAAATTGATAACAAGTCTCTTTCTAATCGCGGCGATCTGTGGGGACATTATGGTATGGCGAGAGAATTAAGTGTGCTGTTAAAGAGCCCTTTAAAAGAAGCAATTAATATTTCAGAAGAATTAATAAAGCCAAAAGTGAATGAGAAACTTAATGTTAAAGTGGAAGATAAAAAAATCTGTTCACGTTATATAGCGGTTAAAATTAATAATGTTAAAGCTATTGAATCTCCAGCTTGGTTGAAGGATCGTTTATCTGCTTTAGGCGTGAAGCCAATTAATGCTTTGGTAGATATTACAAATTATGTCATGTTGGAATTGGGGCAACCTTTGCACGTATTTGATGCGACAAATATTAAAAAAATTATAGTCCATCAAACTAAAGAAGAGGCTAGTTTGGAAACTTTAGATGAAAAAGAAAGAGTTTTAAATCCTGGTACAATCGTTATCAGTAATCAAGAAGAAATTATTGCTATCGCTGGTATTATGGGAGGACTAAATAGTGCCATTAAAGAAGATACTAGTAGTATTATTTTAGAAGCCGCGACTTTTGATGCTGTTTCTATTCGTCGTTCTTCTCAAGCTTTAAATTTGCGTACAGACGCATCGATGCGTTTTGAAAAAACTTTAGATCCCTTTTTGCCTCAATTAGCTTGGCAAAGAGCTTGGCAATTAATTAAAGAAATAATGCCCGAAGCAGAATTAGCTAGTGC
This sequence comes from Patescibacteria group bacterium, assembly GCA_034002925.1. Taxonomy (GTDB): domain Bacteria; phylum Patescibacteriota; class Patescibacteriia; order Patescibacteriales; family UBA12465. The sequence continues at coordinate 118,851 of JAVEZP010000001.1, read as the reverse complement.
GATTAATGATAGCTTTTTAGATGTGCCTAAAGAAAAAGAAATAGAGTTTAATTTTTCATGGTTGAAAAAAAGTTTAGGTTATGACATTAGTCGCAAAGATGTTTTATATATTTTGGAACACTTGGGTTTTCAAGTTGTTGCTGAAAAAAATCTTTTTAAAGTAAAGGTTCCTAGTTGGCGTGCTATTAAGGATGTAAATATTCCTGAAGATATATTAGAAGAAATTGCGAGAGTGCTTGGTTATAATCAAGTACCTGTGCTTTTGCCAACTGCTTCGTTACAGATGCCAATTGTAAATACAGAAAGAGAATTTGAGTATAAAATTAAAGATGTCTTAAGTGGTGCTGGAGCAATGAATGAAGTCTATAATTATTCTTTTGTGGGCGAATCAGCTTTAACTAAACTTAATTTAAGTAGCGATCATTATCTAAGTCTATTAAATCCCATGAACAACAATCATGAGCTTTTAAGACAAAATTTATTTGTTGGCTTGATGTCAAATGTAAGGTTAAATCAGTTTAATTTTGATAATTTTGCTATTTTTGAAATTGGACGAGTTTTTCTTAATAGCCCGGGCATATTTTTAAAGAATGATTCTAAAAATGACGATCACTTACCTTATCAAGGTAAGCGTTTAGGGATGTTAGTAGCCGGTGATAAGGCAGACGAAGTATTAATTAAATTAAAGTCATTAATTAAACTATTGCTTAATGCCTTATTACCTAAAGGATTAATTGAGTTTGTTGCCTTAGAAAATAATCCTTCTTGGTCTGAAAAAAATCGAGCAGCTCAAATAGTTTGTTTGGGAAAAAATATTGGCGTTGTAGGGCAATACAATAAACAAGCTGCTAGTGTGTTTGGTGTAAAAACTAAAGTGGCAATCGCAGAGATTAATTTACCTGATTTAATGTCTTTATGGCAAAAAAATACTAACTTAAATTATGAAGCTAGTCCTAAATATCCGGCGGTTAGTCGTGATGTCGCTTTTGTGGTAGATGAAAAAATAATGTATAATGATTTCTGGAAGGAATTAATCAACTTTCATCCCTTGTTAATAGCCGCTGATTTATTTGATATTTATCAAGGAGAAAATTTAGGAGTAAATAAAAAGAGCTGGGCTTTTCATTTAACGTATCAAGACAATAGCCAGACTCTCACCTCTACTTTGGTTGATAATATTCAAGCTCAGCTAGTTACACATCTTCAAGAAAAATTTGAAGCTCAAATAAGAATTAGTTAATCAATGTAATTATATCATTCTGATTATAAGAATGATATAAAATTTATGTTAGAGACCTCAAAAGACATTTTAAATTTAGTAGCCGCTCTTTCAATTGCCACTCTGGTATTCTTTATTTGTTGGGCTCTTTATTATATTATTGCTAGTGGCAGACGTACTTTTCGTCTAATTAAACGTATTGAAAGTGGAGTGGAAAAAGCTGAGTCTTTAATTGATTTAATCAAGGATAAAGTCTCTAGCAGTGCTTCTTATTTAATGATTTTAAGTAATCTAGTAAAGAAAGGCTTTGATTTTGCTGAACAAAGACAAGAACGTAAGCGCTCTGCTAGTGAAGATAAAAAAAAGAGCAATAGAAAATAAAATTAAATTCAAGTAATTAAAAACAAGCTTTAGCAGCTTGTTTTTTTGTTAATCATTTTATTTTTTATAGCCGCAACCCTTATCGCTACAAACTATTTCACCTTCTTTGTTTTTAATGAGGAGCGAGTCACAATCAGGGCATTTTTCTCCAGTTGGTTGTCCCCAGTAAGCATTTTTACAATCTGGGTAAGCGCTGCAAGCATAGAAAGCACCGCGACGACTAAATTTTTTAATTATTTTTCCTTTTTTACAAGCTGGACAAATAATTTCTGGTCCTTTTTCCTCATTAATGTTTTTAATATTTTTACATTTAGGATAGGCACTACAAGCTAGAAATGGTCCGTATCTTCCATTTCGCACCACCATTTCTGCGCCGCACTTGTCACATGTTTCATTGCGATATTTTTCTTTTAGGTTTTGTAAATCAGGATTTTCTTCTTGATTAATTTTTTCACCTGTCATTTTTTTAATATTTTTACATTCAGGATAAGCGCTGCAAGCTAAAAATTTGCCATAGCGGCCAGTTTTAATTAGCATGTTTGCACCACATTTATCACATTTTTCATTGGATGTTTCTTCAGGCATAATATCACTTTTTTTAATATTTTCGTATTTTTTTTCTAAATTAGTATGAAAGTCTTGATAAAAATCAGCAATTAATGGTTGCCAACTTTTTTCACCTAAAGCTACTTGGTCAAGAGAATCTTCTAGACTAGCGGTAAAATTATAATCAACAATTTTAGGGAAATGTTCGACCAGTAAATCATTAACTATAAAACTGATAGGAGTCGCTTGAAGACGTTTTTCTGAGTTACGCTCAACATAGTTACGGGTGATAATGGTGGCAATTGTAGGGGCATAAGTCGATGGGCGACCAATGCCATATTTTTCAAGCTCTTTAACTAGACCAGCATCACTATAACGTGCTGGCGCTTTGGTAAAATGTTGTTCAGTATTTAATTTATCTAAAGTGACAGTTTGCTTTTCTTTAACTGGTGGAAGCTCTTGTTCACTAGTTTTTTCTGGATATATTTTAAGATAGCCATCAAAAGTCATGATTTGACCATTAGCTCTAAACAAATATTTATCTTGATTTTGAGCTGTCATTTCGGTATCAATATTACTGGCATTAAACTCAGCGGCTGGCATTTGAGTGGCTAGTGATTTTTGCCAAATAAGATTGTATAGTCGATATTGATTACGATCTAATATTGACATCATTGATTCTGGTTCGCGACTGGCCAGAGTCGGTCTAATTGCTTCGTGAGCCTCCTGAGCGTTCTTGCTTTTTGACTTAAATACTCGAGGTTTATCTAATACATATTCCTTTCCCAGTGTTTGTAATAGATGAGCCTTTGCTTCTTCTAAAAATTGAGCGGATAAATTTACAGAGTCAGTACGCATGTAGCTAATATAACCTTGTTCATATAGCTTTTGTGCAACAATCATGGTTTGTTTAGCGCTAAAACCAAGATAGCGATTAGCCGCTTGTTGCAAGGTGGAGGTGGTAAATGGAGCTCCAGGTTGTTTAGTTGTTTTTTTTCGCTCTATTTTAATAATCTGATGACTAGCTCCTTGTGAGGCGGTAACAATTTTTTCAGCAATTTCTTGGCTGATGCTTAATTTATCAAAACTTTTATTATTAATTTTTAATAAATTTGCTTCGTATTTTAATTTATCAACAGAATATTTTGCATTCACAGTCCAGTACTCTTGAGCTTGAAAAGCACTAATTTCTCTTTCTCTTTCTACCACTAAACGAATAGCTACACTTTGAACGCGACCAGCTGATAATCCTTTAGCCACTTTTTTCCACAAGAAAGGAGATAGTTCATAACCAACTAAACGATCTAGTATTCTTCGCGCCTGTTGTGCATCTACTAAATCTTGATTAATGCTGCGTGGATGGTCTAAGGCATGTAAGATAGCGCTTTTAGTAATTTCATGAAAAACAATTCTTTTAATTTGTTGATCTTTTAACTTTAAAGCTTGACTGAGATGCCAAGCAATTGCTTCTCCTTCGCGGTCTTCATCAGAAGCTAAAATAATAGTTTCTGCTTTTTCAGCTGCTTTTTTTAATTGGGAAACAGTTTTTTTACTTTTAGTGGGAATAACGTATTTAGGTTCAAAATTATTTTCTATATCTACGCCCATAGTACTACTAGGAAGATCGCGAATATGACCAAAAGAAGACTCAACTTGGTATTTTTTGTCTAAAAATTTACTAATTGTTTTGGCTTTAGTGGGGGACTCGACAATGATTAATTGCATAATTTTCGATAATAAAAACTGATTATCATAAATAATAATATCTTCAGTTTACTATTTATCTCATAGCTGTCAAGCAATAGTCTTGACAATTAGGCTGCTTTAATATAAAGTAAAGAGTTAAAAACTCCCCTTGGTTGCTTGTACAAAAGTAATTAGCGCTCAACCACTTTCCTCCTAGAGGTTCAGCGCTTGTCCACTTTTTGTATAAGCAGCTAAGGGGATTTTTATAAATTAAAGGATTTTTTTAATTCATTTATACCAGTAGGTATAATTTTTTTTAACTCTGCTAATTCTGTGTCTGAAAATTTTTGTAAAACAAATTTTTCTGCTGGAATTGGATTTCTTAACATTTCAGTTTTAATCCCTAAGCGTAAACGTTGAAATTTTTGTGTTTTTAAAACATTAATAATAGATTGCACACCTTTGTTGCCACCACTACGTGAATCTTGACTAATTTTCCAAGCACCCAAAGCTAAGTCTAAATCATCATGAAGCACGGCTAATGTTTGGGTTAGGTCTTGTTCTTTTTTAAGAAAAAAAGCGAAGCTGCGTTCTAATAATTGAAAATAACGCAAAGCTTGATAAGCACTATCTCCAGATTTATTCATAAAAGAGAGAGGTTTTAAATAGATGTTGCCTCCTTCTTTTTTAATAAGAGCGTTAAACTTTTTTTCTAATGTCCAATTATTTTCTCCAATTAAATAATCTAAAGCCAACCAACCAGCATTGTGCCTAGTTTGATCAAAACGCTCACCGGGATTACCAAGACCAATTATCATTTTCATAAAATTGAAACTCGATATTTATTATAACTTATTTATATTAAAATGGCGATAACAAAATAACCGCTAAGCGGTCATTAAGTTTCTCTGACTCCATGTTTCTTCTTATTTTTAATAACACGCATGTGAATAGGGGTGCCTAAAAATGGATATTGTTCTCTTAATCTATTCTCTAAAAAACGAACGTACGAGAAGTGTAAATTATCACGAGAGCCAATGCGAATGCTAAAAACCGGAGGATTAATTCTATTTTGAGTAATTTCAAAAATATGAGGTGCTTTTAAACCCTTGCCTTTAGCGGGTAAATGAATTTTTACTACTCTAGCTAGAAATTTCTTTAATTGTGTTTCACTAACTTCTGTTTTTCTTTGTTCGCTAATTTCTAAAGCTAAATCCAAAATTTTATTAACCTTAGATCCGGTTTTAGCAGAAATAAAGATAATAGGCGCCCAAGTAGCAAAGGGTAGTTTTTTATATATTTCCATTTGCCAATGTTTTTGACTTTTATTTTCAATTTTATCCCACTTATTGCCAATAATAATTAAGCTTTTTTGTCTTTTAACTATTTCTTCAATCATTTTAGCGTCTTGGTGGGTGAGATCTTCGCTCACATCAAGCACTAATAAAGCAACATCCGCTTTGTGTAATGAGTTTAAAGAGATAGCGATACCTTCTTTTTCTAAGCCTTTACCTTTGTGTCCGTGACGAGAAATACCAGCTGTGTCAATTAAACGAATGGTTTTTTCTTTATGGATAATTTCTATGTCTTGAGATTCTCGAGTGGTATGAGGCTGATCACTAATTATTACTCTTTCAAATCCAAGTAAAGAATTTAAAAGTGAAGATTTGCCCACATTAGGTTTACCTACAATACAGAGTTTAGCATCACTATGATTTTCATAATCTATTTTATTATCTGCCTTAGCTTTAATTTTTTTTAGCACAATTTCTAATAAATCACCTGTGCCCGAACCTGTTTGCGCAGAGATGCCTACAGGTTCACCTAAGCCTAAGCTGTTAAACACAGCTGCCTCCGATTGTAAACGACGACTGTCTAATTTATTTACCACTAATAAAGTTTTTTTCAGATATTGTGGTTTTTGTCTGATAGCTTTAGCTAATTCTTTATCTTCAGGCATAATACCTGCTTTACCATCCACTACAAATAATAGTAATTCAGCTTCTTTAAAATATTTGAATGCTTGTTTTTGAGCTAGTATATCAACGTTATTGTCTTTATTGTTTATCTTCTCCTGTTGGAAAAGAGCAATATCAATTAAACCAGCAGTATCAACTAGACGAAATACCTTTTTATTCCAATGAACAGTGTTTTCGTTAACATCTCGAGTGGTACCAGCAATATTAGAAATTAAAGCTTGACGCTTTTCTGTTAAGCGGTTAAAGATAGTTGATTTGCCCACATTAGTTCTTCCTAAAATTGCTACTAAGGGCAATTTTTTATCATCATTTTTCATATTTATTCATTATTACTACCTATGATTAAGATAAAATCAGGAGTCTCGCTTTTGTTTTTATAAGTTTCCAGCCAAGTAGGAGCATCATAAGCTAGTTGGGCGCCACTAATAGCTTGAAGTATTTCTAAGGCTTTCATTTCTTTGCCATAACTTAAATCGTACACAATCGGTTTTTTGTATTCTCTAGTTGGTGCATTAGCGGTCTCGCTAATTTTAAATCCATATTCTTGTAAGGTGAGAGCATTGCTAGCAGCTAAGCCGCTAATCCAAGTGCCATTTAAAACTGCTACTTTTACTTCTTTGTTAATCGTATCAATTTTAAACTCTGGCTCATGATTGATTGGTTCTAATTGCTCGGCATTTTCATCTATCACTTCTATTTCTCCAAAAATATTATTTACTTCTGCTTGGATAAGGTTAAAATTACCAGTTTGAGGGATGAGGATGTAAGCTCCATCCTCTCCTCTGGTTGCGATTAAAAAGCCTCCAGGGCCATCATTAAATACTTTGCTAATAATATCTTCAGCCTTAATACTATTATAATCATTCCATAGTTTAAGTAGTTCCCAAATATCTAAGTTGGTTCTAATGTTTTTATTTAATTCAGAAATAATACGACTAAGCATCAAGGGCTTTAGTAGATTGTTACGTGATAATAGTTTTTCTTTAACAGCTGATAGGATTAATTGTTGACGTCTGGCTCTAGCAAAATCAGAGCCTTCAATGCCACTAGCATAACGACTACGAGAATATTTTAAAGCAAGGCTGCCATTCATGTGTTGAGGTCCTTTTTCAATATAGAGATGTTCGTAGCGAGCATAATAGTCTGGATTATCTTCTTCTCCCATAATTGGGTAGCTATAGTCATTTAGAGTGTTTTCTACATTAACATCCACTCCACCAAGCTCATCAATAATTTTAATAAAACCCTGAAAATCAACGCGGATAAAATAATGAATTGGTGTGCCTAAATTAGCGCTTAAAACTGACATCATAGCTTCGCCACCGCTATTTTCTTCTTTTGCTTCAGCTGTCGCGTGGATAGAATTTACTTTACGCCAACTACCATCAGCAATAGGCAGACTGAGATCACGTGGAATAGAAATCAAAGCTACTTGTTTAGTTGATGGCTTAATACTAGCTAACATAATAGTATCAGCTAAGTTGCCGCCATCATGACCAGCTCCACCAATGCCAATTAACAAGATATTAATACGATCATCTTTTTCACCTTTTAGTAAATTATCATCATTTTCAGTCAAGTGAGCGATGCGATCCCAAAAAGGGTTATTATTAAACCATTGACTTACTCCTTGGCTAGACATGATTATTTTGCCAGACAGGATAAAAATAATTGCTAAAATAGCAATTAAGTAATTTTTAAATTTACGTCTTTTTTTTATTTCTGCTAACAATTGTTCTTCTTCTTGTTGAACATTTAGTTGTAAATCATGTTCGCTCTCTTCTATTTTTTGCTTGAAATCTATCATAAATATTAAAACAACCAAGACTAAAACTTGGAATAGGGAATATTTGTATCTTGACTTTATTATAATGAGAATTAGATATTTTAGCAACCATAAAAAAAATCGCTTTTTTAGCGATTTTAGACTGTCGGGCTGCCCGGAATTGAACCGGGATCACACGCACCCGAAGCGTGTATAATAGCCTTTATACCACAGCCCGTCATTAGCGGTGGACTTGAGGGGACTTGAACCCCTTGCCTCCGCAATGCGAATGCGGCGCTCTACCAGATGAGCTACAAGCCCGACATTATGTCGGGGTGCCGGGAATTGAACCCGGGCTACATGCACCCCATGCATGCGTACTACCGTTATACTACACCCCGTAAATTAGCTAAAAAATAGTTTAGTTGTATTTTTTAGCTAAGTCAAATTTTAGAAATTTATTTCTAATTGATCAGCTTCTGCTGGCTTTTTGGTCCCATATTTTTCTTTTAGGGAGGCTAATTCTTCGGGGTTTATTTCATTAATAATTCTTTCAGGAATAGCGTCATCGCCTTTTTCGTTATAATATTTCGCAAACCATTCTTCTGGGCTTAAAAAACGGTTCTTATTTTCAGTAGCAAATTCCATACCACTGTTTTCAAGTTTTTTATTAAACTTGTCCTGTAGAGGATCAAGAGTGAATTTTTCCATGTTCATAGTTTTGACTTTTAATTTTTATTATGATACCTTGTCATTATAACTTTAATAATTTTTAAAATCCAGGTCTATGTCCCGAATTTATTCGGGGTTGGGCATAGATGTTGACTCTTGAGTCAAGGATGGCGACTGCGCTAGTGGTTGCTCGGCTTCCTCCGTAATCAAAGGATAGATGTTGTCGCTATAAAGCGGAGACATTAAAGAGGCTTGCTATTTTAGCAAGCAAGAAAGGTGGCACCGCGGGAAATCCCGTCCTTTCTGCTTAATTTTAGATTAGGCAGAAAAGACGGGATTTTTTTATTTTCTATGAAATATTATTTTTTCTACAATCGAGCTTCTGAATATTGGTGTTTTTTTAATTTCTAATCATACTATTTAATAAATTTAATAATTAATATATGAATACTTTTAATAATACAAATTATAAAAATCTTCCTAATAAAGAAGGATATTATGGTGAGTTTGGTGGCGCTTTTTTGCCCGAATTTCTTAAAGAGACTTTTCAAGAAATAGAACAAGCTTTTACGAAAATTAAGACGGATGAAAACTTTATTCAAGAATATCAAGCTTTGCTTCAAGATTTTGTTGGTCGACCATCACCGCTATATCATGCAAAAAACATGAGCGAGAAGTTAGGGGGAGCGCAAATATATTTTAAGCGTGAAGATTTAAATCACACTGGAGCTCATAAAATTAATCATTGTTTAGGAGAGGCCTTGTTGGCTAAGCGTTTGGGCAAAAAAAAGTTAATGGCTGAAACTGGAGCCGGTCAACATGGTGTAGCCTTGGCTACGGCCGCAGCTGTCACTGGTTTAGAGTGCGATATCTATATGGGTGAGATAGATGCTAATAAGCAGGCAGAGAATGTGAAAAAAATGAGATTACTAGGAGCAAAAGTAATAATTGTAAAACAAGGTGGAAAATCATTAAAAGAGGCAGTTGATAGTGCCTTTGCCGCTTATCTTCAAGAATATAAATCTGCTTTTTTTGCGATTGGTTCTGTGGTTGGTCCCCATCCATATCCTGCCATGGTTACATATTTCCAAAGTGTTATTAGCAGAGAATTAAGACGTCAGTTACGGGAACACAATATAAAAAAAGTAGACATGTTGATTGCCTGTGTTGGGGGTGGTTCTAATGCTATTGGTTTATTCCATGATTTTTTAGATGAATTAGAGCTAGAGTTAGTAGGAGTGGAACCAGCCGGTAAAAGCTTAGAATTTGGTCAGCATGCTGCTACTTTAAGTTTAGGTCGTTCTGGCATTATTCATGGTATGAAGACCTATCTGCTTCAAGATGAAGAAAATCAAGCTTCTCCCGTTTATTCGATTGCTTCAGGTCTTGATTATCCAGGGGTAGGACCAATTCATGCTTTTTTAAAAGAAATAGGAAGAATTAGATATGAGGCTATTAGTGATAGTGAAGCACTTGAAGCTTTTGCTTTGACTGCTCGTTACGAAGGTATTATTCCTGCTCTTGAAAGTGCTCACGCCCTAGCTTATGCCTATAAAATCAGTCCTAATTTAGCAAAAGACAAAATTTTAGTAGTGAATTTATCTGGTCGGGGCGATAAAGATGTGGATTTTGTTAGTCAAAATTATGCTCAAATTGATTTTAAAGATTAATTACAGTAAAATGGTAATATAATATAAATTTATATGGATAAAGTAAAAAGAATTTTTTCTGGGGTGCAACCTAGCGGTAATCTCACTATTGGTAATTATATTGGTGCTATTAGTCAGTGGCGAGATATGCAAACTAAATATGAATGCATTTTTTCAATTGTTGATTATCACGCCATTACCGTTAAACATGATCCAGTTGAATTAAGAAAGAGAATTATAGAAGTAGCTAAAATCTATTTAGCGGCTGGTATTAATCCTGATACATCTATCATTTTTCAACAATCAACTGTGAGTGCTCATACGGAATTAGCTTGGGTTTTAAGTTGTGCTGGTTCATATATGTCTGATTTAAAGAAGATGACTCAGTATAAAGATAAGTCAGAAAAAATTAAAGAAGCTGTTTCAGTTGGTCTTTTCACTTATCCTGTGTTGATGGCGGCTGATATATTATTATACGACACTCAAGCTGTGCCGGTGGGGGACGATCAAAAACAACATGTTGAATTGGCTAGAGATATTGCTAAACGATTTAATGCTCAATTTACTCAGACCTTTGTTGTGCCAGAAGTAGTTATCCGCAAAGAAGGAGCAAGAATTATGAGTCTGCTTGATCCGAGTAAAAAGATGTCAAAAAGTGATGCCAATCCTAATTCATACATCTCTCTTTTAGATGATATTGAAGTCGCTCAAAAGAAAATCATGAAAGCAGTGACTGACTCCGGCTCTGACATTGACTATGACCCTATTAATCGACCAGCAATAGCTAATCTATTAACCATCTATGCTCAACTTGGTAATCGTCAAATAAAAAGATTAGTGAAAGACTATCAAGGTAAGGGTTATGGTGAGTTTAAAAAAGATTTAGCGGAAGTGGTAGCTAAATTTCTCACTGAATTTCAAGAGAAATATTCTCAGATATCCGATGAACAAGTGCAGAATATTTTAACCAATGGAGCTGTGAGAGCTAAAGAGATTGCTAATGCCAAGATGCAAGTAGTTAGACAAGTAATTGGTGTTAACTAAGACAGATAAAAATAAAAAAGAGAGCTAAAGCTCTCTTTTTGTTATTTCAAACAAAAAACTACCTAATTAGGTAGTTTTTGCATTTCAAACTGATAAAAATTTTGAGTCAAATCGGCACCTCTTCGAATAATAGTTTTGTTTTTGACTATATCTCGCGACATAATCCATCTTATAAATAAGATGTCGACTAATTATTACTGATAAATAAATATTAGTAATAAATTACTCCCTAGAAAGGAGGTGATCCATCCACAGCTTCCGCTACGGATGCCTTGTTACGACTTCGTCCCTGTCATCGGTCTTACCTTCGTCCCATAAATGAGCCTTCGGGTACTACCAACTCCCTTGACGTGACGGGCGGTGAGTACAAGACCCGAGAACGTATTCACCGTGGCATAGCTGATCCACGATTACTAGCGATTCCAGCTTCATGAAGGCGAATTTCAGCCTTCAATCCGAACTGAGGACAACTTTTAGGGGTTAGCTCCACCTCGCGGTTTGGCGACCCTTTGTATTGCCCATTGTAGCACGTGTGTTGCCCAAGGCGTAAGAACCATGCTGATTTGACGTCATCCCACCTTCCTCCCATTTAAAACGGGCAGTCTCCCATGACATATAAAACATAGGATCAGGGTTGCGCTCGTTTCCCGACTTAACGGTACATCTCACGACACGAGCTGACGACAACCATGCAGCATCTGTCTAGCTCCCTCGAAGGCGGATCTGTTTCCAGACCTTGCAGCTAGATGTCAAGCCTTGGTGAGGTTCCTCGCTTATCGTCGAATTAAACCACATGCTCCACCGCTTGTGCGGGTCCCCGTCTATTCCTTTGAGTTTTAAGCTTGCGCTCGTACTCCCCAGGCGGGATACTTAACGGGTTACCTTAAATTAACAGCACTGGCAGGGTCGATACTGCCAATGCTTAGTATCCATCGTTTACGGCGTGGACTACTGGGGTATCTAATCCCATTCGCTCCCCACGCTTTCGTCCACTGAGTGTCAGAACCGTCCTAGCAAACTGCCTTCGCATTTGATGTTCCTGCTGATATTAATGGATTTAACCCCTACACCAGCAATTCCGTTTGCCTCTTCCGGTCTCTAGTTTGTCCATCTCTCCCGCTGACTCGAGGTTGAGCCTCGAGATTTAACAGGAGATGCGATAAACCACCTACGGACGCTTTACGCCCAATAAATCCGGATAACGCTTGGGGCCCTCGTATTACCGCTGCTGCTGGCACGAGGTTAGCAGCCCCTTATTCATATGCTACCGTCATTGTTTCGTCACATATAAAAGCACTTTACACCTCGAAAGGCTTCTTCATGCACGCGGTGTCGCTCCTTCAGGCTTTCGCCCATTGAGGAAGATTCTTGACTGCAGCCTCCCGTAGGAGTCTGGGCAGTTCTCAGTCCCAGTGAGGCGGGTCACGCTCTCGCGCCCGCTACCCGTCATTGCCTTGGTAAGCCTTTACCTTACCAACAAGCTGATAGGACATAGGCCCCTCTCGAAGCGTCGGAGCTTTAATGGCAGAACTTATGTTCTGACATACTATCGGGTATTATCCTCGCTTTCGCAAGGTTATCCCCGTCTTCGAGGTAGGTTACCAATGTGTTACTCTCCCGTTTGCCATGCCAGTATTGCTACTAGCATTCGACTTGCATGCCTTAGACACACCGCCAGCGTTCATCCTGAGCCAGGATCAAACTCTCTGTTAATTGAATATAGAGATCATTATTCTCGAAAGAATAATGAAAAAGATTCTGGTTAATTTATTATCCGAATTGATGCCGATTCGCATCAAAATTTTTATCTTTATTTCACCAAGTTTGAAATTGTCAAAGTGCTAACGAAAGCTTTTCAGATAGGACAGAAAAAAACAGAGATACAATAAATACCTTGTTTTTCATCAATCTATTCAGTTTTTATGTTTCGTTAACCACATCTTATATGATTTATAAAAGCTTGTCAAGAGCTTATATTAACGGCTTTATTTCTATGTAAAGATGGATAAAAATTATTTTTTTTGTTATTATTAGTTTATAAGATTTTATGAAAAAAAATAAAAATCAGCAACAATTAATTAAAGAACTGGAAATTATTTTTCAAGACAGTGAAAATAAGCTTTCAGTTTTACATCAGCAAAAACTTGCTTTAATTAATCAATTTAAAAAAGCTCAAGATGAAAATATGGCTAGTAATATTTTAAAGCAAATTAAAGAATTAAAATAATTTAAATAATATGAAATCAACAGAACAGTTAGCGCCTGCTTTACAAAAAGATAAATCGATAAGATCAGGCTCTAAAGCACATCTTGAGTCTTTAAAATTACAGTTAGATGAAATTTTAGAATGGGAAAAAAGAATTAAAGAAGCGCAAGGCAAAGAGGAACAAAGTTTGCGTCAAGAATTTAAAGCTAAGTTTAATATTACTTTTAATGTTAAATTACTAGAGAAATTAACTGGTGTGTCGAGGTCTTTAGAGAGTAAGCCCGAAGAAGCCAAAAATCTTGCTGAGATGAAGTTAGCTCAAATGAATGAAATAGTAGCTCAAGATATGGCTCAAGAAGAACAAGCAGCTAAATTAAATGGCGTGAATATCAATGAAGAATTTAATAAAGAGGCAGCTGCAGTTGATGTGAATAGAGATAAAGTCATGCAAGATACTAGCAATAATGTAGAGCAGGCGCTTAAAAGTGAAGATAATACTGATCAATCATCAGTAATAGATGATATTAAATCACAAAATATTGATAACGAAAACTTAGAAGAAAAACAAAAAATAGAATTATATTCAGAGCAAGTAATAACTAGCTTTGAAAAGCTTTCTTTAAGCGCAGCAGACTTAGAGACAATTCCGGGTTTAGTTGATTTGTCAGAGAGTGCTCAATTAATGATTGCTAAAAGTTTACAGGCAATGGCTGCAGAAAGTGCAAAAAATGAAGTCATGATGCAAAAAAATCAGAAAATGCAGAATAAAGATTTTTTTGGTCGTTTAAAACAAGGCATTGCTAATAGCTTTAACTCTAAAGCTTTAAATCGAACAGCATTGTTAGCTCAGGCTGAGGGAGGCTTAGAAAAACATGGCGCTAACCTTATACAGATGGTTAATTGGGCTCAAACTTTTATTCCTGATGAAAAAATCAATGAACAAGGGGAAAGACAAATTGATTTCTTAGCTTTACAGCCTGGTTTAGAATCTTATTTACAATTAAATGAAGCAGAAAAGCAAGTATTAGTTGATTTTAATACGTCTGCAATGAATTTAGCAGCTGTGCCTAAGCATAATATATTATCAGATAGAGCTGTGGCCAAAAATGCAAAAGATTCTACAATTTTTGAAGAATATAAATCTAAACAAATAGCCGTGCGCACTCTTTTAGATAGTCATAAGTTGCATGCTAAAGAAATTGATTTATATTTATATAATGCTGATGCTAAATTAAATATGATGCAGTTTTTTGCTGCTGATCCTAATTTAGAGCGAGAGTGGAGCGAGACATTACAGAAAGAATCTATTTTTAAAAGTATTTTTAAAGCGGCTGGTAAGTATGTTGCCTCAAAAGATAATTGGAAATTTTTAGCTGGTGGCTTTGCTGGTCGTCAGGGTCTATCTATGGCAGCAATTAATACTTTTGGTGTGGCGGCTGGAGCAGCGGCTATTCCTTTAACTGCTGCTATGATTGGTGCTTGGCGAGGAAAAGAAAGAGCCAATAAACAATTAAAAGAAAAAGATAAATTTGTTGATAAAAAAAATTTAGCTTCTCATCCACTATTAACTCAAAGGCAAGCTGCTTTGAAAGATTTGCAATCTTTTTTACCTTTATATAGCGAGATTGATAATGAACAATTTAAAAATAAAACAGGGCGAATGAGCTTTGAAGATTGGTCAACTATTGCTCATCCAGACGATTTGTTGTTATATGAATCTGCTCAAAAAAGATTTAAAGAATTAGATTTACAATGGCAAAAAATAGAGCAAAAAAATGTAGAACGAAAGACTTTAAAATCTGAAGATCTAACTCGTAAATTAGAAGATCTTTTAGCTCAATTAAATAACACTGCTACACGGGAAGAGCATAATAAGATATCAGCCGTCTTACAACGTCGTTTAGATTTTAGTAAGAGATTAGCTGATGATGGCTTAATTAATTTTGGTGTTATAAGCGATAGAAGCCAGAATATGATCGCTTTCTACAACACGCTTAATCAGGCTCAAATGAGTCTTTTGGGTTTTAATGTTTTTTCTGAGGATGCAGACTTAGAAAATAGTTCTTCGGTTGCATTAATTGAGACTCAAGCCAGAGCAATGAGATTGTTAAATCATCTAGAAGATAAAGCAGATAAAAAATTAGATCAAAAAAGAAAAAAATTTATTGTTAATCAGATGATAAAAGGAGCTTTTACTGGGGCTATTTTTTCCAGCATAGGTTCAGCCGCTTATGGCGCATCTTCTCATATATTTCAAGATGGTCTAGAAGATGTTGCTATGAACAATGTGGTGTCCGAGAGTGTTGTATCTGGTTCAGAAGCAGAATTAACGGAGGCTCAAGAAATAATAAATGATACCATTAGTACTGAGTTAATTGAGCCCGTGACAACACTTGATGAAGATAATGTAGTGCCCAGTATTGAAAAGTCTTCTTGGTCTGATGTAATTAGTAATGAAGGTTTAAAATCAGGACAACATGATTCAGTGTGGCGATCAACTAAAGAAATATTTTTACGTAATGCCGAAAGTTTAGGTTATGAAGGTAACGAAGATGCTTTGAACAAATGGGCAGAAATTCAAACAAATAAAGCTTTAGCTAATAGTGGTGAATTAACAGATATGGTATTTGAAGGTAATCGAGTGGTCTTAGAAAAAGTTAATGATTCGTTTGTAGTTACTGTGGAGCAAGGTACTGGTTTAGAGCCAAAGGTGGCGCTTACTACTGAGCGTCTTGATCCTTTACCTGAAATTGAATCAATTCCAAATTCAGTGCTCACAGAAGAAGTGCTTCAACCGAGTCCTAGTTCTGAGCAAGTAGTTAATGATATTATCATTCCTAATGCTAAATCACTTGAGGCTTCACCAGTAGCACTTAACAAATGGTTAGCCATGGTTGGAGATAAATTTTCTTTAGAGGCAGAAGAAATAACTTACGTAGGAGACAATATTGTTAAAACAGTGATTGGGGGAGAGGATATATTTATTGATCCTATCAATGAGCAATATTTCTTTTTTAATGACGCTGGAGAAGAAATTTCTGGTTTTTTAGCTGATGAAAAAGGAAATCCGGTAATTGATGTTCAAAATTTCTTAGTGGAGAAATTCAATTTAGAGTCTAATAGCGAATTTATAACAGACAATGGTTTAAATACTGAGTCATTAGATACAAATTTAGAAAATAAACAATTTATTGCAAAAGAGGCTCAAGATAATATTACTGCAGAACATATTAATGCTAGCGCGCCAACCATAGATGCTAAAGTTCAAGCTGATATTAATAGCTATCCTTGGTTTAAAGGCCTGTATGAAAATAATGCTTTTAAGAATTTAAATTGGAAATTAGAAGATAATTTTTTGATTGCAGATAAATTAACTAAAGGCACGGTAGATAAAATTAATTTAGCAAATATTGATCTTAATAATATTGCTCAAATAAATGTAATAGATGATGGCTATCAAGTGGTCTTAAAAGAAAATAATGAAGTTTTAGATTTTACCTTAAATAGTACAGGCTTAGAAGGGGAAAATATTTTTGTTTTACAGGAGCCGATAATAGAGCCGGAAGTAGATGCTCAGGATGCTATTTCTGATGTTTCAGTATCTAGCGAAATAATAGGTAACAAAAATGAACAAAGTAAAAATTATTTAACAAAAATTACTGACTTTGTGAAAAAATTTGATAATAAAGTAGAAAGAATTGAGAGAGGGGCGAGATTTTATCAAATGGACTTTAAAGGAGATATGCGCTTTATGACCTCCGAAAAAGGATTTTCTGTTTTGTCAGATAATGGTGGCGAAAAATCATTTTTTGATAAAGATGGTGATGGCTTTTTAGATAGAATGGTAATTAATCAAAAAACCTATGAAGCTAACAATCTGCAGAGTGCTAGTGATTTAAAATATATTAGTAATAAATTATATGTGTTTGATGATATAAATAGCTTAGCTAAAGAAGCAGAATTAGCAGCTAGCATGAAGCCCGAGTCTGTATTTATAGCTGACATTGATTATGAAAAACAATTGGTCACTATTGTTGATATGAGTGATGGCACGACGGCGGTAGCGAGTCCTGAGCAGAGCTTAGAAATGATTGAAAAATTACAAAGTCAATATGAATCTAAATTGGCGAATGTGACAAAAGAATTAAAATAATTCAAGAATTAAAATATTTAAAAGAGCTTAAATATATATTTAAGCTCTTTTTAATTTAATATTAGTTAAAATTTGTTGTAAATGTTTTTAGCCTTGTTATTATTGACACAATATTAAAAATATGATATTATAAAAAGATTCTTTTTTGTAAAGAATAATAAACTGAACATTAACAAAAATCAAATATCATGAGAAACGTAAAAGGTTTTATTTTTTTTGTGGCAATTTTTATTGCCCCTACCATCTTACTGGCCCAGACCACGGTTAGCCATGGTTTTAGGCAGGATATCGAAATCTCTGTCGACGGCAAAGGAGGCCCCACCCTGATTAAACAGGGCGAATCTAAAATCATTCCGTATTTACCCAAGAGCGGTAATGTGAGCATCAGAGTACGCTATAAAGAAGGACGGCGATTCGTGGAAAAAATCGCCAATAATGTAAAGGTGAGTAATGGGCAACTTTTTCTGCCCGAGGCTCCTAAAGCAGCGGTAGTTCAAGCGTCTGCTACGAAACAGACCAATAAAGCACAGACTCAAAAGCCTAACCAAAACAGTGCTGATCAGGGTGACTATAGCCCAAAAGTAGGTGAAGTCAATATTATTAAAAAACTAAGCACTGCAATAGAGAAGTTTCCAGTTCAGGTGATTAACAAATCAAAAAAAGGTGACTTGATGTTTGTCGGTAGTGCCTTTACTGGCGCTGTTGTTGGAGAAAATGATACTTTAATATCCATTGAAGATGTTAGTCCGGGAATCTTGGAATTAAATGTGATATATAAAGAGATTATCTATGGAGCAGATGGCGCCGCTCAGTCTTTTTTTCTAGCACAACAATCATTGATTTTTATGGTCACTGATCCAAACCAAATAATCGAGATTGATAATAGTCAATTTTTCGATTTTGCTTCTTTATTGCCAAATATGAAAGTACGCTTTAAGAATGTTGGGGATGATATTACCTTATTTTCTATGCCTGTGTCTAAGCCATTGCGTCCTGGTCGCATGTCTAAAGCTTATAAGTATGAAGATGCTTGTAAAGTTACGTGGCATTTTAATGATGAAAATAATCTACGTCGAATGACTGTTTGGAATTATGTCCCAGATAGCCGAATAATCCGAATTAAATCATTTGACGACATATTCGGTGTCGGTCATTAGTTCTTAAGTTATGCTTACCCGTTATTTGTTTTTTAACAAATAGCGGGTTTTTTATAGGCTAAAGATGATAAAATTGACCGCGAGCATTCTCTTTGATATAATAAAAACAAGGTTGGAGGACCTTTTTTGTTGTTATATAGATATAATAAAAGAGCCCAGAATGGCTTTTTAAAATTATGATTATTACTTGGCAAGGACATTCTTGTTTTAAATTACAAGATAAAATTGGGCCAGATGGAGTTACTTTAGTGACTGACCCTTTTAATAAAGAAATTGGTTTAAAAGTGCCTAATTTTGAAGCTGACATTGTGACTGTTTCTCATGATCATTATGATCATAACAATATAGCAGCTTTACGGGCCAATCCTTTTGTAATTGATTGTGCTGGTGAATATGATATTAAAAATGTTTTAATTGAGGGAGTTGATTCTTGGCATGATGATAAAGAGGGGGGAGAAAGAGGTAAAAATATTATTTTTCGTTTTGAGATTGATGATATTTCAGTAGTGCATTTAGGTGATTTAGGTACTATTTTAGATAGTTCGCAGTTAGAAAAATTAGCTGGAACTGATATTCTTCTAATTCCAGTTGGCGGTAAATATACTTTAAATGCTAAACAGGCGGTAGAAGTAATTTCTCAAATTGAACCAAGAATAGTTATTCCTATGCATTATAAAACGGATGATTTAAAAATTGAGGATATTGATGGAGTGGATAAATTTATTAAAGAAATGGGCATCACTCCCACTTATGAAGAAAAGTTAAAAATTAGCAAGAAAGACCTGCCTAGCGAAGATATGGAGTTAGTAATTTTGAAATATTAATCTATTTAATTAAATTATTTTTATATGCAACATCCAAAGAAAGAAAGAACTTTTGTGATTTTAAAACCTGATACTATCCAAAGAGGCTTAATTGGTGAAACAATTAAACGTTTTGAATCGGCTGGTTTAAAATTAGTGGCTATGAAATTTAACCTTGCCCAAGAAGAGACATTATGGAAGCATTATAATAAAGATGAAGCTTGGTTCCAGAAAAAAGGAGAAATTACTATAAAAAATCGCCAAGACATGGGCATGCCGATTGAAAAAGAAGCGATGGAATATGGTAAAGATATTATCCGCGCTCTAGTAAACTTTATGTCTTGTGGGCCAGTAGTACAGATGATTTGGGAAGGTAATCAAGCCGTGGGAGTAGTTAAAAAGATTGTTGGGGGTACTGAGCCTACCACTTCTGATGTGGGCACTATTCGTGGTGATCTTACTTTAGACTCTTATGAACTAGCTAATCGTGATGAAAGAGCGGTTAGAAATTTAGTGCATTGTTCCGATGAGGTAGAGGAAGCAAAAAGAGAAATAGCTCTCTGGTTTAAAGAAGAAGAAATCATGAGTTATCGTTTAGTGGCTGAAACTATTTTATACGATGTAAATTTAGATGGCACCAAAGAATAAATTATTATGTCTGAATCTTTTCAACAAAATCAAGTTGATGAGCAGAGAAAAAGATTTTATTTAAAAATCGGAGTTGGTCTTTTTTCAGTTTTAATTGCAGCTTTGTGGCTATTTAGTTTACGCTTTTCTGTTTCTGCTAATTTAAATGATTTGATTGTAGAAGATAATAATCAAACTGCAGTTTGGCAAGAAGATTTAAATGAGAGTATGAATGCTTTGAAGGCTAATTTAAAAGATTCTCAAGTAGAAGATATACAAATAAAAACTGAAGAAAAAGTTTTTTTGCAAACAATGTCTGCTAATTTAGCTGAACTAGCGAACATTCCAGAAGCGTCAGATTCAGCAGAGTTAACGGCTGAAGAAAGGCTAGGCTCAGAGATGTTGCTAGAGTTAGAGTCTCGTTTGAATGCTCCATGCCCAGCCTATGTTAATTGTATGCCAATGATCGGCGAAGCTAAACCATGTGTCATTCCACCTGGTTGTGAAAATATAACGCAAATTGCTTATTGATATGACTAAAAAAAACACAAGTGAAGAAAATAATCCACAAGAAGAAAAAGTTTTATTGGAAGGCCAATCTCATACTAATTTTGGCGTAGTTCAAGATCAACCGTTAGTAGAAGAGATGAGCCGATCTTATCTGGAATATGCCATGAGTGTGATTGTATCACGAGCTTTGCCAGATGTTAGAGATGGTTTAAAGCCTGTGCATCGTCGTATTTTATATGCGATGTGGAGCATTGGTTTAAAGGCAAATGCTAAATTTCGTAAATCAGCTACGGTAGTGGGTGAAGTTTTGGGTAAGTATCATCCTCACGGTGATAGCGCTGTTTATGAATCAATGGTGAGAATGGCTCAGGATTTTTCTATGCGCTACCCTTTTGTTCGTGGTCAGGGTAATTTTGGTTCTATGGATGGGGATAGTGCGGCCGCTATGCGTTATACTGAGGCAAAATTGGCTGGAATTGCCGAAGAGATGATGTTTGATATTGATAAAAATACAGTTAATTTTATTCCTAATTATGATGGTTCTCATAAAGAACCAGCTGTTTTACCGGCTAAATTACCAGCTTTATTACTTAATGGTGCCATGGGTATTGCGGTTGGCATGTCTACCAATATTCCTCCTCATAATTTAGGTGAATTATCACAAGCTATTAATCATTTATTAGAAAATCCTGAGGCTAGTATTGAAGATTTAATGCAATTTGTAAAAGGCCCAGATTTTCCAACAGGGGGTATTATTTATAATAATAAAGATATTTTAACAGCTTATGCAACCGGCAAAGGCGGCATTGTGTTACGAGGCAAAGCAGAAATTGAAGAGCAGAAAGGTGGTTCTTTCCAGATTGTTATTACGGAAATTCCTTATCAGGTTAATAAGGCGGATTTGGTAGAAAAGATTGCTAATCTAGTGAAAGAAAAGAAACTAGATGGCATTAAAGCTTTGCGAGATGAATCTGATAAAGATGGGGTGAGAATTGTGGCTGAGTTGAAAAAAGACTCCTATCCTAAAAAGATTTTAAATGCTTTATATAAGCATACTACCTTGCAAACTACTTTTCATGTAAATATGTTGGCTTTGGTTGATGGTATTCAACCAAAAGTTTTGACTCTAAAGATGATTTTAGAAGAATATATTAAACATCGTGAAGAGGTCGTGCGTCGACGCACTCAGTTTGAACTTGATAAAGCTAAAGACAGAGCTCATATTTTAGAAGGTTTGCTTATTGCTTTAAAAAATATTGATGAAGTAATTAAAGTCATTAAAGCTTCTAAGGATAAAGAGATTGCGAAGGTGAATTTGATTAAAAAATTTAAATTATCAGAACGTCAAGCAGTAGCAATTTTAGAAATGAGGTTGCAAAGTTTGGCCAATCTGGAGCGCTTGAAGATTGAACAAGAATGGGCTGAAAAACAAAAGTTAATTAAAGAATTAGAAGCTATTTTGAAATCAGTAGCAAAAATTCGATCAATTATTAAAGAAGAGTTACAAGTGGCCACGGAAAAGTTTGATAATCCTAGAAGAACATCAGTGGTAGCTCATGGAGTTAAAGATTTTAGTTTAGAAGATTTGGTGCCTAATGAAGAAACGATGGTGATGATGACCCGAGATGGCTATATTAAGCGTTTAGAACCAGATACTTTTAAAGTACAAGCTAGAGGCGGTAAAGGGGTGATTGGTTTATCCACTAAAGAAGAGGATACAGTTGAATTTATGTTTACCACCTTTACCCATAGTGATATTTTATTCTTCACCACTCGTGGACGGGTTTTTCAATTAAAGGCGCATGAAATTCCTCAAGCTTCTCGTATTGCTAAGGGCAACTCGATTGTTAATTTTTTACAACTGACTAGTGGCGAGCAAGTTACTTCGGTTTTGCCTTTAGATAAGATTTTTGGTAGTAAATATCTTTTCTTTGCGACAGAGAAAGGTTTAGTGAAAAAAGTAGAATTATCAGCCTTTAGCAATGTCAGAAGAAGTGGTTTAATTGCTATTAAAATTAGAGATGAAGATCGTTTAATTTGGGCTAAACCTACTTCTGGCTCTGATCATATTCAATTGATCAGTGCTCATGGACAGGCTATTCGTTTTAAAGAGACAGATGTAAGGGCGATGGGTCGTAATGCCTCTGGTGTTAATGGTATTCGTTTACACAAGCAAGACTTAGTGGTAGGTATGGGTGTCGCTAAAACTGATAAAGACAAAAAGCGTAACTATCAAATCTTAACCATCATGTCAAAAGGCTATGGCAAGAGGACCGATTTATCTGTCTATAAAGTTCAAGGTCGCGGTGGCAGTGGTATTAAAACAGCTAAAGTGACAGATAAGACTGGTGAAATAACTAATGCTTTCTTAGTTAACTCTGATTCTATGGAAAGTAGAGATTTAATTATTATCTCCGAATATGGTCAAGTGATTAGAACTCCTTTTAAAGCAGTGAGTGTGTTAGGACGAGATACTCAAGGAGTAAGAATTATGCGCTTTAAAGCAGGAGAAGATAAGGTGGCTAGTGTTACCTGGATCTAGTTGCTTTAATTAAAGACTAAAGACAAAACATTTAGTAAAGAAAAAAACCGTCTGTTTAAGGACGGTTTTTACTAAAGAAAAAACCCTATCATTTAAAAATAGGGCTTGAAAGTTTTTTAATTTTTTGCCTTTATATGAAAGATATTTCGATATAAAATATACATCATAATTGACTCAATGATAAAAAATATAATTGGCTGAGCGGCATTAGCTAGGGTCCATTTTGGAATAGCAAATAAAGCAAAGATGCAAGATGTCCAAAAAAATGTCCAGCCTAATTTGTTTTCACGTTCTGGGTTTCGCCAAGCGGAGATAAAAGTAGGTATAGATCCTATACTTGTTATTCCTAAGCTAATTAATATCCCTAAGATAGGATTATCAAATATTTGCCACAGGAAGATGCCAATGGCTGCTCCAATTAAACATAGTTTATCTAGTTTTGTCCAACCAGGAGCGCCATATTTTAGAGATAGTATAATAACTACCCAAACTCCAATAACTGCTCCTATCATTTGGCCGTTAAGAGAATCAGAGGCAATCATTCCAGCAATAACAATTGTATCTAAAGTTCCCCAGATAATCCAAGAGGCTTTAGCGGGTTTTGTTTTCTTTCTTAAAATAGCTATTATGTAAGGGATATAGCCAATAACAAAGAAAAGTCCAGCGATAATAGAGATTATTTCTTTCATTACTAGAGTTTTAAATTGTGAAGAACGATTATTTTAACTAGTTAATATATCATATTATTTGAAAAAAGTCAATATATTATTTATCCTTAAATTACTTTATAATGAAATTATATGGATACAATATTAATTATTTTAGCCTTACTCATTTTTTTTGCTTTAATTAGCGTAATTTATTTATTATTAAAGCAAAAAAATAGCAACAGTGACACTCAGTCTCTGTTGGTATTGGCGCAACAATCAGAAAAACTATCTCAATTATCTGCTCAAAATTCAGAATTAAGACAGGAATTGGATCGGAAATTGAATCAGACACATCAGGCTAACCAGGGTCAATTTGCTCAGACTACGAAAGTAATGCAAGACATTAGTAATCAGTCGGCCAAATTAATTGCTGACGTGACCGAGCGCTTGGCTAAGCTGGATGAGACCAATAAACAGGTGGTAAATTTTTCTTCGCAGTTACAGAGTTTACAGGATATTTTAAAAAACCCTAAACAAAGAGGGGTGTTAGGTGAATATTATTTAGAAGAGACGCTAAAGAATGTTTTGCCACCGAAATCATATGAGTTACAATATTCTTTGGGCAAAAATGAAAAAACAGGCAAAGAGTTAATTGTTGATGCGGTGGTTTTTGTGAAAGATAAATTAATCCCTATTGATGCTAAATTCTCTTTAGAGAATTATGAGCGTCTACTTAACACCAGTGAGCCAGAGGCAAGAAAAAAAATTGAAGCTCAATTTAAGCAGGATTTAAAAAATCGTATTGATGAGACCTCTAAATATGTTTTACCAGAGATGGGTACTTTAGAGTTTGCTTTTATGTTCATTCCTTCTGAGGCAATTTATTATGATTTATTGGTTAATACAGTGGGTAATGTGAAAGTAAATACTCGTGATTTAATTGAATATGCTTTTCGTGAAAAAAAAGTAATTATTGTGTCTCCTACTTCTTTCTTGGCTTATCTGCAAACAGTTCTTCAAGGTTTAAAGGCTATGCAAATTGAAGAAAGCGCTAAAGAGATAAAAAAGAATATTGAGAAATTAGGTCGCCATATCTTAAGTTATGATGATTTTTTAAAGAAATTAGGAGGTAGTTTATCAACTACGGTTAATCACTATAACGCTGCCTATCATGAATTTAAAAAAATTGATAAAGATGTTATTAAAATTAGCGGCGGTGAAAGCGCTATTACTCCTTTGCAAATAGAGAGGCCGAAATAATTATGTTAAGTAATGCTGAGCAATTATCGGAACTAGAGTTAGCAGTTTTAAAAACTCTAATTTTCTTTAATTTATTTTCTTATCCCTTAACAAGCTATGAATTATGGCGCTATTTGGATGTTGCTATTGATTTTGTAGAATTGAAACCAGTGCTTTTGAATTTGCTCTCGACTGGCAAGATTGTAGAAAAGCAAGGTTTTTATTTTTTACCAGGTCAAGAAAAATTGTTAAGTATTAGACAACAGCGCTATCATTTTGCTAATCGTAAATTGAAAATTGCTAAAAGAGTAACTCGTCTTTTTCGTCTTTTGCCTAGTGTAAAATTTGTGGCTTTAAGTAATTTAATTGGTCGTCATAATTTAAGAGATGGCAGTGATATTGATCTATTTATTGTTACTAAAAAGAATAGAATTTGGTTAACTCGCTTATTTTGTGCGGGTTTTATGAAAATATTAGGTCAAAGACCAAAGCCAGGTAATAAGAAAGATAAGATTTGTCTTAGTTTTTATGTAGATGAGAATCATCTAGATTTAAGCTCCCTTACCAATGGTGACAGAGATTATTATTTTAACTTTTGGTTAGCAGGTTTACATCCTTTATATGACGCTGGTATATATCATCACCAATTAATGCAAGCGAATGCTTGGTTAAAAAAGTATTTACCGAATGGTGATTTTTTATTAAATAATCAAAGCTATCGTGAATCTCCTCGTTCTTGGCGGGCAAAAGTTTATTCTTTGTCTATTATACGTAGATTAGTAGATTTATTTGAATATTGGGCAGAAGCTTGGCAATTAAAAATAATGCCCCAAGCCTTAAAAGAAAAAATTAATTTAGATTCTCGTGTGATTATTCGTGCTGGTGTGTTAAAATTATATTTAGTTGATAGGCGACAAGAATTTAGTGATCGCTACACTGAACAAGTTAATAAATATTTTAATGCTTCATAATTTATCTTCTAAAACAAGCTTTATTCTTTATGCCTTAGCTGCTTTTTTGTTGCCTTGGCAAACTAAATTGATTTTGCAAGAAGCAGCTAGTAATTATTGGGAGATTTCTATTTTTGCAGTGATGCCAATTTTATTATTGGCATTTTTATTATCTTTTAAAAGAAAAAACTATCGCAACATTACCCCTTTAACTTTAGGCATCATAGTGGTTTTGATGACAGTTTTGGGTTTTTTAAATGCTTTTTGGGCGGTTGATCCGCTGTTGGCTTTATATCGTTATCTTGTTTTTCTTGTTTTCATAGTCGCTATTTTTAATTTGAAATATTTATTTCCAAAGCTTCGTTTTTATCTTTTATTAATTTTCTTAGCTTCTTTATTTATACAAGCATTGATTGGTATTGGGCAATTTAGCACGCAGACGAGTTTTCCTAGCACTCTATTAGGCATGTCTCAGCACGAAGCAGCTTATGCGGGAACAGCAGTGGTGGAAACTGATACTGGTCGTTGGTTACGCGCCTACGGACCACAGGACCATCCTAATGTTTTTGGCGGAATAATGGCATTAGCTGCTTTAATGTCTTTATATTTATTTTTGAAAAATGAACAACAAAACATTCATCTTTTATCATTGATTTTTTATCCAATTTTTTTATGGGCAGCTTTGACTTCTTTTTCACGAGCAGCACTACTGGCCTTAATTGTTGCTCCAGTATTTATATTGTTAGAACATTGGCATTCTCTAAAAAAACTTTTGGCTTTTTTGCTGTTAACGGTTTTTATTTCTGCTATTTTTGCTTGGCAATATCAGTCTTTAATATTGACACGTATACAAGGAGAAGCTCGTTTAGAACAAATTTCTAATGTAGAAAGACAGTATTATAATCAATCTGCTTGGGAATTATGGAAAAAACATCCCTATCTTGGCGTTGGCTTATCTAATTCCACTTTGTTGTTAGCAGAGGAGGATAAAGCTAATTCCTTAATATTAGCTGCTTGGCAATATCAACCAGCTCATAATTACTGGTTATTAGTTTTAAGTGAAGGTGGCATTTTGTTCTTGATTCCTATTTTATTTGCTTGGTCCTATTTTTACAAAAAAAGCCGACAAGAAAAAATTATCGGTTTATTCGTTGCTTTATTTGTTTTAAGTTTATTTGATCATTGGTTATTTAGTCTGCCTTTAAGCTCAGCTTTACCTTGGCTTTTCTTAGCTTTGATCTGATAATTATTTTGTAATAATAGCAGATCAGCTTCAATATTTTTAAAAGTTTTTTCAATAAGCTCTCGTTCTTCAGCGGGAGCTTTGTTGATAGAGTCTTTAAGATATTGTTGTAACAGTTTAATTAAGGTAGCGGTGGTGCCAAAATAATCATCGCTTTCAACATGAAAGCGAACACTTTGGGCGTCTTTAATCTGTCTTGCTACTTTATTGATTTTGTATTCTTTAATAGCGGTCATTTAAATAATACTCAAATATTTTTTTGGTCCAATAATTAAATGATCTAATATTTCAATATCTAAAATTTTACCAGCTGAAATTAGTTGATCAGTTATTTCTACATCTTCTCGACTCGCTTTTAATACACCTGATGGGTGATTGTGAGCGAGGATGACAGCACTGGCGCCATATTCCAGAGCAGGGCGAAATACTTCACGAGCATGTACCAAAGAAGCGTCAATCGTGCCAATAGATATCACTTCATCGTGGACTAATTGATAGTGGCTATTGAGATATAAGCCTCGAAATTGCTCTTTTTTCAGACTGCCCATATCTTTAAGATATGAAAAAGCTTGATTAGCATTACGGATAGTGATTAGGCCTCCAGGTTTTTTTTGAAACAAGCGTCGCCCCAGCTCAAAACACGCGACAATCTGACAAGCTTTCGTTTCTGGTAAATTCAAGTCTTTAACTATCAGCTTTGGATCTTTTTGAGTAGCAATAGCTTTTTCACCATATTCACGTAAGAGACGAGAGGCCATAGAAAAGACTTCTTCTTTTTTCGTGCCTACACCTAAAACAATAGCTAAGAGTTCAGCTAAACTTAAAGCTCCTACTCCTTGACTTAACATCTTTTCCCGTGGTCTATCTCCTTCAGCCATTTCTCGTACTTTTTTAATGCGATAGGCGCGGCCATGTTGTAGTAATTGTTCAGATTTTTTAATAAGATAAGGCATAGATTTAATTTAATTTTGAAGGGATTTCTGTTCGCTTTTAATTATAACAGAGATGTGTTAAATTTAAAATATAATATTTATCCTTATGATTAAACATAAAAAAGAATTTTTGTCTAATAAGATGCCACTGATAACAGTGCCAATGAAAGAGGCGCAAACAGCCACGGCTTTATTAATGGTTAAAACTGGTTCCAAATATGAAACTCGCCAAGAAAATGGCTTATCTCATTTTTTGGAGCACATGTTTTTTAAAGG
Organism: Patescibacteria group bacterium; assembly: GCA_034002925.1. Lineage (GTDB taxonomy): Bacteria > Patescibacteriota > Patescibacteriia > Patescibacteriales > UBA12465. The sequence goes on along the minus strand of JAVEZP010000001.1, from coordinate 90,622 downwards.
CACAGAGAAAAGACCTAACACCTTTGCTTTGTCCTCTGCCCTTGATGATTTAGGAGGGGAATTTAATGCTTTTACCTCAAAGGAATACACCGGTTATTATGTGAAAGTGGCAGCTGGAAAACTGGTAGCAGCTTTAGAGATTTTAAGCGATATGATCGCTAATTCAAAATTTGATCCTGAAGAAATAGAGCGAGAAAAAGGAGTGATTATTGAAGAATTAAATATGTATGAAGACAATCCCTTAATGCACATTGAAGATGTGCTAGAGTCCTGTCTTTATGGCGATACACCTGCTGGCTGGGACACTATTGGCACTAAACAAAATATTAACTCTTTTAAACGTCAGGATTTTCTGCGTTATTATCAGCGTCAATATGGCGCTAAGAGCATGACCCTCATTCTCAGTGGTGCTATTAGTGCTGTAGATAAAAAAGCAGCGGCTAAATTCTTTGGAATTTTTTCTCAAAATAATTGGAAGGATAAAATAGAGGTGAAAGAAAAACAATTAAAACCAGCTGTTAAAATTGCTTATAAAAAAACTGATCAAATTAATTTAGCTTTAGCTTTAAGAGCATTACCTGTTGCTCATTCTCAAGAAATGGCTTTAAAATTGTTAGCTATTATTCTGGGAGGCTCGATGAGTTCTCGACTTTTTATTTCTTTACGAGAAAGATCGGGCTTGGCTTATTATGTTAAAACTGGAGTTGAAGCTTATTCTGATTCAGGCTATTTAAGTACTCAAGCGGGTGTACCTAAAGATAAGCTAAAAGCAGCTATTAAGATTATTATTTCAGAATATAAAAGAATTGCTTCGGAAAAAGTAGAACTATCAGAACTAAAACGTGCTCAAGATTTGTTGGCAGGAAGATTATTAATGCAACTTGAAGCTAGTGACGAGGTTGCTAGTTGGTACGGTCGTCAAGCGGTGTTAAGAAAAAAATATTTTAATCCTCAAGAGTTAGAAAATAAAATCAGACAAGTGACAGTGACAGATATTTTAAAAGTAGCGCAAATGGTAGTGAAAACTCAAAATTTAAATTTAGCTGTTATTGGTCCCGTGGCTAGTCAGCAACAAAATAGTTTGCTAAAAATGCTTAAATTTTAATTATGAACAACTCGTTAGCGCCATTAAATAAAGCTCAACAAGCAGCCGTGTCTCATCGCCAAGGGCCGCTGTTAGTAGTGGCTGGAGCGGGGACAGGTAAAACTACAGTACTGGTAAGACGTTTAGCTGATATTTTAGCGACAGAAAAATTAAATAGCGATCGTGTTTTATTGCTCACTTTTACCGAAAAGGCAGCAGCAGAAATGGAAGAAAGAGCAGACATGCTTTTGCCCTATGGCTATTTAGATCTTTGGATTAGTACTTTTCATTCTTTTTGTGAGAGAGTTTTAAGAGAGCATGCCTTAGATATTGGTCTACCAGCTGATTTTAAGTTATTAAGTAGTACTGAACAATGGATTTTGATGAAAAAGAACCTTGAAGAATTTGATTTACATTATTATCGACCTTTGGGCAATCCTAATAAGTTTATTGGAGAAATGCTAAAGCATTTTTCTAAATTAAAAGATGAGAATATCAGTTCTCAGGAATATCTTGATTATGCTCAAAAACATACTCAAGATAGTAAAAATAATGAAGACATAAATGAAGATGAAGTCTTGCGTATTCAAGAGTTAGCTGGAGCTTATGCTCGTTATAATCAATTATTATTAGACTCCAGTTTATTGGATTTTGGAGATTTAATTACTTATACTTTACAGCTATTCCAGCGCCGACCACAAATTCTCGCTCAATATCGTGAGCAATTTGCTTATATTATGGTTGATGAATTTCAGGACACTAATTGGGCACAATATGAGTTGGTTAAGTTATTGGCTGCACCAAATAATAATTTAATGGTTGTAGGCGATGATGATCAAGCTATCTATCGTTTTAGGGGCGCTTCTTTGGCAAATATCATGCAGTTTAAAGAAGATTTTCCGACTGCTGAAGAGGTGATATTAACCGACAATTATCGTTCTCGCCAAGATATTTTAGATATTGCTCATAATTTCATAAAACATAATAATCCGAATCGTTTGGAAGAAAAATTGGGGATTGATAAACAGTTGAAAGCTAAGGGTAAAGCAGCTGCCTTAGGTCAAGCGCCTCAATTTATCTTACTTAATAATCAAGAAGAGGAGTTAAGCTATGTTGCGGAAAATATTTTACAGATATATCAACGTGAGCAAACAGCTGAAGATGGAGTGGCTTGGTCTGACTTTGCAATTTTAGCTCGTTCCAATGATACAGCTGAAAATTTTGTCAAAGAATTAACTAGAAGAGGAATACCAAATCAATTCGTATCTTTGAGGGGTTTATATTATAAGTCTATTATTTTAGATTCTTTAGCTTATCTGCGTTTATTGGATAATTATCACGAATCTTCAGCTTTGTTTCGGGTTTTAAATATTAAACCTTTTCGTATTTCGCATGCAGATATTATTGCTTTAAATCGTTTTGCTAGACGTAAAAATTGGTCTTTATTTGAAACATTGAAAAAAGTTGAACAAGTACCTGATTTAAGTCCTGAAGCAGTTGAACCAATTAAAAGATTAATAACATTAGTAGATGGGCATTCGGCTCTAGTGGCTACTCATTTGCCTAGTAAAATATTTTTTAAATTTGTTGAAGAGTCTGGCTTAATTAAAGAATTAGATATTAATCGCGATCAAGAGCTTTTTTCTCATTTAAATCAATTTTATCAAAAAATGAAAAGCTTTGAAGATCAAGCTCCAGATATTCGTCTGCCGGATTTTATGGCCGCGATCGATTTAGAGTTAGAGGCTGGCGATACTGGCTCTTTGCGTTTAGACTATAATGATGCTGATACGGTAAAAATAATGACTATTCATGCGGCTAAAGGTTTAGAATTTCCTTATGTGTTTTTAGTTAATTTAGCTGACAAAAAATTCCCCACCATTAATCGTAGCGATAAGATTGCGCTGTCCAGAGAATTAATTAAAGAAGAATTGTCAGATTCCAAAGACGATCACTTAGAAGAAGAGAGACGTTTATTTTACGTAGCTCTTACACGTGCTAAAAAAGAATTACATTTAACTAGCGCTAAGGATTATGGTGGTGTCAAAGAAAAAAAAGTTTCGCGTTTTATTGAAGAGGCTGGTTTTAAAATAGAGGCTTCATCTTCAAGTCAATTGGCTAATGAATTAGTCCGTGATTTACAAGCAGAAGGTGAGGCTTTTCTGGAGAGTGCTATCGCGGCCGATAAATTACCAGATAAGTTTTCTTTTTCTCAATTAGCAGCTTATGAAACCTGCCCTTTGCAATATAAATATGCTTTTGTTTTAAAAATACCCGCCCCAGATGATAAGCCTAGTCTTACCTTTGGTCGTGTGATGCATAATGTTTTTTGTGATTTTTTAAAACCACTTATTAGTGGTCCGCAAGCTAGTTTATTTGTTGATCAAAAAAATAATGAAACACAGTTCAGTCTAGAGCAATTAAAAAATATTTTAGCAGTTAGGTGGCAAGATGAAGGCTATCAAAACGCTAAACAGGCTTTAGAATATAAACGTAAAGCAGAGCAATCTTTGCAGTATTTTTATGAAGCTTTTTGTGTTAATAATAATTTGCCAGAGCCAGTTTTTTTAGAAAAGAATTTTTCTTTTAAAATAGGTGGAGAAACGTTAAAAGGAGCAATTGATAGAGTAGATCGAGTTGAAGGTGGTTTTGAAGTAATTGATTATAAAACAGGCACACCTAAAGAAAAATTAGATTGGCAAGATAAGCGCCAATTAATCTTATATCAATTATTTTTAGAAGAAGTTTTACAAATGAAGGTTTTGTCTTTAAAATATTATTATGTTGAGAATGCTTCCATCTTAGAATTTTTACCCACTGAAAAAGAAAAAGATAAATTAAAAGCGGAGGTGATAAAACAAATTACAGCTATTAAATCAAGAAATTTTAGTCCTAAACCTTCAATGATGTGTCAATTTTGTGATTTTAATAAAATTTGTGAATTTAGACAAAATTAAGTATCAGTTTTATGTTTAAAAAATATTCATTTTTACGCTGGTTTCTATATTTTTTAGTGTTTGGTATTTGGTCATTATGGTTAGTGCAACAAAAAGTAGCCGATTATGATCGTTATATTGTAGGTGATTGTTTTAGGGATATTAGTTCACAAAGACCAGCGGTATTAGTTTTGGGAGCCTCTTTGCAAACAGACTCTAGCCCTAGCCCTTTATTTGCTCAGCGTTTAGAAAATGGCGCTAAGCTTTATCAAGCAGGCTTGGTGCGTAAAATTTTAGTGAGCGGAACTATTAACAAATTAGGTCAGGATGAAGCTCAAATTGGCAAAGATTATTTATTAGATTTAGGAGTAGCCCCTCAAGATATTTTTGTAGATAATTTTGCTAAGAATACTTATGCTAGCATCTTCAGGGCTAAAAAAATGTTTGCTTTAGATTCTTTTTTGATTTCTAGTCAAGATTTTCATTTATCTAGATCGCTATATATCGCTCAGAAATTAGAATTAGATGCTTGGGGTTGTCGGGCTGATGACGGTTTGACTAAAATTGATAGAAGCTTGGTTAGAAGAGAAAGGTTAGCACAAATTAAAGCTTGGTTAGATTTAAAATTAGGTTTACAATTAACTATCAGTGGGCCAATGATTAATATTGAAGAAGATGGTCGTCAAACTTGGATACATAATAATTAGTTTTATGGAAGATAATTTTGACTTGCTTGATCCGCAAGAAACAATTGAAGAAAAAGATTTAGATTTGTCTTTACGACCCAAGTCTTTGCTTGAGTATGTTGGACAAGAAAGAATAAAGGCAAATTTAGAAATTGCTATCTTGGCTGCTCGTCAGAGAAGTGAACCACTAGAACATGTTTTGCTTTATGGTGCGCCTGGTCTTGGTAAAACTACCTTAGCTCATGTTATTGCTCATGAACTGCAAGCTAATATTCGTGTTACTTCTGGTCCAGCAATTGAAAAAAGTGGAGACTTAGCTGCTATTTTGAGCAATCTGGAAGATGGTGATATTCTTTTTATTGATGAAATTCATCGTTTACCGAAAGCGGTAGAAGAGATTTTATATCCAGCCATGGAAGATCATGCCTTAGATATTGTGATGGGTAAAGGGCCAAGTGCTCGAACTATTCGCATTGATTTGCCTCATTTTACCATTATTGGCGCCACTACTTTAGCTAGTTTGTTATCTTCTCCTCTGCGTGATCGTTTTGGCTTATCTTATCATTTAGAATTTTATCAAAATACAGAAATTGAAAAAATTATTACCCGTAGTGCTAATATTTTAAAGATTACTTTACCTGTAGAATCAGCGGTAGAGATTGCTAGTCGTTCTCGTCGCACGCCTAGAATTGCCAATAGGTTATTAAAAAGAGTGAGAGACTACTGTCAGGTGAAAAATAATGACAACATGGACACAGGGGCACTCAAAGAAGCTTTTTCTTTATTAGGCATTGATCATCTTGGTTTAGATACCATTGATCGTAAAATATTGGAAGTAATTATTGATAAATTTCAAGGAGGGCCGGTAGGTTTAAACACTTTAGCAGCGGCTAGCGGCGAAGAAATTGACACTTTAGCTAATGTCTATGAGCCTTATTTATTACAATTAGGATTTTTAGATCGCTCTCCACGCGGACGCATTGCTACAGTAGCTGCTTATAATCATTTAGGTCGTTCTTATAAGTAATATGTTGTTAACGGATTTTGATTATAACTTGCCATCAGAATTGATTGCGCAAAAGCCTTGTAGCCCTCGTGATCACTCTCGTTTATTTGTAATTAACAGAAAAACAAAAAAATTTCAGCATAAAAATTTTTATCAACTGGATAAATTTTTAAAAAAGGGAGATGTGTTAGTAATTAATAACTCTCAGGTGTTTCCAGCTAGACTTATAGGTCATAAAACTAGTGGAGGAAAGATAGAGGTTTTTCTGCATCAAGTTAAAGAAGATAATATTTGGGAATGTTTAGTGCGGGGCAAAGTTAAGACAGGATTAAAAATTAGTTTTAATAACAAATTGACAGCAGAATTATTGTCTGATCAAGGCGATGGCACCTGGCTAGTGTCCTTTAATTTAAAAGCTAAAGAGTTTTGGCACCAATTAGAAAAAATTGGTCAAATACCTTTGCCGCCCTATATTCAGCCAGATATTAAAAGCAAGAATCGTCGCCGCTATCAAACGGTTTATGCGGATAGTAAGCAGCGCGGTTCAGTGGCGGCTCCAACTGCTGGTTTGCATTTCACTGAACGCTTATTACAAAAATTAAGTCGTCAAGGTGTTAAGATTGTGCCTTTAACGCTACACGTTGGCTTGGGTACTTTTGCGTCAGTGAAGACTCAAGATATCAGAAAGCATCAAATGCATGAAGAATCATTCTTTTTAAGTCTTTCTTCGTTGGAAACAATTCTTAAAGCAAAAAAATTAGGCAATCGAGTGATAGCAGTGGGCACAACTAGTTGTCGAGTGTTAGAAAGTTTAGGCCAAGATTTAGCAACTTTAAAATTTAATGGAATTGGACCTTATTTTGGTAGCACGAAAATTTTTCTTTATCCTGGTAAAAAATTTTTAATGGTTGATGCTTTAATTACCAACTTTCACCTACCTAAATCAACCTTATTAATGTTGGTATCAGCTTTTGCGGGTACGGAGTTAATTAAAAAAGCTTATCAAGAAGCCATTAAAGAAGCCTATCGCTTCTATAGTTATGGCGATGCTATGTTAATTCTTTAATTAACACTTAGAGTTGCTTTTTAAGATGTTTTATGATATACTCACTAAGACTTGCTGATAGGCAAGCGGAGGAAATAGCATTTTTAGCTATTGCTTGTTTATTTTAGCGATTTTTTAATATGCAATTTAAAAAATTTCTCATTTTAGCTTGGGAGGGCATTAAAGTGTTAGCGATTTCTTTTGCGATTATTATTCCGGTGCGCTATTTTTTGATTCAGCCTTTCTATGTAAAGGGGATGTCCATGGAATCTAATTTTCAAGACCATGAATATTTAATTATTGATGAAATTAGCTATCGTTTTCGTCCTATTGAAAGAGGAGAAGTAGTGGTGTTTCGTTATCCTCTTAATCCGCAAGAATATTATATTAAAAGAATTATTGCTTTACCAGGAGAGGGTGTGCAGGTAAAAGATTCTAAGGTAATTATTTATAATCAAGAATATCCAGGTGGAAAGATTTTACAAGAAGATTATTTGGATGCTAATATGCCCACTTATTCTAATAGTGATGATAGAATAGATTTAGGCCCTAATGAATATTTTATGATGGGCGATAATCGGGTTGCTTCTAAAGATTCAAGAGTTTTTGGTCCAGTTAATAAAAGTTTTATTACCGGTAGAGTAATGTTGAGAGGATGGCCTTTTGATCGAGCAAAAATTTTTAATGAACAAGTAGAATATAATTTTTCTACTAATGAAAGTAAATAATAATTATTGTTTATATGCCTGTTAAGAAAAACGTGGCTTACAAAAATCCTGTTGTAAAGAAAGCTCCAGAACGTAAAAGCGCTCGTTCTTTTGAGCGTATTTTAGGCATGAAAGATATTAATCCAGTAGAGAATCGTTATTTTAAAGCTTTATTAGACAAAGCTTCTTCGTTTGCGGATTTATATAGTTTTCATGCCATTAAAACTCCGATTATTGAAAGTGCTGATTTATATAAAAAATCTACGCGTCATAATAATGACAAAGAGTTATATTATGTAGAGTGCGAAAAAGGAGAAAAAGCAGTTTTAAGACCAGAAATTACTCAAGGTATTGTTCGTACTTATATTGAAAATAATTTTGCAGAGCTACCCCAACCAGTAAGATTATATTCTATTGGCCCTGTTTTTCGTAAAGAAAAAATGCAGAATGGAAGATATCGTGAATCTACTCAGTTTAATTTAGAGGTTATTGGCGAGGACAAGCCAATGGCTGAGGCTTTATTAATTGCTTCTGTACATAATTTTTTTAAGGATTTGAATATTTCGTTCCAAATTCAAATTAATAGTTTAGGTAAAGCAGATTGTCGGAAAGAATATAATGCTAAATTATTACATTTTTATAAAGAAAGGGGGCGTCGTTCTAAATTATGTAATAATTGTAAGAAAAATATTACCGGTCATATTTTGGCTTTATTAGATTGTAAAGAGGATGCTTGTCAAGAATTATTAAGTGAGGTTCCTCAGATTGCTGATTGTTTGTCTGATGAAAGCAGAGAACATTTTGCTAAAGTTTTAGAATATTTAGATGAATTAAATATTACTTATAATTTTAATCCTTATCTTGTGCGTGGTTTGAATTATTATAATGATACTGTGTTTGAATTTTGGCCAATGCAAGATGATGGGACAGTACAACCAAGGTTAGCTTTAGCGGGTGGCGGTCGTTATGACAATTTAGTTGAAAGTTTAGGTGGTAAAGCGACACCAGCAGTAGGTGTGGCAGTTGGTCTTGAAAGAGTACTGGTTAAAGCAAAAGATAAAATGATAATTCCTGAATCTCCAGAAGAAATGATTTTTTTAGCTCAATTAGGCGATCAAGCTAAAATTAAATCTTTGATATTATTTGAAGAGTTGCGATTAGAAGGTTTTAATATTCGTCAATCTTTTTCCACTGATAGTTTAAAAGTTCAGATGGAAGAAGCTAGTAGATTAAAAGCAAAAGTTAGTTTAATTTTAGGAAAAAAAGAAGTGATGGATGAAACTATTATGATGAGAGATATGGAGTCCGGTGTTCAGGAGACAGTAGCTTTTAAAAAAATTAAAGAAAAATTAAGAAAAAAAGTAAATAGAAAGGAAGGTGTAATTTATGGCTGATTTTAAACGCAAGCCTGGTGAAAGTTTTGAAGGTTTTCTGCGTAAGTTCAAAAAAGGATTACGTAACAGCAAAAGACTGGAAAAAGCCAGATCAAAGCAACACTTAGAGCCTAAAAAAAGCAAAAGACAACAAAAGATTTATGCTTTAAACAGCATGGCTTTGAGTAAAGAAAAAGAATATTTACGTAGAACTGGTAAATTAGAAGAATCTCAAGGTAGATAAGATGATAAAAAATCGACCCTCAGGGTCGATTTTTTGTTAAGCATGTTGTTAGTTATATTTTTTATCTTTTTTGATGTTTGGTAAAAAACGTTTGATGTTTTCTAGGGGGCTTTTTTTAGCAAATTGTTTAATACGATCTCGAGCTCTGCGGGTTTTAGCAAATTTCAACCAATCTCGATTAGGGTATAAGCGTCCTTTGTCAGTAATAATTTCAACTAAATCGCCATTTTTTAATTCATGGTCTAGTTTAGCTAATTTTTCATTGATAATAGCGCCAGTCGCTTGATTACCAATTTTAGTATGTACAGCATAAGCAAAATCAATGGGAGTTGATTTTTCTGGTAACTCAAACACATCTCCTTTTGGCGAGAATACAAAGATGCGGTCATTAAAAATATCTAGTTTAATATTTTTAATTAATTCTTGAGTGTCAGAAATTTCTTTTTGAATATCAATGATTTCTTTTACCCAGTGTGGTTGCAAATCTTTTGATCCCTTTGCTTTATAATACCAATGAGCCGCTAAACCGTATAAAGATTCTTCATGCATTTCGGTCGTTCTAATTTGGAATTCTGTCGCTTTACCATCTGGTCCAAAAATAGTGGTGTGCAGAGAGCGGTAGCCGTTAGGTTTAGGGACAGCAATATAATCTTTAAAACGATTTGGCTTAGGTTTCCATAGGGTATGAATTACGCCCAGGGCTTTATAACAGTCATCAACACTGGGAACTATTATACGCAGAGCAAAGACGTCATAGATTTCATCGAATTTTCGATCTTTGCGTTGCATTTTTTGATAAATACTGTATAGGTGTTTAAAACGTGCTTCAATTTCATAATTTAAATTAACTTCTTGAAGACGAGGAATTAATTGATTTTTTATTTTTTGAAAGTGTTGATTACGAGCTGCTTTTTTTTCTACCTCATATTCATTTTCTAACTCTTCAAATTTATCAGGGTGTAAATATTTAAAGCATAAGTCTTCTAATTGCCACTTTAAGCGCCAAATACCTAACATACCTGCAATTGGAGCATAGATTTCTAAGGTTTCCTGGGCAATCCTTTTTTGTTTTTCTGGCGGCAAAGCTTCTAGAGTTCTAAGATTGTGTAAACGATCACAAAATTTAATAAAAATAATTCTAATGTCTCCAGTCATAGCTAGAAACATTTTTTTTAAATTTTCACGATAGCGCTCAATGCCACGGTATTTAATTTTGCCTAATTTAGTAATGCCTGCCACTAAATTACCTATTTCTTCACCAAAATTTTCTTTTACTTCTTCTAGAGTTCGATTAGTATCTTCTGGTACATCATGGAGCAAACCAGCTATAATAGTTGGTAAATCAGCTTTTATTTCTGCTAAAATATAAGCAGTGTGTAGGGGGTGTTGAATATATGGTTCTCCTGTTTTTCTTTTTTGACCAGCATGAGCAGCCGCAGCAAATTCATAGGCCAAATATAGCATCGTAGCATCTTGCTCTGGATGATTTTCTTGAAATTTTTTGATGATACGCTCAATGGTCATAATGTTTTTTCAAATTTGTCATTTTATGATATAATAAAGTCGTCTATTTAGCTAATAAATTATACCATGTTTCATGGTATAAAAGAAATAAAATGTCACGCAAATTATTATCTTTTTTTCTCTTTTCGCTAGTATTTTTGGCAGGTATCTCATTGGCAACAGTTGTTTTCGCTCAAGGCTTAGATGTGGGCACGAGTGAAATTGATTCTGTGATTGCTTTAAGTCCAACTGATCCGCGAGTAATTATTGCCAGAATTATCAATGTTGCTTTATTGTTTTTAGGGGCAATAGCAGTAGCTTTGATTATATATTCTGGCTTTATTTGGATGACTAGTGGCGGCAGTGAGGATAAAATTGAGCAAGCTAAAAAAATTCTACGTAACGCTATTATTGGTTTAATTATTATTTTGTCTGCTTGGGGTGTTGTTACTTTTGTTTTAAATCGTTTAATGCAAGCGACCGGAACCGGTGGTTTTAATGGTGGTAATAATGCTAATGTGAATTCTTTACAGGGCACTGGCGCTTTAGGTGCTTGTACTATAGAACGAGTATATCCTGAGCCTGGACAAAAAGAAGTAGCTCGTAATTCTTCAATTATTATTAGTTTTAAAACAGCTCTTGATCTTGAGAGTGTTTGTCAAAATGCAGCTGGCGATGCTTGTGCTTGTGATGGTGGTGAGTGTAGTTTAATTAATCCGGTAAATATTCGTATTTTCCGTGATGACTTTGGTGATGATTGTGATTCCAGTTCTTGTCCTGTCGATAGTCTGAATTTAAATAATGCCAGTGTCTCTGCATCTTCAGACAGACGTACTTTTATTATTAAACCTAATGAATTATTAGGTAAAAGCGATGGTAATACTGATTATAGTGTTTATTTAAGTAATGGCTTGTTAACTGATGAAGGAGAATCAATTTTTAAAACTTGTAATAATGATTTCTTCACCTGGGGATTTGAAGTTAGCAATCAATTAGATTTAACGCCTCCTCAGGTTAGAAAGGGTGGCATTTTTCCTTTACCAGATAATGAAAAAGATATTTTTAATCAAATAAGTGCTGCAGTACCAGCTACAGCTAGTATTGTAGTTCAGGCTTGTCCGCAAACTTATCAAGCAGCTAGCGTGGTAAGTGTTTCCCCTAGTGCCGGTTCTTTTAATGCAACTGCTACCGTTGATTCTAATTATCAATCTTTTGCTAATGTATCGGTGGTAAGTATTATGGATAATAGTCAGGCACAATTATTTGCTGAGGGTCAATTATTAGGAGCAGCTGCTTGGCAAGGAAATAGCGTATCGTTCCCAGGTTTTATTGATTTATTTGTGGAAGGTCATGAGGCTGGGAGTGCTTGGGATGTGTTAATTCAACCAGTATCCTTAGCTGATAATTTAACTATTGGCACTGAAGTTTATAATTTTTCTGAAAATGCAGGTGCTAATAATATTGTGATCGATCCACAAAATTGTTCTCCTAGTATTGTAGCGACTGCTATTTATACCAGTATTAGTGGTCATCCAGATATTAATGTTGAAAAAGAAGCGGGCACGGTTAATCTAAGTGCTAAGGTTGCGGGAGCAGCTGGTAATAATATTTATTTAACTAGTAATAATCTTAATACTTTGGCTATTACTCCTTTTGCTGGTGGTCAAGATTTGTTAAAAAATAATGAAACTAAAGATCGTCAAGATCGGCCAATGAATACAGTTATTCAATTAAATTTTAATGAAGCTGTGAATCCTTTGTTAATAGCCGGGAGTGCTGATGAAGTTAGTCAAAATATAAAAGTAGTTAATGCTTCCGCATCGGCTTTAGCTTCTAACGCAAGCTGTGCACAAGATAGTGATTGTTTGTCTTATAACTGTGACAACTCTGTTTGTGTGGGTGATTATTTATCGGGTGATTTTACAGTATCTAATATGTACCGTACAGTTGAATTTAGGTCAGATGTTGCTTGTGGACAAAATGCTTGTGGTGACACTATTTATTGTTTACCAGCTAATAGTCACCTAGCTGTGCGTTTAAGAGCGGCTGATTTGCATTCGTGTCAAACAAATAATGATTGTAGTCAATTTGCGCCTTTTAGTTATTGTGGATTATCCAATTCTTTCCAAGTATGTCAAGATGAAAATCAAAATAATTATCCGGTAGCTGACTTTAATAATTTAAATGGTGTAGTAGATGCTGCTACTAATTCCTTCGATGGTAATCGTAATAGTTTCGCTGAGGGCCCTTTAGAATTTTATAATGAGAACAATCCACTGCTTAACGAAAGAGATAATTATGTTTGGACTTTTCACATTAGTGATGAGATGATGACGGAGCCACCGGTTATTACTTTTATAAAACCTGATTTAGGAATTACTGATGCTGACACATTATTGCCAGTTCAAATAAATTTTAACACCTTGATGATGAATGATAGTTTGCGTACAGGCAGCGTCGTGATTGATAACGGCCAAGATCAATTTGAACATCGCTTGATTAATCTGTTTAGCAAATCAAATCAGCCTTTAGGTTATTGGGTAAGAGCAGAGAATAAAGATGTTAATCCGCTTGATGGTGAACCAGATACTACTTCGGTTTTTGTGCAGCATACTAATTTAGCCGAATCTGTTACTTATTATACTCAATTAGGTTCTGGCGTTAAAGATATTTATCAAAATTGTTTTAAACCTAGTGCTGGATTAGATTGTGCTGCCGATGCTAATAACCCTTCTTGTTGTAATGGTGTGCCCACTGCCTTACTTGGCTTAGATGGTAATTGCCCTTAATTTATTTATATTAGTTAAATAAAATACAGTATTGTTTGGTAAGTCTATAATATAGCTTTACTCTTTACTGTGTAATGAACTTGTGTTTAATTTTAACATTAAAATAAAGCGTTCAGTTTTAATATTTTTGTTGTTATTGATTGGCATTTCTCTGGCTTATACTGCTCAGGCTCAGCTTGATCCTGGACTTAGTGTGATTGATGAAAATATTGCTCTTAGCGCTGAAGATCCTCGGGCAGTAGTGGCTCGTATCATTAATATCACTATGTTGCTTTTAGGCGTGATAGCTTTAGGCTTAATTATTTGGGGTGGTTTTATTTGGATGACTTCTAACGGAGCAGAAGAAAAAATTGAACAAGCTAAAAAGATTTTAAAAAATGGTATTATTGGTCTTTTAATTATTTTATCAGCTTGGGGTATTGCTACTTTTATTTTAAATCGTTTAATTAGTGCGACTGGTAGTGGAGGCGGCTCAGGTTCGACTTGTACCACTGGACAAGTTTTGTCGTGCGGTTGTGGTGGTTCTATGACTTGTACTGAAGGTTCTTGGGGTCCTTGTTTAGGTAGTGATTGTGGGGGCGGAACTGGACCTCAGTATTGTGATAGCAGTCCTTTGGCTGGTTGTCAGGCAGCTGATCAAATGTGCGCCGAAGATAGTTATTGTAATACAGGCTCTTGCGAATGTGTGCCTAAAGGCAATTTAGGAGATGCTTGTAATGCGGATCCTAGTGGTCAGACTTGTAGCGCTGATGATAATCTATGTGCTGAATATTTAAGTTGTAGCACAGAGACCTGTACTTGTTATGGACCACCAGTGATTACAGGGATTAGTCCTATGGGTGGTTTTTGTGAAGAAGATGAGAATAAGAGTTGTTTAAATAATGATGATTGTGTAACTACTTGTAATACGGAAATTCCTAACGGTGCTGTTAATAATTTTATTACTATCAGTGGTACTAATTTTGGGAATTATGATCCTCAAAACAGTAAAGTATTATTTGCTAATAATACAACAGGAGTAGAGCCGGTGAATATTAATCCTAATTGTATTAATTCTTGGACAAATAATCAGATTATTGTAGCTGTTCCAAGTGGTGCTATTAGCGGAGCTTTAAGCGTAGTCACTGTTGATAATAATACTGATACTAGCAATGATGATAATGGCCCTATTTTACCGGATTTTTTAGTTAATGATATTGTTAGACCAGGTTTATGTTTAATGAATCCTAATGTTGGCGCCCTTAGCCAACAGGTTAATTATCAAGGTTTTAATTTATATTCAGCTGAAGCTTATTTTGGTAATTATCAAAGTAATGTGAGGGGTTTGGATTCTATCTTTATTGATCCAGCTGGTCTTGATGGGGTGACTACTGTGCCGAATGTGCGCCAAGGAAAAACAAGTAGTTTCGTGTTAGCTACTATTAATGGCAATCAAGAAAAAAGTAATTATGTTACTTTTGACAAGGAAGTAGATCCTAATGCTGGTCCATATATTAGTTATTTCTCGCCAAGCGTTGGTAGAGCTGGTCAATATGTGACAATTTATGGCAGTGGCTTTGGTGGTGCTCGTGGTTTTTCACGTGTCTTTTTTGGTGAAGTAGAAGCAGAATATGAATTCCCAGCTGTCTGCTCTGATTCTGTTTGGCAAGATCGTCAAATTATTGTGAAAGTACCAGCTGCTTTAGATAATGGTTATTATCCTATCAAGGTTGAATTAACTACTGGAGAAATTAATTCTCAAAATGCTAACCCCAATGTATTTCAAGTGGATACGGAAGCATCTTTAAAAACCAGTATTTGTCGTATTTCTCCTTCTCGCGGGCCAGTATCATCGCCAGTAAGTGTGTGGGGAGAATATTTTGGTGAGATTAATGGCAGCGCTCTCTTAGTCTTTACTCCTAATAAAAACAATACAGAAACTATTGTCAGTGATGGATCAGCTCAGAAAATAGATTCATCAGTTCCTGTTGGAGCTAGCAGTGGACCAGTGAGGGTGGTCAAAAATGGAGAATGGGGCAATGTGGTCAATTTTGAAGTAGGCATTTGTCAATCTGATAATGAGTGTGGAGCGGATATTTGCTGTCCAGCTGGTACTTATAAACAAAATCAATGCGTGGCTTCTTTAGCGGAATGTTATATTACTATTCCTAATTCTATTTTTGAATGGGATTTTGCAACTGGCTTTGGCGGTGTGAGCACTAGCACTCCTTATGATAGCTGTGAAGGCATGGCTCAAGCTTTAGGCGCTTGTCAGGTTGGTGCTTTTTGTCCTAATTCGGCTGGCTTATGTTCACCTTTCTCAGGTGGTTTGCAAAACGTAGGTACTTGTGATGCAAGTTGTGAGAGCGTAGCGGCTTGTGCTGGTAATCCTCAGGCTTGTACCTATGATAGTGAACGTGATGTGTGCGTATTAAATAATAATACTTGTTCTTTAGATTCAATTTTAAATTATGATTTAAATGGTGTAGCTTTTAGCGCTCCTCAAACTTGTAAAGTATTTTCTGAATACAATAATCAAAGTCATTGGGAGATTAAAGTTCCTACTTCTTGTCCTAGTGGCTGGACGCGACTATCAAACAATCGATGTGTTAGCAGTACTAGCGCTACCGAATCTAGCTGTTCTTTATGTGATGATGGACTAAATTGTATTGCTAATATGGATGTATTTGAAAGCGAAATGAACAATGACACTCAAGGAGTTTGTGCTAGTGCCAATCTTTGTCCTAGCGGTGCTAGTTGTCAAAATAATATTTGCATGTCAGAAGAAAGTTCTCGTTGTGATTGTTGTTGTGAAATTGGTCAAGATGCACGAGACTGCTGTGCTCCATTAGTTTGTTCTGGTACTTGTGGTAGTGACACTAGTGAAGATAATTCTGGATTAGGTCAGTGCTCAGGCTGTGCTATTCCTGCTAGTGGCGGTGGTTTTGATGTAGCGGCTTCTGATCAGGCTTGTAATTGTGCTATTAGTTCTGGTAAATATTGTGATACCTCTGTTCCAACGGGTGTTTGTACAGATTGTAGCAGTCTTTCTAGAGAGTCTTGTCTTGATCATAGTCAAGTTTGTTGTCTAGATTCAAAAGGCACTGATACGATTACAGATGATGTGTGTGTAGGTGGTAGCGGTGAAGATATTAGTTCAGACCCTTCAAGTCCAGATTTTGGTTATTGCGCTTATTATAATTGTCAGGATGAAAATGGTGATCCTAGTTTATGTGCGGCTGACAATCCTTTAAAAATTGGATTATTTAAAGATATTAGTACTTGTGATGCTAATTGTGAAATTAATCCAGGTGTAAGTTTTTGTAGTCAACATGATGGTGATTATAGTTCCTGTTCTATGGCTGCCGACTGTTGTTATAATTATAGTGATGGTACTTGTATCGGCGGTGATAGCATTAGTCCAATTGATGGTTATTGCGCTTATTATAATTGTCAGGCGGCTCCAAATGAAACTCAATGTAATCAGACCCCTTCTATGGTGGGTGATTATAATACTATTTCAGCTTGTGTTTATGCTTGTGCAAATTCTAGCCCTAGCGGAGCTGGTCAAGATTGTCGTGATTTAACAGCGATTGATACTTGTAATACTTCTTTCTGTTCTTCACCTTTTGCTTGTTTAAATGAAGCCGGAGCAGGTGGCATACCAGGAGATTGTGGTACATGTTGCTGTCAAGTCAGTAATCCAGAATCTTGCGCTGGTTTAGGTAGCGGCGATTTAGTTTGTCAACCTAATCAGACTCCTTGTTCTGGAGAAAACCGTGGTTTATGTTGTGGTTGTAGTGAAGATTTAGATTGTGGTGATGCGGTTAATGTGGGTTGCGATTCTGGTACTTGTTGTCGTGCTCGTCCTAATATCATGACTGATAATTTAGTGCCTGCCCATGGCGCAGATAATGTTTGTCGCAACGCTGCTATATCTATTCCTTTTGATCAACGTATGGATGTTGCTAGTTTGATGAACAATATTATTTTATTAGAAGAAAAAGACTATGGCACAGGAGTTTGTCCTAGCGGCACATTTGTTGCTAGTTTAGATAGCTCTCAAGCTAATAACTGGTTCAAACGCACGATTAATAGAGTGTTAGCTGTTGTGAATTCAGTTTTCCGTAAGAATACTTTTTCTAGCTCTGCTTTAGCTCATGCTCTGCCTTCTAATACCAAACTTTATTGTGCCGTTCCTGGGTCTGTTTCTATTCAGCACGATGGTGTTGGCAC
Source organism: Patescibacteria group bacterium (assembly GCA_034002925.1). Classification (GTDB taxonomy): domain Bacteria; phylum Patescibacteriota; class Patescibacteriia; order Patescibacteriales; family UBA12465. Next base: position 73,034 of record JAVEZP010000001.1, on the reverse strand, counting down.
TACTGCTGAGTTTAAACCTAAAAAAATGTTAAGCGCAGGCACTAAGTATTATTTAGTGGTCAAGGGTGATGAAACTTTAAATAGTGATGTGGGCGTTCTTAGTCAATGGATGGTAGGTATGAATGGCCAGGGTTATTTAGATTTAAATAATGGTTTATATGTTGAAGGAGAAAATATTACTTTCAATAATTTGAGTTTTCATAATTCTTATATTTCTAGTTTTGCAACTTTATCTGATCAAGGAACAAATAGTGGTGTTTGTAGTGTAGAGTATGTTAGTGTTGCTCCAAATTCATATCTCTTCCAAAGCACTAATGATGATATTAATGAAAATGATGATGATGTTAATGATTCTAGTTTTGACAGTGTTAGCGATCAAGATAAATTATTTAATGCACGTGCTTATAGTGCAGATAATCAATTATTAACTCCCACCTCCGGATATTATTGGGATTGGGATTGGGATTTAATGAATAATGGAGTTGCCTTTTTAGCTGATCCTGCTAATTTAGCTGATCATCAAGCCTTTGTAGTGGCTAACCAAAACGTAGTAGATGATTCTACGATGATGACGACAGCTATTAATATGGATCGTTTTAGTGGTAATTCTTGTAATAGTAGTCCTACTTGTGTCTGCGCTGAGCCAAATTGTTTAAATAATTGTTGTAATGCTTATACTGATGGTGATGGCGTGCAAACAGAGGTCCCTCTCTTTGTCTTTATTTGTCAAAATCCGTGGCCAGCCGTGAATTCTGGTACTTTAAATTGGTCTCCTTGGTATGATACCTGCGAGGGAGCGACTGGTAATTGTGCTAATTATAATTATAAGTTCTATTATTGTCGTGATGCCGGTGTTGATGGTTTAGCGGATGATTTACCAGCCATGATTGATCCCGGTTTAATTTTAGGTGCAAATGAATCGCTGGTTTGTAGTGAAGGGCAAAGTACTTGCTCTACTTTAGGAGCTAGTTGTGGCCCTGATCGTAATAGTGATGGTATAGGAGATGGTTTCTGTGTTTGGAATGTATTAAAAGAATCCTATTTCTTTAAAGAAGCGGCGCCAAGTGTCGGTGCTATCACAGCTGCTATTGATTTGGCTGATGGTAATAGTGCTAGAATTGAATGGTATGGCGATGCGAGCTTGATTTATAACGCTGATCCCAATCAATTGGGTAAATATCGTATATATTATGCACCTGAAAATAGTGGTACCTGGAATTTTATTGATGTCAAACCAACTGCGTCTTTTGAATATAATGATGTCGTCACTCCAGCTTGCACACCATTAAGTCCAAGCGCAGGACAGAACTATTCTTGTCAAAAAGTTATTACTGGTTTAAATAATAATACTAATTATAAAGTAAAAGTTTCAGCTATTTCTATTAATCAAGTAGAAAGCGCTTTATCTAACGAAAAAACGGTAATAATTAGCGATAGTCAAGCTCCTACTATTCCTCAAAATTTAAGCGCTTTAATTGTAAATGGACAGAGACTGAGATTTACTTGGCAGGCTAACAATGATGACACTTTATTCTATCGTTTGTATCATGGCGTTAATGCTGGTCAATATGGACAATCTTTTGATTCGGACAATCAGGCTACATCATTAGAATTGGATTTAAGGCAATTTCCTGCTGGTGCTAACTATTTTGCTTTAACGGCTTTAGATGCCAGTGGCAACGAAAGCTTTAAATCAGTGCCAACTTACATTGTGCTAAATGTTCAATAATTTTTATATATGAAAATTAAATTTTCTTTGTTCTTATTAATAGTTTTCTGTTTTATGCCTATTGTGGCAAAAGCGGATAATTTGACGCCTATTAACACGGATTACAATATTTCGGATGAAGCCGATGTAATTGCGATTAGAATTCTACCCAATCCTAATCATTATAGCGCGGCCAGGTGGTATCAGAGCCAAAATTTTCAAGGTTCACCACAATCATTGTTAGTTGATGGCTATGATGCTGTGCGTGACGGCAGAACTGTCTATGTCAATGCGGCGAATGTAGATTTAGCTAGTCAGACTATTTATACTAATATTTATTTAATTTCTTATAATCAAAGCCCTGATTATAATACGGTAGATGTGTTAGGGCAAATTATAAAAAATTGGCGTTTTAATAGTAATTTAAATACTCCAGGTCAATGCAATATCTCTACTTTATTATGTGAACAAGACACGGACTGTTCGGAGTCGCAGTCGTGTGTGATAAACGGTGAAGCACCTGGACGATGTTTACCCGCAGAAGAGCAAGTTTGTTATGTTGATTCTGACTGTGCGGATGGGATATATTGTAGTAGCTTAAGAGCTAAAGTGAATCGTGATGTGCGTCGTTTAGGAGTTTTAGGTGATTTAAGAGAGGCGCTATCTTCTTTTAAGCAGATTAACGGCCGTTACCCAGTTTTAGCTGCTGGTAGCTATATTCCTTTGACCACTACTTCAGTCTGGCCGAGTTGGCAGAGTGCTTTTTTGCCACAAATTGGAGCAACACAAAGCTCATTAGATCCAATTAATTTTTTAGGCTCTTGTCCAGGTTATGATCCTATAACTTGTTGGGATGCAACTAATAATAAATTTGCTGATCCTAATCCTTTAGATTCCGAGTTTGAATTGCCATCAGCTAGTCATGCTTTTGTCTATACTAGTGATGCCAATGGTTCTAATTATAATTTATGCGCTAGCATGGAAACCAAAAGCTTAGGTTATAATACAGCCGAAGGGCAATTAGCAGAGTCTGGTTGCGTTGACAGTGGTTCTGCTTATGTTGGCTCTAGCAGTAATGAAGCGCCTGTATTAATTAGTACTAATCTAGCAGGTGAGCAGGATAAAGTATTTAATGGTTTTATTCGCGTGCTTGATCCTGAGAATAATACTTTAAATTGGAGTATTAATACCAACACAGCTAATTGGTCTGGCTGGAGTGCTGCTCCGATTTTACAAGACACAGCTAATCCAAATCAAAAAAGATTGTATGCTGCCAAGGCAGGGGTTCCTGGAGTTTATAATGTTTCTTTAAATGTTAATGATGGCTATGGTGGTACTTTAGCTACTGTCACTCCGATTGTAATCGGCAATAATCCGCCACTTATTCAAGCTAATGATATTAATTATTATCCGAGCGTCGTCTTGCCTTTAATTATTAATTTTAGTGTCACTGATAATGATCAACCGGTTAGCTATACTTTTAATCACGCCACTTGGAATTCTGGGCCTTTTGATCTTTTAGCACCTAGTCATGCGATGTTTCTAGGTAGTTCTAATTATAGAGTTGGGGATACGGTGCATTATACTTTGAAATATAATTTATTGACTAGTAATAGTTTTCCTACTGATACTAATTTTGTTTATACTATTGGCGCAACAGATAAATATTCTAATAATTCTGAGAAACAAATTAATATCAATGTTAAAGCTGACCCCCCAGCTCTTGATTTTAATTGTAATGAAAATGTTCGCGTTGGCTCACAATATTATTGTGGTTTGGGTTGGGGAAAACAAGGAGATCATACTATTACCTATTCTGTTGTTGGCTCTTTACCACCAGGTTTAACTATTACTGAGGCGAGCAATTTATATGAACCAGATATTGAAAATGATATTTCTACTTTAGATTTTTGGCAAAAAATTAGAAAATTAGCTACTAATATGTGGCATAAAATATCACTGCGCGCTACGGCTGCTCCTATGGTTTCTCCTTTTTACGTTATTCAGGGAACACCAATAACAGCTAGTACTAATAATATAATTAAAGTAAGGGCTGAAAATGAATTTGGAGCTGTTTCAGAAAAAGAATTTGTTTTAAATATTAATACTTATTGTGGTGATGGTCTTTTACAAAAACCAAACACAGAAGCTCGAGGTGGATTTTATAATGATGGTTTTGAGGACTGCGATGGTAATCAAGGTGTAGTTACCTCTGCTGGTAAAATTCCAGATAGTAATCCTAATTATCAATATGGTTGCACCACTAAATCAGGTGATACAGTTCCATACCCCATTCCTAATTATCAATATTTTTGCACCTTTACTGATGCTGATGACGAAAATGGAGGAGGTTTTTGTGGTGATGGCATTTGTCAAGCCCAAATTAAGATAAACGGAACCTTAACTTCTTGGGAGAATCAAAATAATTGTCCAGAAGATTGCTCTGAAGATGGTGGTAAGGGCAATGATGGTCCTACAGATGATGGTAAAGGAAACGATGGTCCCACAGATGATGGTAAAGGAAACGATGGTCCTGGCGATGAAGATGGAGATGTTCCAGGTGAAGATGGTAGTAGTGATTGTGGAGTGATAGAATATGAAGGCCAGACATATCAAACTGTCATGATTGGTGAGCAGTGTTGGATGGCTGAAAATTTGAATGTTGGCACTAGAATTAATAGTAACGCTGATCAAAACTCTCAAGGAGTTATTCAAAAATATTGTTATGATGATTTAGAGTCTAATTGTGATATTTATGGTGGTCTTTATCAAATTAATGCAGCTACTAGATGGACTTCCCAGGGTATTTGCCCTAATGGTTGGCACATTCCCTTAGATGAAGAATTTTGGGAATTAGAGTATTATGCGACTCAAGATTATTCTGGATTAGCCTGCTCTTTAAATCAAACAAGTTTGCTTCCTCGTTGTCAGCCTGCTGGGGAAAGCTTACGAGCAATTGATTTTGGCGGTACTGATTTGTTTGGTTTTAATGCTTTAGAATCTGGTTTTATAAAAAATAATAATGGTAATAGCCAGCACTTAAAATTAAATCAAGCTGGATATTTTTGGACACCTTCGATCATAAATAATTACCCTAACCTCTATTTAACTACAACTGTTCGCGCCATTGGTGATTGGGATAAAAATATTGTTAGATTTAGTAATTTTGCTTATGATGCTTTCTCAATTAGATGTGTTAAAGATTAGTATTTTTAATAAAAAAATAAAATTTAATTAATATGAAAAAAAGTTTTTATATTTTGGCCGTTATTTTTTTAGTAGTCATTTTAGTTTTTTTGCTATTTTGGTTTAGAAAAGATCGGGTAATAAATAATGATTTAGATAACTCACTCTTAGAGATTGCTAGTGATGAGGTGATAGTGCCAGTATTTATGACAGAGGCTGAAAAAATTAGTTATAATCTGTCGCCAGAGACTCAAGTTCAGGTCTTAAGTCGAGATGAAAATGGTGAGATTATGACCTTCAAGATTATTAAATCAGAAGTCGATTTAATTACTAATAGAAAAGAATTACAAATTAGATAATAGATTTAATACTAAGGTGCATTTTTTTGTGCATTTTTTTTGAAAATAAGTTATACTATAATAGTGTAAATATTGAATAATAAATAACTTTTTAAGTGTATGTTCAACAATCTTAATCACAATCAAAATTCAGAAGAAAAAAATGTTGATGATATTTTTGAAGAAACTGATACAGTCACTCGTGATGCTAGTAATATTGAGGCTCATCCAGCTGGTCTCGCAGCTCAGACAGGTGAATTGGATGCAGTTTTAGAAGACGAGCCTAAAGAAGAAAAAAATAAAATGAAAATGATTCTTATCTTAGCTTTAGCTGTTATAATTCTGGGAGCAGCTGTTTATTTGGTGTATTCTAAATTAATGAATCCGACAGCGGATAATAATTTAGGAGGTGTTAATATGGTGCCTGCAAATAATAATGAAGCGGTTGTGCCACAAAATACGGCTGAAATTGAAGATAATAATGTTGTTGCTCCGCAAATTGAAGATGAAGAAGAGGTAATAATTAGCCCTGAACCAGAGGAGGTGACTCCAGCGCCTGGCCAACCAATTATTAGCACTCCACAAGAAATTGATTCGGATGAAGACGGTTTAACTGATGATAATGAGGCTAATTTGGGTACTAATCCATTATTGCCAGATTCTGATGGTGATGGTTTAACCGATCGAGAAGAAGTAATGATTTATAATACAAATCCTTTAAATCCAGATTCTGACGCTGATGGCCTAACTGATTATGAAGAAATAGGAATTTATGGTACTGACCCTTTAATAGCTGATTCAGATGCTGATGGTTATAGCGATGGAGAAGAAGTTGCTAATAGTTATAATCCATTGGGAGAAGGTTTGTTGCAGTAATTAAAAATTTTTATGTCAGCACAACGCATGTATTCACAATCTCAGAAAAAAAAAGCGAAAGGTTTGGGTTTATATTTAAAGGTGCATGTGATGCCTCAGTTAAATAAACCTTTGCATGGTAAGGCTTGGCATTGGATTTTGCCCGTGGTGTTAATTGGTTTTTCAATTGTGGTATTATTTTATTTCTTTGGTTAATCATATGAAAGATAGTGAGCAGAAAAAGGAAGAACAGAAAGATAATTCTTTAGAAGATAAAGTTTCTAAAGATTTTGTGGTGAAAAATATGCCACCTTTATCTAGTTTTAGTGCGGCCAGCTATGGTCAAGAAAAAAAAGATAATAATACAAATACAGATTTTACTAAAAACACTATTGATCAGCCGAACAAACATCATCGTACTGGCTTGTTTATTGTTCTTGGTGGTCTTGTTATTATTGTTGGGTTATTCTTTTTGGCTTATAAGTTTTTAATTTTACCCTCTTTAAATCAAACTCAAGATGTTGTGAGCGCGCCTGATAGTATAGCGACACCACAAACTAATATTGATGACACTACAGTACAAATAGAAACAGAGGAAGTTAATACGGAAGTAATCGTAGATGAAAATATTGTTGAGCCTGTTGTTGAAAATGAGGATGAAGTGCTTATAGAGAAAGATCTTAATACTTTAAATGTACCCTTGCTAATTGATAGCGATCAAGATGGTTTAAGTGATATGGCTGAATATTATTTAGGCACCGACCCTAACAATGTTGATAGTGATAATGATACTTATTCAGATAAAGATGAAATTTTAAATTCTTATAATCCTCTAGGACTCGGTCTTTTAAGTGAGAATACTAATATTTCTTTATTTGCTAACAAGCAGCAGAATTACGCTTTAGTTTATCCTAGCGCCTGGGAAGTTGATGTTGTAAATACAAATTCAGTCTTATTTGCAGCCCCTGATCAAGATTTTATCCAAATTTCTTATGAAGATAGTGGTGGTATATATACAAGTATTTTAGATTGGTATCAAGAGCAGTTTGCTGAAGTTGATATATTAACAGATGACCGTTTATTGGTGACGGCATTTGGAGTAGGAGCTCTTAGCGCAGACGAAAAATTTGTTTATTTTTTAGATCAAAATGGTACTGGAATTTTAGTTATTTCTTATATCCCGTCAGGTGAATTATTGCCTTATAAAGAAATATTTCAGATGATGGTTAATACTTTAATGATTATAGAGTAGTCTTTATATAATAAAAATATAACAAAAACCCGCTGAAGCGGGTTTTTTAGTGTTGATTTTTAAATTTGATAATTTATTCTTGATTAATTATTTTATCGATAATGCCGTATTTTTTTGCTTCTTGAGCACTCATAAAATTATCACGATCACTATCTTTTTCAACGGTTTTAATATTCTGTCCTGTATGTAATGCTAAAATTTTATTCATTTTATCTTTCGTCTTTAAAATATGTTCAGCTCTAATTTTAATATCTGAAGCTTGCCCCTCAGCTCCGCCCATCACTTGATGGATCATCACTTCGCTATTAGGTAGAGCCAGTCGCTTGCCTGGAGCGCCAGCAGCTAATAAAAGTGAGGCCATAGAAGCAGCAAGGCCGACACAAATAGTAGAGACAGGACATTTAATATATTGCATGGTGTCATAGATAGCTAAACCGGCCGAAACAGATCCTCCTGGGGAATTGATGTAAAATTTTATATCTTTTTCTTTGTCTTCAGCGGCTAAAAAAAGCATTTGAGCAATCACAATGTTGGCTACATGATCATCAATAGCCTCGCCTAAGAAAATAATTCTATCTTTAAGTAAGCGCGAATAAATATCATAAGCTCTTTCAGTTTGACCTTCTTTTTCGATTACTGTTGGTATAAGGGGCATATAAATATAATTAATTATTTTTTTGCTATTATTAAAGATTATATGTAATATTTCACTTTTTGTAAACACCTGGCTTGATTTTTTCCTATTTTTGGTCTAAGATTTTAGCAGTTTTTAATCTTTGTTAAAGAATAAGTAATTTTATGTCTAAATCTAATAAATTCATTAATGCTTTTAAGCGTCATCGTCAATCTTGGTTGTTAGGGCTGTTGATCGTTTTTGCTTTTACCGGTTTTATTTTAACTGGTGGTAATTATTATAATCAAGCGGCTCGTTACATTGCTGATAAGACTAATAATATTATTGTATTACCAGAAGCGCCTGAAAGTCGTTTTATGTTAGGTTTAGATTTACAAGGTGGCACTCAATTAGTTTATGAAGCTGATGTAAATAATATTTTAGACGGAGAAAAGCTCAGCGCCTTAGAAGGTGTAAGAGATATCATTGAAAGACGTGTTAATGTGGCTGGGGTGAGTGAACCATTAGTGCAAATTAATCGCACCTTACAAGGTGAGTATAGAATTATTGCCGAGTTAGCAGGTATTAAAGATGTGAACGAAGCTATTCGTTTAATTGGCGAAACTCCGTTATTAGAATTTAAAGAACAGAATTTTAATCAAGAAGATCTAACTCTTGAATCTAATGAAGAAGCGGTTATTTTCAATGAAGAAATGAAAACTAAAGCTGAAACCGCTTTAACAGAAGCTAAAAATAATGCTGATTTAAATCAATTAGCAGAAAAATATCAAGCAGAATTATTAGAAAAAGATGATATTAATAATGAAAGTAATCCTGAATTAGCATCTGTGTTAAGTGCTCTGCAGAACGGTGAGGTGAGCACACAATTAATTGATCAAGGTGATAGTCTAGCAATAGTGAAGCTTTTAGAAAAACGGAGTTTTAGTGACCCTTTTCAAGGTCAAGATGAGACTTTTGTTTATCGAGCCCAATTATTATCTTTTCCCTTACAAGATGCTTCACCAGTGATTAATTTAGATGAGTCATGGAGTAATACTGAGCTATCTGGTAAGAATTTAGAAAGAGCAGTATTGCAATTTAATCCTCAGAATGGCTCTCCAGAAGTATCTTTAGAATTTGATAGTGAAGGCGCACAGATGTTTGCTGATATTACCGAGCGTAATGTTGGTCGACCGGTAGCTATCTTTTTGGATGGTTATGCCATTAGTGTCCCTACTGTTAATGAACGCATTCCTGATGGCAGAGCAGTCATTTCTGGTCAATTTAATGTCCAAGAAGCAAAATTATTAGTACAAAGATTAAATACAGGTGCTTTGCCAGTGCCAATTCATTTAGTTGGACAACAAACAGTAGGGGCCAGTTTAGGGCAGAAATCAGTGGCTAATAGCATTACGGCTGGCTTGATTGGTATTGTTTTAGTAGCCTTGTTTATGATCCTTTTTTATCGTTTACCGGGATTAATGGCAGTCGTGTCTTTATTTATTTACGCTATGACTGTTTTGACAATCTTTAAATCTGCTCCTATTTGGTTGGCTTTATTTTTCATTTTATTATTAGTGATACTATTTATTAACGTCTTTGATCATTTAAAGATTTTTGACGGTACTTTTTCAGCTTTATTCTTCTTGATTATTTTAACTTTCTTGGTATATTATGCTAACCAGCCTATCACTTTAACATTGGCTGGTATTACTGGTTTCATTCTTTCTATCGGTATGGCTGTAGACGCTAATATTTTGATTTTTGAGAGAATGAAAGAAGAGTTAAGAGAAGGTAAACCACTGGGCGTAGCTTTAGACGAAGGATTTAGAAGAGCTTGGCCTTCTATTCGTGATGGTAATATTACTACTATTTTAACTTGTTTTGTTTTAATGGGTTTTGGCACAGGTTTAATTAAAGGTTTTGGCGCTACCTTATTTATTGGTGTGTCTATTTCCATGTTTAGTAGCATTGTTATTACTTATATTCTAGTGAGGGTTTTCAACAGTAACTGGCTTGATCGTCATCGTTGGTTATTAGGAAGAATTAAGGCAAAAAAATAATTAAGCTTATCAAGATTATAACTATATGATTCACTTTAATATCATTAAGCATCGCTCCGTGTGGTTAAGTTTATCGGCAGTGTTGGTAACCACAGCCATTATTGCTTTATTTGCGTGGGGTTTAAAATTTGGCATTGATTTTACTGGTGGTAGTTTATTGGAAGTAAAATTTGCCAGTGGTCAGCCTAGTGTAGTTGCTATTCAATCTGAATTGTCAGATTTATCTATTAGTAGTTTAATTGTGCAGCCCACTGAAGATAGCATGATTTTGCGCTTTAAAGAGAGCGATGAAGGTTCACATCAAGCGGTTTTAAGTCAATTGTCTTTATTAGCAGAAGCAGAGGGCGGTATAGAAGAATTACGATTTGAGGCTATTGGCCCATCTATTGGTCAAGAATTAAGAAGTAAATCTTTTTGGCTAATGTTTTTTGTGTTACTTGTGATTATTATTTATATTGCGATTGCTTTTCAAAAAGTATCTAAGCCAGTGGCTTCTTGGAAATATGGCTTAATTGCAGTTATAGCTTTGTTTCATGATTTATTGATTACTTTAGGGGTGTTTGCGGCTTTAGGAAAATTTTATGGTCTAGAAATAAATACTACTTTTGTAGTAGCAATGTTGACTGTGTTGGGTTATAGTGTGAATGACACGATTGTGGTTTTTGATCGCACTAGAGAAAATTTACCAAAAAGTACAGATAATTTTAGCACCACTGTCCATAATAGTTTGAATCAAACTTTAGTAAGATCTATAAACACCTCTTTAACCACTATTTTGGTTTTATTAGCCGTTTTCTTCTTGGGTGGCGCTTCGGTTAGAGATTTTGTTTTAGCATTAATGGTTGGTATTTTCTCGGGTTCTTATAGTTCAATTTTTGTGGCTAGCCCTCTGTTAGTAGTTTGGGAGAAGTGGCAAAGACGTAATTAATTTTTGACTGATATATACATTAAACCACCTTGAGGGGTGGTTTTTTGTTAGTGATGGAAGAGATTATTATGCTATACTGTAGATAGTTTAATTTTATGAAAAAACTTTTTTACCATAACATCTTTACAGCTTTATTTAACTTTGTTTACTATTTTAGTTTAATAATTTTACCTTTAAGTGTGGCTGTCTTTTTGCCTTTATATAGTCCTTTTACTTTACTTAAAAGTGCTTGGCTGTATTTATTGGGAGGAATATATTTACTTTTATTTTTATTAATTCTGAAAATAGATAAAAGAAAATATCAAGCTATTTTTCAATTATCTTTTTGGTATAAATTATTACCTGTTTGCTTATTTCTTGTTGTTTTATTGTTTCTAAATATTTTTTCTTTTAATCCAATCCAGTCTTTTTTTGGTTCTTATGAAAGACAAATGGGAGTCTTTTTCTACTTAACTTTATTTGTATATTTTATTATTAACGTTGCTAGATGGTCTTCTGTGGGAGAAGAATCAGCTAGAGCGTGGCTTAAATGGCAACAAGGAGTTCTCTATAGTGCTATTTTTATGTCTGTTAGTGCAACTTTGGTAGCTATCTATGCGATTTGTCAATTCTTTGGCTTTGATATAATTGTTTGGCAAGAGACACAATTATTAAATAGATCAATTTCCACCTTAGGGCAACCTAATTTTTTAGCTTCCTTTTTGCTGTTTGGCTTGGCTATGTCTTCTTATTTATTGACCCGCTATCATAAATTTTTCTGGCGCTTTATTGTTATACTTAGTTTAATATTGCAATTAGCGGCCTTAATTATGAGTGGTTCTCGTTCTGCTTGGTTAGCTTTAATAATTAGCATTTCTTTGACCTTTATTGTTGCTTTATGGAGTCGTTATCGTTGGCGCTCATTGATCTTAGCAGGTGTAGGAGTAATAATGTTAGTTATTTTATTGTTCTTTTCTTCATCTCAGCGTTTATTGAGTATAAGTAATTGGCAGGCTGGCAGCTTGGGTTTACGTTTGTCATTTTATCAGATAGCACCTAGTTTAATTAGTGAAAATTTTCTACTTGGCACTGGTTTAGAAAACGGAGGAGAAGCAATTGTGTCAAAATATCAACCAGAATGGGCTATTTTCATGAAAGTTAATGGTTATACTGATAAATTGCATAACAGTTTAATAGATAGTTTTCTGCAATTAGGAGTTTTTGGTTTTTTGGCTTATCTACTCCTTTATATTTATATTATTTTTAAATGGTATAGATTATACAGACATCAACCAGCTCGTTCTTTTGCGATTGCTGCGGGTGGAGCGATGTTGGCTTATTCATTGAGTATATTATTTGGTTTAGCTGATATTGTGAATGTTTTTTATTTTTGGGTTTTAGCAGCTTTAATAATAGCGGCTAATTTTATTTTAACCAAAGAGAATGTGCGTGTTTATACTTGGCAGAAAATTTTTAAAAATTTTATCTTCAAAGATAAGTTATTTTTTGTGACTAAATATGCATCATATGTTGTAGTTGTTATTTTAATTACTTTTTCCTTGTCACAAATTTATTTAGCCTTTAATACTGTGGCTGCTGATCATTATTTTCTAAAATTATATCAAGCCTCTTTAAATAGAGAATATACAACCGCCGCTCTGTTGAATGAGTATATTAATGAAACTTGGCGTCAGCCAGTTTATCTCTTATATTATCAACGTGCTTATGCGGCTTTTATTAAAGATGATATTAACAATCCTAAATTAGATTTATTTACTAGTCGTTTATTGCAACAAAGGGCTAAGTTAATTTTATCGCAATTAAATTTAAAACACTACGAAGATCTATATACTTATTATCAAATTAGTTGTTCTTTAAATAAAAGTGAAGATTTAGATAAGATGGCTTTTCGTTTAGAAAATATGAGTCCTCACAGACCAGCTGTATTTATTGCTCAAGGAGATTGCCGCCTTGCAAATGATCCAGCGATGGCTAAAACTTTTTATAATCAAGCCTTGTCTTTTTTGCCCTCATTAAATGATGCTAGGTTGCTTGGCGAACATGAAATTTATTTACGTTTTTATTATTCTTTTGTTTATCGTCGTTTAGCAGAAGCAGATTTGCTTTTATCTGATTATATTGCTGCTAGGGCATATTATTTAGCAGCCTATCAAGTTTATCCTGAAGATGTTTCGATCTTGCGTTCTTTGGCTTTCTCCAGCTTTAAATTAGGTAATAGCGATGAGGCTTGGTCTTATCTAGATCAAGCGTTTAAGCGTGAGCCAACAGCCTATTGGCTTTTACAAAAAGCAGCCTTAGCTAAGGAGCAGAATGATTGGGAAAAAGCAGAAGAATATTGGAGACAAGCTGCTAATTTAATCGATGTAGATCTTTTACCATCATTAGAATCTTTAAATTTTTAGATATATGATAATTTTTGCCATCATTATTTTTTTAATAGGCCTTTCTTTTGGTAGTTTTGCTAATTGTTTAATTTGGCGCTTATATAAAGAAGAGAGTATTGTGGGTCGATCCTATTGTCCTCAGTGCGGACATCAATTAAGCTGGTATGAGAATATTCCTTTGCTAAGTTTCTTGTTCTTACGAGGTCGTTGCCGTGCTTGTAGGCGTCATATTTCGTGGCAATATCCTATAATTGAGTTAATTAGCGCTCTATTGTTTTTATTTTTTTGGTGGAGGCAAATAGATTTTGTTTGGAGCTTGGATGAACACACTATAACACTAATGTTGGATAGTTTTTTCTGGTTGGAAGTGACAAAACTATCTTTAGCTGCTTGGACTATGTTAGTGGTTTTGGTATTTGATTGGCGCTTTTTGTTAGTTTCGACTCTTTTTGTGTGGCCCATGACTTTATTTTTTCTATTGCTAAATATCTTTCTAGGAGCATCAGTGAGTCTTATGTTAGTGGGCATGGCTTTTTCGGCCTTATTCTTTCTGTTGCAGTATTTATTGACTAAAGGCAAAGGTTTAGGAGAGGGTGATATTTGGTTGGGACTTTTATTGGGGGCAATTTTTAGCTCTTATTTAAGTCTTATTTCTGCTATTTTTAGCGCTTATATTATTGGTAGCTTGGTGGGTATATTGTTAATATTATTTAAAAATAAATCTTGGGGCTCTAAATTACCATTAGGAGTTTTTCTAGCTATAGGCACTTTAATTGCTTTAATTTTTGAAAAAAACATCGCTGTTTTAGTTGCTTGGTATTTTTAGTTGTTAATATTTGAAAAATTTACTATAATAGAAATAGCGTAGCTAATTTTATAGAGCTTGAAATCAAGCTTCATAGCTATTTTAATTATTTTTATGAAAGAAGATATAATTGCTGGCCTAGATATTGGCTCAACTGCAGTTCGACTAGTTATCGGTCAAAAGATATCTGGTCCCTCGGGAGAAGAATTGCAGATTATCGGAGCTGTTTCCTCCCCCACTGCTGGGGTAAGCAAGGGGGTGGTTAATAGTATTGAAGAGACCACTTCTTCTATTTCCGCTTGTTTAGAAAAAGCAGAAAGAATTATTGGTGTGCCAATTTCCAATGTTTGGGTGGGCATTAATGATCCTCATATTAAATGTGAAAGAAGTAAAGGAGTAGTGGCAGTTAGTAAGAGCGATGGCGAGATTAATGAAAATGATGTGGCTCGTGCTATTGAAGCGGCCCGGGCTTTAGCGGTGCCAGTTAATTATGAAATTTTACATGTGATGCCAATTCGTTTCAGCGTGGATAATCAAAATGATATTAAAGATCCAATTGGCATGAGTGGTATTCGTCTAGAGGTAGAAGCTTTAATTATTCAAGGCTTGAGTACTCAGACTAAGAATCTTACTAAAGCTATTTTTAGAACTGGCTTAGAGATTGAAGATTTAGTTATTGCGCCTTTGGCAGCCGCTGAAGCTGTATTAAGTCCTAAACAGAAAGAATTAGGGGTCGCTTTAATTAATATTGGATCTTCTACTACCTCGTTAGCTGTTTATGAAGAGCGTAATTTATTACATGCAGCTGTTTTACCTATCGGCTCGGAATATATTACTAACGATATTGCTTTAGGCTTACGTTGTCCAATTAATTTAGCGGAAAGAATTAAGTTAGAGTATGGTCATGCTAATGCTAGTTTGTTTGAAAAAGATGAAGAGATAGATATTAGTCATTTAGTTAAAGAAGAGGATGTTAATGATGATATTAGCTTGATTTCTAGAAAATATATTGCTGAAATTATTGAAGCTAGAGTGGAAGAAATATTTGAAAAAATTGATAAAGAACTAGTGAAAATTGATCGATCAGGTATGTTACCAGCTGGAGCTATTTTTACTGGTTCTGGTGCTCAATTAGATGGTTTAATTGATGTGGCTAAAAGCAAATTACGCCTACCAGCTGCTTTGGGCCAGTCGAAGAATGTCAATGTAGTTATTGATAAGGTAAAATCTCCAGAGTTCCTACCTGCCTTAGGTTTAGTAATTTGGGGGGCTAATGAAGAGACAACGACCACTGGTGGCAGTTTTAATAAAAGTGTTGGGGATATTTTTAGCAAAGCTAAAAATATTTTTCAAAAAATAATACCAAGATAATTAACTAAGTATTTACTTTTTAATTGAAAGTAATTCTTAATTTGTAATATGGCAGAGGTAAAACCAGAAATAGAAACTTTTGCAAAAATTAAAGTGGTCGGCGTCGGTGGCGGCGGTGGCAGTGCTATTAATCGCATGATTGAAAATGGCATTAGAGGAGTTGAGTTTGTGGCGATTAATACTGATATTCAGGCGCTTCATTTTAATAAAGCAAGTGAAAAAATTCATATTGGTAAAAGCGTAACCAGAGGTTTGGGGGCAGGTATGAACCCTGATTTAGGCAAAGGTGCGGCTGAAGAATCTCAAAATGAAATTAGAGAAGCTTTAAAAGGCTGTGATATGGTGTTTGTTACTTGCGGTTTAGGTGGAGGAACTGGATCCGGTGCTTCACCAATAGTAGCACAAATTGCTCGTGATTTAGGGGCTCTTACTGTTGCGGTAGTAACTAAGCCTTTTGTTTTTGAAGGTGGACAAAGAAAAAATATTGCTGATCGTGCTTTTGCTGATTTAGCCGATAAAGTAGATACAATTATTACTATTTCTAATGATAAATTATTGCAAGTAATTGATAAGCGAACTTCTTTGTTAGAGGCCTTTCAAATTGCTGATGATGTATTGCGTCAAGGTGTGCAGGGCATTGCGGAAATTATTACCGTGCCTGGCGTTATTAATGCTGACTTTGCTGACGTTAAAGCGGTCATGGCTAACGCTGGTTCAGCTTTAATGGGTATTGGCCAAGCTAATGGTGAGAATAAAGCGATTGAGGCGGCCAAAGCTGCTATTAATTCAAACTTACTGGACATGTCTATTGATGGTGCTCGTGGCATAGTCTTTACCATTACTGGTGGCCCTGATTTAAGCATGAATGAAGTTAGTGATGCGGCTAAAGTTATTACCTCGGCTGCTGATGAGGATGCGAAGATTATTTTTGGTGCCGTTATTGATGAAAAGATGAAAGATCAGATTAAGATTACAGTTGTGGCTACTGGTTTTGATGGTAAGAGTAAAAATAATACTAAAACTGAGATTAAAAGTTACACGCCTAACCCATTTATTGAAAGTGAGAAAGAAAAAGAAGAGTCAAATATTTCTCCTTGGG
Source organism: Patescibacteria group bacterium (assembly GCA_034002925.1). Classification (GTDB taxonomy): domain Bacteria; phylum Patescibacteriota; class Patescibacteriia; order Patescibacteriales; family UBA12465. The sequence goes on along the minus strand of JAVEZP010000001.1, from coordinate 56,432 downwards.
GTGATAAAAAATCAAAAACTCCTGCTATTAAGAACATCCCCCTTAAACCTTTAGTGGATAAAAAGAATGAGAAAAGCTTAGATCAAGATTTAAACTTAGACGAAGAAGATGATTTAAGCGTTCCCGCCTTTATTCGGAAAAAAATGGGAGGATAGTTTTTAAGCTCGAAATTTTTAATATATAGAAAAAATTGATTTAATATTAAATAAAAATTTAATAAAGATAGAAATAAAGTCTGACTAAAATAAAAGTCAGATTTTGTTTTTGGTTTGATTTTAAACAAACTTGACTTTGTTTTTGGTTTGATATATAATAATAGTATCATTTAAAAATATGATATATAAAAGAAAAATAACTGAAGATATTCTTAAATTTATTGATTTAGAAGAAATCATTGTGTTACATGGTGCTAGACAAGTCGGCAAAACACATATTTTGTTGTGGTTGCAAGAATATTTAGAAGATCAAAAAAAAGACGTTTATTATATTGATTTAGAAGATTCTAGATATAAGCGTATTTTAGATACAGGTGTAGATGAGTTTATTGGTCATTTGCGAGAAGAAGGACATGCTCCTGATAATGACAAAAAGACTTTTGTTTTTATTGATGAGATTCAATATTTAGATAATCCTTCTGAATTTTTAAAATTGATGGCTGATCATCATAAAAATATTAAATTAATTGTTTCGGGTTCTTCTAGTTTTGCAATCAAAAGTAAGTTCAAGGATTCATTAGTGGGAAGAACTATAAATTTTGAGATAACTAATCTTTCATTTGAAGAATATTTATTATTTCGAGGTATTTATTTTAATCCAGAGTTAAAAACTACAAGCAAGAAAATTGAGGAATTAAAATCTTTATTTAAAGAATTTGTGTTATTTGGTGCTTATCCCAAAGTAGCATTAACAGATGAAGTGGAACTAAAAGAAAAAAGACTACAGCAAATTATTGACACTTATTTAAGAAAAGACATAAAAGAGTTAGCTAATATTGATAATGTAGATAGCTTGAATAAATTACTAGAGATATTAGCTGCTCAAAGTGGTCAGTTAGTTAATTTTAAAGAGTTAGCTAATACTTGTAAATTGTCTATACCAACAGTTGAAAAATATTTATTTATTCTTGAACAAACTTATGTTATTAAATTGGTGCGACCATATAATAATAATATAAGAAGTGAGCTGTCAAAAACTCCAAAAATATTTTTTTATGATTCGGGTTTAATGCAAATGTTATGGTTGAAAAGTTTGCAAAAAGAAATTATTGGCAATGTTTTTGAAACTAGTATATTCTCAGAATTAGTGAAAAAATATGGTCAAGATAATATTTATTATTGGCGCACTAAAGATAAAAAAGAAATTGATTTTATTGTGAAAGATAAAAATAAGATTCTTCCGGTAGAAGTGAAGATGAATTTTCATCGTACAAAATTAGTAGCTCTTAATTATTTTATTGAAAACTATCAATTAGATAAATATTTTGTCGTTGGGTTAGAGGGTTATGAAAATAATCTTGGTTATATTTATCCTTGGAATATATGATTAATAAGACAGAAGCTAAAAAACAAATAGCAAAATTAGTTGAAAAATATCAAAATCTTGTTGAGACCAGAACGGTAAAATCATACAATGAAGCTCAGACTAGAAATGAATTTATTGAACCTTTATTTGAATTTTTGGGCTGGGACATGAGAAATCTTGAAAATCCTAAGTTCAATAAGTAAGCGCAACACTTTGTTGTGATTCAAGATATTTACGAAGTTCATAAAAATGATAAAAAAAGTATAAATCTGAATTTATACCCCTATTCATTACTCTTATATCAATTTTTATATAAATGGGATCAATGTTGGTCTCATTTTTTAAATACTTATCCACAGCTAATTTAAAAAAGACGGTAATTGTTTAAATTTTGTATGAATATTGGCTGATTTTGACCCCTCTTTTTTATTTTGCTATAATAGAGCTAAGCACAACATTTAGTGGATAGAGATATAAAAGCTCCACAAAATGTGCTGTTAAGACTTTTTTTATGAAATGTCCAGTTTGCTACTATAATGATACCAAAGTAGTTGATTCTCGAGTTGCTCCTGATGGCCTTTCTATTAGACGCAGACGTGAATGTTTAAAGTGTTCTTTCCGTTTTTCTACTTATGAAGAGATAGAAATCTTAGATTTAATGATTGTAAAGCGTGACGGTCGTCGTGAATCATATAATCGAGAAAAATTAATGAGCGGTTTGCGTAAATCTTTAGAGAAAAGACCTGTTACAGAAGATAAGTTTAAGCAAATCATTCATGGTATTGAGCGAGATTTGCAAAAGTTGAGACAAACAGAAGTTACCTCTTTACAAGTTGGTCAGATAGTAATGAAGCATTTAAAGAAAACTGATCCAGTTGCTTATATCCGTTATGCTTCAGTTTATGAATCATTCAAAGATGCTAATGAGTTTCGTCGAGAGTTGAATAAGCTGATTAAGGTGAAAAAGACAAAAATAAATTAACATAAAAAACGATGGCGCAGTTTAAGAGCTAAAAGACGGAGGAGCTTTTAGATCTTGAATTTCGCGATCGTAATTAAAAACATGTCAGAGAAAATCACCAAAATCCGGAAGAGATCCGGAGACATCCTTGATTTTAGTCAAGAAAAAATTAAAAACGCTATTTATAAGGCGGCTTTGTCAGTTGATATTGATGATGAATCTTTGGCTCAAAAATTGAGCGATGAGGTGGTCTTAAAAATCAATGCTAAATTTCATAAAAACAGCATTCCGGCAGTAGAGGAAGTGCAAGATGTGGTAGAAGAAGTGTTAATTGAAAACAAACAAATTAAAACTGCTAAAAATTACATTTTGTATCGTGATCAAAGAAGACAATTGCGCGAATTAAATAAAGCTACTTCTGATGAAAAATTAATGGAAGATTATTTAGGCAGAGCCGATTGGCGTTTGAATGAAAATAGTAACATGAGCTTTTCTGTTCAGGGTTTGAATAATTATATTGCTTCGGCTATTTCCGCTCGATATTGGTTAAATAAATTATATCCAGAATCTATTCGTGATGCTCATATTAAAGGCGATATTCATATTCATGATTTAGGTTTATTAGCTCCTTATTGTTGTGGTTGGGATTTAAAAGATTTATTAATTAAAGGTTTTGGTGGCGTTTCGGAAAAGATTCAGAGTAAAGCTCCTAAGCATTTTCGTAGTGCTTTAGGCCAAATTGTTAATTTCTTTTACACTATGCAAGGGGAGGCAGCTGGTGCTCAAGCTTTTGCTAATTTTGATACTTATTTAGCTCCTTTTATTCGTTATGATAAATTAAGCTATAAAGAAGTAAAACAGGGTTTGCAAGAATTCATGTTTAATCTAAATGTTCCAACTAGAGTCGGTTTTCAAACCCCTTTTACTAACATTACTTTAGATGTGACGCCTTCTAAATTAGTGGGAGAAGAAAATGTTATTATTGGTGGCGAAATAATGCCTGAACAGTATAAAGATTTTCAAGAAGAGATGGATATGTTTAATCAAGCTTTTGCGGAAGTGATGCTAGAAGGCGATGCTACTGGTAGAATGTTTGGCTTTCCTATTCCCACTTACACCATTGATAAGCAATTTGATTGGGACAGAGAATCTTTAAAACCAATGTGGGAAATGACTGCTAAATATGGTATTCCTTATTTTTCTAATTTTGTTAACTCTGATATGGACAGAGATGATGCGCGTTCTATGTGTTGTCGTTTACGTTTAGATAATCGCGAATTAAGAAAACGCGGAGGGGGCTTATTCGGCGCCAATCCTTTAACTGGCAGTCTAGGTGTGGTGACAATTAATTTACCAAGAATTGGTTATCTATCAAAGAATAAAGAAGAGTATTTTGAGCGTCTCTATCAATTAATGGATTTAGCTAAAGAAAGTTTAGAAATTAAACGCAAAGTAATTGAAAAGTTCTCTGAAGGCGGTCTGTATCCTTATTCTAAACATTATTTAGCAGATATTAAGGCGCGCTTTGGTACTTATTGGCAAAACCACTTTAATACCATTGGTATTAATGGCATGAATGAATCTTTATTAAACTTTTTAGGGAAAGATTTAACTAGTCCCGAGGGACATGCTTTTGCTTTAGAGGTGATGGATGCGATGAGGGAAAAGTTAATGGATTATCAAAATGAAACTAATAATCTTTATAATTTAGAAGCGACACCAGGTGAAGGTTGTACGTATCGTTTTGCTAAAAAAGATTTAGAGACTTATCCTGAGATGATTTTTGCTAACACTGAAGATGCTAAAAATGGCATTCCTCCTTATTATACTAATTCTACTCATTTACATGTAAGTTTTTCGGAAGATATTTTTGCGGCTTTAGATTTACAAGATGAATTGCAAATTAAATATACCGGAGGCACCGTTTTGCATGGTTATTTAGGTGAAAGATTAACTGATGGTAATGCTGCAAAAAAACTAGCTAGACGTATTATTGAAAACTATCGCTTACCGTATTTTACTATTACTCCTACTTTTTCGATTTGTCCTAAACATGGTTATTTGGCTGGTGAGCATAAATATTGTCCGAAGTGTGATGAGGAGATGGGTTATAATAGTGCGACCATGCAAGCAGAACGTTGTTCTACTAATTAATTATTTATTTATTTATTTTAATTTATTTTCAAAAAGATATTAGATTAACAAATCTATGTCTGGAGAAAGAGATAAACATATGAGCCCTATTTCAACTCAACGCCAAGAGTGTATTATCTATAGCCGAGTAGTCGGTTGGTATACTCCGGTTAAAAATTATAACCCAGGCAAATCCTCAGAATATAAAGATCGTAAGACTTTTAAAGTGGAGTGTTCTGATTAATAAATTAATTTAAGGGTCGCAGGGAAGAGCCGCTGCCCCATTCCCGGCGGCGCTTATCCTTGTATATGATTATTGGTGGTTTAGAAAAATTAACTCTTTTAGATTTTCCTGACAATTTGGCAACAATTGTCTTTACTCAAGGTTGTAATTTTCGTTGTCATTATTGCTATAATCCCATGCTTGTCTGGCCTCGTATTGAAACAACGTCGCCGACGGGAGAAAATAATAAAAAAGGTCATCCTTTAGTCAAAGAGGAGGATCTTTTTTTATTTCTTCAAGAGAGAAAGGGTAAAATAGATGGCGTGGTAATTAGCGGCGGAGAGCCAACCTTGCATCCGGATTTACCTGAATTTATTGCTAAAATAAAAGCGATGGATTATGTAGTTAAACTAGATACTAATGGGACAAATCCAGTAATGTTAGCTAAATTAATTGAAGATAAATTAATTGATTATATTGCTATGGATATTAAAGCCCCTCTTGATCGTTATGAAGAAGTGGTGGGGGCAAAAGTAAATTTAGAGAATTTACAAAAAAGTGTTAAAATGATAATGTCTAGTCCAGTTGCTTATGAATTTAGAAGTACTTTAGTGCCAACTTTACATAATCAAGAAGATATTAAAAAAATGGGAGAATGGATTAAGGGCGCGCGTTTATGGTATTTACAGAAGTTTAAACCAGATGCAGAATTAGTTAATCCAGAATTTCAGAATTTAGAAACATTTAAAGACCAAGAATTAAAAGATCTAGCTGCTCTAGGCAGCTCTTATGTAGAGCGTTGTCAGGCTAGAATTTAATTAAAATTATATGAGTAACGAAAAATCTTCAGACATAGATGACGAATCTATGGTTTCACAAGACATTGCAACTGACGTGGCAGAGTTAAAAACCTTATTGGAGAATAACGCTCAGGACATGAAAGAAATTAAGACCATGGTGAATCATATTAATACTTACGTTGCTTGGCAAAAGATTTTTGCTTGGTTAAAGTTAATAATAATTATTATTCCACTAACAATTGGTTTAATTTATTTACCACCACTTGTAAGAGAGGCTTATCAAAAAATATTATCTATATTAAGTGCTAATATGATCCAATAATCATTATGAATGAAGATATTGCAGTTTTTGCTCAAACAACTTTCCGTAATCAGTTTAAAAAGTTTGGTATCAAAGCCGATGATCGTCGTCGACACATGTATTTGATTGGAAAAACCGGTATGGGTAAGTCCACTATTCAGGAAAACATGATTGTGGGCGATATTAGGGCTGGCCATGGGATTGCTGTCGTTGATCCGCATGGCGATCTAGCGGAAAAAATCATTGAATATATTCCTTCAGATAGAATAAATGACGTAGTTTATTTTAATCCGGCTGATATGGATTATCCGATTGCTTTTAATGTTTTGGAGCAAGTTGAGCCTCATTTACGTCATTTAGTAGCTTCCGGTCTTTTAGGTGTTTTTCAAAAATTGTGGGCTGATTCTTGGGGACCTCGTTTGGAATATATCTTACGTAATGCCATTTTAGCTATTTTAGATTTTCCTGGATCTACTATTTTAGGAGTAGTGAGAATGTTATCTGATAAATCATATCGTAAAAGAGTGGTGGCTAATATTAAAGATCCGGTGGTAAAGGCTTTCTGGGAAAAAGAATTTGCTTCTTATGCTGATAAATTTGCTTCTGAGGCGGTGTCACCAATTCAGAATAAAGTTGGACAATTTCTTTCCAGTTCTTTAATGCGTAATATTATTGGTCAAGTGAAATCAACTATTAATATTCGAGAAATAATGGATGAGGGTAAAATCTTGATCATGAATTTAAGTAAGGGAAGAATTGGAGAAGATAACTCGGCTTTACTGGGTGCGATGATGATTACTAAAATTCAGTTAGCAGCCATGAGTCGAGTTGATATGCCTGAAAAAGATCGTAAAGATTTTTATCTTTATATTGATGAATTTCAAAATTTTTCGACTGACAGTTTTGCTAATATTCTCTCTGAAGCACGTAAATATCGCTTGAGCTTGATTCTAGCTCATCAATATATTGAGCAATTAAGTGAAAAGGTAAAACCAGCTGTGTTTGGCAATGTGGGCACTATGGTTTCTTTTCGAGTGGGAGCAACTGATGCAGAGGAGTTAGCTAAAGAATTTGCTCCAGTGTTTACCGAAGAAGATTTGGTGAACCTTCCAAAATATGAAATGTATCTAAAATTAATGATCGATGGAGTAGCTTCAGCGCCATTTTCAGCTAGAGGTTTACCGCCACTCACCGAAGAAGAGAAGACTAATAATGTTGACAAAGTTGTTGCTTATTCTCGAGAAAAATATGCTACCATTCGTTCTGAAGTTGAAGAGAAGATTCTACGTTGGCACGAAGCACAAGATGAAAATCCTCCTTTGAAACAAGCGCCAACAAGAATTAATAATAATAAAAATTTTAATTCTGTTAATAATAGAAATGAAATAATTAAGGCCATTGCTAAGCAAACTATTTCTAACCCGGTAGTCATTCAATCAGAAAAAAAGCATGATGTTGTTGTTCAATCTATAAAAAATAACTCTATTCCTAAAGAGCCTTCTAAAAAGGAATTTAGTCAAACAACAAATTCTCCTTATTCTACCAAATGTTCTCGTTGTGGACAGAGCACAACTATCAATTTTATTCCCGATGGTGTGCGTCCGGTTTTCTGCAAAGAGTGTTTATCCATTAAACGTCAAGAAAAAAAGAATGAAGCAGATAGTCGTAAAGCAGCTAAAGCTAAAGAATTACAAAATCTTGCCGCCTCTCCTGTGAAGCCTCTGTCTTTATCTGATTTAAACACAGTAAAACCTGTGGATTTTAAGGGTAGACCAGAGAAAGATAATAGGATAAAAAATTCAACTTTAAAATCAAATTCAGAAATTAACATGACTGAAGATGAGGTGATTGATTTTTCTCGTCAACCTGAATAAAGTATTATGTATTTATTTTTTGATACCGAAACTACTGGTTTACCTAAAAATTATAAAGCCCCAGCTAGCGATATAGATAATTGGCCTCGTTTAGTCCAGTTATCTTGGGCTTGGTTTGATGAGTTAGGCAATGCTTGGGATCGACATGATTATATTATCAAGCCGGAAAATTTTATTATTCCAGAAGAGGCAACAAAAATTCATCGCATTAGTCATAAGCAGGCTGTAATAGAAGGGAGTAATTTAAAAGAGGTTTTAGACATATTTGCTAATCATTTGCAAAGAGCCCAAGCGGTTATTGGTCATAATATCGAATTTGATGACAAAATTGTGTCCGCTGAATTTTATCGAGCGCAAATGCCTAATGTTTTAGAGTCGGCTAATAAAATATGTACCATGAAATCTACCGCTCATGTTTGTCGTATCAGTAATGGGCGGGGCTCTTTTAAGTGGCCAAATTTATCGGAATTACATCGTTATCTGTTCGGCGAAGATTTTGCAGAAGCTCATAATGCTATGGTTGATGTTTTAGCTTGTGCGCGTTGTTTTTATGAACTTAAAAAAAGGGGGATAAATATTTAATATGAATTATTTAAAAGTAGGTAAAGCTACTCATTTAACTGGCAAAGATAGGCGATGGTATCGCTTTTTTGAAATATTGCCGGGCGCTTTATCTTTTAGCACCTTGTTTGTTTTAATTATTCTCTCTTATTTTAAGCCAGTTTGGGTGGCATTTTTTATTATTGCTTTTGATGTTTATTGGCTCTTAATTGTAATTTATTTAGCTATTTATTTAATTGCTGCTTATCGTAAATTAAAGAAAAATTCTGCCATTGATTGGTCGACTCGTTGTCATTTATTAGCTGAAGGAAAAATACAAGAAAAAATTGCTACTGATTCTTTGGCTAAGCAAGGAAAAACTTGGCGTGATCTGTGGCAATTAATTGTTTTGCCTAATTATAATGAAAGCGCTGATATCATTGCCAGTGCTTTAGATTCTTTATTGCAAGATGGCTTTCCGCCCACACAGATGATAGTGGTTTTAGCGATGGAAGAACGTGCTGGTCAAGCGGCTTATGATAAGGCAGAGGAAATAAAAAAGCGTTTTGCTGATAAGTTTGCTCATTTATTTATTACTTTTCACCCTGATGGCATTGAAGGTGAATTGAAAGGCAAGGGCGCTAATCAATCTTGGGCGATTAGACAAGTGAAAAAAGATTTATTGGATGCTAATAATTTTAATTATGATAATATTTTAGTCAGTGTTTTTGATGTAGACACCATGGTAAAACCTGGTTATTTTTTTGCTTTAAGTTATCGTTTTTTAACAGTTTCTAATCCATATCGCGCTAGTTATCAACCAATTCCGGTTTATCACAACAATTTATGGGAAGCCCCTTTCTTTTCCCGAGTGGCAGCAGCGTCTAATACCTTCTGGCAAATGATGATGCAAATTAGAGAAGAGCAGCTCGTGACTTATTCTTCGCATTCTATGACTTTTAAGGCTTTGGTGGAAATAGGTTTTTGGTCAACTAATATGGTCAGTGAAGATTCACGTATTTTTTGGCACTGCCTTTTACACTATCGTGGAGAATATCGAGTTGAGCCTTTATATTTTCCAGTGTCCATGGATATTACTTTTGACCGTAATTTTTGGCAAACAGCTAAAAGCTTATACAAACAGCAACGTCGTTGGGCTTGGGGAGCAGAAAATGTACCCTATTTGATGTTTAATACCATGAAATTGTGGAAAGAAATTGATCGACGTAAATTAATTGATCATATTGCTGTCCAAATTTATGGATTTCATTCTTGGGCGACCAATGCCTTGATTATTGCTGTAATTGGCTGGATGCCGATGCTATTAGGAGGGGAGCGTTTTAATTCAACAGTTTTATCTGGCAATCTACCGGCTATTACCCAGACTCTCATGAATATTGCGATGATTGGCTTAGTATTATCTGCTATTATTTCTACTTTATTATTACCCAAGAGACCAAAAAAATATTCAGTGATTAAAAGTATTCGCATGGTTTTAGAATGGATTTTTGTTCCCTTTACTATTATTTTCTTTGGCTCTATTCCTTGTTTGGATGCGCAGTGGCGCTTATTGCGCGGTAAGTATATGGGTTTTTGGGTAACGCCTAAATCCCGCTCTTAAAATGACTGTTTATTTTTAAATTATTTTGCTATCATAGACAATATAGTCTCTATGGTAACAACTCACAAAAAAATAAAAGTTAATAATAATGTTTTAAGGCAAAGGCCTAAATCAGCTAGTGCTGCTTTTTTTGCTAATCCTAAAATATTTGTTATTATTGCTCTTCTGTTTTTATTACTCATTCTTTTCCCATTGGCTAAAAACTATAGTCGCAAAGCTTTAATTGAAAAAGAAATAGAAGAGATTAATCAAGAAATTCTTGCTTTTGAAAAACAGAATTATGAATTACAAGAAATGATTAGCTACTTGCAGTCAGATCAATCTTTAGAAGAGCAAGCGCGTTTAAATATGGGTATGCGCAAACCAGGGGAATCAGTGGCGGTGGTGCAAGGTGACTTTTCTCATTTAGCTGCTCCTGAACCAGTGAGGCCTATTCCAATGCCTAATTGGAAAAAATGGTATAAGTATTTCTTTAAATAAAAACTAGACTTTTTAGTCTAGTTTTATATTGAGCCGAGAATGGGACTTGAACCCACAACCTACGGTTTACGATACCGTTGCTCTACCAGTTGAGCTATCTCGGCCTAATTAGAGCGGGTGAGCGGAATCGAACCGCCGTCTTCAGCTTGGGAAGCTGACATAATAACCATTATACGACACCCGCCTATTGTATTATTATAGGTAAAAAATTCTTGTTCAGTCAATTAATAAATATAGCTTATGTATAAAAAAATATCAATTTCTTTATTTCTTTCCATATTATTATTGTTTGTTTTTACTTCACCCCTATCAGCGGCCTCAGTAGTAGAGAATGAAACTTTAAAACAAACTTTTAATTTAAATGCTCAGATAGATAGTAGAATTAAGCAAGATAATTTTGAATTATTTTTAAATAGCCAGGCTCTCAAAAATCCCGTAGCCATTACCTTAGAGAACTTAGGAGAAGAATTCATTTGGCCTTGGAATTATCAAGCCTTGAGCCCAGTTTATCAATTTGATTTTAATGATCGTGGTCTCAGTTATGATCGTTCTCAGCCTATTCAAATATCTATTGCTTATCATGAGGACAATGAATATCATAAACAAATATTTTTTTATGATAAAGGGCAGCAACGATGGCGACCGCTACCCTCTGTAGATGATCCTGTTAAGAAAATTGTAAGTGCTAATATTCATTTACCTTATGCGCGCGTGGCCTTAATGTCTAATGATCGCATTATGACCGTGGGACAGGCTAGTTGGTATCGTTATAAAAATGGCTTATTCGCCGCTTCTCCAGATTTTGCCAAAGGCAGTGTATTGCGGGTAACTAATTTAGCAAATAATAAATCAGTGGAGGTAACTATTAATGATTATGGTCCAGATAGAGCTTTGCATCCAGAGAGAGTGATTGATTTAGATGCCGTTGCTTTTTCTAAAATTGCTTCTTTAGGTGATGGTTTAGCTGATGTGAAGATAGAGGTATTAAAATTTGTTAATCAAATTGATCGGGAAAAATTAGAAGCAGGAGCAGCGACTCCAGAGATTAATGCTCAAGCTGCTATTGTGATGCGAGCGGATGATGCACAAATTCTTTATGCTAAAAATGCTGATACAGCCATGCCAATCGCTAGTTTAACCAAGTTATTAGCTGCTAAAATATTTTTAGATACAAAACCAGATTTCAAAAAAGTAGTAGCCTATTCTGATGCTGACGCAGCTTTTAATCATTTGTATGTAAAACCTTGGGAATCAGCTCGTCTTCGTCTAGAAGATGGAGAGACTCTAACTATTGAAAATCTATTACATGCTGCTTTAGTCTCATCAGCTAATAATACAGTTGAGACTTTAGTAAGAGTTAGCGGTTTGAGTCGCGAAGAATTTGTTAATCGAATGAATAAACAAGCTGAATCTTGGGGAGCTTTTGCTAGTCATTTTGTTGAGCCCACCGGTTTGTCACCAGAGAATGTGAGCTCTCCTTTAGATTATGCTATAATAACAAGAGAGTTGTTAAAAGATGATCTTTTGAAAAAAATTAGCACTACCTCACGTTATTCTTTTAGCAGTCTTAACAAAAATAAAAAATATAATTTAACCAATACTAATTCTTTAATTCAATCTGGTCATTTCAGTATTGGTTTGTCTAAGACTGGTTATTTAGATGAAGCTGGCTATTGTTTAATGACGCAAGTGAATGCGCCCACGGGTGCGCTGATTATTAGTACTTTCAATTCTAGTAATCGTGCTCTCAGTTTTGAGGATAACGAAAGATTAATTCGTTATGGTCTAAGATTTTTAGAGTAATATATTTATATGATTACCTTGCTCCATGTTTCTAAAAAATATTCACGTAAAAATCAAGTTTTAAAAGATGTTAATCTTTATATTAAGGCTGGTGAATTTGCTTCTATTGTCGGACAATCTGGAGCAGGAAAAACTACATTAGTGCGTCTTTTAATTGGAGAAGAAAGAGCAGATGAAGGTCAGGTGGTAATTGGTGATTGGGATATTACCAAAATTAATCGTCATGAAGTGCCCTATCTGCGTCGTCAAATTGGTGTTATCTTTCAAGATTTTAAATTATTACCTAAAAAAACTTTATACGAAAATGTCGCTTTTGCTTTAGAGGTTTGTGGTGCTAGTCGGAAAAAGATTAATAAGATTGTGCCCAGCGTTTTAAAGATAGTGGGCTTAGAAGATAAACATCATCGTTATCCGCATGAAGTCTCTGGTGGAGAACAGCAACGAGCGGCTATTGCGAGGGCTTTGGTACATCAACCTCGTATCCTTTTAGCTGATGAGCCTACGGGTAATTTAGATGCCATTAATGCGGATGAAATTATTGAACTATTATTACGTATTAATAAATTTGGCACGACTGTTATTTTAGTGACTCATAATAAAGAGATAGTTAATCGTCTGCAACGTCGGGTAATAACTATGGATAATGGCCAGATTGTTAGCGATAAAGCTCATGGCAAATATATTCTTTAATTTTTCTTTTATGCTTTCTTTTTTTCGCATTATCAAGTTTAGTTTTCAAGATATTGCTCGTAATGTCTGGTTGTCTATTGTCACTATCACTATTTTGTTAATTGCTTTATTTTCCATCAACACTCTTTTAACCGTTAGGGTGGTTAGCGACAATGCCGTTAATGCGGTGAAGGAAAAAGTAGATATTAGTTTGTACTTAAAACCAGAAGCTGCTGAAAAAGAAATTCTGTTGCTACAAGATCGTATTAATTCTTTACCGGAAGTTAAAAGTGTGCAATATACTTCAAAACAAGAAGCTTTAGATGCTTTCCGTAGTCGTTATCGAGATAATCAAGAAATACTTCAAGCATTACGTGAGTTAGGCAATAATCCGCTATCACCTAGCTTGTCTATTATTCCAGCTGATATTGATAATGCTGTTAATGTGATTAACATGTTGCGTCAATTAGATTCGGATATTATTGAATCCCGAGACTTTAGCGATAATTCAGCGATTGTCAATAAAATTCAAAATATCACTCAAAGAATTAATGAGATCGGAGCGATTATCATTATCATTTTCTTTTTAACTAGTCTATTGGTAGTATATAATGCAATTCGAGTGGCTGTTTATACTCATAAAAAGGAAATTGAGATTATGCGTTTAGTGGGAGCCTCTAATTTCTTTATTTACATGCCCTTTCTTTTTTCCGCTTTTATTTACGCTCTTTTGAGCGTGATGATTATGATTGCTGTTTTTTACCCTTTCCTCACTTTATTACAACCATATTTAGAGGTATTTTTAGCTGGTTATAATGTTAATCTTTTAGACTATTTTGTTTATAATTTTTGGCTAATATTTGGTGCTCAGTTTGGTGTTATTTTCTTAATCACTCTTTTGGCTAGTTTTTACGCCGTGCGTAAATACGCACGCGTTTAAAGACTTTGAAAAACGCTTAATAAAAGTTTTTTGATAGTGGTTGACCTAAAAGAATAAATGTAATAATATGTTTTCAGTATTCGGGGATCGTCTAATGGTAGGACAGTGGCCTTTGGAGCCATCAATCATGGTTCGAATCCATGTCCCCGAGCATCGATGAACTAACAGGTTGTAAAAGGCCTGTTTTTGTTTTAATATTAGATATATTTTAAGTTATAAAGCAGTTCGAACCTTTTTGGGATATTTTAGACTTTTCGGTGTAATTAATTAAAAACCCTTGATTTTATTGGTTTATCTTGGTTCGAATCCGAGTCTTATTATTTATAATTTTAGTGTATAAATGTTGTGCTTACTTATTGAATTCGGCCCTGTAAAAGATTTGTTAGGAGTAAAATTAAAATGTGGCTCTAGGATTAATTAAGGCTTTTATACTTTAAGACCATTGCTTTTAATCTTATTAAGGTATAGACTATAGGAACTAATAATAAATATTTAAAATTATGAAAAAATTTGATCGTAATGAAGGTCGTGGTTTTGAAAAAAGAAGCTTTGGTGGTCGAGACCGTGGTGGCTTTGGTGGTCGTGATAATTTCTCTGCTAAAAAAGAAATGTTTCATGCTGTTTGCAGTGAATGTGGTGAAGATTGCGAGGTTCCTTTTAGGCCATCTGGATCAAAACCAGTCTTTTGCAGTGCTTGTTTTCGTGGTCATGATTCTGCGCCTGAGCATAATGATAGAGGCAGTTATTCTCGTCCCAGAAACAATAATTCAGAAATGCGTTCTATAGCGCCGGTAGTTGATATCAAAATTGAAGAAAAAATGAATACTGTGATTGCTAAGTTAGAAAAAATTATTAACTTATTAAGTACAAATTCAGCAATCGTGGCTATGCCTAAAGCAATTAAAGAAGAGATAGAAAAAGTTGTTCCTAGTGCAAAAGAAAAGAAAGTTAAAGTAGTAAAGACAGTTAAAGCTGCTCCTAAAAAAGCTAAAACAACTAAAAAGATTAAAAAGTAAGTAAATAAATATTAGCAGTCGTTAGTTAAAAAGACGGATTTAATTCCGTCTTTTTATAAATAGTGATAAGGTTGGATGCTCTTAAGATTGTTTGTTTTCTATGATTTTACTTTTATGAGTGATAAAGTAATAAGAAATACTAATAGCAATAACAGCTGTAGCTAAGGCTAATATATATATAAATAGCTATCTTTACTAGCATCAATAATAATAAATTTTCTGGCGACTGCGATTAAAGTGGTCGCTAATACTAATTTTATTGGAATAATATCAGTCCGAATATACATAGCAATATTTTGAAATATCTCTACTGCAATTAAGACTATTAATATTTCACTAAATATGTTAAAAAAACTTTTAATATCTAGTAAGAAATTGTTTTCCAATAAACTTATGTATATTGTTTTAAGAGTGCTGAGAATGCCAAAAATAATTACTAAAACAGTTAAAACTGCTAAAATTTTAATACTAAAAATAATGACGTCATGTAGTCGTCACATGAAGCGGCCATGTTTTTGAGAATAATCACAATCTTTTACCATATAGTATAAGCTTTTAATTAGAATTTAGTTAGGCTATAATTATAGCATAGTATAATAAATATTTATGAAAATTGTCAAAAAACCAGAATTATTAGCTCCGGCTGGTAATTTAGCTAAACTTAAAACCGCTTTAATCCATGGTGCGGATGCTGTTTATTTTGGTACACCCGAATTTTCTTTACGTACTAGAATTAACGATTTTTCTTTAGATGATATGGTTCAAGGCATTGATTGGGCTCACCGTTTAGGCAAGAAAGCCTATGTAACTTTAAATATTTTAGCCCATGAACGCCATCTTAAACCATTGGCTAAACAAGTGAATCTGTTGAAGAAAATGAAAGCCGATGCTTTATTTATTTCTGATCCAGGAGTAATGAGAGTGGTTCGTCAACAATGGCCTCAGGCTAAATTAAGTTTAAGTACTCAGGCTAATTGCAGCAACTCTGAGTCAGCTCTATTTTGGAAACAGCAAGGTTTTAAACGTTTGATTTTATCTCGAGAGCTTTCTTTAGAAGAAATAAAGACAATAAAGAAAAAGGTAGGCAAAACCGAAATTGAGGTTTTTGCTCATGGCGCTCTTTGTAGTGCTTATTCTGGAAGATGTTTTCTTTCCTCTTATTTTACTGGACGTAATGCTAATTTAGGTGATTGTGTTCAACCGTGTCGCTGGGAATATGAAATTAAACCCAAAGGTCATGATAAAGCCTTGACTATTGGTGAGGATAGTAATGGCACCTATTTACTTAATTCTCAAGATTTATGTTTAATTGAACGTTTGCCTGAAATTATAGAAGCTGGTGTTGATGCTTTAAAAATAGAAGGTCGCGCTAAAAGTGTCTATTATTTAGCCAATGTGGTTGGTGCTTATAGGAGGGCTATTGATTTTATTTTTGCTGGTCATAGTCAAAAGGAGATAAAAAAAGAATTAGCTTTTTTAAAACAAGAATTATTAACTAAATTACAGAATCGCGGCTACACCGAAGGCTTTATGTTTGCTGATAATAATTTACAAAATTATGATGGTAATTTTCCTGACTCTAATTGGGAATTTTGTGGTCAAGTTTTAGCTTGTAAGCAGATTGATAAAGGTTTTGATTTAAGAGTTAAGGTGCATAACACACTTTTAGCTAGTGATAAAGTAGAAATTATTGGACCAGCCTATAATAAAGTTATTATGAGCGTCAAAACAATGAGAGATCTTGATACTGGCCAAAAATTAACAGAAGCACATGGTGGTGGTGGCAATCAAGAAATTTTAAT
This sequence comes from Patescibacteria group bacterium, assembly GCA_034002925.1. Classification (GTDB taxonomy): domain Bacteria; phylum Patescibacteriota; class Patescibacteriia; order Patescibacteriales; family UBA12465. The sequence continues at coordinate 39,748 of JAVEZP010000001.1, read as the reverse complement.
TCATAGCAAAACAGCATGGCCAGAGTTTAGTGTTTTGAGGCGTTTTATTAAATAATATCAATGTTCAATAGATTATTATTACATCGAATAGTGATTTATTTCTTAGTACTGGTTTTAAGTGCTCTTATTTTGATTTTTTCTTATTATTCAATTAATGAACTCACTTATCTCTATCAACAAAATTTTAGTGCAAAGGAGTCGCAATTAAATTTTTTAGAAGCAGCTGATGTGGTGACTGCTAAGCCAAATATTACTTTGTTGTTCGGTGGCGATGTGATGTTATCCCGCACTGTCAATGCTAAAATGGTCGCTTATAATGACTATGCTTGGCCACTAAAACTACTGGCTCCTATATTAGAAGCGGCTGATTTAAGTATTATTAATTTAGAATCTCCTTTTTTAGAAAATGCAAATTATCAAGTTCCTAGTGGTTCTTTTTCTTTTAGAGCCAATCCCTTATCTTTAGAGGCTTTGCTTGTAAGTGGCGTTGATGTAGTGTCTTTGGCGAATAATCATATTTTAAATGCTGGTCACAAGGGAATTGAGGATACAATTGATCTTTTAACTACAAACAAGATAGCAACTGTTGGCGCGGGACTCAATGAAGAAGCGGCTCGTGCAGCCACCTTGATGACAGTAAATGCTTGGCAGATTGCTTTTTTAGCTTATGCCTATCCTAATGATTACAGTGTAGCGACAGCGGAGAGGCCGGGCATTGCTTATATGGATCATCAAAATTTGGCTGTAGATATTAAGCAAGTGAGAGATCGGGCAGATTTAGTGATTGTAATAATGCATGCTGGTGAAGAATACACTACTATACCTAATACTCAACAAAAAAGATTCGCACATGAGGCAATTGATCTCGGTGCTGATGTGGTTATCGGACATCATCCTCACTGGCCACAAAGTTGGGAAATTTATAAAGATAAGCCTATTTTTTATTCTTTAGGTAATTTAGTTTTTGATCAGATGTGGTCAGAACAAACAAGGCACGGAGTGTTGGCTCGTTTAGTTTTTCAAGAAGATTTGTCTGGTCAGGCGGAACTCATTCCAATTATTATTAATGATTATGGCCAAGCAGATTTATGGCCTCAAGATAAAAGCGAAGCACAATTTTGGCAGCTATATGATTTAGATATGCCGGGAGAAATTATTTGGCCATAGCTCTATAACAATTATATTCTAAAGTTTGTAAATGTTTTTCAAAGCAGTCATTTTTTTCTAGAAAAGTGACTGTTTTTAATTCTTGGCGACATTGATTGCATAAAAAGATGATCCTTCTAGATTGTTTTTGGTAATAGTTATTAATATTTTTAGCTGTTGGTAGCGATCGAAGTTTTTGGTGTGCGCTTGTACGTCTACCCATCTGCCAATCTTCTTGATAATCATAAACATCATCGGCTAACTGTTTGGCTGCTAAGAAATATTTAGCGCCTTTCATAAATTTTTGTATCTCTAAATTATTAATTTGTAGATAGTTTAATAGAACAAAAATTGGTGCTAATAAAAATTGGGCTTTATTCCCAATATCAAGATTCGTTTTTGGTATTTTTAAAGGAAAAAATAGAGCTCGATAATTAGCTTCATCAGTAGCTGTTAAAATCGATAATATAGTTTGTTGTTTATTGGGATGAGTCAGAGATTGTAAAATATACCAAGCATGGAGCAGACAAGTATTAGCTAGAGGCACATAATATTTAGGCGCATCTCGTTCGTCTGTGATGTCATCTTGTAAGTTAGCTGCCATCCATAAAAATAAGGCGGCTACTCCTAGTTGTTGGGCTTGCGTAATTACTTTGGGCTTGGTGGATAATTGGCAATCTTTTAATACAGACAAAGGCAAAAGACTGATTAGACCTTTGATATCATCTTGTTTTGTATTTTGCCAAGTTTTTTTAATACCTTTTTGTAAAATAGGTGGCCATGTTTTTATATAGTCTTCTAAGATTTTGTATATTGCTTGTTGATTTTTATTCATATTTTAGTTGGTATTTTAACATAAAAACACGTTCCTTTATTGATTTGGCTTGTAAAACTAATAGTGCCTTTAAATTCTTGTTCAATAATTTCTTTGCTAATACTTAAACCTAAGCCTGAATGATTATTATCGGTTTTTGTGCTAAAGAAAGTTTGAAAAATTTTGTTTTTATCTCCCTCTAGAATACCTTCTCCCTGATCTTGTACGCTAATTTCTAAAATTTGTTCAGGTCTTAATTTTTTAATTAGGATAGTAACTTGATTATTTTGATCTTTACCAGCATCAATCGCGTTAGAAATAAGGTTCATCATTACCTGTCCAAACTTAATATTGTCGCCCGTAATAAAACTATCTTCTTGACAATCAATTTTAATTTGGGTATTTTTCATTCTTGCTTTAACAGACATTATTTTCATAATATGTTTTGTTTCTTCGCAGACACTAAAGGTGGATATTTTTTGTTGTTGACGCAAAGAGCGATTAGCGGCTTCAATTAATTCTTGAATGCGCTGACTGGCATTGAGCGCTTGGTGAATATAATCTTTAGTTGTAGGAATGTTAGAACAGTTATTATTTTTCATTTGTTCTAAATTTAAATTTACTACCGTTAAGGGATTAATAATGTCATGAAAAATACCTCCAGATAGTTTACCAATACTAGCTAGGGCTTGTAATTGTTCCATTTTCTCTCTTTTAATATTCAATATCTCTTTTGTCCTAGCGGCTACTTTGATTTCTAATTGATCTCTTTCTAGTTTTAGTTCTTGTTGAGCTTGTTGAGCTTTTTTTAGAGATTCACGACTTTCGACTGCACTGAGCCAAGCCAAGAAGAAAATAATAGCGCCAATAACTACATAAGCGATTGCATCCGCTAATTGATGAGGTTCTTGTCGCCAGTTGGATGAGACTGTTAAAATATTTTGAGTTTGAAGATAAGAAAAGAGAATAATGGAGGCGCTAAAAATTAGACTCACACTAAAAGCTTCACGACCGCCCAAAAAGATACCAGCGAGCATAATGATTAAGATGCTAAGTAATAGCGCCGCTGGTAAATCAGCACCCCAATAATAAAAACATAAAATAGTAGGCGCAGCATAAATAATAATTAACAGCCAAGCACTCAGACGATTTTTGTTTTTATAGGCTAGGAAATAAATAAATCCAAATAAAATTAAAAGAGTGAAGGTAAATATTAGAGGCAAACCTTGGTTATTTGGATCAATCATAAAATCTCTGATCCGAATTAGATTGAGAATAAGCATTACAATGATAGAAAGAAGGCTAACGATTTTGATTTTTTTATTTATTAAAACTGAGGGTGTCTGTGTGAGTAATTTTTTTAGTTGCATAAATTTAAAAAGCTTCTGTCCTATATACTGAGACAGAAGCTTTGTTTCTAACTACGCCAGGGTGTACCTGGATTTTGTTCTTTGTTTTTTTCAATTTTATTGCCTTTAAACATAAATTTAATTGTTGAGATCTTTATATGTAGTTCGACCTTGAGATCATATCTCACTACTTTTTTAGTATAGCGTGAGATTGTTAACATTAATTTAACATTTTAGGCGCTGATATCTAATTTATATCCCCGACTGGCAATATTGTGAATTAATTTAGGTTTTTGTTGGTCGATTTTTTGGCGTAGTCTCATAATATGAGTTTCTAAAGTGTTAGAGAAGGGATCCGTTTCTCCATCCCAGACATGTTCCAATAAAACATCACGAGGAATAATCTGACCAGCATTAAGCATTAAATATTGAAGAAGTGAGAATTCTTTATTTGTGAGTTTAATATTTTTATTTTTGCGACTAACTTTAAATTTCTGGGCATCTAGAATTAAATCATGAAATTGAAGAGGGTTGCTTTGTATATGTTGTGGTCTTCTAACCAAAGCTCTGACACGAGCTAAAAATTCATCAGCCGCAAAAGGTTTGCTCAAATAATCATCAGCTCCAGCATCTAACACGTTTACTTTATCTAGGGAGCTAGAACGAACACTTAGCATTAAAATAGGAACATTCTTGCCATCTTGTCTAATTTCTGTGATTAAACTACGTCCGTCTAGTTTCGGTAAGCTGTAGTCGGTAATAATTAAATCGTAATTATTGCTTCTACCTAAAAAGGATCCTTGTTCTCCGTCATGGCTAAGATCGGTGCTGAAGCCAGATTTTTTTAATAAAGAAGCTAAGAAATGAGCTAAATCAATTTCGTCTTCAATAATAAGAGCACGCATATTATTTATAAGATTATTTTAGTTGATTGATATTTTTATTGTAGCATAGTCAGATAAAATTTTAATAACATTTTTACTTGTGTTTTTTGTGAGATAAAGTTAATATTAAGATATAAAATATGGTAAAAAATCAGAAAAAACGCTTTTTTTTAGGCAATTTTGAGTCTAAGGGTGTCAAAATTAATGATTTATTCTCAATTCAAGAGGGCGCTTTTCGTTTTGGGCAATTAAAAGATTCTACATATTATCGTGATTGGACTGAACATTCTTTTTTATCTGGCAATCAAGATAAAGAAGCAGTGGGCAGAACTTTTAATTTTAGTCGTTTATTTTTTTTGAAAGTAATAATTTTTCTTTTTGTTCTTATTTTATTTAGTCGTGTCGCTTGGTTGCAGCTAATTCAAGGCTCTCGATATGCCTTATTAGCTGAAGGCAATCGTATTAGAACTGAGTATCTAGAGCCGAAAAGAGGTATTATCTATGATCGCGCCGGTCAGGCTTTAGTGCGTAATACAGCTAATTTTGTACTGTCTTTGCGACCAATTGATTTGCCTAAAGACGAAATGGAAAGGGATTTATTATTACGAGATATTAGTCGCATTATTGATGATCTGCCAGAGAAAGAATTATTAAGTGATTCTGGGGCGGTACGCTTAGTGTCTGATGGTCCTTCTTTTCAATTAATGAAAGATGCTTTAAAGAAGGTTAAGCCATATTCTTTAGAAGCCTATCAACCTTTATTTATTAAAGATGGTATTGATTATGACTCTGCTTTAAAATTAATTTTAGCTAAGAAAGATATGCCTGGTGTGTTGATAGAGACGAAAATTAGGCGAGAATATCCATTTACCTCTATCTTAAACGAAGAGACAGAAAATAATCTTTCAGCCCTGTCTCATATTTTAGGTTATACTGGCAAAATTAGTGAGGCTGCCTTAAAAGCTTTTAGTAGCAGTTATTCTATTACAGATTATGTTGGTAAAACTGGTTTAGAATACACTTGGGAAAAAGACTTAAAAGGGCAGCGTGGCTATATTAGATTTGAAGTTGATGCCCTTGGCCGTCGCAAAAATACTGTCAGTGAAACCAGGGCGGTGGCTGGATATAATTTACGTTTGTCTTTAGATCTTAGATTACAAGAACAGGTGGAAAAAATCACTAAAATTTGGTTAGAAAAGTCTGAAACTCAAAGAGCGTCAGTAATTGTGATGGATCCAAATAATGGTCAAATTCTTGCCTTGCTTAGTTTGCCTTCTTATGATAATAATTTGTTTGCTCAAGGTATTAGCCAAGAGGATTATGAAAAATTTATTCAAAACAAAGATAATCCCTTATTTAATCGTGCTATTAGCGGCGAATTACCTTCCGGTTCAGTAATTAAACCAGTTATTGCGGCGGCCGCTTTAGAAGAAAATATTATCTCTGAAAATACTAATTTCTTAAGCACGGGTGGTTTGCGTATTGGACAGTGGTTTTTTCCTGATTGGAAAGCAGGCGGCCATGGTCGTACTGATGTGCGCAAAGCAATTGCAGAATCAGTAAATACCTTTTTCTATTATATTGGTGGTGGTTATCAAGATTTTGTTGGTTTGGGAGTAGAAAAAATTGCTCATTATATGCGTTTATTTGGTTTAGGCGCAATTACCGGTATTGATTTAAATGGCGAAACCGCAGGCTTAGTGCCTACCAGAGAATGGAAAGAAAGAGTGAAGGAAGAAGCTTGGTATATTGGTGATACATATCATATTGCGATTGGGCAGGGAGATGTCTTAGTATCTCCTTTACAAGTTGCTAATTTTACCGCCGCTATTGCTAACGGTGGTCATTTATTTAAGCCTACTCTAGTGCAGGCTATTTTAGATGAAAATAATAATCTAGTACGTCAGATAGAGCCCCAAATTATTCGTGAAAATTTTATTGATGCCTATAATTTACAAGTAGTACGTGAAGGCATGCGTCAAACCGTGACGGCTGGTAGTGCTCGTAGTTTAATGGCGTTGCCTGTAACTTCGGCTGGTAAAACGGGTACGGCTCAATGGTCAAGCACTAAAGAAAATCATGCTTGGTTTACCGCCTTTGCTCCTTATGAAGACCCTGTTTTAGTGATTACAGTGGTAGTTGAAGAGGGGCGGGAAGGCAGTGAAATTGCAGCACCTATTGCTCGAGAAATTATGCAATGGTATTTTAGTTCAGAAGAATTAGAATAATTTATTGAATATTAGTTATTTTTTTATTATAATTAGCACTCTCTTGACTTGAGTGCTAATTTTATTTATAATAGCTATGAGTTAATTATTTTTATATTTCATATGTCTTTAAGTGATCGCCAAAAATTAATTCTACGTACTATTATTAAAGATTATGTAAAGAATGCTCAACCAGTAGCGTCAGCTTTATTGGTAGAAAGATATAAGTTGGATATTTCTCCAGCGACTGTTCGTAATGAAATGATGCTGTTAGAAGAAGAGGCCTATATTTATCAACCTCATACTTCTGCTGGTCGTGTACCCACGGCAGCTGCTTATTTATTAGATTTGCAAAATGAAACTAGTAAAAAGAAAGATTTGAAAAGCAGCGACCGCATTATTTTAGATAGAGCCTTGTCTGACAGTCAAGAAAATTTTAAACCTTTAGCTCGTAGTTTGGCGGAATTATCTGCTAACGCTGTTTTTTGGGCCTTTCATAAGAATGACATTTATCATACCGGACTATCTAATCTTTTTTCACAGGTGGAATTTCGTCAAAGTGAAATTGTTTGTGATGTTTCTCAGGTAATTGATAGGATGGAAGATATTATTGATGGTTTTTTTGATGATTTAGATGACGGCATTCATGTTTTTATCGGAGAGCAAAATCCATTTGGGTCTTTTTTGGGTACTACAGTGTTAAAATATCGTCATCAAGGTGTTTCGGGTTTGGTGGGCATTTTAGGGCCTTTACGTATGGATTATCATTTAAACATGAACTTACTTAACTATTTACAAGAAAAATTTAAATAATATGCATCAAATTAAATTAGGGAAATATCGTCATTATAAGGGCGGTGAATATGAATTATTATTTATCGGCAAGAATACTGAAAATAAAGATGAAGTAGCTGTTTATCGTTCTTTAAAAGATCAGGTAATATGGGTAAGGCCACTTAAAATGTGGTTAGAAAAAGTTGAACAAAAAGATAAGAAAGTGAATCGCTTTGAATTAATTGCAGAGCAAGACAGTTTAGATTCTTGGGAGAATAAATATAAAAGAGCTCTGGCTGATTATCAAAATTTACTAAAATCAAGTGCTAAAGAAAAACAAGAATTTATTCGTTTTGCGCTTAATGATTTTTTACAAGAAATTTTGCCAGTTTATGATCATTTAAAAATGTCGTTAAATTCTTTACCTGATAATGAAAAAGAAAGCGCTTGGGTTAAAGGGGTTGAATATGTTTTAAAACAGTTTAAAGATGTTTTAAATGAACGTGGTGTTCAAGAAATAAAAACAAAGGGAGAGCTTTTTGATCATAATTTAATGGAAGCAGTAGAGGGCGAAGGCAGTGTGGTAAAAACGGAAATCATGCCTGGTTATACTTTGCATGATAAGGTTATTCGCCCTGCCAAAGTCATTGTTACTAATAAATTAGAAGATAAAAATAAAAAATAATTTTAATTAATAACTTTTCTTTATCTACTCTTGATTAAAATAAGAGTTTTAGAGAGAAGTAAAGATAAATCTATGTCTTTAATAAAATGGAATCCATTTTTAAATAACAGCCTCGCCTTAGACGACATGGATAAAATGTTTGGCGAAATGTTACCGGCTGTTCGGGGACAACATTTTGGTTTTACCCCAGCTTTAGATATGTATGAAGACAAAGACAATATAATTGTCGAAACTCAACTGGTGGGTATTGATCCTGAAAAAGTCAGCATTTCTATTGAAAATGACGTACTTTGTTTAAAGGGTGAGAGTGAAAGAAAAACGGAAGTAGAAGAAAAAAATTATTATCGTAAAGAAATTAGACGAGGATCATTTTATCGTTCTGTTCCTTTACCTACTAAAGTTGATGGCGATAAAGCCAGTGCAGTGACTGATGAAGGAATCTTAAAGATTACTATTCCTAAAGCGGCGGAAGCTAAGCCAAAAAATATTAAGATTCAAACTAATAAGAAAAAATAAATAAATAAAATAAATTTAAAAATATGGGAAAAATTTTAGGAATTGATCTAGGTACCACTAACTCTGCGATGGCCATTATGGAGGGAGGTGCACCGAAGATTTTGGAAAATATAGAGGGTAATCGCACTACTCCTTCCATCGCCGCTATCTCTAAAAGCGGAGAACGTTTAGTGGGAGCAGCTGCTAAGAGACAGGCAGTCATTAATCCCGAAAACACAGTTTATGCTGTGAAAAGATTAATTGGGCGTCATTTTAATGATGAAGAGGTGCAACGCGATTTAAACACGATGCCCTATAAAATTGTTCAAGCTGGTGAAGGCGTAAAAGTAAAGATGGGAGATAAGGAGTATTCGCCACAAGAAGTGTCTGCCATGATTTTGGCTAAGATGAAGGCTGACGCAGAAGCTAAAATCGGTGAAAAAATCACTGAAGCTATTATTACCGTTCCTGCTTATTTTGATGACTCTCAGCGTCAAGCCACTAAAGATGCTGGTCAAATCGCTGGTTTAGAGGTGAAGCGTATCATTAATGAACCAACAGCTGCGGCTTTAGCTTATGGTTTTGATAAAAAACAAGGACAAAAAATTGTTGTCTATGATTTAGGTGGTGGCACTTTTGACGTGTCTGTCTTAGATATTTCGGCTGATACCGTTGAAGTAAAAGCAACTAATGGTGATACTCATTTGGGTGGAGAGGACTTTGATAAGCGGATTATTGATTGGATTATTGATGAATTTAAAAAAGAACAAGGTATTGATTTATCAAAAGATACTTTAGCTTTGCAACGTATTAAGGAGGCAGCTGAAAAAGTAAAGATTGAATTATCTACTGCCATGGAAAGTGAAATTAATCAGCCCTTTATTTCTACGGACGCTAATGGCCCCAAACACCTGGTGATGAAATTAAGTCGTTCAAAGCTAGAATCTTTAGTTGAGGATTTAGTTAGCAAAACTATTGAGCCTTGCAAAAAAGCTTTAGCTGACTCCGGTTTTCAATTATCTGATATTAACGAAATTGTAATGGTTGGAGGAATGACCAGAATGCCTTTAGTGCAAAAGAAAGTGAAAGAATTTTTTGGCAAAGAACCTAATTTAAGTGTTAATCCAGACGAAGTAGTAGCTCTTGGTGCCGCTGTTCAAGCTGGTGTGCTACAAGGCGATGTAAAAGATGTGCTTTTGTTAGATGTCACTCCTTTAACTTTAGGCTTAGAAACTTTAGGTGGCGTAGCCACGCCTTTAATTGAACGTAATACAACTATCCCTACTTCGAAGTCACAAGTGTTTTCTACTGCAGCTGATGGTCAAACTAGTGTGGAAATTCACGTCGTGCAAGGAGAAAGGCCAATGGCGGCTGATAATAAATCATTAGGTAGATTTATTCTTGATGGTATTCCCTCTGCTCCTCGTGGCGTTCCTCAAGTTGAAGTTAAATTTGATTTGGATGCTAATGGTATTTTAAATGTTAGCGCGACTGATAAAGCAACTAACAAGCAACAGAAAATTACCATTACTGCCTCTTCAGGCCTTTCCAAAGAAGAGATTGAAAGAATGAAGAAAGAAGCGGAAGCACATTCTGAAGAGGATGGTAAGAAAAAAGAACAAGTAGAAACTATTAATCAAGCTGAAGCTGTCATTTTCACTACCGAAAAGATGATTAAAGAATCTGGTGATAAAATGAAAGCAGAAGATAAAAAAGAATTAGAAGAAAAATTGTCTGAATTAAAAGCCAGTAAAGAGAAAAATGATTTAGAAGCTATTAAAAAGGGAATGGAAGCAGTTAATGCTGTTGCTCAGAAAATTGGTTCTGCTATGTATCAACAATCAGCTGACAAGAATCCTCCTGCCGATGACAAGCAGAATGAAGAGCAGAATAAAGACGATAAAGATAATGTCGTTGAAGGGGAAGTAGAGGATGCTAAATAATAATTATTTAAAGAAGTAGCCCTCACAAATTTGTGGGGGCTATTGGTGTAAATGGATTAAGTAGTTAATAATAATTATGTCCAAAGACTATTACAATATATTAGGAGTCAAAAAAGAAGCTAGTGCTGATGAGATTAAAGCTGCTTTTAGAAAAAAAGCTCATGAGCATCATCCAGATAAAGGTGGTGATGAGGCTAAATTTAAAGAAATCAATGAAGCATATCAAGTTTTAGGCAATCAAAGCAAAAGACAACAGTATGATCAATTTGGTTCTGCTTTTCAAAATGGTCAAGCTGGTGGTTTTGGCGGACAAGGTTTTGGTGGTTTTGATGGCATGAATATTAATATGGATGATTTAGGTGATATTTTTGGTGGCTTTGGTGATATTTTTGGCTTTGGTGCTAATACTAATCGCAGAACTCGTGCTCAAAGAGGGCGTGATTTAGAAATGATTATAAAAATAGATTTTTTAGAATCAATTTTAGGTGCAGAGAAAGAAATTAGCTTTCCTCATTTAGCGGTTTGTAAGCATTGTCAGGGCAGTGGTCATGCTGCTGATGCTAAAATAGAAACTTGTACTACTTGTAATGGCACGGGTCATATTAGTAGAATTCAGAGAACTATTTTAGGGGCGGTCCAAACGCAAAGTCTATGTCCTGATTGTCAGGGAGAGGGTAAGAAGGCTAGTCATCCCTGTCCTCATTGTCAGGGACAGGGTCGAGAACGAAAAACAGAAAAGATTAAAGTAAAAATTCCAGCTGGTATTAAAAATAATGAAAGTATTCGCTTAGCCAATTATGGAGATGCCGGTGAGCGATCAGCTCCGGCAGGAGATTTATTTTTACGTGTCCAAGTAGCGAGCCACCCTTCGTTACATAGAGAAGGCGATGATATTCATTCTCAGGCGACCATTACAGTTAAAGAAGCAATCCTAGGCACTAAAATTAAAATAGCTACTGCTTTTGGTGATGTTAGTTTAAAAATTCCAGCTGGCACACAATCACACACAACTTTTCGTTTAAAAGACAAAGGAGCGCCTCGTTTGCATGGTCGTGGTCAGGGTGATCATTTTGTGCAGATTAAAGTAATTATTCCTACTAATATTAGCAAAAAAGATAAAAAGTTATTAGAGGATTTAGATTTATAATTTTTTGACTTATTTTCTAATTTTTGCTAGTATTAAAGTATAAGAAAATAATAAACATTAAACTTATGTGTAATTGTCGTTGTTTTGGTTGGTTTAAAAAACTCTTTGGTCTCAAATCTGATTGTTGCCAAAAAAAGGAGGAAAGCCAAGTAGAACTTAATACCAATCCTGCTCCAGCCGTCGACACTAATATGGAGACTGTTGTTCCGTCCGTTAATACAGAGTCTAGCGCTCAGGAGAGCACAGAAGAAAAAACCGAATTATAAAAAGATAAAACCAACAAAAAAACGCTTTTCATGCGTTTTTTTGTCGTTATAATTACATGTTTTTTGATACACATGCGCATGTGAATTTTAAAGATTTTAAAGATGACGCCGATGAAGTAATTCGGCGCTCTTTAGATGCTGAGACTTGGATGGTACTAGTGGGTTCAGAATATAAAACATCTAATCGCGCTTTAACACATGCTAATAAATATGAAAAGGGAGTTTATGCCGCTGTTGGCCTACATCCCGTCCATTTAGAAGAACAGGTAGTAGAAAACAAAGATGAAAATGGTGATTACAAGTTTGTAACTAGAGCTGAAGAATTTAATTATGATAGCTATGAAAAATTGGCTAAGTTTGAGAAGGTGGTAGCTATCGGTGAAATTGGTTTAGATTATTATCATTTGGACCCAACTAAAGATATTAGTTTAGCCAAAAGAAAACAACAAGAAGTGTTTTTAAAACAATTATTATTGGCACGTAATTTAGATTTACCAGTCATTATTCATTGTCGACAGGCTCATGATGATTTGTTAGGTATTTTGCAGGATTTTCGTAAGGTTTATTCTGATTTTATTCCTAACAATAGACCGTGGGGAGTTTTACATTGTTTTTCTGGAGATGAAGATTTAGCTTGGAAGTATTTTTCTTTAGGCTTAATTGTATCTTTTACAGGTTTGGTCACTTTTAGTAAGCAATGGGATGATGTGTTGCGCAAGATTCCTTTAGACAAATTTATGATTGAAACTGATTCACCTTATATGACGCCGGAGCCTTATCGAGGACAACGTAACGAACCAATTTTGGTGCAATATGTAGCCGCCAGAATTGCAGAAATACGTAATACTAGTTTGGATAATATTGCTCAGGCGACCTCTGACACAGCGAAGAGATTTTTTAAAGTTTAAAATCTGGTTTTTGATTTTTGCCATTCTTGACTTTTTTTAGAAACAGGTGTATATAACAAGTGTTTTTGTAGCCTGTGCAAGTGATAATTATTTATCAATTTTTTTTATTTAATATAAGCCTATGGAAAAGAGAGATTTAAGACAAATTGCTGTTTCGGCAGCCGCCTATAGCCTCTCTTCAATCTTGGGGCCTTTATTGATTTTAGGAGTGCCAGCTTATTTTATTGATACTTGGCTGGGCACTAGACCAGTGATAATGTTAGTAGCTGTGTTTATCGCCTTTATTACTACTAACATTTTATTATATAAAAAAATTGCACAGATTAATCATTTAATTGCTACTAAATTTCCAAAAGTAGAGCAAAAAACTGAATCGCTTAACATTAATGAAAAAGAAAGCTTTTCAGATCAAGTTAAATCTTAATTACTATGGGTTTGAATATATCACTCGCCCCTGAGACCTTGTTTCACATCGGCACTCTTCCTATTTCTAATTCTTTTTTTTGGCTCATGATTGTGTCAGTGCTTTTGATTATTTTAACTTTTTTGTTTTATCGTAATTTAAAGATGCGTCCTGGTGGCATTCAGAGTTTTATGGAAATGTTGCTAGAAGGTGCTTATGGTTTTGTAGAAGAAACAGTTGGTGACAAGAAAAAAACTAAAAGAGTTTTTCCTTTAGTGTTTACCATGTTCTTTTTTGTATTAATTTGTAATCTTCTGACTTTTATTCCTGGCCAATCAGCTGTTACTATTCAGACGGCTGACGGTATTGCGCCTTTATTTCGTTCTATTATCGCTGATTATGGTTTAGTTTTTATGATGACTATGATTTCTGTTTTGATTACGCAAATTGTAGCCATCGCAGTAGCGGGTCCTCTAGGTTATATTGGGCGATTTCTTAATTTTAAAAGTCCTTTAGGTTTTTTTCTTGGTATTATGGATTTAATCGGTGAATTAGCTAAAGTCATGTCTTTATCTTTCCGTCTCTTTGGTAATATGTTTGCTGGAGAAGTGTTAACAGCTGTGATGTTATTTTTGGCTCCTTTCTTTTTACCTCTACCTTTTGCTTTTTTAGGATTATTAACTGCAGTAGTGCAGCCTTTCGTATTTGCTGTTTTAACGCTAGTATTTATTTCCATGGCTTCAACTGCGACTGAGGAGGCTCAGGCTTAATTAAATCAATATTAAAATAATAAAAAATTTATAATTAACATTAAATTTTATGGACATTGAAGCAGCAAAGTACATTGGCGCCGGTCTAGCAATCGGCTTAGGTGCTATCGGCCCCGGTATCGGTGAAGGTATCGCCGCTTCTAAAGCTTTAGAAGCAATCGGTCGTAACCCAGAAGCAAGTGGCAAAATTACGCCCTTGATGTTCGTTTCTATGGCTATTACCGAATCTACAGCTATTTACGCCTTAGTGGTAACTTTAATTATCTTATTTGCGTAAAAGACAAAGCCTGTCCGCCGTCATTTTTACGGCGGATTGCTTTGTATTTTAACTAGCTTTTTATATGGGTTTGATTAAAGCTCTCGGCATCGACGGCCGAATCTTATTAGCACAATTTATTAACTTCGCAGTTTTGATGTGGGTTTTATGGCGCTATGCCTATAAGCCGGTATTTAAGATTTTAGAGGAAAGACAAAAAAAGGTGCATAAGAGCTTAGATGATGCTGAACAGGCAGGAATTAAATTAAAAGAAGCTGAAGAAGAAAGAAAGCAAATTATTCTAGAAGCGCGACAAGAAGCAAATAGAGTTTTAGAAGAGGCTCAAGTCAAAGCAGAAACTAAGCAACAAGAAATTATTGCTAAAGCTGAATCAGAAATTAGCGTGATTATGGAAAAAGAAAGAGCTAAGCTGGTGTCAGAAAAAGCTAATTCTTTAGAGCAATTAAAATCTGAAGTTTCTGCTTTAGTAATGGCCGCTTTGAAGAAATTTTTAGAGGAACAACTTGACCCTCAAAAAGATCAAGCTGTCATTGAAAAGATTGTTGCTAATTTAAAAGATAAAGCTTAATTATGAAAGTAAGTGCTAAACAATACGCTCGTAGTCTGTTTGAATTAACATCTAAACTATCTCCAGAAAAGACGGAGCTAGTGATTAAGCGTTTCGTTAGTTTGCTACAAGATCGCCATGATTTAGCTCAGGGTGATAAAATTATTCATGAATTAGCGATGTTGCTAGAACAAGATAAAGGGGAATTAAGTGCTGAGCTTAGTTCTGCTTACGCGCTATCGGCTGATAGTAAAAAAACGATTGCTACTTATTTAGAAAATAAACTAGGAGCTAATAAAATTAATTGGACAGAAAAAGTAGATAAATCTCTTTTAGGTGGCTTTGTTTTACGTTATCAAGGCTTTGTTCTTGATGGTAGTTTAAAAAATAATTTACGCAAATTTAAAAAACAGCTTTTAATTAAATAAATAAATATGTCTAGTACTAAAGATTTTATCGTCGAACAGCTTAAACGCCAAATCTCTGATTTTAAGGCTTCTATTGAAGAGAGTAGTGTTGGCCAAGTGCTGAAAATTTCTGACGGCATCGCTTTGGTTTCAGGTTTAACTGAAGCTATGATGAGCGAAATCCTTTTATTTAAATCTGAACATGGAGAAGTGGCTGGAGTAGCTTTGAATTTAGAAGAAAACTTAGTTGGCGCTATTATTTTGGGAGATTTCGGTAGTATTAAAGAAGGTGATGAAGTGGTTTGCACTAAGCGCATTTTAAGCGTACCGGTAGGAGAGTCTTTAGTTGGCAGAGTAGTTAATCCTTTAGGTGAGTCAATGGATGGTAAAGCTAATATTGAAAGCCAAGTATTCTATCCAGTGGAAAAAATTGCCCCTGGTGTTATTACTCGCGCTTCAGTTAATCAACCAGTGCAGACTGGTATTAAAGCAATTGATGCGATGATTCCAATTGGTCGTGGTCAACGTGAACTTATTATTGGTGATCGTCAAATTGGTAAAACTGCGATTGCAATTGATGCCATTATCAATCAAAAAGGCCAAAACATGAAATGTGTGTATGTGGCTATTGGTCAAAAAGAATCAAAAGTGGCTGAAATCGTGCGTAAGTTAGAAGCAGCGGGTGCTATGGAATACACTACTATTGTTTTAGCTGGTGCTTCTGCTCCTGCTTCCTTACTCTATATTGCTCCTTATGCTGGTACGGCTATTGCTGAATACTTTTTAGATAAGGGTGAGGATGTATTAATCGTTTATGATGATTTGTCTAAACACGCTGTTGCTTATCGTGAAATCTCTTTATTATTACGTCGCCCACCGGGACGCGAAGCTTTTCCAGGTGATGTTTTCTATTTACATTCTCGTTTATTAGAAAGAGCTTGTAAGTTGAATAAGGAAAATGGTGGCGGCTCTATTACCGCTTTACCGATTATTGAAACCCAAGCGGGTGATATTTCTGCTTATATCCCTACTAATGTTATTTCTATTACCGATGGTCAAATTTTCTTAGAACCGGAGTTGTTCTATAAGGGAAATCGTCCAGCGGTAAATGCTGGTTTGTCAGTATCTCGCGTTGGGTCTTCTGCTCAAACTAAAGCTATGAAAAAAGTAGCTGGTAAAATGCGTTTAGAAGCGGCTCAATTTAGAGAATTAGCTGCTTTTGCCCAATTTGGTTCTGATTTAGATGAAGAAACTAGTCGTAAATTAGAAAGAGGTAAAAGATTGTATGAGGTCTTTAAACAAGATCAGTATCAACCTCTATCAGTTGATAAGCAAGTAGTTATTTATTACGCTTTAATTAATGGTTTTCTTGATGATGTTCCAGTTGATAAAATTAAAGAATTTGAAAGTGCTTTGTATAAACAAATGGAATTAAATACCGACGTTAGCAAAGCTTTAAGCGATCAACCAGAATTAAACGAAGTGGTTGAAGAAAAAATTAAAACTTTACTAGAAGAATATAAATCTGGTTTAGAATATTTAATTAAGTAAAGTCTAGTATTTTTAACTATGGCCAAGACTAAAGAAATATCACGTAGAATAAAATCAATCAGTAATACTAAAAAAATTACTAGAGCGATGGAAATGGTGGCTGCTGCTAAAATGAGAAAAGCAGTGGAGGCGGTTTTAGGTACTCGTACTTATGCTAATTTGAGCTGGGAAACAGTACTGCATTTAGCAGCCATGATTCATGGCAAGAGTACGATTTTTCATCCTTTTCTACAAAAAAGAGCTCAAGTTAAAAAAGTAGCAATTATTTTGATTACTTCTAATCGTGGCATGTGTGGTGGTTATAATTCTGCTATTATTAATAAAGTTAAAGATTCGATTAAAAAACACGCTGAGACTCCAGTTGAGTTTATTTTAATCGGAAAAAAAGGAGCAACTGTTTATGGACAAAAATATCCGGTAGCGGCTGAATTTCCTAAAAATGATGAAATTAGTGATATCTCTGAAGCGCGACCAATTGTAAAAATGGCCATGTCAGATTTTTTAGCTGGTAAATATGATAAAGTTTTAGTAGCCTATACCGACTTTGTTAGTCCAGTGAAGCAAGTGCCGAGAGTTAAGCAATTATTACCTATAGATATTGATACAGAAGATGAGTATTTGGGTATTGTTGGTGATCCTAAAGTTAGTGTCAGCAAAGAAATGTTGGCTGAGAAAAAACAAAAACATCTTTCTGCTCAAGCTGGTTTTGATTTTATTTTTGAACCAAGTCCAGAAGAGGTGTTAGAAAAAATGATTCCCCGTTTATTAGAAGTCCAAATATTTCAAGCTTTATTAGAGGCTAACGCATCTGAACATAGTGCCCGTATGAGCGCTATGCATCAGGCGACTGAAGCAGCTAATGATATGGTACGTGAACTTACTTTATTCTATAACAAAGCTCGTCAAGCTGGTATTACCGCAGAAATTGCGGAAATTAGCGCTGGCGCCAATGCTTTACTCGATTAAATTTTAATAAAAAATTAAAAATATGAGCGAAACAAAAATCAATACTGGTAGTGTGAAGCAAGTGATTGGTGTCGTCGTAGACGTCTATTTTGAAGAGCAATTACCAGCTATTTACAATGCTTTAGAAATTAGTTTAAATGAAAAAAAGTTGGTTTTAGAGGTAGAACAACACATTGGTTCTAATGTGGTTCGTACTATTGCCATGGGATCAACTGATGGCTTACAAAGAGGTGCAAAAGTAGTAGATACCGGCGCTCCTATTAGCGTACCTGTTGGTCAAGAAACATTGGGTCGCATCTTTAATGTGTTAGGAGAAGCGGTGGATGGCGGCGAAACCCCAAAAACTGAGAAAAAATACAGTATTCATCGTCCAGCTCCTAAATTTACCGAACAATCCAGTGCGGTAGAAATTTTAGAAACTGGTATTAAAGTGATTGACCTTATTTGTCCGATTATTAAAGGTGGTAAGGTAGGTTTGTTTGGTGGTGCTGGTGTAGGTAAAACAGTGGTTATTTTGGAATTAATTCATAATATTGCTAGTCAACATGGTGGTTATTCAGTGTTTGCTGGTGTGGGTGAACGTACCCGTGAAGGTAATGATTTATATCATGAAATGAAAGACAGTGGTGTGTTAGATAAGGTATCAATGGTTTTTGGTCAAATGAATGAACCACCAGGAGCACGTGCTCGTGTGGCACTATCTGGTTTATCAATTGCAGAATATTTCCGTGATGAAAAACATCAAGATGTGCTTTTTTTCGTTGATAATATTTTCCGTTTTACTCAAGCTGGTTCCGAGGTGTCAGCCTTATTAGGACGTATGCCTTCAGCTGTGGGCTATCAACCAACTCTAGCTACAGAAATGGGAGAATTACAGGAACGTATTACTTCCACTAAAGATGGTTCTATTACTTCTATTCAAGCGGTATACGTGCCTGCTGATGACTTAACTGATCCAGCACCAGCTACTACTTTCGGTCACCTTGATTCAACTGTGGTGTTATCTCGTTCTTTAGCGGAATTAGGTATTTATCCAGCTGTTGATCCTTTAGACTCTTCTTCTATTATTCTTGATCCTAAGGTAGTAGGGCAAGAACATTATGAGACTGCTCGTGGCGTACAACAAATATTACAAAGATATAAAGATTTACAAGATATTATTGCTATTTTAGGTATGGAAGAATTATCTCCAGAAGATAAATTATTAGTAAATCGTGCTCGTAAGATTCAAAAATTCCTATCTCAACCATTCTCAGTAGCCGAAGCCTTTACCGGTCGTGCTGGTAAGTATGTAAAATTAGCTGATACTGTTAAGAGCTTTAAAGAGATATTAGATGGTAAGTATGATCATGTATCTGAAGATGACTTCTACATGAAAGGCAGTATTGAAGAAGTGGCTAGTGCTAACAAATAATAATTATTATGTCAGAAAAAAAGAACATAAAATTTGAAATTGTTACTCCGGAAAAAGTTGTTTCTAAACAACAAGTTCTTCAAGCAACTGTGCCAACTCTAGATGGTGAAATTACTGTTTTACCTGAACATATTCCGTTAGTTTCTATTTTAAAACCAGGCGTTTTGGAATTAAAAAAACTAGATGGTGAGCTTGAAATTATTGCGGTAGCGGGTGGTTTTATTGAAGTTTTAAGAGATAAAATTGTGATTTTAGCCGATAGCGCCGAACAAGCACAAAATTTAGATGAATCAGTGGTAGTAGCCGCTAGAGAAAAAGCAGAAAAAGCTAAAATTGAAGCAGAAAAGAAAGATAATTATGATTTATCAGCCGTGGCTTTGCGCTTGGAGGTAGAATTAGCCAGAGAAAGGGCTGTACATAAATGGCGTCGTCTCAAGTCTATAAAGAATTAATTGATTGCTAGTTTAAAAAAACAAAAATCCGCATAAAAGCGGATTTTTTTGTCATTATATTTGAAGTTAACAATTAGAAATATAAATATAAGAGGATAGCTAAGCCTAAAACAATACGATACCAGCCAAATAATTGAAAATCATTTCTTTGAATATATTTTAAGAAAAATCTAATTCCTAAAATGGCGACAATAAAGGCGCTTATTAAGCCAAGTAGCCAAACATAAATAGTGGATGTTTCTAAAATAGGAGGATTTTTATATAAATCTAAAGCAGTGGCTGCTGCCATCGTGGGCAGGGCTAATAAAAAAGAAAACTCTACAATGTTTTTTCTAGAGATGCCTAAAGATAGGCCGCCCATAATAGTAGCAGCTGAACGAGAAATACCAGGAATAATGGCAATACTTTGGAAGACGCCAATTAAAGCCGCTTGACGGTGGCTAATGTCTTGTATCTCTTTAAAATCTTCATTTTTATGATGTTTGGCAAAATATTTTTCTAAAATAATTAAAATAATACCACCTAATAATAAAGCCCAGGCGATGGTGTTTAAATTGTCCAATAAGACGTTTTTTACTAATTTATAGGCCATTAAACCAATAATAGCTGTAGGTAAAAACGCACTCGCTAATTTAAGAATAATTTTTGGTTTTTGCCAAATTAAACGAGCGTATAGGGTAATCACAGATAGAATCGCGCCCAATTGAATTGATATTAAAAAACTACTGAGGAAGTCAGTGTTAGGAATCTGTAAAATTTTAGCGCTAATAATTAGGTGGGCAGTAGAAGAGATTGGTAAAAATTCACTAATACCCTCAACTACTCCTAAAATTAAAGCTTGAAAAATAGTCATAAATTATTTAATAACTATATTCTACTACATATTAGTAGCTAAAACAAGGATAAAAATATGGTATAAAAATACTTGACAGGCTTTAGCAAAAGCTTTACAATAGTGCTAGGTTTAGCACTCTTGCTTCTTGAGTGCTAAAAATATCATTTAAATAAAATTATAATATTAGCCAAAATTATTCAAGACCATAATTTATATTGTGAGTTTCTTAATAATTTTGTGCCCTGATAAATTTATGAAACTAAAACCACTTTCTGATCATGTGATTATCAAGGCAGCTGCCTTAGATGAAGTAACAAAATCAGGCATTGTTTTGCCAAGCTCATCTGATAAAGAGCGCCCTGAACAAGGGGAAGTCATTGCTGTCGGCCCAGGCAAAATAAAAGACAATGGTCAATTAGTGCCCATGAGTTTAAAGGTGGGCGACCAAGTGATGTTTAAAAAATATTCTCCTGATGAAGTTAAAATTGATGGCGAGGAATATCTTATTTTAAGTGAAAGCGATGTCGTCGCTATTTTAGAAAAATAATTAAATTATAATAATCATATGGCTAAACAAATTATTTTTGATGAAAAAGCGCGTTTAGCGCTCAAAAATGGAGCTGATAAACTAGCTAATGCTGTTAAGGTGACTTTAGGTCCTAAGGGACGTAATGTAGTTATAGGACGTAGCTATGGCTCTCCAATTGTCACTAAGGATGGAGTGACGGTAGCAAAAGAAATTGACTTAGAAGATAGTTTTGAAAATATTGGCGCTAATATTGTTAAAGAAGTTTCTTCTAAAACTAATGATGCGGCTGGAGATGGTACTACCACTGCAACTGTTTTAGCTCAAGCAATTATTAATAATGGCTTAAAATTAGTTGCGGCTGGAGTTAATCCAATTGAAATTCGCAAGGGAATTGAGCTTAGAGTGGCAGAAATTGTGAAGAATTTAAAAAAAATGAGCAAAGAAATTAATACTAAAGAAGAAATTGCTCAAGTTGGTTCTATCTCTGCTAATGACGAAGAGATTGGTAAAATTATTGCGGAAGCGATGGATAGCGTTGGTAAAGAAGGTGTAATTAGCGTTGAAGAAGGACAATCTTTTGGTGTTGAAAAAGAAGTAGTTGAGGGTATGCAATTTGATAAAGGCTATGTTTCTCCTTACATGATTACAAATTCTGAGAGCATGAAAGCTGAAATGAATGATCCATATATATTATTAACTGATAAAAAAATAGCTTCTTTGCAAGAAATTTTACCGCTTTTAGAAAAATTAGCTCAATCTGGTAAGAAAGATTTAGTTATTATTGCTGAAGATATTGAAGGAGAAGCTTTGGCTACTTTTGTTTTAAATAAACTGCGTGGCACCTTTAATGTTTTAGGTATCAAAGCTCCTGGTTTTGGTGATCGTCGTAAAGCGATGTTAGAAGATATTGCTGTGTTAACTGGTGCTCGTGTGATTTCAGAAGAAGTAGGATTAAAGCTTGATAAAGCAGAAATTGAAGATTTAGGTAGAGCTAGACGAGTAGTCGCCTCTAAAGATAATACTACTATTATTGATGGGGCGGGAGATAAAAAGACTATCGAAGATAGAATTGCTCAGATTCGTCGTGAAAAGGAATTAAGTGATTCTGATTTTGATCAAGAAAAATTACAGGAACGTTTAGCTAAATTAGCTGGTGGCGTGGCGGTTATTAAAGTTGGAGCAGCTACTGAAACTGAAATGAAAGAAAAGAAATATCGGATTGAAGATGCGCTTAATGCTACCAAGGCAGCCGTGGAAGAAGGAGTAGTTCCTGGTGGCGGCATGGCTTTAGCAATTGCTTGTTATGGTCATGATTTTGCTGGTTTTGAAAAAGAAATGAAAGACAGTTCTAAGTTATCAGCTGGTGAAAAAATTATTAATCAATCTATTTTAGAACCTATTAAACAAATTGCTAATAATGCTGGAGTTGATGGTTCTTTGATTTTACAACGCATTATTGAAGAGAATAAAGCTGCTAAAGAAATTAGAGGTTATAATGCGGCTAACGGCGAATTTGTAGAAATGATTAAAGCTGGTATTGTTGACCCTACTAAAGTAGTGCGTTCTGCTTTAGAGAACGCTGCTTCAGCCGCAATGATGTTTTTAACCACTGAGGCAGTCATTAGCGATCAGCCAGAGGATAAGAAATCAGATCATCATCATGGCGCAGGCATGGACATGGGAGGAATGATGTAAAATTTATTATCATCAAGAAAAAGACCCTGAAAAGGGTCTTTTTTTTGTTTATTAATTGGCTAAAAAGCTTTATTTTGCTATAATTATTTTATATACTTTTTCAAAAAATATGTCTGATCAAAATAAAAAAGTTAAGAAAACAAGTAAAAAAATTGTAGTGGCAGTCTCTGGCTATTTTAATCCTTTGCATGTTGGTCATTTAACTATGATTAGTAAAGCTAAAAAACTAGGAGATAAATTAGTGGTTATAGTTAACAATGATTATCAAGTGCATTTAAAAGGTAGTGTGCCTTTTATGAGTTTAAATGATCGGGTTAAAATTATTAAAGCCTTACGTGATGTTGATCAGGTATTTGTTGCTATTGATCGAGATAAAACAGTCTGTAAATCCTTAGCTCAATTAAGGCCAGATATTTTTGCTAATGGTGGTGATAGAAAAAGCGTTGGTGATGTGCCTGAATATCAAATTTGTAAAAAATACGGTATCAAGATGGTAGATGGTTTAGGTAAAAAAACTCGTTCTAGTTCTATTTTAATTGCTAAGGCTGCTAAGAAGAAAAAATAAAGAATTTTTATGTTTAAATTAGCTCGATATTTATTAATTTTTGCTTTTAGCTTATTAGCTAGTGCAATTTTTATTAGCTTGTTTTTTGGTACTACGGTATTGCGTAATATTGTTAGTGAGTTGCCAATAATTTCTGTTATTTTCAGCCCTGAACCTAAGGCAGAGCCTGTAGTGTTACGCCCTGAACGTAATGTTCGTTTATTGGAGGGTTGGACCAATAAAGATATGGGACAATATTTTGAACGAGAAGGTATTTGGCAGAGCGAGGAGTTTTTAGAGAAAGCTGGTTTTCCTCAAGTAGATTACAGTCAAGAAAAAGATTTGCCCAAGCCTCTAGATTTTTCTGAACAGTTTGAATTTTTAAAAGATAAACCTAAAAATCAAGGCCTAGAAGGTTATCTATATCCAGACACTTATCGTATCTTCGCTGATGGCGCCACTCCTGAAGAATTAATTGTTAAAATGTTGGAAAACTTTGATCAAAGATTAACACCTCAGATGCGAGCTGATATCAAAAAACAAGGAAGAACAATTTTTGAAATTGTCACTATGGCATCTTTAATTGAAAAAGAAGCGCCTATTAATTATAAGACCGGTGATAATCATGATGCTAAAATTATTGCTGGTATTTTCTGGGATAGAATAAAATACGGTCAAGCGCTACAGTCTTGTGCGAGTTTAGCTTATATTTTAGGTATTAATAAGCCTCAATATTCGACAGCTGATACACAAGTAGAATCTTTGTATAATACTTATAAATATCGTAATTTACCACCTGGACCAGTGAGTAATCCAGGGATTTTAGCGATTGAAGCGGCTATTTATCCGATTTACACTAATTATAATTATTTTCTAACTCCAGCTAATAGTAAGGATATTATTTATTCTGTGAGCTATGAGGAGCATTTACGTAATAAAAATAAATATTTACCTTAAATTATATGTTTGACGAACAAAGTCAAAATTTAGAGAGCAGTGCTAATAATTTTATTGATCCAGCTGGTAATAATCAACAAGATGACGAGGCTAACAGTAAAAAGAAAAAAATTATTATTTTTATTATCGTCGCTTTCTTATTATTTGTTTTAATTTTCTTGATTTGGTATTTTTTACCTGCTTTTTCATTTAAAAAAAATAATCAAAATAATCCAGAGGATTTAGAGCTCGCCACTAGCAGTGATCAGATTGGCTTAGGCGCTTATTTAAATCCCACTGATAATGTTAATGAAAATGATAATGGTTTGTTTGATGATTTAGAAGGAGTAGAGTATGTAGCTTTTTCTGATTTTTATAATTTAGAAGCAGTGTCTCAAGAAATTAATTTTAATAATTATAATTTACCTATCAATATCAAGTTAGATGTGGCTAACTATTATGACATATCTAGAAAATTAGATCTTGAATCTAGTTTGAACTCATTAAATCAATCTGGTTTTGCAGTAATTGATAATCCCTGGATAGAAGAAGCAGATAATTTATATGCTTTAGCTAATTTATTAGATGAGCGTCAGATTCCTTTATATATTAGTGCCGATTTTATCTCTTATTATTATCAAAGTATCTTGAAATTAGCTTTTAAAGAAATAGAGGAAAATGTTTTCTATGAGAGTCTGTGGAATATTAATAAAGCTTTATATGAGATTGCTCGTGTACGTTATGAATCTCATCTTTCTGAGGCGGGACCTGTCAATGATCGGGTTTTAGAAGGAGAGAGATTGGCGACAGCCTTTTTTGCTGTTTCTTTGGAATTATTAAAGCCAGATGATAATCAAATAGAAGCTAATAATCGTTTTAGCTCTGGTTTATTCAATGAACAGGAAAGGAAAAAATATGAGTTTGTTGTTCCTTCTTATTTAAATGATGATGTGTTACGGGAATTAGATTTAATCGATCAAGCCAAGCTTACACAAAAATCACCAGTGTTATTATATGATAGAGATTATAAAAATTTTGTAGTACCTACAGAATATAGTGATAATGCTCGTTTAAACAATTTTTATTTAGCTGCCACTTGGTTAAATTCTACTTTTCCTTTAAATTATCGTGACAGTAATTGTCCTGATTGCTTGTTAGATAAAGATGATTGGCGTATTAATTTTATTGCTGCCAACTTCATTGCTCAAGATTTTTCTATTTCTCAAGATTTAAAAAATGAATGGGCGCGAGTCTATAAAAGTTTGGCCTTTTTTAAGGGTTTGCGTGATGCTTGGAATTATATTGATTATCAAGATTCTTTTATAACGCTTTTCCCAGAAGGAGCTAAGGTTAATGAGATTTTTGCAGAAAACAATGAAAAGGCAGAAGATAATTTTGAAAGCTTGAGACAAAAATTATTAGAAAGACAATCTTTGCCAGTGCAGGGAGCCTATAATATTAATGCCTGGGATGGTCGTCGTTATGCTGGTTTACAGTTTCTAGCTGATTTCTATTGGCCTAATAATTTTATTCTTTCCAACTTACGTTATCCCTACGTTGGTTATTATCAGGGTGATGATCGAGAAATACCAGCCAATAATGTGACCGCTTGTAAGTTGCAAGGAGTATATCAAAGATGTCAAGGTTCTGCGCAGGATATTTTATTCTTAATTGATGATACTTGGCGCGGTCAAAGTTTTATTGAAAATAGTAATTATTCTGCCTATCATGAGGCTATTTCAGGCTTAAGGCCATTAGTTCAAGAAGTCATGAATAATAATATTAATAATTATTGGTCTTCTCTATTGCTTTGGCAAAGTTATTTAAAATCTTTTGATGAGTATCTACCCTCTTATTTACAAACTGAGAGCTGGAAAACACAAATGGCGGCTAGTGTGGTAGCGTCTTGGATTGATATGCAATTACCTTTAGATAAAATAGTGCTTAGGACGCAAATTAATACCAGTGGTACTTTGTCTACAGGTTCAACCTTACTCAATTATGCTTGGCTAGAACCTAATTTAGAGTTTTATCAAAGACTTTTAGCTCACAATGAAATGATTATTACTATGTTTCAATCTTTAAGTATTCACGAAAGATCTAGTTCGGCAATTAATTATTTGAAAGATGCAAAAATAGTTTTAAGTAATTTACAAACGATTGCGGCAAAACAAGCACAGGGAGAATCTCTAAACGAGGCTGATAATCAGGTAATTAGGGATTTTGCAAAAATGTATTCAGTGGAAAAGAGTAGCGACAAGAATTTGATTTGGACTAATGAGGCTCTTAAAGCCAAGGTGCGTCAAAAAATTCTTGCACCAAAATTATTAATCATGATACATCCTATCAATGATCAATTAGTATTATCAGTGGGTCCTGTATTTAATTATCAAGAAACGAAATAGATAATTTCTGATTGTAAATATTAATAAAGTTAAACAACAAAAAACACTTATTAGATAAGTGTTTTTTTATTTTACCTTTTCTCTAAATGATTTTTTATCTAATATATTCAAACAGATAATTACTGCCATTATTAATTTTGTACCAATTGTTAGCGCTGATTTTAGCTTCTTCAATAATTTTTTGACTAGCCCACCAATATTGATTAATGATTAAATAGGCTTTGTCTACTTTAGCAAAATCCATAGCCATAAGCATGTTTTCTCTAGTGGCTGATTGATAAGAGGCGTTAAGAAAATATTGGTATAGTGCGCCACCAGTGGGAATGGAATAGAAATAAATTTCTTCATTATTTTGATCAATTAAATAGCGCCCTTTAAAGCCAAATTGACGTATAGCCGCCGCACTTACTTGTTGATTGGCCAAAACAATATAGGAGCTTGAACTAGCTATTTGTTCTGCTAGGTTCACAGCTTCTATATCTCCTTGTCCGGTAGAGTAGCCGCGGCTATTGTGGTAATTATCTAAACGCGGATATGAAGCGTAAATACTGGTGATTATAATAAGAGCGAAAGCAATGCTTAAAATAATCCTATTTTTTAAAGTTGTTTTTTGAAACTTTTTTATTAAGAAATAGAACAATTCCCAAAATAAAGGCACAGCTATTAAAATGCTTATAATTAATAAACGTTTAGTGTAGCCATTTTGTTCGTAGGCAATTAAATTATTAAAATAAAAAAAGTTACTAATAATGTAAGTGCTCAGAATAGCTAGGGCGCTGACACTTAAAATAATGGCAAATTTTTGTTCCGACAGACTTCTATTTTGCCAAATTTTTTTATAATAAATAAGCAATAAGGCTATTAAAGCAATAATTAACCAGGTATAATTATTAATTAAAAAATAGCTTAAATTAAGTAGATAAGTATCAGTGTTTTGAAACATTGGTAATTTTAAAGCAAGATGAAAGCTATTAAAATTAAGGCGACTAAAAGCAGATATTAGCCAGATTACTAGGCTCATTAATATTGTTGTGGTTATAAATATATTATGTGGCTTTAGGCTTAATTTAATAAGTTGAGATTGATGGGCATGCTTATCTAACACACTCCAAGCAGCGATCATAATGGCAGGAATACCTGCTAAAGGATGAATACTAATTGTGGCTAGAGCAGAACTGATAGTAAGTACTGAGGGGGATTGTTTATAAGCAAATATTACTGTTGCCAACAAAAAGAGATAGCTAAAATTTTGTGGAGTGCTCACAATAAAAGGAGAAAAAGATAGTGTTATTAAAAATAAACTAGCCAACCAGGCGTTAGTTGGTTGATGTCGATGTTGATGTAGATATGATAATAAATAAGGCAAAGATAAAGCAGCGCTGACAGGCACTAAATAGTTATTTAAAAATTCTAGATTTAATCCAAAAAGGCGATGGAACATGACTAATAGGCTGTATTGTCCTAAATAATAAGGAGTTTTAGGTAGAATGAGGTGGTCACTAGCAATTTGTTGCAGAGCGGCTAAATGTATATGAATGTCAAAGCCGTAACCAAACTTATATATAATGGCGGCAACGGAGAAAATGACTAATAAATATGATGAAAAAATAATTTTTTTATATTTAGCTGCTGCTTCTTGATTTAAGCTTAATATGAGAGTGATAGTGCTAATGCTTAAGAAAATAAAAAATATTGTTTTTATTTCTGTCCAAGGAGATATAATAGCGTCGGTGCTACGACTGCTTATTAAAATAAAAATTAGGCTAATATTACTTATTATATTTATAATAGCCGCTGAATGAAAGTGCCAAGATGTTCTAATTTTTTCTTCTTTGAGGGAGGTTTTGTTTAGTTGTTTATAGGCAGCCCAGCTTAGCCATATAGCTATAGAAAGAGCGCTAATAATGCCTAATAGATTAAGTTGATAAAAAATATAAACCAAAGCGCCGCTAAAAATTAAACAGCTGAAGAAAATCCATATTTTTTCAAAATTGAACAAAAATTTAAGAGTTTTCATAATAGTGGTGATGATATTTATATAATAGCATTTTCTTGCTTATTCGGAAAATTTTGGCTACTATTTAAGAGTAATAAATAGATTTTTATACTTATGAATTCAGTCTGGTGGCGGAAAAATTTAGAAAATATCTTAGTCGCTTTGACAGCGCTATTATTTTTAGCGGGCACTGCTTTTTTGGTGAGTAGCGTGCAAGATTCTGCTTATACTAAATTTTTATCACCTGACGAAACAGCGAATTATTTTTTTATTAACAACTATGCTAGTGAGGGTAATATTGCTGTGTTTGAAGAAGCAAATTTATTTGGTGAAGAAATTGTTCATCCTCGTAGCATCCGTAGTGATCATGCTTGGTTAAAGCCAGTGAGTTTTTTGGGTATTATTTTGCTCTATGCTCATTTAGCGATGTTAGTTGGCCCTCAGCTTATTCCTTATTTTACGCCCTTTTTTGCGACTTTAGGTATTATTTTCTTTTATGCCTTTGTCCGTCAGCTTTGGGGTAAAAAAACAGCTTTAATTGCCGCTATTTTATTAGCTTCCTTTCCGGTTTATATTTTTTACACGGTGCGCAGTCTTTTTCATAACGTCTTGTTTGTTGTCTTTTTGTTAGGCTCGGCTTATTTCTTATTATTAACCATTAAGCATTCTATTATTAAAAAAAGAGCTTTTTTAGCCTGGTCTTTTGATCGCCAAACACTGATTGCAAATGGCTCCGCTTTTTTGTCTGGTTTGTTTTTAGGGGGCGCTATTGCTAGTAGGAGTTCAGAATTGATTTGGTTAGGGCCATTATTTTTATTGATTTGGCTATTTTATGCTCGGCGTTTAAGTTTGCTAACGATTGTTACTGGTATCTTTGCTTTGCTATTATCTTTATTGCCAGTTTTTTACTGGAATCAAATACTTTATTCTTCTCCTTTTTACGGTGGTTATAGCGAGATGAATGCTTCTTTGCAACAAATATCTCAAGCTAGTGGAGAAATTTTACATATTAATTTGCAAAATAGTATTTCTAGGTTAGAAAATGTTTGGCGAGTGTTGAAAGATAATATTTTTTATTTTGGTTATCATCCACGCCAATCTTTAGAGATGTTTTATTACTATGTGATTAAAATGTTTCCACTCTTATGTCTATTTACTGCCTTTGGTTTTATAATCTTTGCTTTTAAATGGCTTAAAAGACCAAAAAAAGGAGCAGTGCTTTATTTGTTATCTTGGTTTTTATTGTCTGTTATTTTAGTTTTGTATTATGGTAGTTGGCAATTTAATGATAATCCTGATCCTAGCCGCTTTACTATTGGTAATTCTTATACTCGTTATTGGCTGCCAATTTATATTATGGCCATGCCTTTTGCTGCTTTTTTTATTGTTCGTTTTTCCAAGTTATTTGCTTCTTTGTCTCGTTTTATTAAATTAGAAGCTTGGCGTTTGCGAGGGCAAAATTATCTTTATCTACTCATGGCGTCATTATTAACAGGTTTTTATATTTTTATTTCTCTAAGTTTTGTTTTTTTCGGTTCTGAGGAGGGTTTAATGACGCTATATTATAATCATTTTCGCGATCGTCAAGATGCAGCTGCTATTTTAGAAAGCACAGAAGAAGAGGCTATTATTATCACTCAGTATCATGATAAGCAATTGTTTCCAGAAAGAAAGATTGTTAGCGCCTTATTAACTAATAATGATGTTAATGAAGTAATCTCTCAATTGGTTAAATATTATCCGGTTTATTATTATAATTTTGCTTTTCCGGAAAAAGATCTCCTTTATCTCAATGAGAGAAAATTGCCAAATTTTAATTTACAGATAGAGCCTATTAAAAGACGTGGCCCCTTTGCTTTATATCTTGTTAAACCAATGATTGTAAATGATGAGACATTACTCGCTCAATAATTCTATGAAAAGTTATTATATTATTACAATTGGCTGTCATATGAATCAAGCTGACAGTGAAAGAATAGAGGCCTTTTTAAGTGAAAATAAATATCAAGCACTTGATAATTATATTAAGGCTGATTTAGTAATTCTTACTACTTGTGGTATTCGTCAGGCGGCGGAAGATCGTGTTTATGGTTTAGTGAATCAAATTCGCAAAACTAATCCAAGGGTTAAAATTGTTATTACTGGTTGTTTGGCCAACAGGGAAGATGTGCAGAAAAGATTAAAAGGCAAAGTAGATTTATTTATGCCCATTAATGAGTTGCCTAATTTATTAGCTTTATTGCATAATGCCAATCATCAGTCATCAAGCAGTCAAACAGAATTAAGACGTTTAAGTGGTGAAAAATATTTAGGCATTACACCTAAATACTACAGCTCTTTTACCGCCTATGTGCCTATTGGTAATGGCTGTAATAATTTCTGTTCATATTGTGTGGTACCCTATGCTCGTGGCCGAGAAGTATATCGCGCTTCTTCTGATATTATCAAAGAAGTTGAGAACTTGTTAGCTAAAGGCTATAAAGAAATTGTTTTAATTGCTCAAAATGTTAATAGTTATCGTAGTGGACGCATTGATTTTCCTTTATTATTAAAAAAAATTGCCTCTTTGCCAGGAAATTTTTGGTTGCGTTTTTTTTCTAGCCATCCTAAAGATTTATCTGATGAATTAATTAGAGTCATGTCTGCTTCTGATAAAATCTGTCACCATCTCCATTTAGCCGTTCAGTCAGGTGATGATGATATTTTACAAGCTATGAATCGTCGTTATACAGCTGAGCATTTTATTAGTTTAATTGAAAAAATTAGACAAGCTAAGCCTGGCATTGCGATTAGCACTGACGTGATTGTTGGTTTTCCTGGAGAAACAAAAAAACAATTTCAAAATACGGCTAAATTATTTAAAAAATTAAAATTTGATATGGCTTATATTTCTCAATATAGCCCGCGCCCCGGAACTGTTGCTTGGAAGATGAAAGACAATGTTAGCGAACTGGAGAAAAAAGAGAGAGAATTAACTTTAGAAAATATTTTAAGACAAACTAGTCTCAAAATTAATCAAGATTATGTTGATAGAGTAGTAAAAGTTTTAGTTGATCGTAAAACTAAAAAAGGAGTCTATCAAGGCAAAACCTCTAGTTTTAAAAGTGTGCAATTTTCTAGTTCTCAAGATTTAATTGGTCGTTTTGTTTTATTGCGTGTTAAAGCGGTTAAAAGCTTTGGTCTAAGTGCTGACTTAGTAGAAGTATTGGATGATAATTTATGATAAAAAAACAGATTACAAAAGCAAAAATAGTTGTGTTATTAGGATCTACCGCTTCTGGTAAAACAGCTTTAGGGGTGCGTTTAGCAGCTCGTTATCAGGGTGAGATTATTTCGGCTGATAGTCGTCAAGTCTATAAAGGCATGGATATTGGCACGGCTAAAGATTTAAAAGAGTATAATTTTGAAGGTCAAAATATTCCCTATCATCTGATTGATGTAGTTTCGCCAAAAACTAATTTTAATCTCGCTAAATATCAAAAATTAGCTTTTAAAGCTATTGAAGATGTGCTCTCCAGGGGCAAGTTGCCTATTATTGTGGGTGGCACCGGTCTGTATCTACAGGCAGTGGTAGATAATTATCATTTAAGTAGTGTTAAAGGTAATTTAAAACAAAGAGAGGCCTGGGAGGCCCTAGGAACAGAAGTTTTATGGCAAAAAATAAAGAATATTAATGAAGATTTTGCTTTAAGATTAAATAATAGTGAAAGAAATAACCCAAGACGTTTAGCGCGTTATTTAGAAATTTTAGACAATCCTGAGCTTCTTAATCAAAAAAAAGACAGCCCCTATGATTTTTTAGTGCTCGGTTTAGAGAGGTCTGATGAGGAGTTACGAGAGAGAATCGCTAAGCGTGTGCATGATAGATTGCAAAATGAAAATATGATAGCTGAAGTAGAACATCTACATCAGCAAGGAGTGTCTTGGAAGCGTCTTATTTCTTTTGGTTTAGAATATCGCTTTATTGCTTATTTCTTGACCAAAAAAATTAGTTATGAGGAAATGCTAACGCAACTTAATACCGCTTCCTATCGTTTCGCCAAGCGTCAAAAAACTTGGTTTAAGCGTTGGCAAAAACAAGGCAGAGAGATAGTTTGGATTGACAATATTCATGAAGCAGAAAAAGAAATAGATGAGTTTTTGGGTAAAAATTAGATTTTATAATGGACTTTTGATATTTTTTAGTTGCGGATTGGTAACTTTAGTGTATATTTGTGTGGTACGTATGTTAGCATGTCCTAATAATTCTTGAATATATCTCACGTCAACTCCATTTTCAAGCAAATGAGTAGCGAAGCTATGCCTAAGTGAATGGAAAGTAGCTTCTTTTTTTATATTTGTTTTCTTTAGAGCAGAACGAAACACTTTTTGTAGGGAAGTAGTGCTTAGTTTAGCGCCTCTATTGTTTTCAAAGACTAAATCATTACTAGTTTTTCCGGCTATTAAATTTTTTATGCTCGATTTAAGTTTATCTGGAAATATGGTGATTCTATCTTTTCTTCCCTTAGCTTCTTTTAGATGGATAGTTAAACTATCTAAATCCAGATCTTTTACCTTCAAGCTCACTGTTTCGCTTACTCGTAGGCCAGCAGCATAGCTTAAAGTGATAGCTAGCTTGTGTTTTGTGTTGCTAATAACAGAGATAATTTCCTCAATTTCTAACCTAGAGAGAACAATTGGGATTTTATTGCTTCTTTTGGCGCATTTAAAACTAATGTTATCTTTAACTCTAAGAACATCTCTGTATAGAAATTTAATAGCATTTAAGGCTAAATTAATTGTTTGTGAGGAATTATTTTTAGATTGTTTCTGTAAAAGATATTTTTCTACTGCAATATTTTTATCATGTAAAGCATTTTTTTGGGCAAAAACTAGATATTCTTTGATGTAAAACAAATAGGACTTGATAGTTCTTGAGCTATAGTTTTTTAATTTTAATGTGTTTTTAGTGTTATCTAAAATTGATTGCATACCCTTAATCCTAGTGTTATAATTAAAGTAAATAAGTGGATTAATATATTAGCATATATTTGTATAACATACAAATAATGGTAGTTATAAGATGCTTTGATTGTATAATAAAGAGTTGTACGAAATTCTCTTTTGTGAAAAAATAAAAACAAGGAAAATTTTAGCACTTTTTAATTCTTTAATTTAAAAAACTATGACAGAACAAACAACAAGTAAAAAAATCACAGTTGGTCTAATCTTGAGCTGGATTTTTGGCATTCTTTTTGCTTTAACTGGAATTATATCTGTTTTTTCTGAGCCAGTTCCAGGAATCGTAATGTTAATAATGGCCGCTGTTCTTCTTCCTCCTGTTAATAAATTGGTTGATGAAAAATGGAAATTTCATCTTTCTGGAGGAATGAAAGCGGTTGTTATAATTATTGGTTTTATAATTTTTGGCTCGACTATTGATACTTCAAAACAACAAAATAATCAGCCACCAGTTCAGCAAGAACAATCTGTATCAAACATTGAACAAAAGAAGGATGAAATAAAACCAACAGAAGAACAGCCTAAAACCACTAACAACGAAAAACCAGTTGAAACGGAAAAAACAGAAATAATTCCTACTCCCCAGGAAAAACCTGAACCTACCAAGGAAGCGTCTGTTCCGGCTGAATATAAATCTGCTCTTAACAAAGCAACAATGTATGCAAAAACAATGCACATGTCGAAGCAAGGCGTTTATGATCAGCTTGTTTCAGAATATGGCGAAAAGTTTTCAGCTGATGCCGCACAATATGCAATAGATAATATGACAGCTGATTGGAATGCGAATGCTTTAGTTAAAGCAAAAACTTATCAAGATACTATGAATATGTCTCCATCAGCTATTCACGACCAACTGACTTCGGCATATGGCGAAAAATTTACGAAATCTGAAGCGGATTATGCCATTCAACACCTTAATGATTAAGTGCATAAATAAGGATAAAAAGTGCCAAAATTGAATTGGATTTTTTTTCACAAAAGAGAACTCAAGGGGGCGTTGCACTTTCGCTCCTAACGTCGCTCACCCTCGCACAACACAGTATATCTGGCTCGCTCGTGCCCTCGCTCGACCTATATTTGCCTCCGCTCCGCTACGGCAAACATCAGATATACTGAAATGTTAGCCGAAATAATTTTTTATTTTTAACCATAAATACTATGAAAAAAATCTTAACCGTCATTCTTTTTTGCTTCTTTCTGCTACCGACAATGGCAAACGCTGAAAGCCTTGATTACGTAAGCCAGCAATATCACTACTCATTCACAATTCCAAGCGGGTGGGTTGAAATTCCAAAATCTACAATCGACGAAGTAATGCAACAAGCAGCAGATATGACTGGCGGACAATTTATTGATTATGCGGCAGGCTTTCAGCTTGAGAACACCGAAGCTTTTCAATATCCATATATCCTTGTTCAACAACATAAAGTAAATACTCCTTCATATAGTCAAATTACCCAGACATTTGAAAGTGATAAATTTTCTGAAAGCGTAAACAAAAAAATTGATGAATATTCAGAACTAATGACTAATGCAAGTCTTCAAGACCCATTCGTAGATAAAGAAAGAAATATTATTTTTATGAACCTAGAAATGGATGTTGCCAATGTCGGAAAAGTAAAGGGTCTATTAGCTATGTTTTTAGGCAAAAGTGGAATAACTCAACTCAATTTTTATTCCGTTAAATCTGAATATTCAGAAAATTTATCAACTTTCAATCAAATCATTGATTCTTTTAGTTATGAACAAGGATATGAATATAACGAAGAAGAAGCAAAAAAGAATGACTCTCCAAGTATTTTTGAAGGCGTTGCAGAAAAAGGTATAATTGGAGCTATTACAGGAGGACTTATTGCTTTGATTTTTGGATTATTTTCAAGGTCGAAGAAAAAAGAGGAAGAAAAATAAAAAATTACATCAGCTAACACGGCATATACGGTTACACTCCTCGTGCCTCGTCGTTCCGCCCATATTGCTTCGCTCGCTTAGGCGGTAAGAAAATTATACCGCCACGCTCGCTCGCAACATCGTATATGCCGAAACGTTAGCTGAAATATTCCTTTTCTTTTCTGGGTTAACGCCCAACTGTTTTAAAAAATTTTCAAATTTCTTTTTCTTTAATTATAGAGGGGAATAAGGTGTTTTCTCCGCTATCGCTCCGAAAACGATTTATTTATAAGGGGAAAAAATATAATACAACTACTATACCAGAATATAAATTATGATGTCACAAACTACGCTATTCGGCGAAAAATATAAAATACACCAATTTCCAAGAACCCAATATTTGGGAAGCAAAGAGAAACTTATTAAGTGGATTCTTGAAATTGCACCAAAAGATATTGAAACTGTTTTTGACGCTTTTAGCGGGACATCCGTTGTTGGATATTATTTTAAAGACAGAGGCTATAAGGTTTATAGTAACGACTTTTTAAAGTGTAATTCTCTAATTTCTAAAGCTTTAATTGAAAATCAAAATATCATTCTTGATAAAAATGATATAGATATTTTGTTAGATGAAACTACAAAAGCTGATAATCTAATCGAAAGGATTTTTACTGGAGTTTTTTTTGAAAAAGACCAAGCTCAATTTTTAGATAAATTCCGAGCAAATGTTGAGAAATTAGACAATGAATACAAAAAAGCATTAGCTTTGACTTTAATGAACCGATCTCTAACAAGAAAAATTACATTAGGGCATTTTGCACATCTCAAAGCAATTGAATATAGCAAAAATCCAGATAGAATTAAAAGAAATGCAAGCCTAGCAAAACACCTGAAAGATATATTCCAAAGCCTTGTACATTCATATAATCATGCAATTTTTGATAACAAAAAAAAGAATAAGGTATTTTGCGAAAACACAATTTCTTTGCTTCCAAAACTCAAAGATGTTGATTTAGTTTATTTTGATCCACCTTATGTTGGTTGCCACCCAGACTATCAAGCCTTTTATCATTTCTTAGAAACATTCGTTCAGTACTGGAAAGACAAAGAATTTGTAAATGGCACAAAGTCGTATTTTCCAAAAAAAGAGAGTGGCTTTGTTCAAAAAACTGAAATTGAGAAATCTTTTGAAAAACTTTTTGAAAATAGTAAACACATTCCTTATTGGTTAATTTCTTATAACAGCAAGAGTTATCCAGAAAAAGAAAAAATGGTTGAACTCATTAAAAAGCACAAAAAAGTAAAAGTGTATGAGAATGAATACTCAAATCATTATGGCGGAAAAGGAAGTCGCAAAGGAACTATCGAATATTTATTTTATTGTTATAACTAAAACACTATGAATTATAAAATTTATCAACAGCTCAAAAAACTTTATGATGTAAACGATTTTGAAACATTGCTCAAAGACCAAAATAGTTTGCTATTTTTAAAAATTCGTTCAATCACACGAAAGGCTTTGCTTGTTGAATTTGCGGAAAAAATTGATATCGACCCCAATCAAAAAACCAATGATTTAATCGAACAAATCGTTAATAGTCCTAAAACAGAAAAAGTTATTGATAAATTTATCAATGACAAATTTCAAAATGAAAGGAAGGAAAGAAAGGGTTATGAAGATAAACTCATTTCAGAATTATATAAATTGAAAATTTTTGACTGGGGCGGACTCTATCAAAACAACCTTGAGAGAACAATTGTCGATAATTACATCAAAAAAATCAAAAATTTTGATGTCTTAATGGATAAAATTGACAACGATATACATGAAAGTCTGAAAGGATATGTTTTGTGTTCTTGGTTTAATCACTGGACATCAATTTTGATTGAAGACATTTTTAAAGAGCACAAAAGAGTGTTACCCACGATCGGTTTGATTAAAAAGGTTGATTTTTTTGTTGACCAAATTCCTTTTGACTTAAAAGTGACTTATTTTCCTGACGGTTTCATGGCTTTGAAGCGTAAAGAAAAAGGGTTAAAGCCAGAACTTACTGAACTCAAGCAAATTGCCAAGACAAACAAAATTAAATTTGACTCAACACAAAAAAATAAATTTTTACTATCCGAGTTACTTACCAGATTATCAGAGAGCCACCTTGAGCCAGTAAAAAAAGCTATAACCAATTTTCATAAAACAAGGTGGAAAATAGTTGAAGAAGCTATGAAAAACAAAAAAGAACTCATTAAATGGCTTTATGAAGAACAAGGCGAAAGACGTTTTGATTCTGCTAATCGTTTATTTTTAGTGTTAATAGAAAAAGATAACCTTGAAGATAGTTGGAAGCTCAAACGAAATATTGATTTTTTAAGAGAAAGTGTCGGGTCATATCTTGATAAATTTAAAGCCGATAATAATCTAAAAATTAATTTTAACTGGAAAGACGAAAAATACACATCTGTTTCAGATGCGTTATTTATTGTAAAAAAATAATATGATTTCTGAACAACAGTTACAACAATGGGCTTCTGCTCCAGCGGCGACAAAATACAAACACACCCATGAAGAGATAAGAAAAGCATTATCAGCTTACTTATCGGAGTTTGCTAAAAATAATCATGATTATGAGATTAAAGCAGAAAATTATGAGGTTTACTTGCAGGGTTCATACGCCAATAGCACAAACATCACTGACGATAGTGATGTAGATGTTGTGATTGAACTAAAATCAATCTTTTCTTATGACATAGATCAATTAACGGAAGATGAAAAGAAAGATTTTCATTCTTATTTTCCAAATTCAAGCACATATAAATTTGTTCAATTTAAGAAAGATGTCCATGAATCATTAAAAAAATATTTTTCGGGAGTAACTGTTGAATATGGCAAAAAGAGTTTGAAAATTCCAAAAAATACCTTACGAGTAAACGCAGATGTTGTTCCATCCTTTCATCACAGAAAATATGGTCGCTTTACTTTTTACACTACAGATCAATATGTTTCTGGAATAAAATTTTTTAATACCGAAACAAATGATCTAATAATTAACTACCCGAAAGAACACAAGAAAAATTGTGAAGCCCTTAATCATGACACGGAAGGGAAATTCAAAGACTCTATCAGAATTTTTAAAAATATTAGAAAAAAATTAAAAGAAAAAGGAGAAATAGACGAAAAAATCGCACCATCATATTTTATAGAAAACCTAATATACAACTGCCCGGCACCAACTTTTAACGGAAGTTACCAGAGTATTGTTATAAATATATTGCAAAATGTTCTCAATGATTCCGAAAACAAATCACTTGAATATTATAAATGTGCCAACGGTCAAGACCTTTTATTTTTGTCTAAAAATTGTTGGAATTTAGCAGACGCTCAGTTATTTATAGCAAAATGCGCAAATCTTGTTTTAGAAAAAATATGACTAAATTAAATCTCAAAAAAATAGTTTCGATATCGGTTTTACTGACTTTTGCGTTTTATGCGGTAAGCAACAAATTTCCTGAATTAAACTTTTGGAAATACAGTATTGTTTCCGCAATTATCTTTTTAATTCTTTATCTTTTAAATTTTTTATATGAAAAATTTTTTTGGAACAAACATTGGATAATAAAAAAATTATTTATCTTAATTGGTTTCCAAGAATATCCAAATATAGTCGGGGGTTGGGAAATGGAATATTTTAGCTCTTATAAATACGATTGGGACAATTCAAAATACAACACCAAGGGCAAAGGAGAAATTAAGATAAAAAAAGTAGAAGGCGGTTTTATTTACTCTGGAAATTTTGATCAATCCAGATTTAAAAGTTCCTCCAATTACTTTGAAAAAAATCAAAACAATAAATTAGAATGGATTTTAGGCTATAAATATACTAATGACCCGAAAGAAACAAATCTTTCACAGACTGGCTTTGTTGGACATTGTGGTTTTACTATTTTAAACTTTGACGAAGATAAGCCCGAAGAGATGTCAGGTTTTTATGGTAATGATGAAAATAGAAAAACAAGAGGAAAGATTATTTTGAAGAAAAAACAATAAGGTGTTTTGGGCTTTGGGCGTTCACCCCTTTAATTCCCCTCTGCCCAAAGCCCAAAACGAAAAAGAAATTTGAAAATATTTTAAAACAAGTTTTCTTTCAGAAAACAAAAGAAAAGGAATACATCAGCTAACAGCGTATATCTGGTTACGGCTTTTATACAAAAGCCTTCACCCATATTTGCCTCCGCTACGCTACGGCAAACATCAGATATGCCGAAACGTTATACGCAATTCAAAAATATTTTTCTAACGGAGTATGAGGAATGATAGGCTTTCAAAAATGGATAAATTTGATTTTTTCTTTTATTATAGAGGGGGATAATATTGTGTTTTCTCCACTCCGTTCCGAAAACGATTTATTTATAAACTTTAATCATTAACCTACTTATTATGACTATTACTAAAAACCAAACCATTGCCCAATGTGTGGCGAACAACTATCAAACTGCAACAATTTTTAAAAAACACAAAAT